>WTGN01000046.1 GCA_011523545.1 Chloroflexota bacterium | reverse complement strand
GGGGGGAGACTTCGCCGATGAATGCGACCGCCGGATCAAACAACTCAAACCAGCCCTTCTCAACGCGCCTCTACCAAATGACGCAGCGGCACCGGCATTGGTTTTTCATCGCGCCGGCGCTGATCGTCTTGCTGACGGTGGTGATCTATCCGATCTTGTTTTCGACCGGCGTGTCTTTGTTTCGCGTCACCTTCGCCTCGCAGTCCCGCCCATTCGTGGGCTTGCAGAATTTCGAGCGCATGCTGGGCAACGACGATTTCATTCAAAGCGCGCTCAACACGCTCTACTATGTGATCTTCTCGGTTTCCGGCTCTTTCGTCCTGGGTTTCGCCATCGCGCTGCTGATCCGCCGAATCACCGCGGGCAAAGAATTGCTGCGGCTGATCCTCATCATCCCCATCACCATGGCGCCGATCGTCGTCGGGCTGATGTGGAACTGGATGCTGGACCCGCTGTTCGGGCTGGTCAATTGGTTCCTGGGCTTGTTCGGCATCCCGGGCCAAACCATGCTGGCGCAGGCGAGCACGGCGCGGCTGACCGTGGTGCTGGTTGATATCTGGCAGTGGTATCCGCTGGTCTTTCTCATCATTGAAGCGGGCATGGCGACCTTGCCGCGGGCGCCTTTCGAGTCGGCGCGCCTGGAAGGCGTTTCGTCCTGGATGATATTCCGCCGCCTCACCTTGCCGATGCTGCGCCCGGTGATCTTGGTGGCGCTGCTGCTGCGCACGGTGGACGCCTTCCGCACCTTCGATATCGTGCGCGTCATGACCGATGGCGGGCCGGCTCTCACGACCGAAACGCTGAGCCTCTATCTCTATCGCACCGCCTTCACCTTCAATAAGCTGAGCCGGGCGGCGGCCGGCTCGATACTCATGTTATTGGTGATTGGATTGATCTCCGCGCTCATGTTCCGCTACTTGTATCGCGATGTCGAAGTAGGGTAGCCGGCGATGCGCGTGCCCGCCTCGGAGCGACTCCTGGCTTATGTCATCCTCATCGCGATGGCGGCGCTGGTCCTGGCGCCGGTGCTGGCCGGCAGCATCACCGCCTTCAAGCCGCAGATCATCTGGGTCTCGAGCCCGCCGACCTGGATCTTCGAGCCGACGCTGGAGAACTTCGAATTCGTATTCTTCACGCGCAAGGGCTGGCAGTATTTGCGCAACAGTTTGATTATCTCATTCGGTTCGGTGGCCATCGCGCTTTTGCTGGGCGTGCCGGCTGCTTACGCCTTTGCGCGCTTCCGCTTCCGTGGCTCCAAGGCGCTGATGCAATGGCTGATCTCGCTGCGAATGATCCCGCCCATCGTCGTCGGCTTGCCATTCTACGCCATGTTCCTCTACCTGGAGCGCGGCTTGGGCATCGGCCTGCGCGATACCTTTCCCGGCCTCATCATCACCTATCAGACATTTCTCTTGCCGCTGGTCATCTGGATGATGCGCGGCTATTTCGCCGAGCTGCCGGCGGCGATGGAAGAAAGCGCGATGGTCGAGGGCTATACGCGCATGGGCGCCCTCTTGCGCGTCGTGCTGCCGGTGGTCTGGCCCGGCATCGTGGCGACCGCGATTCTCAATTTCATCTTCGCCTGGAACGAGTTCTTCCTGGCGCTGATTCTGGCTGGCAACCGCACCAGCACCTTGCCGATGACCGCCGGCACCTACATCGTGCGCACGCGCGTCGAATGGGGCAACCTCTTCGCCGTGAACATGATCATCATGGCGCCAGTGATTGTGCTGACGATCGTGCTGCGCCGGCAGCTGGTGAAGGGCTTAACCTTTGGGATATTGGAGTAGGGGAAACCCACACCGACGTGTCAAATGAGGACAGAAAGGTTTGAAACAATTTAGCTATGGCAACGGGTCAGCCACCGTCTGACCCCTACAGGTAACATTAGGTATAAATCGCTGTAGGGGCGAGACGGTGGCTCGCCCGCAGGCCTGTGGATCTGGGCGGTAATGGTTGATCTGAAATGAAAGTCGTATTGAAAGACCTGGTCAAACGCTTCGCCAACGCGGAGCGCGCGGCAGTCAACTCGATCAATCTGGTCATTGAGAAAGGCGAGCTGGCGGTATTGCTGGGTCCGTCCGGTTGTGGCAAGACGACGACCCTGCGCATGATCGCCGGCCTGGAGCAGCCGGACAGCGGCTGCATCTCGATTGCCGAGCGCGACGTCACCGACCTGGCGCCGAAAGATCGCCGCCTGGCCATGGTATTCCAAAACTTCAGCATGTACCCGACCATGAATGTATATGACAACATCGCATTCCCGCTGCATGCAATCAAGATGAAGCGGGGCGAGATCGACCGCACCGTGCGCGAGGTGGCGCGGCTGGTCAATATCGATCACTTGTTGGAACGAAGCGTTCGCCAGGTCAGTGGTGGCGAGGCGCAGCGGGTGGCGCTGGCGCGGGCGATGGTCCGCCGGCCGGAAGTCTTTTTGATGGATGAGCCCTTGAGCAATCTGGATGCGAAGCTGCGCGTCCAACTGCGCACCGAAATCAAACGTCTGCATCAGGATACCGGCACGACTTTCATCTTTGTCACCCATGATCAGGAAGAAGCGATGACGCTCGGCGACAAGATCATCGTGATGAACAATGGCGATATTCAGCAGGTGGGCAGTCCGCACGAGGTCTTCTTCGCGCCGCGGAACGCCTTCGTCGCCAACTTCGTCGGTACGCCCAGCATGAATATGCTTGAAGGCGCCGTATTGGCTGATGATGGCGGCGGCTATCGTCTTCAATTGCCCGGCTTCGAGCTGTCGCTGCCGGTGCGCTTCCACGATGGCTTGGCGAATTTGGCGGGGAATCGCGTCATCTGGGGCATCCGGCCGGAAGCGATCAAGCTGGCATCGGCGCCCGCAGGGAACGGGGTCAGCGGCAAGGTGGAGCTGGTGGAAGCGCTGGGCAGCCGCGACCTGATCTTCGCCCGCGCCGCCGAGCGGCTTTTCGGCCTGATCGTCGACGCGCAAGAATCGCTCGCTGTCGGTGCGCCTTGTCACTTGCATTTCCCAGGCGAGCAGATGCATCTCTTCGACGCCGAAAGCGAGCGCTCATTGCTAAATGATTTACCCCCCTCTGATGCCCCCCTCTGTCCCCCCGCCTCACGGGGGGCGGAATCCCCATCGGGATGGGGGGAAGCTTTGCAAAAGGGGTAAAATTCATTGGATTGCGACTTAACTCCCCTTCCCTAGCTCGCTGGATGCCCGCCATAGAGATGGCGGGAAAGGGCCGGGGGATGAGGTGGAAAATATGAACCCAATCGAACTCAAAGCGAAATGGCGGCGCGGCGAAGCCAGCCCGGGCATGTGGATGAGCCTGACTGACATCACCGTCGCCGAGATGATCGGCGATATCGGCCTGGACTGGGTCGCCATCGACACCGAGCACACCGCGATCGACTTGCAGACGCTGCAGAATCTGCTCATCGCGCTGGGCGATACACCGACGCTGGCGCGCGCCCCGGGCAAGGACCCTGACCACATTAAGCGCCTGCTGGATATGGGGGCGGACGGCGTCATCGTGCCGCAAATTGAAAGCGCCGACGAAGCGCGCGCTGCGGTGGCCGCTTGCAAATATCCGCCGCTGGGCATCCGCGGCACCGGGCCGCGCCGCCCCAGCCGTTACGGGCTTGACGAGAAAGCCTACCTGGCGGCGGCGAACGAGCGGACAGTCGTCGCCATCATGATCGAAACTGTCGGCGTTGTGGAGGACTTTGACGCCGTGCTCGAAGTCGAAGGGCTGGACGCCTGCATGATTGGCGCCGTTGATCTGAGCGCGAGCATGGGCCTGCTGCCCGATTTTGACGATCCGCGCGTCATAGCGACGATTGACGAGGTAGCGGCCAAAGCGCGCGCCAACGGCATGCCCCTGATGTCCGGCCGCTCGCCCGACGCCGACGCGGGCAGCCCCTTCAGCTGGGAGAACCTGTTGAAGCAGGGCTTGCGCGTCATCCCGATCGCATCGGATCAGGGGCTGATCCTGACGGGCGCGCAGGCGATGATGAGCCGTTTTCGCGCTGCCGCAGCGAGCGGAGGTCCCTGATGCCGACCATGAAACCGGAGCAACTGAAGCAAATTGGCGCGGCCCTTCTGAATGCGTTGGGCTCGCCGCCGGAGCGCTCGGCCTGGGTTGTGGAGACGCTGCTGCGCGCCAACCTGGCCGGGCATGATTCGCATGGAATGATGCGCCTGCTGCAATATGTGGACTTCTTGCGCGCCGGCCACATCAAACCGGCGGCCGATGTCCTGACCCTGCGCGAGCGGGCGAGCATCGCCGTCCTCGACGCGGGGCGGACCTGGGGGCAAGTGGCGGCGAGGGCGGGCATGGAGCGGGCGATTGAGATGGCGGCCTCGGCTGGCGTCAGCATGGTGGCCTTGGTGAATTGCCCGCATATCGGGCGCCTGGGCGAATACGTCGTGATGGCGGCCGAGCGCGATATGATCGGGCTGGCTTATGTCAACTCGCAAACCGGCGGGGACGGCAGCGTCGTGCCCTGGGGCGGGGTCGACGGCCGCTTCACACCGACGCCGCTGGCTTTCGCCGCGCCCAGCGGCTACGACTGGCCGGTGCTGGTGGATATCACCGCTTCGGTCATGCCCGAGGGCAAAGTGCGCGATCATCTCTTTCGCGGCGCCCAACTGCCGGAAAATGTCATCATTGACGCCGATGGCAACCCGACGCGCGACGCGGCCGATTTCTATGGTCCGCCGGCGGGCGGCCTCTTGCCGTTGGGCGGCCCGGCCGGGCACAAGGGCTACGCGCTCGGTGTGATGATCGAGATGCTGGCTGGCGGCTTGAGCGGCGCCGGTTACGTCAGTGAATCGGCGGTCACGCATGGCAATGGTGTCTTGTTCCAGGTCATGGATATCGCCGCCATGCAAGACCTCGCCGATTTTAAGCAGCGCACGCGGGCGCTCATCGCCCATGTCAAATCAGCGCGGCCACGGGCGGGCGTCGACGAGGTGCTCTTCCCGGGCGAGCCGGAATATCGCATGACTTTGCGCCGTCAGCGGGAAGGCATCAGCCTGCCGGAGAGCCTGTGGACGGCGATATGCGACCTGGCGGCCGAACTCGGCGTAGACACGAGCGGAGGCTGAACGATGCGTATTTGCGGCAACTCGATCACCTTTGGGGATTACACGGTGGAAGACGCTTGCCAGCGTCTGGCGGCGGCCGGCTGCAACGCGGTTGAGATCTGGCCGCCTCACCTGGCCGGCTGCCGAACGCCGACCCTCTTGCGGCAATTTCGCGACTTTGCCGCCGAGCTTGGCCTGGAGCTCTGGGGCTTGAACGCGGTCGGCGCTGACTATTATCAGCCTTTTGGCGCGCGCGAAAATTACGAGCGAACTCTGGCGGGATTGAAAGCGGATGTGGATTATGCGCTGGAACTGGGCGTCGAAGATGTCATGGTCTGGGAAGGTGTGCGACCGGTCGATAGCGATGCGCCCGCTGCCGATCTGCTGGCGGTGCTGGTCGACCTATTCACCGAAGCGATCGATTACGCCCGGCCGAAGGGCGTCCGCTTCACCGCCGAGCCGCATCCCTTCACCCTGGGCATGGACAACGGCTTCATGAAGGCGCTTTGCGACCGACTGGATCGCGATCATTTCGGCGTGCTCTTTGATTTCTGTCACTACGGCGTCGGCCAGCCCAAGACCTATGTTGAGGCGATTTACGACCTGGGCTCGCGCATCCAGCACCTGCATTATTCCGATACCGATTGCCTCACCAGCGAGCTGCATTATCCGCCCGGTTTGGGCCGGCTCAATCTGAAAGCGATGAATCAGGCGCTGCTCAAGATCCGCTTCGCCGGCACCTCGACCCTGGATATGTATGGCTATCCTGTGCCTGAACAAGGCTACCGCTGGGGCTTGCCGCTTTACCGCCAGGCGCTGGTCGAAATCGGGCTTGGCGATGAGGGCGGCTGATGAAAGCGGCGCTCCTGCATAAACTCGGCGGGCCGCTGGCGATTGAAGAGCGGCCACAACCGCAGCCGGCCGCCGGCGAAGTGCTGCTGAAGACGCGGGCTTGCGGCATCGATGGCACCGACCTGAAACTCTTGGACGGCTTCGGTTATGCGCCCGAGTTGCCCTTCGTCATGGGTCACGAGGTTGCCGGCCAGGTCGCCGCGGTTGGCGCCGGGGTCAACGAGTTTGCGCCGGGCGATCGCGCCGCCGTTTATAACTTCCTCACCTGCGGGGCCTGCCCCTATTGCCGGACCTTCCGCGAACAACTCTGTCCCCAAATGGGCGGCATTGTTGGCGTGCTGGATGTCGCCGGCGGTTATGCCGAGTATGTCTGTTTGCCGGCGCAGCAGTTGATCGCCTTGCCCGATGGCGTGAGTTACCGTGATGGCGCCACTTGCTGCGACGCGGGCATGACCGCGATACACGCCGTCGAGCGCTCGGGCGCGCGCCTGGGAGACCGTGTGATGGTGATCGGCATCGGCGGCGTCGGCTCCATCGTGACGCAGCTGCTGGCGGCGGCCGGCGTCAAGGTGCTGGCGGTCGATAGTGATGCGGCAAAAGAAGACTGGGCGCTGTCGATGGGCGCTGCCGTCTTCTTGAACGAAGCCGGTGATGACCTGGCGGCGCGGGCGCAATGCGTGAGTGAGGGCATAGGCGTCGATCGCGTGATTGATGTGGTTGGCCTGGCGGGCACGATGAGCGCCGGTTTCGCCTCGCTGCGGCGCGGCGGGCGCATGGTGGTTGTCGGTTATACGCCGGAGCCTTTTCCGCTGTCGGGCAAAGAATTGGCGCAGAACGAAAAAGAAGTCGTCGGGTCGCGCGCGGGCCGGCGCGATGATCTCAGGCGCTGCCTCGAACTTTATGCGGGCGGCACGCTGCGCTCAATTGTGCGCCAGACCTATGCCCTCGATGCCGTCAACGAAGCGTTGGCGCATCTGCGCGCGGGCCTGCGCGGGCGCATCGTCTTGACATTCGACTGAATAGCTATGGCGAAAACTGTAGACACACGCGCGACGATGCCGCCGCCCACGCATAATACACCGCATCCCGCTGCGCCGTAGCTATAGCAACGGGTCAGCCACCGTCTGACCCCTACAGGTTGCATTCTTATGAAACGTTGTAGGGGCGAGACGGTGGCTCGCCCGAAAATGAATTTACCTATTCCCGGGAGAGCAAACTATGGAAAAGCTGGTTATCACCGTCACCTGCGATACGACCTTGACTTACCCGCATAATCCGCACGGGCCGAAGCCGGACAACCCAACGGGCGTCGCCGATGAATACGTCCGCGCCATCAACGCGGGCGCGTCCATCTGTCATGTGCATGGCTCTTATGTCAGCGATACCGAGATACAGCCCGATGGCCGGCTGCTGCAGATTCCCATCATGGAGGGCTGGGCCGAGATCAGCGAGCGCATCCGCGGGACCGGCCGGGCTGTCCTGCAATTTGGCTTGGCCAGCATTCGCCTGGAGCAGAAAATCGAGCTCTGGCAGACGCTGAAACCCGATATGAGCTCGATCAATTTCGATTCGCATGACGAGTATTTTCAGCCGGTGCCGGAGCACCCGCCGGCCGGTTACTGTTACTCCATCCATCCGATTTCCGAGCTGCGGGAGTACGCCCGGCTGGCGAATGAGAACGACGTCAAGCTGGAGATTGAATGCTTCAGCACCGGCGCCTTTTGGGCGATTGAGAAGGTTCGCGCTGGCGAATTCTGGGTGGGCGACCGGCGCGAGGATGAGTTGGATCTGCTGCCCGGCCCGCTTTGGGGGACGCTTTTCTTCGGCTGGCCCGGCCAGAGTTGGACGCCGCCCTCGGCCAAGGGCATTCAGTTCATGGTCGATCACCTGCCCGCGGATATGAATTGGAGCATGAGCTGCATGGCGCCCGAAGTCTATTGGTCGGTCATCGCCCATGGCATCGCCATCGGCGGCCACGTGCGCGTCGGCATGGAAGACTGCCCCTATATCGAGAAGGGCGTCTATGCCAGGAGCAATGCCGAGCTGGTGGAACGCGCCGCCCGCATCGCCCGCGAAGTCGGCCGCGAGGTCGCCAGCCCGGAAGAAGCGCGGCAAATCACGGGTTTGTGGCGTTAACCAACCCCTCTCCCCGGCCCCTTCCCGCCATCTCTATGGCGGGGCATCCGATGAATCAGGGAGGGGGAGCGCTTGCCTGAACGCCTTCAATGTCGAGCGATTCAGGGAACATGCTAATTTGGCTGTGCCGAGCGAACAACTGGTTGCCGAAGGATGAGCCTGTGATCATCGACGCCCATGCCCATATCATGACATCGCTGCGAGGCATGACCGGGCGCGGTGCGACGCGGTCCTTGGCCTGGGGCCGGGCGCGCTGGGGCGATGAGACGATTCAACTGCTGCCGCCGTTTTCTGAAGCGACCGCCTTTCCCGCCGAGGCCCTGCTGGCGCAGATGGACTGGGCCGGCGTCGAGCGCGCTGTTCTGCTCCAAGGTCCATTCTATGGCGAGGCGAACGGCTATGTCGCATCCGCAGTCGCCAAATGGCCCGATCGCTTCCTCGGCGCCTTCGCGCCCGATCCGCACGCTCCCGCTGTCCGGCAGCTTTACAAGCAATGCGTCGAAGATTATGGTTTCGGCATCGTCAAACTTGAACTGACCGAGCCAACCGGCTTGACGGGCCGCTACCCCGACCTGCGCCTCGATGCGCCGGAATTCAGTTGGCTTTTTGAATCGGCGCAGCGCGACGGGCTCGTTGTCACAGTTGACCTTGGCAGGATCGGACGCCGCGCTTATCAAACCGATGCCGTCGCCGCCATCGCCGAGCGCTATCCCGAGCTGCCGCTGGTCATCGCCCATCTGGCGCAGCCGCCGCTGAACGACAGCGAGAACCGGCAACTGAATGAACAATGGACAGCGCAGATACAGCTAGGTCTGAAGGCGAATGTCTACTTTGATCTGTCGGCGCTGCCCGCCTATTTGACCACCTATGATGACTATCCTTATGCGGCGGCGCATGCGTATATTCAGCGCGCGGTGGACCTAATCGGCGCGCAAAAAATCATGTGGGGGACGGACGCGCCCGGGCTGCTGACCAGCGGCACTTATCGGCAGCTGCTCAATTATGTCAAGCGGCATTGCGATTTTTTGTCGGCTCAGGAAATGGCCGATGTGTTGGGACTGAACGCGCTGCGGGTGTATTGGCGGACGTGAAAGGCGGCATCATGACACCAGGGGCGGATAAAGAACAAGACCGCGCCTCGCAGGGCGTGTATACGCAGATGCGCAATCTGCCGGAACGCCTGGCCTGGTATCAGGATATGGCGCTGGGCATGTACCTCTACTGGACGGTTGACGCGCCCTTCGGCATGGTCAACGCCCACTCCGTCATTGGCGCGTCGGCCGATTATCTGCGGCGCTATTTCAGCCAGCTGCCGGGTTATTTTAATCCGCGGGGATTCGACGCCGGCTGGTACGCGCGGCTGGCGAAGCTCTGCGGCTTTGATTATGTGACGGTCGCGGCCAAGAATCACAATGGCTTCTGCCTCTGGGATACCGCGACGACCGACTTCAATGTGATGAACACGCCTTATGGCCACGACATTCTGCGCCAATATGTGCATGCCCTGCGCGCGAATGACCTGCCAATGGGCATGTACTTTTCGCCCGACGATGCCTACTTTCAATGGCGGCGCGGCATGACGCCGGCCCGCGCCCGCGATTACGCCAATCCGGAGCATAACGCCGAATTGCTGGACTATGACAAGGCGCAAATCCGCGAATTGGTGGAGCGTTACGAACCGGACATCATGTGCTTTGACGGCTATCGCGACGCCACGCGCTCGCTGGTGGAATACACCTGGAGTCTAAAGCGCGACATCATGATCACGCGCGGCGGCATCATCACGCCCGAACAGGAGCGCCGCGACGACGTGCGCGGTCCCTTCGAAGCCCATTACACCATCGGCAGCCAATGGCAATATAAAGCCGGCAACGATGAGCTGAAAAGCGGGCGCGACTTGATCGAACTGCTGATCGATATCCGGTCGCGCGGCGGGGCGCTGCTGCTGGCGGTTGGCGGGCCTGACGCCGACGGGCGGCTGCCGCGCAATATGGACGACCGCGTGCGCGAGATCGGGCTTTGGAATTTCATCAATGGCGAGGCGACCCGCGCCGTGCGCCCCTGGCATGTCAGGCGTGAAGGGGCGACCTATTTCACCTGGGACGCGGCCGCGCAGACGGTCTACGCTTTTGATACGCTGACGCCGCTGGAGATGGGCGAATGGCGCACGATCAGCTTAAAAGGCGTGCGCGCCACCGAGAAGACTGAAATCGAAGTGCTGGGGCAAGCGGGCACGGTGCTGGAATATCAGCCCGAGGTCGACCCGAAGGCGCGCTGGCGGCAAGACGGCGACGTCTTGCGCATCAGCTTCTGTCGGGCGCAGCGCCTCTATAACAATCGCAAATGGCCGAATCCGCTCGCGTTGAAGATCAGGAACGCGGCCATAGAGCCAGACTACTGATGAAATCAAAAGGCACAATAGAAACGCGGGGGATACAAGAAGAGAACAGCTTGTGTTATCTTACACGTCCTGCCACGCTTTGCGAGCCGTCAACGGGGATTGTGACGCTAAAAGCTGGGAACAGTCTCACCTGAGATCTTTTCGACAACTTGAGATATCAATGGTAAGATCAAGTGAGTGCGTTTGAAAAAGGGCAGCCCAAGCAACAAGGATCCGGAAGTAAGTCCTTTCCGGTTGCACCGACGCCTGGAGACTCGTTTCCACAAGGCAGTACGCGTCAGATCCGGGACTATAGCGAGAAAGCTCCTAGGCCGAAATATGGCGACGAGGCCAAATTGAGCGAGATTAACTCCGATCGGAGCAATGTGGTGCGTTGGCTGCAATTGTTTGCTGCCGTTGGAATACCGCTGGTCTTGGTGTACCTCGCCGTGGCTGGTCTTGTTAACCCTCAATTTGCCGAATTGCGCGAGCTCATAAGCGATAATCGCGACGCCATAATCAGTAATCGCGATCTCATCAGCAGTAATCGCGAAGCTATTGCCGCTAACGCTAGCAGCATAGCCAGACTCGAAGCCAGACTCGAAGCCAGAATTGATCTCGTTGCGGAAGTGTTGATTCTAGCCATCACCAACGAGAACATTACCGAAGACGAGCTAAGAAACCTGTTGAACGCTGGCGAAGAGTAAGGCCGCGAGAGCGCCGCTATCGCCTAGTTTGCACCAGCAAAATTGCAGCACAATTGCTTCAAACGGGCCTGTCTTTTATCCCGCATTCCAGGCGCTGACGGCCAGCCCGTCAACATCGCTGGCTTCGACGGTAGCCGTCTCGCCGGCCTCAAGCCAGAAGTAATTGTCCGAGACCGTGAAGCTATCCAGGTGGCCCGGCCGCGAGACATCAACCGCGACCGCCGGCAAGCTGCCGATGTTGCTGACGGCGACGCTGTTCCCCTGCAGCTCGAAGGTCAAAGAAGTCCGTGGCAATCGAAACAGGCTGCCTTTGACCGGCTCGTAATTCACGAAATAGAAAGTGCGCTGGGCGAGCGCGCCATCACGCCAGACTTCGGAGACAAGGAAGAGCGGAACGCTGTCCGTCTCTTCGAAACTAAGCGCGAATTCGCCGAGCTTCTGCGGGCTGCTAATGCTCCCCTGGCCGTCGTATTCAACGCCTTTGATCAACTGCAAGTCGCCATTGTAAGCGCGCGCGACCACTTTCCAGTCGGAGGCCGCGAGCGCGTCGGCGTCATCCAGCAGGAAAACCGGCAGCGACAGGGGAATGCCGACAGTGTTTGTGCTGGAAAAGAGTACACAGGCATGCAGGGGCGCGAAGGCATCCTGGAAGAAGTAATGGCCGATCTTGGGCGCGCCGTACCAATCGATGCAAGCCCAGGAGGCGGCCGGGAAATTGTCCGTCATTTTGTAATAGAGAGTGCCGGTGCTGTGCGGCCAGCGGCAGCGCGCCAATTCCAGCGTATGCCGAATGCCGACCGCCTGCGATAGCTGCGAGCCGACCGTGTATTGCTCCAGCGTGCAATCCTTCGGGACGAAGTAACCGGCGTTCTGCTTGAGGCGGGAGACATCGTCGTAGGTGTCGAATATCGGCGTGTGATAAGCGAAGGCGCCGTTCTCAAGCGGCGGCCAGCGGTCCTTCTCCGCGTCCGGCAGGTAGCGCATGACCGATTCGTAGACCGGGCTGCAAGCTAGCCCAAACTCGCCCCAGAAGACCGACGTCATATTCAGGCTGTGATCGAGGTTTTGGCGCCCCCAATAGGTGCCGTAATCATGTGTGCTGCCGCCCCAGGGCTCGGCCCGATGAAAAGGACGGGTGTCGTCAAGCTCGATGCTCAGGCGGCCCATCATGTCGATGGCGGGGCCGAATGGTTCGCTCGATTCGTTGCCGGCGCCGTACATGGCCAGCGATGCATGATTGCGGAGGCGCAGCGTATTGCGCCGCACGGTCTCTTCAAGCATATCGTAGGGCTGCGTCACGTGGCTGTTCCAGGCGGTTGGCCATTCCTGCATGTTCAGGATGCCGTAGCGGTCGCAGAGATCGTAGTAGTCATCCGTTTCCGGCATGCCGCTGCCCCAGGGGCGGAACATCTGCACATGCTGCATCGCCGCCAGTTTGATGAAACGTTCGTAGCGCTCGCGCGAGAAATCCAGCAGCGCATCCAGCGTACACCAGTTTGTGCCTTTGATGAACATCGGCTGCCCATTGACGATGAAGGTCCAGTAGTAGCGGTCGGGCCGCGGGCCGCCCGGCTGCGGCGCCATCTCGATTGTGCGTAAGCCGAAATTGAAGCGCTGCGCGTCAGCAACGCCGCCAGCGTCCGGCGTGAACGAAAGCGTGACCTGGTACAAATGTTGTTCGCCCATATCCACCGGCCACCACAGTTTGGGCTCCGGTATCTGAAAGCGTAGATTTCGCTTGAGACTTGCCGCATTTGAGTCGATGCGTTTCGAGAACGAATAGGTCTGCCCGGCGAAATTCTCCGGCGCGATCGTCGCCTTGAGCGTGCCACGCCAGCCAGCGGCCGGTCCCTCGAATTGCAGCGCCAGCTCGGCGATGCCGGCATGTGCGTCAAGGGCGCGCATGAAGGGGTCGACCATGGCGACAGCCGCCCGCCCCTGTATCCGCACCGAGCGCCAGATGCCCAGCGATTGCAGGTTGGAATAATGCCAGCCGTAGACGTTGTTGAAGACGACTGTGCGTTTCCAACTGTCGTTGCTATCGGGATTGAAGGCCCGTCCCTTGTCGATCTCGAAAGGCACGGGATCAAGCCGCAGGACCAGGGTGTTGCGCTCCTGCAGCTTGCCAGCGATATCAAAATCGGGACCGCCGAACATGCCTTCGTGCCCGCCCAGCATACGCCCGTTCAGCCAGACGGTGCAGCGATTGGCGACGCCGCCGAACATGAGCTTTTCGCCGGCCATATCGGCAGCGCCTTCGAACTCACAGCGCATCCACCAGGTCTTAAAGCTCTCACCCCGGGCGATTTCCTGGTTGCGGCCGAAGGTGCTTTCTGGGATGCGCCCGGCGGCGACCAGGGCGCTGTGCACGCTGCCGGGGACGCGCGCCGGTATCGCGTCGTCCCAGTTCCCGTTCAATCTTTCCGAGAGCTTGCCGCCCTCCGCCAGCTGCCATTGGCCGTCCAGCGACAGATGCGGCGCGCCAGCCGGATGTCCAGCCGCTTCAACGCTGAGCGATACTTCTTCCGGCTCTTCATCCCAGGGCGTGAAGCGGGGCGCGAAGGCTCGGCGATCCAGCTCATCCATGGAAAGCTGCTCGGCGTCTTCGGGCCAAACAGCGTGGGCCGGGCGGTTTAAGTCTCGCAGCAGCGCCGGCAGCCGAGACCGCCAGTGATAAGGCAGGTCTGCGAGCTTTTGATCCGGGTTCCGCAGCGCATAGGCGCTTTCCAGCAGCTCGGGCAGATGCGTAACCAGAACAGCCCGCCCTTTGGCGGACGCGATGATTTCGGCGAGCGTGCTGTCAGGCGTGAAAGTCATGTTATTGATTCCAGAGAATGCCAATTTAGCAATGTCAACCGATGCCGCAAAACTGCGAAATCAGTCGAAGGTTTGTAGGGGCGAGGCGCTGACTCGCCCGCCTAAAAGGTTGTAGGGGCGTCTCGCTGAGACGCCCGTTTTTCGAGTCATATTTCGTTGAATGTTTCGCCGAAACGCCCTACAGATTTCACTTGCTGGACTTGCTCCAAATCATCCCGCCTAGCAAGCGTCCGTGAAATAGATCAGCCTGTGGCTGGACCAGGAGCCGTGATGGAAAGGTCCATCGGGCACGTTGGCCAGGCAATTGGACCACATATGCACGATGCCCGGCTGCTCGATATGGGTGAAGAAGGGCACGTTGTCATAGAGCCAGGCGTCGCGAGCGGCGGAAGCGGCGATAAAGCCGTCGCTGCCGGGCGGGTGGCTGATCAGATCTTCATGGACGGCATAAAGCTCTTTGATCCAATCGGGCGGTTCTTCACCCATTTCGTTGTCGCCATACCACTGTCCCCAAAGCGGGCCCCAATTGCTGTTCGGAATGTAATCCGGGAAGGTGTGCGCGGCGAAGAGCGGCGCCGTGTTCCAATTGATCCCGGCTTGCATCTCGTTCGAGGCGCGGCGTTCGCCGAGCAAGGCGCTGTCGATATTGCGGAAGTCGGCCTTGATGCCGATATCGCCCAGGTAATCAACCAGGAAGGGCGCAGGGTCGGAGTAATCGCCGCCGCCGGCGCCAACTTCAATCATGATCGAGAAGGGCTCGCCACTGGGCGACAGGCGATTGCCATCGGCATCGCGCTCGGTCATGCCCATCTCGTCCAGCAGAGCGTTCGCGCCGTCGACATCGTAATCGCTGGGCGCGATTGTCGGCAGGCTGGCCTGGCCATAATAGATGGCATTGATCAGTTCTTCACTGTCAAGCGCCAGCATGACGGCGTTGCGGAAGCGCGCGTCCCAGGTGACCTCGCGCCAGGTTTCGTCGGCGAAGGTCAAATTGAGGTGGAACATGCGCGAGTCTCTGTTGGGATAGACATGCGTGGTGTAGTTGCCGTTCTCTTCGTTTTCGATGAAGAGCGGCAGGTTCGCCAGGCTGGTCGTCCAGAAGTAATGCACATCGCCGGCGAACATCATCAACTCGGCCGTTTCCATGATGCCCCACTGGTTGATGACGGCGCGGCGTCCGTCAAGGTAGGGCAGCTGGTTGCCGTCCGCATCAACGGCGAAGTAATAGGGATTGCGGCTGGTCACCACTTCTTCTTCCGGGCCTTCCACGCGCACCCAGGGGCCCAACTGCGGGAAGCCGATGGCTTGCGGGCAATTCTCGCACCAGCCGGATACATCCTTGGCGTTGAAGACTTCCACCCAGCTTTCCAGGCCGCCTTCTTCGACCATGGCGGCGATCTCATCGGCATCGCCGTAGTCGCTGTGGAATTGCGCCAGGAAATGCTTCGGCTTGATGATGTCCAGGTAACCTGTGCCCAGGGAGACGAGGCTGGCGGCGAAGCCGGGATAGGGTCCGTCAAAGCTGAATTTGAAGGTGGTATCGTCCACGACAGTCAGCGTTGCCGGGGCGCCGTCGGGCAGGTTGCCGCTCTTCAAGTAGGTCGGCGCCGACGGGCGCAGCTCGGCATTGTTCAGTACATCTTCATAGGCGAAGCGCACATCTTCAGTGGTCACCGGCGCGCCATCGGACCATTTGTGCCCGGCGCGCAGCTTGAAGGTATATTCGCTGGCATCGTCGCTGATGATGAATTCCTCGATGACATTGGGCGCGAGGGTGTTGTCGTCCCGGTTCAGCGTGTTGAACAGCGTCTCCTTCATGGCCACGTTGTTCTGCCAGGTCATGAGCAGTTCACCGCCGTACTGGCCGACCTCCGGCATGATGATTGACTCCGGCAGATAGACGCCGCCCGTGACAACCAGCGGATTTTCAGGCAGGCGGTCGCAGACGCCCGGCAAATCGCCAGCGGCGACCATCTCAGCCAGCATCGGCGCCTCGTTGTACATGCAATCCTGGGCGCCGCCAATCAGCGCGCCAGGCCCGATGATCAGCGCGGCGGCGATCAACAGAAGTAGCAGTTTGCGAAATGGGATAGTCATTATCTTCTCCTTCAACAGAAACTCTGTTCACTCAAAATAAGGTACTGCATCCAACACGCAAATGTGCCTTTGCGAGTCATGTGTGCTATTATCCTTAATCAAACATGGTAAGTCAAATTTTGCAGCGTTAGGGAAATGCCAATTGTGTCGCGTTCGCTCTTCTTTCCCCCGCCCCCAAAGTGAGGCAGGGGCCTCCAAACCTGTGGATAGGCAAACAGAATTCGTCCTCCCTCGTTCTGGGGATGCTTCCACATAGAGACGTGGCAGGGACCGGGGGATGGGGATTATTGTAACATCCAGCAACTAATAGAGACTTCTTCCGGGAGAAATAGATGCTAAGTATAATTGTTCGCCGGATTTTCATCCTCATTCCCATGCTGATATTGCTGTCGATGATCTCCTTCGTCATCATTCAGCTGCCCCCCGGCGATTACTTGAGCACCTATGTGTTGCGGCTGGAGAGCCAGGGCCTGGTCGTTGACGAAGCCGAGATCGCGCGCCTTGAGCAGCGCTATGGCTTGGGCAAGCCGCTGTATACGCAGTACTTCCGCTGGATGCGCAACTTCATCGTGCATGGCGATCTGGGGCGTTCATTCGGCTCTTATGGCAGCAGCTATGACAACAAGCCGGTGTCCGAGATCATTATGGAGCGGCTGCCGGCGACGATGATCATCTCCATCGTCTCGACGATCGTCGTCTGGGCGGTCGCCATCCCCATCGGCATTTATTCGGCGACGCACCAGTATTCGCTGATGGATTATTTGTCGATCTTCATCGGCTTCATCGGGCTGGCGATACCCAATTTTCTCTTCGCCATCATCATCATGTGGATCGTCTTCGCCCAGACCGGGCACGCGGTCACCGGGTTGTTTTCGCTGGAATTCAAGCACGCTCCCTGGTCCATCGCCAAGGTGATCGACATGCTGAAGAATGTCTGGGTGCCGGTCCTGGTGCTGGCGACGGCGGGCACGGCCGGCTTGATACGCGTGATGCGCGCCAACCTGCTCGATGAACTGAACAAGCAGTACGTGGTCACAGCGCGGGCGAAGGGGCTGAGCGAGCGGCGCCTGCTCTGGAAGTATCCGGTGCGCATCGCATTCAACCCAATCTTCAGCACGATTGGCTGGCTGCTGCCGGCGATGGTCGGCGGGGAAGCGCTGGTGTCCATCATCCTCAATTTGCAAACAATTGGTCCGGTGCTTTTGACGGCTGTGCTGCGCCAGGATATGTATCTGGCCGGCAGCATTATCATGATCCTCAGCGCCTTGACGCTCATTGGCACCCTGATTTCTGATATTGCGCTGGTATGGCTCGATCCGCGGATTCGCTATGACTGAGCGGCGGCGGGGTATGGTGCCAAGGCGGGTCTTGGAATAGCTGATGGAATCTCCGGAAAAAGTCAGTACGCAGCTGCCGGATCTGGCGACCGCTGGCGTCGACGATGATGCGATCGAGTATTTGTCGCGCGGCAAACTGATTCGGCGGCGTTTCTGGCGGCATCGGCTGGCCCGGCTTGGCTTGCCGGTGCTGCTGGCGCTGTACCTGATGGCGATATTCGCCGATTTCATCGCGCCTTATCCGGCCCATACCCGGCTTAAGGGCTTCAAGGACGCGCCGCCGAGCGTCATCCACTTCGGCCTGGACGGCAACCCGTTTCAGCCCTATGTCTACGCGCGCAAACGCAGCTTCCATCCGGAGACATTCCGCGAAATATATACCGAAGAGGAAGATGAAAAGTTCCCGATTTTCTTCTTCGTTCGCGGCGAACCTTACGAGATTCTGGGATTGTTCGAGCTGGATCTGCATCTCTTCGGCGTTGATGAGAGCGCCAATATCACGCTCTTTGGCACCGATGCGGTCAGCCGCGATTTGTTCTCACGCACGGTGATCGCGGCGCGCGTTTCGCTGTTTGTCGGCTTGGGCGGCGTCGCCATCAGCTTCGTGCTCGGCTGTCTCATCGGCGGCATCTCCGGTTATCTCGGCGGCATCATTGACGAGGTCATCCAACGCATCATCGACCTGCTGATCGCAATCCCGACCTTGCCGCTCTGGATGGTGCTCTCGGCCGCTATTCCCCGTGAATGGCCGGTGGAGCATACATTTTTTGCGATCACGATTGTCTTGTCGATTGTGGGCTGGACCGGGCTCGCGCGCGTTGTGCGCGGCAAGCTGCTGTCGCTGCGCGATCTGGATTTCGTGGTCGCGTCCAAGTTATGCGGCGGCTCCGACCTGTATATCATCACGCGCCATCTGCTGCCGAATTTCGCCAGTCATCTGATTGTGACGTTGACACTGGCGATACCCGGCATGATCCTGGGCGAGACGGCGCTGAGCTTTATTGGCATCGGCATGTTGGAGCCTGGCGTCAGCTGGGGCGTGCTGCTGCAAGATACGACGAATTTTGGCGCGCTCGTGCATCAGCCCTGGAAGCTCATACCGGGCGTCTTCATCATCATCACGATTCTGATGTTCAACTTTGTCGGCGATGGCCTGCGCGACGCCGCCGATCCATACTCGCTGTGATTCAGCAGCCCGACCGCAGAGTCTGTAGGGGCGACTCGGTGAGTCGCCCGCTGGATTTGCCCAGACGTTGTACACAATCTCATCAAATGGATTCTCTCAAATAATGGAAGGTAAACATCTTGTCCCAATTGCTTAGCCTCGACCAAATCGACCGCGACTCTTTCGCGGCCGGCCCATCGCCCATCTTGGGCGCCGTGCGAGAAATTGAACTGCGCGCTGGCGGCATCGAGCACCCGGCCGGGCCGCCGATTCTGCGGCTGAATGAGGGCTGGCAGATGATCGCGGGCGGCGAAGAAGGCGAGCGGCTCAAGGGCGATTGGGCCGATGCCATTCCCGCCGTCGTGCCGGGCAGCATCCAGACCGCCTTGCTCCAAGCCGGCCGGATACCGGACCCCTATGTCGGCCGAAACGACGAAATTGCCCGGGCGGAAAGCTCCAAGACCTGGTGGCTGAAAAAGACATTTGAGCGCCCGGCGCCCGGCGGCGGTGAACGGCTAGTCTTCGGCGGCATCTGTGATTCCTGCGCCATTTGGCTGAACGGCGAGAAGCTGGGCGAGCACAAAGGCATGTTCGCTGAATTGACATACGAGGTCGCGTCAAATTTGGTGGAGGGCGAGAACACCTTGATCGTCCGGCTGGATCCGGCGCCACAGCGCATCAGCGAGGGCGAACCCAACGACTTCTTCACCGGCATGAATGTCGGCTGGCTCGATAGCGCCGTGATCAACAACATCTATGGCTGGCACTACATTAACCTGCCATCGATAGGCATCTGGCGGCCGGTTTCGCTGAGGGCGGCGCCATCCGTCGAGATTGTCGACCCGTTTATCGCGACGCTGGATGCCAATGCCGGCTTGCTGCGCCTGCATCTCAGGCTCAAAGGTGAAGCGGCGGGCTGGCGCGGTCGCCTGGTCGGCAGCATCGAACCGGATAATTTTACCGGCGAGGCGCATCACTTCACCTGCGATCTGGCGTCCAACGAGAGGGAAGCGACTGAGCTGCTCGAATTCAGTCTGCCCGACCCGCGTTTGTGGTGGCCGGTCGATTATGGCGAGCCGAATCTCTATCGCCTGAAGCTGTCCTTCATGCCCGAGGCGGGCGCGCCCGATCATAAGAGTTTGACTTTCGGCCTTCGCACGATCGAGATGCGGCCGGCGCCAGCCGGACCCAATCCCGAGCATTACAACTGGACCTTCGTGGTCAACGGGAAGCCGATCTTCGTCAAGGGGGCGAATTGGTGCACGCTCGATGCCCTGCTGCGCTTTGAAGCGGCGCGTTATGAGCGCTTTCTGCAGCTGGCCAAAGAGTCGCACATGCAGCTGCTGCGCGCCTGGGGCAGCGGCATGCCCGAGACCGATGAGTTCTATGACCTGGCCGACCGCTACGGCATCATGGTCATGCAAGAATGGCCGACCGCCTGGAACAGCCACCGCATTCAGCCCTATGACATCCTTGAGGAGACCGTCCGCCAGAACACAATTCGCTTGCGCAATCACCCGTCGCTGGTGATGTGGGGCGGGGGTAATGAATCGGGCGAGCCCTTCGGCGACGCGATTGACATGATGGGCCGCTGCAGCGTTGAACTGGATGGCACGCGCCCCTTCCACCGCGGCGAACCCTGGGGCGGCAGCATTCATAGCTACCATGTCTTCTGGCAGCGCCAGCCGCTTGATTACAACCTGTCGCTTTCAGCGACATTTATCGGCGAGTTTGGTTTGGCGTCCCTGCCCAATTACGAGACAGTCGAACGTTACCTGCCGGACGAGGAATTGGATGCCTGGCCGCCGGCGCGCGACAGCGGCTTCACGCATCACATGCCCGTTTTCAATCTCAAACGCGAGCAGGCGATCATGGCGCAGTACGTCGCTGATTTCGTCCCCGGCGACTCGCTGAAGAATTTCATCCTCGGCATACAGATGGCGCAGGCGACCGGCATGCGTCATACCCTCGAGCTGGCGCGGACGCGCTGGCCGGAAGCGACCGGCGTCTGCTATTACAAACTGACGGACAACAACCCGGCCGCCTCCTGGGCGACGGTGGATTGGCACGGCGCGCCCAAGATCGCCTACCATGTATTGCGCGGCGCTTATCGTCCGCATCATGTTTGTGTTCTCTTCAACCGTCTGTCCTGCGTCGGCGCGCCGGAGCGCTTTCCGGTTTACCTGTTGGACGACCGCGGCGACCTGGACAAGCAGAACTGGCTGGTCAATGTCCGCGCCTTCGGGGCTGATCTGCAGTTTCTTGACCAGATGTCAATCGGGGGCATCGGTTCGCCCGAGCCGGTCCATCGCCTGCGCGACTTCGAACTGAACGCGGAGCAAACCTGGAACTGCCCATTGTTCATCGTGGCGGAGATTGCGCTGCAGCCGGGCCAGATGATTGTGGATCGCGTCTTTTATTGGCTCAACTATACGTCGGTTCAAGGCTGCCTGTTCAACTTGCCGCGGACCCAGATTGCCCTTGAAGCGAGCGGCGCCGATTCTGTCTTGATCAGCAACATTGGCGAGCGGCCCGCCGTCGGCGTTCACTTTGATTGCCCGGCGATCTCCGACCGCTTTTCTTGCAGCGACAGCTATTTCTGGCTGGAGCCGGGCGAGCGGCGGCCGATCAGCGTGAGCCAGGCAGAAGGCATTGGCGCCGCCGCCTGGAACGCCGAGGCTGTGAGGCTCTAGCGCCATGATGGACGCGCCGCAACGGACCGATCAGATGACAGCCGCCGCCGCGCCTGTTATTGACGTACAAGATTTGAGCGTGCAATTCACGCTCGACGAGGGCACGCTCAAGGCGGTCGATCATGTCAGCTTCGTCATTGAGGAGGGTGAGATATTCGGTTTGATCGGCGAAAGCGGCTGCGGCAAGACGGTGACGGCGCAGTCATTGATGCGTCTGGTGCCGCCGCCGGGGCGGATCGTCACCGGCCAGATCAATTATCGGACTGAACACGGCGATTGGATTGACCTGGCGGCGGTGGATGCGGTCGGGCCGGCGATCCGCAGCATCCGCGGCAATGAGATCGCGATGATCTTTCAGGAGCCGATGTCAAGCCTGTCGCCCATCCACAGCATCGGCAATCAGTTGATGGAAGCGATCTTGCTGCACGTCACGCGCAGCAAGCGCGAGGCGTATAAGATTGCGCTCGACATGCTCGATTTGGTCGGCATCGCCAATCCGGCGCGGCGCATGGAAGAATATCCGCATCATTTCTCGGGCGGGATGCGTCAGCGGGTGATGATCGCGATGGCGCTGTCTTGCCGCCCCCGCTTGCTGATCGCCGATGAACCGACCACGGCGCTCGATGTAACCGTGCAGGCGCAAATTCTCGATCTCATCGCCCGCGCGCAATCGCAGTTTCAAATGGCGGTTCTTTACATTACGCATGATCTGGGCATCATCGCTGAGATTTGCGACCGGGTCGCCGTTATGTACCTGGGCAAAATCGTCGAGCAGGGCTCGGTGCGGGATATCTTCCACAATCCGATGCACCCGTACACGCGGCGCTTGCTGGCGTCGACGCCGCGGATCGGGCAGCATGCCACGCGCCTGCAATCGATCGAGGGCACGGTGCCGATTCCGATTGGCCTGCCGAAAGCCTGCGGATTTCAGTCGCGCTGCCCGGACAAGATCGCCGGCTTTTGTGATGCCGCGGCGCCCGCCTTGGTGGAGATCGAGGGCGAGCACAGCGTCCGCTGCTTCTTGCACAGCGAGCGGGAGGAAGAGGCATCATGACGGCGGCGCCGATTCTGAAAGTCGAGGGTTTGAAGAAGTATTTTCCGCTGGAGAAGGGGTTTCTGCGGCGCGTCGTCGGGCAAGTGAAGGCGGTTGATGATGTCAGCCTACGGATTGGCGCGGGGGAAACGCTGGGGCTGGTCGGCGAATCAGGCTCGGGCAAGACGACTGTCGGCCGCTGCATTCTGCGGGCGCTGGAGCCGACCGCCGGCTCGATACAGTTTCAGATCGACGCGGACCGAACGGTGGATATGGCGCGCATCGACCGGCGCGAGCTGCGCGCGCTGCGGCGTTACGCCAACATGATATTTCAGGATCCGTTCTACTCGCTGGATCCGCGTTGGACCATTCTCGATATCGTTGGCGAGCCGCTGAAACTGGCGAAGCTGGCGGCCGGGTCTGAATTGGAAGAGCGCGTGGCCCATCTGATGGAGGTGGTGGGCCTGGAAGCGAAGCACCTGCGGCGTTATCCCCATGCCTTCAGCGGCGGGCAGCGTCAGCGTATCGGCGTCGCGCGCGCGCTGGCGACCAACCCGCGCCTCATCATCGCCGATGAGCCGGTGTCGGCGCTGGACGTCTCGACCCAGGCGCAAATCCTCAACCTGCTGAGCGACCTGCAGGGCGAGTTCGGGCTGGCCTATCTCTTCATCGCGCACGATCTAAGTGTGGTTGAGCATATCTCCGACCGGGTGGCGGTGATGTATGTGGGCAAGCTGGTGGAAGTGGCGCCGAAGGATCAGCTTTTCTTCTTTCCCAAGCATCCCTATACGGAAGCTTTGCTGTCGGCCGTGCCAACGCCAAACCCCGATGCTGAAAAGAAGCGTATAATTTTGCCCGGCGAAATCGCCAACCCGGCTGACCCGCCGGCGGGCTGCTATTTTCATCCGCGCTGCCAATATGCCCAGGCCCGCTGTCAGGAAGAGGCGCCGATTCTGCGCGAGATTGAACCCGGGCAGTGGGCTTCCTGCCACTTCGCCGAAGAGCTTGAGCTGGTCGGCGCGCCCCGCTAGCGATGCGGCTCGACCGAGCAGAATCCTGAGCAAATTGCCATGAGCGGACGATTGCAAGGCAAAGTCATCATCATCACTGGCGGCGCCACCGGCATCGGCTGGGGCATCGCTCAGAGTTGCGCGCGGGAAGGCGCGTCCCTGGCGCTGGCGCAGCGCCCGGCCGATATCGCAATCGCCGAAGAGAAGGTCGCTATCTTGCGGGCGGCCGGGCATCAGGCGCTGGCGGTCGGCTGCGATATCACGCGGCGCGAGCTGGTCAGGGACATGATTAAGCGGACGGCAGCCGCCTACGGACGAGTCGATGTCATGATCAACAACGCCGCTTTGACCGGCGCTTCGGCCGATGTGCGCCCCTTCCTCGAAGAGACCGATGAGCACTGGCGCCGGACTATCGATGTCAACCTCACCGGCGCCTTCATCTGCACGCAGGAAGCGGCCTTCAGCATGATCGAGCGGGGCGAGGGCGGCAGCATCATTACCATCTCGTCGGTGGCGCAGTTTGCCGCGCAGGAGAACGCGACGCCTTATGGCGCGGCGAAAGCGGGCCTGGATGGCTTGTGCAAAGGCGCGGCCATTGAGCTGGCGCCGCATGGAATCCGCGTCAATCTGGTGGCGCCCGGCGAGATCTACACCGAATCCAGCGCCGACTTCGCCGAGCAGGTGGCCGAAACAGGCGGCAGCGGAAAGTACTTCCGTCATACACCGCTCGGGCGCCGCGGCCAGGTCGACGAGATTGGCGATGTGGTCGCCTTCCTGGCCAGCGATGAAGCGAGCTTTGTGACCGGCGCGACCTGGCGCGTCGATGGCGGCTTCCTAAGCTATTAGCTCGGCCGCCAAAACGCAATATGTATACACACGCGCGACAATGCCGCCGCCCACGCAAAAGACCTTGTATCCCGCCTTGTCTTGCTCCCCCTCC
>WTGN01000008.1 GCA_011523545.1 Chloroflexota bacterium | reverse complement strand
CCCCACCCCCCGGCCCCCTCCCGCCATCTCTATGGCGGGCATCCGACAAGTCAAGGAGGGGGAGCTATGGACACGGCGAGACGCAAGGATTTTTGCGTGGGCGACGGCAATAGCGCGCGGGTGTCTATAATAGTCGCGCATTGACGGGTGACAGGATGAAACGCCTATCTGCGTTGTCTCATTTGTGATGTGCGTACGGGCGACTCACCGAGTCGCCCCTACAGATTCTGACTTTTGCGGGCTTGTTGGTGAATAAACCGTGACAACTATGCAAATCCAGGAATTGCTCGAGCGCATCAGCGCTGACCGGGCTGTTGCGCCCGATGCCGTCTTCGCTAGGCTGACGCGCTTACTCGCCGCCCCGGCGCCGGCCAACAGCTGCACCCTGCCGGGCACGGTCGGGCCGGTGATTCAGCAGTTGGCGGGGGAGCTCGGCTTGCGCGGCGCGCCCGTCGGTTCAAGCGGCAACCTGGCCATCGAAATCGGCGACGCGGCTGCCCCGCTCGACCTGCTGATCAGCGCGCACATGGACCGGCCCTGCTTCCGCGTGCGGGATGCGGCCGACGGGACGCTCTATCCGCTCTGCGCCATCCGCGTCCCCGGCGACGGCTATACCTGTGGCGCGGTTGGGCTGCGCTACGTGGACGGCCGCGTGCGCGTCATTACGAGCGGCGTCATGCGCTTTGACCTAGCCGGCGGCGATACGCGCATTCACTATCAGCCGGAAAGCGGCGAGCTCCGACATGGCGATACGCTGATGATGCGGGTGACGCCAGGGCTGGACGCCGGGCGCATCATTGGCACGGGGCTGGACAATGCCATCGGCGTGCTATTGGCGCTGCTGGCGGCTTATGCGCTGGGCAAACATGCTCCGGATGCGATCGCAGGACGACGCCTCCTCTTCGCCTTCACCGACCAGGAAGAGGGCCCGCCGATTGGCTTGTTCGGGCAGGGCGCGCTCCGCCTGGCGCACAACCTTGAGCCGCCGCGGCTCGGCTTTATCAATATCGACGGGCACAATGTTGATGAAGGGGCCGGGCATGTTTTGGGGGTCGGCGCGTCGCACGCCTTTGTATCGGGCGACGGGCGCGGCTCGGTCCTGCCGATGGATGCGCAAGCGCTGGCGGAGTCGCTGGCTGAGCAGGTCAATCGGGCGCGGCCTGGCACGGTGCGGCCCAATTACAGCTATATCTCGCGCAGCGATGACATGCTGCTGAGCACCTGGGCGCGTCCGCTCGGTTTGTGCGGGGTCATCGCGGCGAATGCGCATACGACAGAAGAGACGGCGGCGCTGAGCGATATTGTGTCGGCGGCGCATTGGATCCCGCTTTTAGTGACCACAATCCTGTACGCGGAAGTATGAGACGTAAACTTATGTGCACCTGACGCGATTTTTGTATCAGTGATATAATGCTGGAGGCGAAATCCTTCGCCAGAAAGCAAACAAGCGCCGGGCGTGGCGCTTGTTTATTCTGAGAGGAGGTGGCCGATGAACGGTTACGTCAGCTTTAGGCTAACCGCTCGTGTCCACGGGCTTGTCTTGCTCGTGGTCATCTGGCATTTCATCCATGCCAGACGGTTATAGCCGGTTACTCCCCTTAGTTATTGCTGAGGGGAGTATACTATAGTTCTGTTTACATTGTCAACGTTTTGCCCCGGATATGCCCAAACATTGGACAAAACCAGGCGAAAAACGGGCCGCGAATCAACTTGAACAGATGCTACATTATAGTATTCGTAGAATAGTCTGGTAACTTCCGTGTGAAGTTCCCAAATACAATCCGCCGAACCCACCTGTACACCCCTACCCTTAACGTCTACAGTCTCCGCATGGCAGAACCCAATTTCACCAACCGCACCGTCTGGGTGGGCGACAACCTGCACGTGATGCGCCGCATCAATTCCGAGTGCATTGACCTGATTTACTTCTACCCTCCCTTCAATTCCAAGCAGGATTATGCCGCGCCCATCGGCTCCCTCAAGGTCATGGAAGTTGGTTATATTCTGCCCCGGTCGCGCGGGGGGACGGATCACGTGGAGAACTTGCAGCTGCTCTGCAGCCACTGCAATCGCAGCAAGGGGAATCGGACGATTTCGGAGTGGCGGGCGGGGTAGGCGATGAAATTGCGACCTATGGAATCATTGGTGTTTTCTGATACCGATAAATGTGCAACTTATTGTTTGGTTGTCGTTCTCGTCCGTGTAGACAGAACCTAGTGCGGATATTGCTTTTGGCGGCAATGTTAAATCGATTGTGTGCACCACTGTTACGATACCAGTTGTCAAAATCCCCGCAAGCCGTCTCAAACAGTTCGTCTCTTGTGATTGCTTCATCAGAGACGTCCTTAATCCACAAAAGGGCAGTCGTGTTGACTTCGTAGGCCAACACTTCGTTAGAGCCGTACAGATTGGCAAATCCCTCTATGCTCTTTTCTAAGTACTCGCTATCTTCGGGTTCTATTGTCCCAGTCGAGAAGTTGTAGAGATAGAATGAGCATTCGACAACATGCTGATCGCCTAAATCATGGAAGAGTCTCCAATGCTCATCTCCAAAATTGTCGAACGAGTGTGCTCCACTCACTCCTAATGCCGTTAAGTTTATCCGAACATATTTCATCTTGCTCAAATGACTGAGTGCATCAGCTAGTCGACTTTCAACGGCGCAAATCCATTGGTAGCATTCTCGCGTAGATATACCGAAATTTATGACGAAATCCCTAATCGAGATTTCGACTTCATTTTGCTCGCAAGAATCTTCTGGCGCGGTTTCCTTGCGTAGCACAATTCGACGTTCGTTTAAGTGTGTAACTGATGCGCCGCCGTTATGAACATAATCGTTGCGGGTCGCCCAAAGTTCTTCTGGCTTTAATTCTATTCCGTTGCCATAGTCAAGTGGCATGAATTGCTTTACCCACGTTCTGTACCGTGCACCTGCATTATCTCCGCACTCAAATAGAGATGGCGTTAAATGACGCAATGTATCATTGCGTGTGTAAATAAGAATCTCAGCAGACTCAATGTTGCCGTTTTCAATGAGTCGCTTAATCGGAGCTTTGATGTCTTCTCGGATAAACCATTCAATACGCTGTTTCTCGCCCATCAGACCGCCTTCCATTTTCAACCGCAATCTTTATGACCCATTGAATAGCAATGCACAACCCTAAGAATACTTTTCTCTGTCCCTTCAACCAAACTCGGTGACCGCGGTCACTGTTTACGCGCCCGCTTTTCTATGGCACGCACTCACATTAACGGTTGTATGGGCTTCTCGCCGAAACGCCCGCGCATTTGATAGTGCGGGCTTTAGGGCGACTCACCGAGTCGCCCCTACAGACTCCTTGTGGTGCGGGTTCGGTATTCTGCGTGAGACGAGTTGTGACTCGCGAGCAGCTGTGGTGAAAAGTCTCAGTGCCGGCGATCAGCGTCCACGCGACCCTCCGTGTTTCCTCTTTCCTCGGTGGTGAAAAAAGCTTAAAGACGTGCGCGCCAATCTCATCTGCGCTACATTAGTACCATCTCCACTTGACCCGCAAAGGAACCGGCCCATGCCCGCACGCAGCCCCATGCACCAGCAGATTGACACCTTGCCCGAGCTCGTCCGCGATATCGTCAAGCCATTTGACGCCGCCGCCCGCCGCGCTTTCGATTTCGAAACCTGCACCTCGGTCAAGCGCATTTATATAGTCGGCTGTGGCGACAGCCATCACGCCCCGGTCGGCGCTGAACTGGCTTTCCACCAGCTGACAGGCGTGCCGACGCAGGCGATGAGCGCCCTGCCCTTCAGCCGCTACACCGCCGGTTACCTGCCCGACACGGGTCCCAAGACCAACCTCGTCATCGGCGTTTCGGTCTCGGGCGAGGTCAGCCGTACGATTGAAGCGCTGGATATGGCGCGTCTGGCCGGCGCGACGACGGTGGCCTTGACTGGCAACCCGGCGGGCCCGCTCAACGGGGTGGCGCAGGCGCTCTTCGAGACGGCGGTGCCGCCGCTGCCGGATGAGCTGGCGGGCATGGTGGTGCCGGGCGTGCGCTCTTATTTGGCGTCGCAGATCGCGCTGCTGCTGGCCGCCCTGCGCATCGCCGAGGTGCGTGGCGCATTGACCACGCGGGCGGCCGATGCCGAGCGCGCCGCTATCGCTGAGCTGGCCGATGTGATCGAGGAGACGATTCGAGTCTGCGAGCCGATCGTGGATGAGTTGGCGGATGTCTGGGGGAACGCGCCGCTGTTTGAATTCGTCGGCGCCGGTCCGATGTATGGCGTCGCCATGTTCAGCGCGGCCAAAGTGTTGGAAGCCAGCGGCGATAGCGCCCTGGCGCAAGAGACGGAGGAATGGTCGCATTTGCAGTACTTCGTTGAAGCGACGAATATCCCGACGATTCTGCATTGCGCCAATGGCTTCGATGCCGACCGCATGGCCGAAGTGGCGCGCGCCGCTCAAAGCATCGGCCGCCCCTTGGCGCTGGTCTCGACGGAAGCGGCGCGGGAGATCCGCGGTTATGTCAAGACGCTGCTGCCGATCCCGCGGGAAGTGCCGGAGCGTTACGCCTCGGTGGTCTACAGCATCCCGGGCGAGCTCTTCGCGGCGGCGCGGGCGCGGGCGATTGGCACGCCCTATTTCCGTAATTTTGAAGGCGGCCGCACCGTCGACTGGGCAGACGGCGCCAGCCGAATCCGCTCCAGCCACATGATTACGGAGTTGAAGCGCTAGCGGCTATAATTGGGCATGCGATGAGCATTTGGAAGCCAAATAGACGGCGGCGCTCCAATTCACGCAACCTGAGGTCGTGGATGATCCTCTTGACGATTGCCGCTTCCGCCGTTTTCGCTGTCATCTCGCCACCCGAAAACCAGAGGCCCGGCACAGCCCCGGGCAGCGCGCCCCGCCGCCCGGCCGCCACGCCCATGCGCGCGACGCCGATATCGGCCCTTGGCGCAACCGTTCAGCGTGCAGAGCGCGAGACTGCAACAAGGCAAAGCGACTGCTATCCACACCGCCAGGCTTGGGTCAGCGGCGAGATGAATATCCGCGGGCGCCCGTCCACTGCCGCCCCGATACTGGGCACGACGCCGCCCGGCGAAAGCTATGCGGTGCTGGCCAGTCATCAGGGCGATGTCTACTGCTGGCTGGATATCGATCTAGGCTGGATCGCGGTGACACGGTTCGTTAGCGCGGACAAAGCGCAGGCGCGCGCGCCGGCATCGGCGCCGGTCGCGTCAGGGTCCTCAGCGCGATCGTCAACGGGCGCGGCATCGCCGGTTCCGGCACAACCTGCGATCAACGCCGCCGTCCAGGGGGCGCTGAGCAAGCTGAACGCGCTTGTCGTCGCGCCGGAGCATCGCTGTTCGCCCTATGACTCCGGCGATTATTCTTATTCGCAATCGGTGGAGCCGCAGATTGTCAGCAGCATGGGCGGCCGCATTTATGGCCCATATACCGGCGCGGTATTCGGCAGCACCAAGGAAACCGATATCGAGCACATCGTGGCGAGGTCAGAGGCGCATGACAGCGGATTATGCGGCGCCGGAGCGCAGACGCGCAAGGCCTTCGCCAGGGACCCGCTGAATCTCACGCTGGCCGCGCCTAACGTCAACCGACATCAGAAGCGCGACAATGACTTTGCCGAATGGAGACCGGCGCGGAACGCCTGCTGGTTCGCGGACCGCATCATCAAGGTTAGATCGAAATACAGGCTTACGATCGACAGCCGCGAGAAAGCGGCGCTGCAGCGAACGCTTCAGTCATGCTCGTCCGTGGACATGCGCTAGGGCGCGGCCCTCGGTGTACTCGGTGGTAAAATCAACCCATGCCCGCGCCTGACTACCTAGCCATTGGCAGCATCATCATAGATGACATCGTCTACCCCGACGGGCGCACGAGCATGGGCGTGCTGGGCGGCGGCGGCAGCCACGCGGCTTATGGCATCGCCTTCGCTGGCGAGAAGCCGGGGCTGGTCGGCCTGGTCGGCGAGGACTTGCCGGGCGATATCCGCGCGCGCCTGGAAGCCGATTTCGAGCCTGCCGGTCTCGTCCGGACGCGGCATCCGCAACTGCGCGGCTGGCAGATATTTGAGTGGAACGGCGTCCGCAACGAGATCTTCCGCGTCGAGATTGTCGAGCCCTTTATGTACAGCCCGCCCGCTGACAGCCCGGACCTGCCATTCGAGCGCGTACGCGGTTTCACGCTGCTGCGCGCGCCGGCGCATGTCGCCGGTTGGCGCGCCCGCTTCCCTGACGCCGTCCTGCTCTGGGAACCGGTGCGCATCTTCATGCTCAGCGCCGACCGCGAAGCCTTCCTGCAGGGCGTGAAAGCGGCTGATATCGTCTCGCCCAATCTGCACGAAGCCGGGACGATGTATGGCATCGACGACGAAATCGAGATTATGCGCCGGATGCTGGCCGATGGCGTGGAAGTGGCGGCTCTGCGCATGGGCGAGCGCGGTTCATTGGTGGCGCGGGCGGGCGATGGACGCGCGCATTACATCCCCGCCGTCGAGGTGGCCGAGGTGGTCGATCAGACGGGGGCGGGCAATACCTATTGCGGCGGTTTTTTGGTCGGCTGGTGTCGCGGGCGCGATGTCGTGGCGGCGGGCTGTTATGGGGCGGCGGCCGCGTCTTTCACGCTGGAGGCGGTCGGCTGCGCGCGGATGCCGGCGGAGCTGGAATTGGAGTGGGCGCGCCGCTTGGATGAAGCGCGGGGCGGGCTGCGGAGCATATCCCTCTGACCCCACAGCTTGCGAGCCCGGGCGAGCTATGTTACGATATGCTCACGATTATAAGAATGTGGCGCGAAAATCATGTCTCGTCAATTGAGTTGGGGATAATTCGTGGATACACCAGAGATGCTCACTGATCACGAAAGGCGCATATCGCACCTTGAAGGCAAGCTGGATTCGCTCGCTACAAAAGAGCTCGTCTTGCAGTTGAATGCAAAGCTCTTGGAAACAATTAACAGCAAGTTTGACCAGCAAACTGAATTGCTTCGCAATGAATTCCGCGCTGAAACACAAGAACTGCGCGACGAGATGAAAGAAATTCGCGGCGACCTCCAGAACCTTGACAACCGAATCAATGACCAGGACAAGAAATACACCAAACTTGCAGGCGCCGCCGTCGCCATCGGCCTAATTCTGTCGATCCTCGTCGGCGCCGCGAACGCCTTTGTCGCCGCTGTTGGCGCCGGCTTGTTGACAGTTGGTTAAAGCAACGCCCCGCTCAATCCACGCTCGATCGAATCGCTCATTTCTCGACCCCGCTTAAATGAACGGGGGTGCCCCGCGTCTGCGATTTGAATTCTACATACCTATACCGAGTCATATTCTCCAATGACCATCTCTGGTCATACACAGCGCTATTGTACAGCCGTAGGGGCGAGACGGTGGCTCGCCCTAAAGCGCCCTCTCTCGTGAATTCAGCCATCCACAAACTGACGGTGCCATTCCTCCAGCGTGAGCAGGGCCCAAAGCGGCCGATTGTGATCGCGCGCGCCCGCTTCGTGCTCGGCGATTAAGCGCTCGACCACTGAGATTTCCAGTAAGCCGCGTTCGCGCGCCCTCCGGCTGAGCAGGAGCTCGCGCATTGGCGTCATATCGCGCCGCAGCCAGGCGCCCAGCGGAACACCGAAACCGTGCTTTTTCCGGTCGATGATCTCGGGGGGCAGCAGGCCGTGGGCCGCCTCCTTGAGTATGTGTTTCGTGCGCGAACCCTTGAGCTTGAGATTGAAGGGGATGGCGGCGGCGAACTCGGCGAGCTCATGATCGAGGAAGGGGGCGCGCGCTTCCAGCGAGGCGGCCATGCTGCAGCGGTCGGCTTTGATCAGCAGGTCGTCGGGCAGATAAGACCGCATATTGGCGTCGACCAGCGCGGCGATCGGATGTGGTTGAGCGGCGGACGGACTGGCGTTTAGCATGGGCGAATGCAGCGCCGCGCCGGGGCAGAGCGCCGCCAGAAGGTCAATGTCGACGACGCGAACCAGGTCGAAATAAGCTTCCGCCAGTCCTTGACTCGCAGCCCGCGCGAAACGCCGCGCCCGCTTGATGGGGTCATAATAGCCGGTTCCCTCCGGCAGGCGCTGCAGCAAGCCCGCCGCCCCACGCAGAATCGGCGCTGGCATGAACTGGAGCTTACGCATCAGGTCAGCGGCGTAGAAGCGCTCGTAACCGGCGAAGAGCTCATCGCCGCCGTCGCCGGTCAGCGCCACCGTCACCTGCTTGCGCGTGAGCTTGCTGACCAGGTAGGTGGGGATAGCGCTGCTATCGGCGAAGGGTTGATCGTGATGCCGGACCAGCTCGGAGAGCAGGCTCAGCGCCTCGGGCTGGACGCGATAGGCTGTGTGCTCGGTATCCAAATGACGGGCGACTTTTTCGGAGTAGGGGCTTTCATCGAAACTCTCGTCGCCCGCGAAGCCGATGCTGAAGGTCTTGATGGCGCTGTTGCTATGCTGGCGCATCAATGCGACGATGAGGCTGCTGTCGAGGCCGCCGCTCAAAAATGCGCCCAGCGGCACATCGCTGATCAGGCGCAATTTCACCGCTTCCGCCAACTGTTCCCGCAGGTCGCCGATGTAAGAATCCGCTTTGGCAGCCTGGTCCGGCGGCGCGAGGGCCGGCAAGTCCCAATAGCGCTGCCGCCGCGTCAGGCCGGCCGGCTCGACATGCATCGCCATCGCCGGTTCCAGCATGTGTATGCCGGCGAAAGCGGTCGCTGGCGCCGGCACATAACCGAAGCTCAGATAATCCGCCAACGCCCGTCGATCCGCTCCCTCAAAACGCGAAACCCCCGGCACATCCGGATGCGCCAATATCGCCTTGATTTCGCTGGCGAAGACGAAGACCTTGCTGTCCGCATAGTAGTACAGCGGCTTCTGGCCGAAGCAGTCGCGCGCCAGCAGCAGGCGCCGCTGCCGTCCATCCCAAAGCGCCAGTGCGAACATGCCGCGCAGATTACTCAGCGCCCCGTCGCCATAGTCTTCGTAGAGATGGGCGATCGTCTCGCCATCGCCATCGGTCTTGAAGCGGTGCCCGCGCCCCATGAGCTGGCGGCGCAATCCGCGATAATTGTAGATTTCGCCGTTGAAGATGAGGGCAACCGAGCCGTCTTCGTTATAAAGCGGCTGATCGCTGCCAGCGATGTCGATGATTTTCAGGCGGCGCATCGCCAGACCGATGTTGCCATCGATGAAATAACCAGCGCCGTCCGGGCCGCGATGGGCGAGCTGCTCATTCATGCCGTTCAGCAGCGCGCGCGTGACCGGTACCCCGTCGAAATGGATGACGCCGCAGATTCCACACATGGGTTTATTCTAGCACTTGGATGGCGCTGATTATCATACAGCGGCAGAGACATTTCCCCCTGTTCAATATCTTAAGAGGCGAATGCGTGAGGCGACTATGAAAATGTTGAGAATGCGTGAAAACTGTGTTATCCTACCGGCGAGAAGAGGAGGCAGGCATGGTTGCGGAACCTAGATCAAACCCAGACGCTGAACGCATGGCAGTAATCGAAACGCGGATGGATTCATTCGTAACCCGAGATCAGCACGAATGCGATTTGGGCGACATTAAGGTTGTAATCGCTGCGCTCCAAGGAGAGATCAGTAACCTGCGAACTGATATCAAGAATCTTACCTGGCAAATCGCCGTGGTCGTTGCGATATTGTCAAGCATCATTTCTTTCCTGGTCAGCCGTATTCCTGTCTGACTCTTCCCAGGAGTTTGCACCTGTCCCATTCAGCAAGCATTGTTGGCGCGACCACAGATTCGTGTCGGCGATCTGTGTCCACGCCACCGTTCGTGCTTCCGCTGTGCCTCTGCGGTGAAAAAAATTAACCCAACTCTGGACTCCGCAAATGCCAGTCGGTCGCGCGTTGATACGCCGCGCCCACCTGCAGCAGCCACGCCTCGGTGAAGGGCGCGCCCAGGATTTGCATGCCGATGGGCAGGCCGGCGGCGTCGAAACCGCAGGGAACGCTCAGCCCGGGGATGCCGGCCAGATTCGCCGATATCGTCAGTTCATCGGCCAGGATCATTTGCAGGGGATCAGCGGTCACCTCGCCAAATTTGAAGGCGGTGGACGGAGCGACCGGCGCGATCAAGACATCGACCTCGCTGAAGAGCGCGTCGAAGTCCCGCCGGATGAGCGTGCGCACCGCCTGCGCCTTGCCGTAGTAGGCGTCGTAGTATCCAGCCGAGAGCGTGTAGGTGCCCAGCATGATGCGGCGCTTGACCTCTTCGCCGAAACCGGCGCCGCGCGTTTTTTTGTAGCTATCGATCAGATCGGCGCCATCGACGCGGGCGCCAAAACGGACGCCGTCGAATCGCGCCAGGTTGGCGCTCGCCTCGGCCATGGCGATGATGTAATAAGCGGGCAGGCAATATTCAGCGTGCTCAAAGCTGACTTCGCGCGCTTCCGCCCCCATGCCCTCCAACTCTGCCACCGCCGCGCGCAGGGCCGACGCCACCGCCGGCTGCAAACCCTCGGCGAAATATTCCTTGGGCAAGCCGATTTTCAAGCCTTGGATATCGCCGGCCAGCGCCGCGAAATAATCGGGCACGGGCGTCGGCATGCTGGTCGAATCGAGCGGATCCGGCCCGGCGATGACCGCCAGGATGCGCGCCAGATCGTGGACTGTGCGGGCGAAGGGGCCGGCCTGGTCGAAGGAGGAGCCGTAAGCGATCAAGCCATAACGCGAGACGCGCCCGTAGCTTGGCTTGATGGCGGACACACCGCAGAATGAGGCTGGCTGGCGAATGCTGCCGCCGGTGTCTGAGCCCAGGGTCGCCAGCGCCATGTTCGCCGCCACCGCCGCCGCGCTGCCGCCGCTGCTGCCGCCGGGCACATGATCGAGATTCCAGGGATTGGCGCTGGGGAAGAAGCCGCTGTTTTCGGTCGACGAGCCCATAGCGAACTCGTCCATATTCAGCTTGCCCAGCATGACGGCGCCGGCCTCATAAAGTCGGGCGACGGCGGTCGCGTCGAAGAGCGGATGATAACCCCGCAAGATTTTGGAACCGCAGGTGGTTTCGATGCCCTTGGTCGAGAGCACATCCTTGATGGCAATGGGGATGCCCAGCAGCGGGCGCTCGCCGCCGGCCGCGCGCGCCGCGTCAGCCGCCCGGGCCTGTTCGCGGGCAAAATCGGCGCTGACGGTCAAATAGGCGCGAATATCGCCGTCGAGCCGCTCGATGCGCGCCAGATGCGCCTCGGTCAATTCCAGCGCGGAGCATTCGCCAGCGCGCATCTTGTCCAGCGCCACGGCGATGGTGAGGCTAGTCAGTTCGGTCATTCATGCCACCCGAAATCGCCTGTAGTCATGTTGCAGTCTGTAGGGGCGACTCTGTGAGTCGCCCGAAAAAGAATACTGATGCTACGGGCGCCCTCAATCTCCTCAGTGTCCTCGATGGTAGAAATTCAATTACTTGCTTGGAATTACATTGTTCTGCTTCAGGCGAAACATGCTTTATAATACTTCTGTCTGTATCCATGCAACAGCAAGGAATACGACGTTGTTCATTGACGACCCGCAGGATAATAGCAGCCAACAGGCTGAATCGGTAGAATTGATACCATTGGCGCCTTTGCTGGAAAATCCCGACCCGGACTTTGACGTGGTCGTGGAAAAGCGTAGCAGAGACTTTCCTGGTCGGATAGAACGAAGCACAGACGTAAACCGCCCGGCGGCCCCCAAGCCCGAAAACGGCCAATCTTAGCGGGAACCCTGTCGGGCGACCCAATGGCTCGCCCCTACAATTCGCTGGTTCGGCGGGCGACCCAATGGCTCGCCCCTACAGTTCGCTGGTTCGGCGGGCCACCAGCCCGGCTACGCCCCCTCAGCCATGTCCGCTGTCCAGAGCGGCGGCGGCGGCCATTTGCCCTCGTGGATCTCGGCGGCGCTGAGTTGGAATATGGCGAGCGCTTCACCGGTGGCGCAGTCGCCGGCATGAGGCGATTCTTCGCGGCAGGTCAGCGACCCGGTCAAGCCGGGATAATCTTCGACGGCGGCCAGCGCCTCGCGCAAGGCGCCGCGGCCGATGAGAAGCCCCCCGTCGTCGCGCTCTTGGGCGACGGCCTCCAGCGCATCCAGCAGCAGATTGGCGGCGTCATAGCCATGGGCATGGAAGCCGCCGGTCGGGCCCGCTTCGTCAATCTCCATCTTCCAGCTGTTGAGGAAAGCCTCGTAGAGCTTGCCCTGGACGTAAGGAGCGGCCACGTAGACTCCCAGCCCCGCCTCGCCCGCTGTCTGCGCGAAATACGCGGAATAGGCAGCATCCGCCGTCATTAGCCTTAAGTCTTCCAAACCGGGAGCAAGGGTCAGCTCCTGGGTGATGAGAATCGCTTCCGGCGCGAACACCGGGAAGTAAACGAGCTCCGCTCCACTTTCCGCAATCGCGCTGAGTATCCCGCTCAAGTCGGGCGCGCCTTTCTTGATCACGCCGTGGAAGACGACTTCCCCGCCCAGGCCGGTGAAAGTATCGGCCATCGCGCTGGCCAGGCCGCGGGTGTAGGGATCGCCATCATCGATTGTCGCGACCTTGCCCACGTCCAGCACGGACGCGGCGAAGCGCGCGCTCAGCTCGCCCTGGAAGCGGTCGTTATGGGCTGTGCGGAAGTAGCCCGGCTGGTAGAGCCCGCCGGCGTCTCCGTCGGCATCGGTCAGAAAGGGCGAGGTATTCGATGGCGAGATCATGAGCCAGCCGGCTTCGCTGATGACCGGCAGGGCGCCTTTGGCCGCCAGCGAGCAGTTTGTGCCGATGATGCCGACGATCGCGGGATTGGCGACCAGACGCTGGGCCGCCGCGCGCCCGCCCTCTTCGGTGCAAGCGCTGTCCTCCAGCAGGAGCTCGACATCACGGCCCAGCAACTGGCCATCACGCGCCAGCAGGGCCAACTGGAAGGCGCTTTGGGCGACATAGCCGGTCCAGGGTTTGGGACCGGACAGACGCAGGATCCCGCCAATCAGGATATTTTCATCGGGGCCGATCTCAACACAGCCCAGGGCATCGGCGCAGCTGTCGTCGGCCTGGGTCGCGGCGCCATAGGCAGCGATCATAAAGGCAAGCAATGTGACGATGACGAGACGATTCATGACAGCGGATCTCCATTGGATTGGGCAGGTTTGAGCGTAATGAGACAGAGCGTCATTGTCTAAGATGTAGATGGCTGTGTCCAGTCGATTCTTGCGTTGAGCGCGCGCCTGACATTTTGACGGCGGGCGAGCCCGAAGGTGGATGCGCGGTCAGCGGGCGCCATGATATGTCGTGCCTACGGTCGGTAGGTTGGAGAGATATCGCGCCAGGCTCGCGCCACTTGCGCCCGGGCGGCGTCGACAGGGCCGTCGTTTTGAATGATGACGTCGGCCTGGCGCAGTTTATCGGCTTGCGGGTTCTGCAGGGCGATGCGCCGGCGCGCCTCGATTTCTGACATGCCGCGCTTGGCCTGCAGGCGCCGCAGCTGCATCTCCGGCGAGGCGTCGACCACCCAGACCGAATCGACCTTCCGCTTCAAATCGCCTTCGAGCAGCTTGATGGCTTCGATAACGACGACGTTTGCGTCCGCCTCGCGGATGAGCTGGTCAATGCGGCGGCGGATGGCGGGGTGGCTGATGGCTTCGAGCTGGCGCAGGCGGGCGGCGTCATTGAAGACGATTTCCCCCAGAGCGGCGCGTTTGATTTCGCCCTGATCATCCAGGATGCCGGCGCCAAAAGCAGCGACGATATCGGCGTAGGCGGCCTCCCCTTTGCGCATGATCTGGTGGGCGACGCGGTCGGCATCAATAGTGGCCGCGCCCTGCTCCTCCAGGAGCGTGCGCACGAGGCTTTTGCCGACGGCGATATTGCCGGTCAAGCCGATGAGGTATTTGCCGGGATAGGTTTCGCTCAAAGCGTGTTTCTCCGTCAGAACGCGACGGCGCGCGCCCCAGCCCCGGCCCCATGAAGAGGCAGGGGAGCTATGGACGCGGCTGGACGAAATGTATCATGCATTGGCGGCGGTATGGTCGCGCGTGTGTCGGCACGTTCCCGTTTCTCTGTCGCCCGACCTTCCCGGTGTCTTCCGCGCCTATTCTGCAATCAACCTGCCAGATTCCAACTGCGATTATAGCGAAAGCTGCCGGGGCGAGCCATTGAGCCGCCCGTGCTTGTGATAGTGCCTGTCTTAGGGCCAGGCAAGGGTCGCGTAGACACCGACAGGTCTCAAGCCCTACAGAATCCCGTGTACGCAAGTTCGATGTTCGGTGTGAGCCAAGCTGTGGCTTGCGAGGGGCTGGCGTGAACATAATTTCACGCGAACAAATCGTCACCCAAGATTAGAACATTCGTGCTAGTGTAACCCCGTACAAGAGAGACTCCCATACACGGACGGATTGCCTGCCGTGCCCGTTACCAGCCGGATGGCGAGCCATGGGGGTCTCCCTTGTCATTTCAGACGTGGTGACTGTATGCAGGAGTGGCCGGAAATGAATCGACGCTATTCCCTCAGAAGCAAAATCGAGGCGCTCAACGAAATTGACGAACATGATGGCGAGGTGGCGCGCGTCAGCGAATTTCTCGAGATTCCAGCGCGCACACTGCGCGGCTGGCTGCAAGATGAAGAGGCGCTGCGGCGGGCATATCGCGGGCGGCTGAAGCGGCAGCGAGACCGCGCGAAGCTGGACTTGCAGCTTGAGATGTTGAAGCGAGGGCGATCCATTCTGGCGCGGATGGACGGGGAGACGCTATCGAAGGCGCCGCTCAATCAATTGGCCAGCGCCTTTGGCAGCCTGGTCAGCCATGCGCTGAAACTGGAGGAGGTGATAGACGAAATCGATGAGGGAGAAGAGACGGTCATCCGACACGAGTTCTATTACGATGGTCAAGTACAGGATGCTCCACCATGGGCAGACCGAGGTGATGGACAGCCGCGCGCGTTTCAAGGTGATCGCCTGCGGCCGGCGCTGGGGCAAGACGGAGCTGGGCAAAACGGCGCTTCTGCTCGCGGCGCTGCGGGATGGGAAACGGGGCTGGTGGCTGGCGCCCACGAGCATGATGGCGAGCCAGGTCTGGCGTGATCTGAAGGCGACGGTGTCGCGGCTGAACGGCGTCAGGATCAGCGAGAGCGAGCGGCGCATTGATTTGCCAAAAGGCGGCATGATCGCTGTGCGCAGCGCCCACTACCCCGACAGCCTGCGCGGCGAAGGGCTGGACCTGGCGGTGCTGGATGAAGCTGCGTTCATGGAGCCGCGCGTCTGGCCCGAAATCGTGCGCCCGATGCTGGCCACGACTCGGGGGCGCGCCCTCTTCCTCAGCACGCCCTTCGGCCGCAACTGGTTCTGGGAACAATACAAACTGGGGCAGGACGATGAAGTTGAGGAATGGGCCTCCTTTCATTACACCAGCGCGAGCAACACCCTCATCACGGGGGAGGAGCTGCGCAGCATCCGCCGGCAGACGAGCGAGCAGATCTGGCGGACCGAGTATCTGGCGGAATTCGACGAAGACAGCGGGCAGGTCTTCCGCGGTCTGCGCGCGGCCTTGATCCCGGCCACAGTTGATAAGCCGGTAGCGGGCCATGTTTATGTCGCCGGCATCGACTGGGGCCGCCACCATGATTTCACCGTCATCGTCATCATTGATGCCACGGCGGGCCGGATGGTGGCGCTGGACCGCTTCAACGCAATCGGCTGGGGCTTGCAGCGCGGGCGGCTGCGGGCGCTGGCGGCGCATTGGCGGCCGCAAGTGATCTGGGCGGAAGCGAACAGCATTGGCGCCCCCAATATAGAGGCGCTGCAAGATGAGGGCTTGCCGATGCGCGCTTTCCTCACGACAGCCAAGAGCAAATCACCGCTGATCGAATCGCTGGCGCTGGCCATTGAACGCGGCTCGCTCGGTCTGCTTGATGATCCGGTGCTGCTGGGCGAGCTGGCCAGCTATCGCCTGGAGCGCTTGCCCGGCGGCGGTTATCGTTACGGCGCCCCGCCCGGCGGCCACGATGACACCGTGATCGCGGCGGCGCTGGCTTGGTACGGCGTCCAATTCAGCGGGTCTCCATTGGCTTTCGCGTGATGCGCTGGTGTCGTTCTATGTTCATTTGCCACAGAGACACAGAGGCACGGAGGTTGATTTACCTCCGAGGACACCGAGGTATTTTGCCGCAGTGAAACAATTATGGGCGATTCACAGAATCGCCGCTGCCAGGCTTGTCCGATATCACAGTACAAAAGCTCAATGGCGCTTAACCAGGATTGCTGTAGGGGCGAGCCGGCGGCTCGCCCGTACACACCGCAAAATTGCAGCAAAGCTTGCTGATTTTAGACCCTGCAAGCGGGCGATTTAGCGCCGCGCATTGACAGGGCCGCGCGAGACGCCCCTACAGATTAACGAGAAAGGCGTCTAAAATGCCAGCCTATGCCGACGCCCTTCACCCACCTCAGAATCGCCCGGAACTTGCTCGTTGATAAGCGGCTGCGCCCGCTTTATCGCGAGCTGCTGGCGCGGCAGCGGCCGGCTTTCCAACTGGGCAGCATCGTGGCCGACGCGCGAGTGGCCAGCGGCGTCGGGCGCGAAGTGACCCACTTTTACGCTTACGGCCGCGCCATCAGCGAACGGCCCTGGCGCCAGATGCTGCGCCAACATAGCGCGCTGGCGGCGGCGCATGATGAAGCGCATCTCGCTTTTTTGGCCGGCTACGTGGCCCACCTGGCGGCCGACGAAGCCTGGGCGCTCAAGATGGTGCGGCCGCAGTTTTGGGGGCGGGAGTGGTATGGCGTCGAGCGGCGCGACAAGTTCCTGGCCTTGCACCTCATCCTCACCGTCATGGACGAGCGCGATGAGCGATTGCTGGCGCCCTGGCAGGCGGCGGCGCTCAGCTGTTGTGAGCCGGCGGGCTGGCTGCCCTTCATGGCCGATGAGGTGCTGCGTGGCTGGCGTGATCTGGTGGCGCGTCAGATCAAGCCGGGCGGCGTTAGCGAAACGCTGGCCATCTTCGGGCGGCGGCTGAAGCGCGACCCGGCCGAGCTGCGCGCCGCGCTGGATGATCCGGCGCTGATGGATTTCTATCTCTGGCGGCATGTGCCGAAGGCGTCGCTGGCTCAGGTCGAGCGGGGCGCCTACGCCTATACGCGCGACCAACTGGCGGTCTATCTGACGGAATTTATGCCCGCGCTGGAGTCGGTGTAATCGCTGTATCCAGGGTTGTGTATGGGCGACGTGCCAAGTCGCCGGTTGGGATTCCGTTCATAATGTCGGGCGACCTGATAGGTAGCCCCTACAGATTGCCAGGTTTGGCGGGCGCGGAGCGGCTTGAATTGAGCTTGCCGCTGATACTTGGTACACTTGTGTTGCTGACGGCCGAAGGGGCTAGTCCCATGCGACGGGTAAGTTCGCAGATTATCGCCGCCTCGCCAAACGATCTCAAGAACAACCGCCTCGGTCTCATGAGCCAGGCGCAGGCGCTGACGCTGCAAGACCAGATCGCGCATTTTGAGGCGCGCGCGGCGCAATGGACCCGGCGCGCGTTGAAGCTGGCCATCCTCGTGACCATTGTCGTGGTCGCGCTGACCTTCATACGCGTGATTGCGCTGCCGGCGGCCCTGGCTGTCGAGGTCCTGGCTGTCGGGATCATGCTCTACATGACAACCGACTACAACCGCTTTGTACAGCAACTCACGCTGGACCGCGACGCTGAAACGGTGCGCATCGTCAAGGGACGCACGAGCGCTTACACGCTGCGCACGCATCCGCTCTACCTTTCCTTGCGCATCGAATTGCAGACTTACAAGCTGCTGGATGGGGCGCTGGCGAAGCAATTCATCACCGGCGAACTGTACCAATATTATGTTTTGCCGCAATCGGGCGTGGTCATCGCCGCCGAGAGTATTGGCGAGAAAAACTCGCGTTATTTGCTTTAGCCGGCTCGCGCTCGCAGCGGCGCAGAATCCGAATGCTGCGCGCGTTGCCATGGTATCGCTCAATCCAACCCCATTTCTCCAACTTGTCCAAATGGCGGATGACGCCGGAGTTTGATTTGAATCCCTCGTCCGCCGCGATCTCGCCCAACGTCGGCGGGAAGCCGAACTCGCGGGTATAACGGCAGATGAAGGCGAAAATGCGCCGGCTGCGATTGTCGCGATACTTCATGGAGGCAAGCCTTTCGAATTAGCAATATCAAGGTCAGCACATTATAGCAGAGAATAGAACATCTGTTCTAAATCAGGATGGCAGATTTGGCTTGCGGCTGAATTTGTCGATCTGGAAAGCGGGCGACCCAATGGCTTGCCCCTACGGAAACGATATCTTTGCCCATTTGTCCCGTCCTTAAATTGCGGTACACTTGCGGCGTTCCGATAGGCGCATGACGCGAAGAGGCGCAGTATGGCAAACACCGCCCGCCAGTGGTTTTATTCAAGGCCCGAACCCCGCCCTTATTACATTGAAGAGCGCGTGAACCACAGCCTTTGGAACAATCGTCTGCAGAATGTCTTCATGAGCTGTACGCAGGCGGAAGCGCCGGTGCGGATGGAGGGCAGCCTCGAAGGCTTGCCTATTTATTTCGAATTTGTCTCCGGGCAATATTTCAAGTTGCGCATGGGCGAGGAGCGCAAGGATGTCATCGGCACGATCCGGCAGATGCTGCTCGGTTTGAAGCCTTCCTTCACCTACCAGGACAGCGACGGCATGTTCGTCGTCGAGTGGCACACCGATGGCGGCGAGGCGCGCTGGCGCGAGATTCAGGGCGACCCGGCTTTTCAGGGCCTGCGCCGGATGAAGCTGAGCTAGATGGCGCGGCTGCGGACGGGGACTGGTTGTTGATGCGATACAAGTGTTGCGCCCGCTCCGCGGATCCTGCGATCGCATGCGCCTAAAATCTGTGACTGTCTCGCCGTTGCCCGATTCGGTTACAATAGCGTTGCTTGCCCGGCAGATGACAGCGACGCCTTTGGCATGTTCCCAGCCAGCCGCAGCGACACCCAGAAAATCAGCCTGCTCTGGCGCGGCCCGGCGGACGCGGTAAACGCGCCCGGCGCAAACGCCGTCGCTGATGATTTGCGCGTCAAAGTCATTGCCGAGGCGATCGCCCCGCATGTCGATTATCTGCGCCCGATCCACAACCTGCTCACCACCCTGCTGACCGACGCGGAGGCGTTGCGTTATCGGCAGAATGTTCTCGAAGATTGCCTGCTCAACCCAGAATTCACCGAGGGCTTGAGCGAACTGCTGCCGCTGATCCGCGGGCTGCACAACACCGTCCGCGACATCCGCGCCCGCCGCAACCAGGTCTCGCTGGTGCTCTCCCGCTTGACCGAGCTGGAGAATTATCTGGAATGCGTGACCGCCTTTGAGGCGCTGCTGGCCGGGCAGCGGGCGAAGCTGAAGGCGGACGCCTGGCTGGCGCTTGCTGATGAGCTCGGGCGCATCGTGGCGGAGCCGGCCTTCCAACATATGGCGGAGGAATTGCCGCGGTTGCGCGCCGAGATCCGCCAGGTCGTCAGTGTGACCATCGGCGTCAATCTATCTCCCGATCTGAAGCCGGTGGCGGCGACGCTGCTGTCCATAAACAAGCGGCGCTTTCGCGGCCCGCGTTTCTTCCGCAAGCTTTGGGGCATTGACGAAGATGCGGACCGGCGCGGCATCAGCCCCTTGCGCGAAGCGCCCGAGGCGCAGCGATTCCGCAATGGCAGCATCCTGGCGGAGCGGCGCGAAACGCTGGATCGGCTGGCGGCCAATGCGCTCTTCAGCGACCTCGGCGTCGTGCTCAACGATGTCATTCGACCAATCGCCCGCGCCCTCGAGCGTTACACCCATGTGCACAGCCGCCTGCTGCGCGCGCTTGAGCCGGAGATCGCCTTTTATGTTGGCGGCGCCAGGCTGGTGGCAGGTTTGCGCGGTCGCGGTCTGCCGATGTGCCGGCCACAGCTGCTGCCGATGGCGGAGCGGCGGCTGACAGCGCGGGCGTTTTACAATCTCGACCTGGCCTTGCGCCTCGCGCGGCAGCAAAGCGAGGGCGAGCTCAGCCAGCAGATCGTCAGCAACGATGTCGCATTTGATGACGGCGGCCGCATTCACATTCTGACGGGGCCCAACCGCGGCGGCAAAACCACCTACATTCAGGCGATCGGCCTGCTGCATGTCCTGGCTCAGTCCGGTCTTTACGTCCCGGCCGAATCGGCATCGCTGAGCCCGGTGGACGCGGTTTATCTGCATTTTCCGGCGGAAGAACGGCCCAATATGGAGAGCGGCCGCCTGGGCGAAGAAGCGGGGCGCCTGCGCGAGATTTTCAAGCGGGCGACGCGGCATAGCTTGCTGCTGCTCAATGAGTCGCTGGCGAGCACGAGCGCGACCGAGAGTTATTTTCTGGCCCGCGATGTCGTCTGCTGCTTGCGCATGTTGGGCGCGCGCGCTCTGTTCGTGACCCATCTGCACGAGCTGGCGGCCGCTTGCGACTCGATCAACAGCGAAGTGGTGGGGGACAGCCGCGTCGCCAGCCTGGTGTCGATGATGGAAGAAGATGAAGACGGCTTGCGGCGGACCTATCGGGTGGCGCCGGCGCCGCCCCAGGGTCAGAGCTACGCCCGCGAGATCGCGCGCCAATACGGCATCAGCTTCGAGCAGCTAGGGGCGCTGCTGGCCGAGCGGCAAGACGATGCGGGTGACTGAAAAGAGCGAAGTAACTGATAGGCTGTAAGGCTTGTCCGGTACTGGAGTTCTAGCGCGATCCTACCCCTATCCCCCGGCCCCTTCCACATCTCTATGTGGAAGCATCCCCAACGCATTAGGGGAAGGGGAGCTAAAACTGCCCGAACTTAGCGTCTTATTCCAGCCATCTGCAGGTTTTTCGCCAGACATCCCAAGTAGATTCCAAGCGATGCAGCTTCCCTCCCCCCATTGCTATGGGGGGATTGAGGGGGGTAGACCGGCGGCAGAAGCGAGCAAACAAGATGCGGACAAGCCTTCGCAAATTCCGCATACTTTGAATAACGCTCGGATTTTGTAGCAGGTACATTCACTTAGGCGTCGGACAGGCGCCCGTCCCGATTCCATCCAATTACGGCTCTGCCCCGTGGGCTGCGCGGCATTATAATGGGCGATGTATTGACGCATCCCTTCCCCGCTCTGATCGCTGTCAACCGCGATGCGCCATTAACGAGAAAGGCCCGAGCTTGCCTGCCGAACCGCCCGGACAAGTTTCCCGCGCCAACCGACTCTGGACCAGCTTCATTGTCCTGGGCTTATGCCTTGTCATCGGCAGCATCGCCGTCGATTTCCTGCCCAACGCCGGCGCCGGCTTCAACAGTTTTCAGCTGCTGCTGCTTGTCGCCGGTCTTGTATTGACGGCGGCCGCCCTGCTGCTGCGGCGCGCCGAGACCCGACGCGCCCTGCGGGAGAACCTGCGCAAGCATCTGCTCGCCAGCGTCGCCATCAGCCTGGTATCGCTGCTCCTGCTGGAAATCCTCCTGACCGCCCTCGGCGTCGCGCCACAGTACCCGGCCGAAGTGCCGGCGCAATCTTATGAAGCGGCGCCCTGGTGGACCTGCGACGCCAGCGGCTGCCATTATGTCGCCGAGCGCATTCACGAGGTTTGCGAGAACCGATCGGTGACCGCCTGGCCCTGCATTGTCAATCAGCAAGGCTATTACGATACGCAGGATTTCGTCGCCGGCGATTACGCGGACGCGAGCCTGCGCGTCATCACCCTGGGCGACTCATTCACCTTCGGTCTCAGCGCCGACGCCGGCCACTCCTTCGTCGATGTCATCGAGGCGAATCTGCCGGGCAGCATCGTCTGGAACACCGGCATCTCCGGCATCGGCACGCGGCAAGCGCTCGCCTCCTTCGCCGCTTTCGCCCCGCTGTTGAAACCGCAGATCGCCATCTACGGCTTTTATGTCAACGATTTCGATGACAATCTCTTGCCGATCGACGGCTACTTTGTCGGCGTTGACGAAGACGGGCGCCCCATCGGCATCCGCAATCACCGCGTCGACAAATGGGGCAATGTGACCAAGCTGGAACAGGCGACCGCCCTCTATTATCACGAGCATGGCGTCGACCCGCCCAGCAGCGAAATCGAGCGCCTGCTGGGGCTGACGCGCCTGGGCTCGCTTGCGCTCAACGCTGTCGAGACCCTGGCCAACGCCTCCGGGCTATCCCGGCAAGTGCGCCATGAGAAGCGGCTGGCGGTCACGCGCGAATACCTCACGGGCCTGCGCGACGCGGCCGCCGCCCTCGATACCGCCCTGCTCGCGCTCTTGATACCGAGCAAGGACGACCTGCGCGCCGGGCCGGGCTTGCGCCATCGCGCTGCGATCGCGCTATTCGAAGAATTGTCGATCGCTTACATGAACCCGCTGGACGCGCTGGATGTGAAAAGCGATTACGCGCCGGAACACGATGTGCACTGGAATACAGCCGGCCATCAGAAAATCGGCGCCCTGCTCAGCGACTGCCTCAAAGCGTTTCAGGCGACGGGCGACCTGGCTGCATGCAACGGCGTCGAATTGCCCTAGGCGCGCGCATTTCGATCAGATTCGGCGTAATCGCTTGACACTTTTTTAATGGAGCGGTAGAATGTATTATCGTCAGTTTCCTAGAAGGTTTAACCATGAGAAACAAACTATTTTCACTGATGACAACAATTGTTTTCAATGTGATAGCGCTTTCGCTCATTGCTGCCTTATTCGCCCAAAGAAGTCACTTCATCGCCGCCCAGAGCGTCGAAAATGTGGAAGCGGAAGCCACCCCGGTTCTGGTTCCGCGCAGCACCCAGGTCGCTGACGATGATGACGACGATGACGACAGTGATGACGAGGACGAGGACGAGGATCCGCAGGTTTACACCTATACCATCCGACCGGGTGACACGCTCTGGCGCTTGGCTGCCAGGCTGGGCGTGCCCTACGCGGTGCTGAAGGCGCAAACCGACAACCCCTCATTGATCCACCCGGGCCAGAAATTCACCTATACCGACGCTGATCGCATTGATTCATCCATTCCGCCGACCGACGACGATGGCACCGACAGCGATGGCTACAATACGCCGCCGCCAACGACAGACTTCGATGGCATCTCGACGCCGCCTCCGACGAGCAATGACGGCACGGACAGCGACGGCTACGACACGCCTGAACCGGGCGGTTCCGGCGGGGCTCAGCTCGGGCAAGGACAGTCGCAGCAGCAGGCGCAAGGGCAGTCCGAGCAGCGATCCGTCACGGACAATGACGGCTTCGACACCACCGGCAATTGGACCGACAACGATGGCACGGACAGCGACGGCTATGACACGACCGGCAACTTAACCAGCAACGATGGCACCGACAGCGACGGCTTCGACACCACCGGCAACTACACCGACAACGATGGCACAGACAGCGATGGCTTCGACACCACGGGCAACGAGAACGACAGTCCCGACAGTCCCGCCAGCCCTGATACGCCCGACTCGCCCGACTCGCCCGACAGCGACCTGGTCTCAACGTGAGCGCGGCGATAGCGGCGGATCGATTATTCTTCGAGCGGCTGGAGTTCCCGGCGGATTCAAAGCTGCCGGATCTGCCCAAGCTCTTTGACCCGGGCTGGGTATGGCCGATGTGCGAGGCGCGTCTGCCGCTGGATTATGGCGAGCCGCAGCGCATACGCATCCGCCATTTCATTCACAATATCGGCCGCAGCGCCACTGTCAGCTACGAAGTCGGCTGGCCGCATGAGCGCTATCTGCCGCCGGAGCATTTTGTGGCGACGGTCGCGCGTGATGGCAGCTTGACGGCGAATCGCTATCCGCAGGATCCGCGGCTGCCCGGGCTGCACCGCGCCGCCCGTCCTGATAGCGCCCTTGGGCTGGTCAACGAGCATGTACTGCGCTTGCCCGCGCGCCGCGCGCGCGTTCAACTGATTCGCTATCGACCACTGTATCGCGCCGTGCTGCGCCACATCATTGGCAAGGTCCGGCTGTATGCCCGCGTTGTTCGGCCGGCGGAGTTCCCGCAATTTCTCGCCGCCTACGGGCGATCGCAGCGGTCTGGATTCATCGTGCCCGGCCTGGCGGGATACTGGGCGGACGGGGGCCTTATGTGGCTGTCGGAAGTACAGGGGCGGAACCTGCGCGCGCTCGTCCGCCGGGGGAAGGCGCCGCCGCCCGACCATTTGCTGAACAGCCTTGAGCTGCTCTGGCAAACGCCGCTTGACGATCGCAATCCGCGCCCGTTCAATCTCAAGCGCGCTTATCGCCGGGCGCTGCGGAGCTTCCGGCATAACCTGCGCGACTTTGACGAGATGTCCCGAACATTGGACGGCATCAGCGACGCGCTGGATCCTTTCGTCGGCTCATGGCGCCCCAGCTGCATGGCGCATAACGACTTTTATGATGATCAGATGCTGCAACTCGGGGACGGGAGAATCGCGCTGGTCGATTTTGAAGAGATCGCGCCGGGCGATCCCATGCTGGATGTTGGCAATTGCCTCGCTCATCTGCGCTGGTCGGCGCGATTTGCGCGGCCGTCACGAGCGGTGCATTGCCGTCAATACCATGACCGGCTGCGCGCCGCCGCGATTGAGCGATTTCGCTGGCGCCCAAATGAGCTCGCGCTGCGAGAGGCTGTCTGTCTCTTTCGCGTCTGCACCAATGCCATTCGACATCCCAAAGCGGATTGGCGGGACAAGCTGAGCGCCGGTCTTTCACTTGTTGCCGCTGCTTTGGGCTGAGAGCGGTCAATCGGCCGATTGGCGTTCTTTCTCCTCGCGCCAGCGTATAAAGACAAGCAGGCAGAAGATCAAGCCCAGGCCAACGAGCGACAGGCCGCCGATCGCCAGCGCCCGCTCCACCGCCGCCTGGCTGATGCCCAGCGCAACCAGCCCGTAAGCAGCCGAGAATAGATAAAGCAGGGCGAGCGTCTGCCGCTGCGTCAAGCCGAGGCGCAGCAGCCGATGCGAGACGTGGTCCGTTCCCGCCAGCATCAGCGGACGCCGCTCCAGCAGGCGCGTGAATATCGCCAGATTGATATCGAGAATGGGCAGCGCCAACACAAAAACCGGCACCATCCAGGTGACGTTCAAAGGCTGAGCGGCGAACTTGAGCTTGATCGCCAGAATCGCCAGCACAAAACCGAGCGTATAAGCGCCCATATCCCCCATGAAAGTGCTTGAGGGATTGTAGTTGTAAATCAGAAAACCGAGGGCGCTGCCGAAGATGGCCGCCGCCAGCATGCTCACCAGGATCTGCCCCTGCGAAAGCGCCAGCAGCAGGAAGAAACCGGCGGTGATGGCCGCGGTGCCGGCCGCCAGCCCGTCCATATTGTCGATCCAGTTGACGGCATTGATCAGCGCGACGATCCAAAACAAGGTCAGCGGAATATCGATCAGAGGGATGTGGAAAAGATGAATCCGCACACCCGAAAGCGCCGCCACCGCCGCCGCCACCGTCATCACCACCAGCCGAACCCGCGGACTGAGATGACGGCGATCATCGAGATAGCCGATCAAAGCCAGCAGGGTCGCGCCGGCGACGATGGCGCCCAACTCGACCAAATGATCCGGCGGGCTGAACAAAAGAATGGACAGGACAAACGCCAGATAAATGGCGCCGCCGCCCATCAGCGGCACGTGACGGCTGTGGATGTTGCGCTTGCTTGGCGCAGCGGTGACGCCGAGGCGCATGGCGATCTGGCGCGTCAAAGGCGTCAGGCAAAGCGCGGCGCCAAAGCCGACAATCATGATGGGGATGAATTGCAGTCGCGCGTCCATGTTTTCGATATAAGACGCATCAATTCAGGTGCGACTTGATGTCAGCGGCGGACGCCGAATCGCAGCGCAAAGTCTCGACCCGGCTTCAGCCCCGTAGAATAATCAGCGCGATCACGTTTATGACCGCTACAACGGCGACCGTGATGCCGACCGACATCCTGATGCTGTCTTTCAGTCCGGTCATATCAGTCTGAAGATTGCTCACATCGGACTTCAGTTCGTTGACGCTCTTTTCGAATTCCAAGCGCAGGTGCGCGAGATCCGCTTTGGTCGCCAGATGTTGATAACCTGCTTCCAACGCGGAAATCCGTCCTTCGTGGTCAAGTGATGGCTCGGTTGCCATAGGTTTCTCCGGTGCTGATTATGATGTTCGTAAAGATATTCTACCACAGCCGCTCGCCAGTGCGCGCGCGTGTTTTAGGGCGACTCACCGAGTCGCCCCTACAGATTTCGAAATGATTGCGGACGGAGGTCAGCAAGTTTATCTATAAAGAGCTTCTGCCGGTTCGCTGGCTGCATCAGTCCGCGCGCCATTCGAATTCCACCGTGAGAGGCAAATGATCGGAGCCGATGGCGTCGCCGACCGCCGCCGATGTCGGGCGCAGCGCCGGGCTGTGCCAAATGTAATCGATGCGCAGCAAGGGTTGGATGACCCGGGGCAGCCCAATCGCTTCCGCCACCGGCCAGGTTCTGCCCGCCCCACTGCCCGCCGCGCGCCAGGCATCCCCCATCAGCGCCGCCGCCTCGTCGTAAATCAACGAGGCGTCGCTCATATTGAAATCGCCGGCGACGATGTAGGGGGCGCTTTCACGCGCCAGCAGATCGAGAAAACGGCGGATCTGCGCGTTGCGGCGGCGCTCGTTGTAACGCAGCAGCGCCTCCGGGCCGATATCGGCGTCGGGGTCGGTTTCCGCGCGCGGGTTCAGCGGCAGGGTGAAATGCAGGGCGTAGACCGCCAGCTCGCGCCCCTCTTGATTGAGCAACAAGCGCAGCGCATGCCGGCCCGGCTCGTCCTCGATAATCAGACTCTCGCGCGCCAGAATGGGATAGCGCGAGAAGACGCGCGCGCTGCCTTCGATATGATCTTCATGGGCGTAGACATCGTACAGCGGCGTCAGGCGCTCGTCATAACCACCGGCCGTTTCCTGCAGCAGGATCAGGTCGGGCGCCGCCGCCAGCAGCCAGTCCGTCGCCCGCCCCAGTTCTTGATTGCTGCCTTGCACATTGAAGGTCACAACCGAGAATGTCTCGCCGGCAGGCGGGTCGAGGCGCCGGTACATCCCGGGCACGGCGAACCAGTACAAGCCGATCGCGATCAGGCAGATCTGCAAGAGCACGCTCCAGCGGGGTGGATGCGCGCCTTCGGCCGGCTTGCTCAAGCGCGAGAGCCGTTTTCTCGCATTGCCGACGGGTGCGCCGCCGCCGCGCGTGACAAGGATGGACAAGGGAAAGGCGACCACCAGCGGCATGTAGCAAAAGGGCGCAAAGGCATTGGCCAGGTCGATGAGGGGCGAGCCGCTGACGCGCAGCAACCGCAGCAGCGTGAACAGCGCAAGCAGGGCCGCGTATAGCGAAATCAGATGGCGGATCGGCGTCGAGATACGGCGCAAGAAGATCTGCAGAGATGACCAGGGCATGTCACGCTCCCCTTGCAGCCTCCGCAATCAGAGCAGGACGAGGGAGACGATGACAAGCGTGATGAAGAGCGCAGCCGCCAAAATGCCCATGTTGCGCAGGTCTCTGATGACAAAGCCGTAGTCGGCGCGCAAATCGTCTTCGCTGACGACCTTGGTCGGGTTGGCCAGCAGCTCCGCCACAAAATCGGCATCGAGCGCGCCTTCATCTTTGCGCCTTTCCAGCTGAGCGGCCTGCAAGGCGCGGCGGCGGCGCGGGGGCGCTTTGGGCGCGGCGGCGGACGTCGGCTCAGGCGCCGGTTCGGCGTCCCGCCCCCCGTCATCAAGGACGCCTTGACGCGCTTGATCAAGCACGGCCTGCGAGATATTCGGTTTTCTGCGTCTGCGCTTCGCCATCGCAGCTTCACCCCGCCATTGCGGAAACAGTCAAGTCATTATCACAGAACCGGCGAGAAATCTGTAGGGGCGACTCAGCAAATCGCCCGCTACGCCCGCCAAGCCATACGCTACGCCCCGTCAATCACCATGAAACCAAGCGGCACGCGCGCGTCGACATAGGGTGTGCCATCCGCGTCTTTGGCGGGCAGCCGCTCCCGGTCGGATTTCCGGTACAAGCCGGTTAAGACGGCGTAACGCCCCGCGGCCAAATCAGCCGGCAGCGGCACCTCCCAGGTTACGCTGTCGACCAGGCCAGCATACCACAAGCGGGTCGGCAGGCGCGCGCCCAATGGCTGCTGATCGTAGACCCACCATTCGCCGCTTTCTTCATGTCCCAAATGCAGAAACTGCACAAATTCCTCGCCCCCGTCGCTTTCCGCGCGCCATTCAAAGGCGATCGTCAGGGCGGCGCCGGCCTGGGCGCTCTCGGGCAGGTTGACCTGACCCAGCGCGAGCCCGCCGTCGAATGCCGCCAGCGGGGCGCTCGCAGCCGCGCTCGTTTCCGCCCGGACGACCAGTTCCTCCAGAATCAGCTGGGTCTCAGTCAGCAGCGCCCGATCGCTCGAGGCGATGCGCTGAGGCAGATAGGCATCGCCCTCCTCGCGCCACAGCGTCAGCACAAGCCAATAGGCGCGGTTGACCGCCAGGTCTTGCGGCAGGGCCAGCTCAATGGTCTGCTTGTAGAATTCGCTGCCGCCTTTGCTGCCGCGCCCGACAAATGACTGACGGCGATGAGCCGCGTCATCAACGCCGGCCAGCGAGGCGCTGCTCGCCTGGTCGACCAAATGCAGGGAATAGCCGATCCCGCTGTATTGCATCCATTCGCTGACTTCGGCGAACAGCTGCAGCTTGAAGCCCGCCTCGCCGCGCTCAATCTCGTAGGCTCGCAGCGCCAGGCCCGATTCATACTCGATCGCGGCCCGCGGCGTCTGAAAGCGGTACTCGAATTCCCAAATCGTGTAGGGTCCGTGCATCACGATGGTAAAGAGCGCGGGCAAGCCGTAGAACAGCGCCTGCATACGCACATGCGGCCGAGGCGCCGCGGCGCAAAACTGACCCAGCATAGCCAGCAGCGTCAACCAGATGCCGAGAAACTCGAGCGGCTCTTCGTAGAAATAGCGCAAACAGCGTTCGCCCTGCGTTCTGATTGATGTGTCGCAAAGCTCCATATTATAGACTTGTTCGATGCCGAGGGCGCCAAGCGCGCTCATGGCCAGGCCGACCAGCAGGCAAGCATGCCAAACCCAGGCGCGCCGCGGTGAGCGAGCGGCGACAGACAGCGTCGCCACGACGATCTGCGCGCCAAAGGCGGCGTAATACAGCTCCCAATCGCCACCGAACACCCGCCGGCGAACGCCATGGAATTCTTCCCAGGCCAGATACAGGAAAAACAAGCCGAGAGCCGCCAGATAGACACGATGCCAGGCCGGCAGCTTCAGCCCGCGCCAGGCGGTGGCCAGCGCTATAACACAGACGAGCATCAGTTGCGCCGAGGCAAATGACGATGGAATGTTTCTTTCGTGGTTCAAGTGCCAGAGCGACCAGACTTCAAGCGACGGCGCGCGGAGCTCCAGGGATACCAATATCATGAGCCCCTGCGCCAGCAGCATGACGGTCGCCAGGATTTTGCAGGAAAGGGAAAGGCGCGGCATCAACCAGCGGTAACAGACAAGAATGACCGGGACGTACAGCAAGATTAGAAAAATGCGCGCCAAAGCCTCGGCCGAAACTATCATGCCAACACCGTCCAGTGGCTAAATTCTCATCAAATCGCGATTGTAGCATCAAGTGCAGCGCAGGGGAAACGCGTACCAGGGCCATCACGGGCATTTGGTCAATGCAGCCATTGCAACACAGTTTTCTTCGCCGCGCCGCCGTTTGCATACCGGGGCAAATATCGCCTGCAAAATGCGGGCGATGTCTGCCATAATGCAAGCTGGTTTTCCGACAGCGACACAAGAGCGAAATCGCCGTATGCCACGACTCGCCGTATCCGCAAACTCCCTCGTCGATTATAGCCCGGAGCGTTGGCGCCTGATTCAGGTCGATGCCCCGGCCGCGCCCAAACTGATCGTCGAAGCCAAGACCGGCGTGCCATTTCGCTACAATGCCTACTTCGCCGTCAGCCGCGACTTGCCCGATTCCGGCGAAATCGGGGTGGCGGATCTCGGGCAGGTCGTGCTTGGCTGGTCCAATGAGACCCGTTCCTGGCATTTGGGCCTGACGCTGTCGCCGGAGATTTCGCTGGCGCGCTCAAGCCGCTGGTTTGAGCTGCTGCGCTTTTCGAACGCCGACGCCGGCCGGCATGAAGACACGGCGGTCCAGCTCGGCACGGCGCTGGCAAAGACCTTGGGCATTCCCTTCGCCTCGACCGCGCCGCTTGACGCCGAGCCGGAGCCGGAGCCGATCCCGCTGGAGCCGCTGCCGCTGCATCTGGGCGCCTGGCGTTTGGAGGCGGATGGGCAGAAACAGGGGGCGGATGGCGAGCTGCGCCTGGTTCGCGAGACGCGCTGGCTGCGCGCCAAACAACGTCAGATCGCCTGGTATGCGCTGCTGACGGTGCTGTATATGTGGGTCTCCATCGCGACTTTGACAAGCGAACTGGGCCTGCCCATCGCCGGCACGCTGATCCCGGATCCGTCCTGGCTGCCATACCTGGGCATTGCCGTGGCCATCCTGCTGCTGCTGAATGTCGCCCGGCTGCTAATGATCATTCAACGCGAGCCGAACCGCATCGTCATCAACCCGTATGAGAAGAGCATCAGCGCCTTTCGGGGAGACCGGCAGCGCTGGAAGCTGAACGCGGGCGGCCTGCAGTCCATCTATGTCAGCGAGCTGGTCAAGAAACGCGGGCGCAAACCGACCGTCTTCCATGGCGAGATCAATCTGCATCTGCTGGATGGCCGCTTCATGCCGCTGCTGGTCGATAGCGAGAAGATCGTGAACGCCCTCCTGCCCGGGCGCGATCCGGCGGCGGAACACAAACGACCGACCGGCGTCCACGCGCTGGAGCCGGAGGCTGTCAGCACCGCGCTGCAGGCGGCCGCCCTGCATATCGCCGTCCCCTTGGGCGAGCTGCCCGTCTGGTACGACCGGCGCTTGAAATGATGAATGCGGGAGCTGTTGAACTGTAGCGGCTTGTCCGGTACTGGTCGGCACAATGCTGACAATACGACATGCAACATATTTCTAAAGGTTCACCACCGAGGAAGTGAGGAACGCACAGAGGGCACCGAGGGATGTATTGTTGTCCCGCAAATGACGGTGTGGTGGCAATCAGCGAAACGCCCGCTTGTGCTGTCCTGCAGCAGCAAGCCATTTCATGAATTTGCAGTGTGTACGGGCGAGCCGGTGGCTCGCCCCAATAGATTTCGCTAAGTTTGCAGACGGATTCCAGCCGGTTCATAATAGGATAACGATCGAGGCAACTAACAACAGCATCCTTTTGCATTTGGAGATTTCAGCAGCGAGGCAGCCATGAAGAGCAAGGTGATCGTCAACCCAAGCTTTCGACGGATGGACGAGATTTTCTCGCCGGCGGATCAGGCGCGGCTGCATGACCTGGTCGATGTGATCTGGGGGCGAGACGAGCGCATGCCGCCGGAGGACTTCGAGCGCGCCCTGCCCAGCGCCGACGCCCTGGTCACCTCGGGCTGGCATTACGGCGATGCGCTGGAGCGGGCGGAGCAGCTGAAAGCCATTATAGACGTGTCGGGCGGCTTCCCGCTCAATCTCGATTACGATGCCTGTTATCAGCGGCGCATCCGCGTTTTGAGCGCCGCCCCCGGCTTCGGGCGGCAGGTGGCTGAGTTCTCCCTCGGGCTTGCCATTGATGCCGCGCGGCAGATTTCTTATGGCGACCGCCTGATGCGCCGCGGCGAAGAAGCGTATCTCTGGGACGGCAATGTCGACACCTTCCTGCTATATGACCAGCCGGTCGGCTTCATCGGCTATGGCGGGCTGGCGCGCGCCTTGCACCCGCTGCTGCTGCCTTTCGGCGTGAGCATTTCGGTTTACGATCCCTGGCTGGGCGAGGGTTATCTGAGGCGGCAGGGGCTGCAGCCCGTCTCGCTGGAAGCGCTGATGTCGACATCGAAGTTCATCTTCGTGCTGGCCATCCCGTCGGTTGAGAACAAGGCGATGCTCTCGCGCGAGCTGCTGGAGTTGATCCAGCCGAACGCCGTCTTGATACTGGCCAGCCGCGCCCATGTCATCGATTTTGACGCGGCGACCGAGATGGTTTTGGCGGGCCGGTTCAAGCTAGCGACCGATGTCTTCCCGCAAGAGCCGCTGCCGGCCGATCATCCGATCCGCGCGGCTGAGGGCGCCGTCTTGTCCGCTCATCGCGCCGGCTCGGTGCCGCAGGGCATGGTCGAGCTGGGGGAGATGGTCGTTGACGATTTGGAGGCGATTGTGCGCGGTCTGCCGCCGCGGCGCTTGCAGATGGCCGAGCCGGAATTGAGCTTGCGCTATGCGAGAAACCGGGCGAAGCGTGGCTAATTCAGCCGTTTGTAGGGGCGAGCCACATATCTACCCCCCTCGGTCCCCCCATAGCAATGGGGGTAGGTTTCGCGGAGATCTGCGCATCTTTCGAGATTCAACGAAGAACACTCGAATGGGCTAGCGATTGCTCCCCTCCCTGATGCTTCGGGGAGGGGTTGGGGGTGGGGTTGGCGTACTAGACCACTCCGCGCATCGTCTCCGCGCGCAGGTGATCGACAACCGCTTTCAGCGCTTCATCTCGTGACGCGCCATTCGCCAGGCAGTCCTCGTAAACCGCCAGCTGACGATCCGAGCTGGTGCCTTTTTCCAGGATCGTATGCACGTGATTGATCTCGTCGCGCGAGCCAAGCTCATCGACGACATCATCGATCAGCTCGAGCAATTCCAGCGCCAGCGAGCGCGCCGACACCGATTCGCGTATGCCATAATCAATGAGTTGACCATCCAGTCCCCAGCGCACGGCCCGCCATTTGTTCTCGGCGATGAGCTCATTGGAATAAATCCGCCAGCTCAGGTTTTGATTGCGCAGCTTGATGAGCTTGGCGACGATGGCTTGCACCAGCGCGGCGATGGTGACCGCTTCATCGACGGTGGTGCAGATATCGCAGATGCGGATTTCGAGCGTGCCGAAGTCTTCGTGCGGGCGGCTGTCCCACCATATCTTGGTGTAATCGGCTTTGCCATCCCGGCGGCCTTTGCCCAGCGTCCCGACCTGGCCGAAAGTCTCGATGAGGCGCTCGTATTCGCTGAATGAGGAGAAGACGGGCGCGGTGCCGGTACGCGGCAGGTTCTCGAAGATGATGCTGCGGTAGCTTTTCAGCCCGGTGGGATGCCCGTGCCAGAAGGGGGAACTGGTGGAGAAGCTGAGGAGATGGGGCAGAAAGTAGCGCAGTTGGTTTTGAATATCGATCAGCAGGTCAAGCTGGCGCCGCGATGTGCCGAAGCCGACATGGACATGCATGCCGAAGATCAGCATCTGCCGCGCCACCTCTTGCATGTAATCCATGAGATCTTCGTAACGCTCGCCGGGGTTGGGTTCCTGCTCTTCCCATTTTGCGAAGGGATGGGTGCTGGCCGCCAGGATGCAGTAGCCGTGCCGCTCGGCCACACTGTTGACTTCGCCGCGCAGGCGCACCAGCTCGGCCCGCGCCTCCTGCACGTTCTGACAAATGGCGCTGCCAATCTCGATCTGCGATTGCATAAACTCGGGTTTGACCTGATCGCCGATTTGACGAATGCTCTCGTCATGCAGCAGCTGCTGCACAACCGCCGCCAAGGCCCCGGTTTCGGGATCAATCAACTGGTATTCTTCTTCGATTCCAATAGTCAACGGCGCTGAATGCATCCTCCACCCCCAACTGATAGGCGTAGCACTTACTTGATATTAGCACAGCCGCCCAATCCAGCCAACGACAGCGGGCGACCCAATGGCTCGCCCCTACGAGGGGTTGGGATGGCGGGTGGGCGAGGCAGACAAGCGACTAAGCCAGCGGCCAGTCCCTCACTTCGCAGCGCTCGGCCCAGCGATCGTACATGGCGCTCATCAGCGCGAGCCGGTCCTTTTCGCCGGCGCTGCGGTCGTTCAGCTCGGTGCGGTCTTCCGTCATGTTGTAGAGTTCCCAATCGCCCGGGTGCTTGCTGACCAGTTTCCACTCGCCGATGCGCAGGGCGCGATTGCCCTCGTGCTCCCAGAAGAGCGGCTTCTCCCGCCGCCAGGCCGCCCCAGCCAGCGCCGGCAGGAAGCTCTCGCCTTCGACCGGTTGAATCGCCCTGCCGTTGAACTCGCTCGGATAATCGGCGCCGGCCAGCTCGGCGAAAGTGGGCAGCACATCGATAAACTGAACCGGGCTGTGGCAGACGGTCTCGGCTTCGATCAGGGCCGGATAGTGGATGACGCAGGGCGATGAGATGCCGCCTTCATGCACCCAGTGCTTGTAGAGGCGGAAGGGCGAATTGGAAGCGTTGGCCCAGGGCAGATCATAGCTCATGAAGGTATCGGCCGGTCCGGGCCGCATGCCGGGGCGGTTGCCAATTTTCACGCGCCGGCCATCGGGCAGGCTCGGCACATAAGATCGATGATCGCGCCAGCCGTCCTCGGCCATGAACTCGGCGCAGCCGCCATTATCGGACAAGAAGACGATGAGCGTATCGTTGCTGACTTCGAGCGCGTCAAGCTTCGCCAGTATGCGCCCGATGCCCTGATCCATGCGATCGATCATGGCGACATAGGTCGCCATGCGCAGGTCTTCCCAGTCGATGTGCTCTTCGTCCGCCCAGGGGCGGGAATCGTCATCGCGCGGCGAGATGCGCCAGACGGGATCGAGGATGCCCAGGCTGTTGAGCTGCTCGTGGCGGCTTTGGCGCAAGCGGTCCCAGCCGGCGCGGTATTGTCCCTCGTATTTGGCGATGTCTTCGGGCGGGGCATGCAGGGGCCAGTGGGGCGCGGTGTAGGCGACATGCAGGAAGAAGGGGGCGCCGGCCTCATGCGCTTCGTCGATCATGTTCACCGCTTGCTCGCTGATGGCGTCGGTGTAATAGAAGTCGTCCGGATAATCGGTTACGAACTCGCCATTTTCGGTCAAGGCGTGGGGATAGAAGAAGCTGCCCGCGCCGACGAGCGTGCCATAGAAGCGGTCGAAGCCGCGCTGCTGCGGCGTGGGAAAACCGGCCGCGCCCGGCCGCCAGGTCTCCGGTTCCTGCGCCAGCATTTGGCCGCCGGTATGCCATTTGCCCGACATCAGCGTACGATAGCCGGCGCCCTTCAGCACTTCGGCGATGGTTACGGCGTCATCGCGCAGGTAGCCTTGATAGGCGCGGCTGCCGCGGTTCTGCACCATGTGGCCGACGCCGGCTTGATGCGGATGCAGGCCGGTCAGCAAGGCCGCCCGCGATGGGCAGCAGCGCGCGAAGCTGTACATCTGCGAGAAGCGCGCGCCGCCCGCCGCCAGCCGATCGAGATTCGGCGTCGCGATTTCCGAGCCGAAGCAGCCGATATCGGAATAACCCATGTCGTCCGCCAGAATCAGGATGATGTTTGGTTGTGTCATAAGACCTCCCGCGATAACGGCTTCTGTAGGGGCGAGCCGCCGGCTCGCCCGTACGCGCCGCAAATACATGAAATGGCTTGCCGCCCTTCGACGGCGCAAGCGGGCTGCACAAGCGTCGCCCCTACAATCTAATCGCGGTCAGTGCGCTCCGCCTGAAAGGCCCGCGCTTCCGCCATTGTGGGCAGGGAGGGAATCGCGCCTTTTCCCAGGCAAGTCAAGGCGCCGACCGCGTTGGCGAAATCGAGAATCGCCGGCAAGCGCGCGCGCCAATCCGCCCGGTTGTCGAGAATGCCGATCAGCATGGCCGCGACAAAAGCATCGCCCGCCCCGGTCGTATCGGTCGCTGCCACCTTGTAGCCGCCGTGTTCAAACCGGCGCCCGTCTCTGAGATGGACGACCGCGCCATGCGCGCCATAGGTGACGCAGATCATCTGCATGGCATCGCGCCAGAGCGGTCCAATATCATCGCCGCCGGTCAGAAAATGCAGTTCCTCGTCGCTGATCTTGAGCAGGTTGGCGCTGTCCAGGCCTGATATCATGCCGGCGCGGGCTTCTGCTTCGCTATCCCATAATGGCAGGCGCAGGTTGGGATCGTAAGAGATGAACTTGCCCTTCTCGCTCGCTTGCTCCAGCGCCAGACGCAAGGCAGAGGCGGCCGGCTCGCGGATGAAGGTGATGCTGCCATGATGGAAGACCTTGCAGGAATCGATCAGGGCGGCATTCACATCTTCGGGCCGCATCAGCATATCGGCCGAGGGATGGCGGTAGAACATGAAGCTGCGGTCGCCATCGGCGGTATTGGAGACGAAGGCGAGGGCCGTGCGCGCCTCCTGCGAAAAGGTGACGCCAGCGGTGTTCACATTTTCCGCCGCCAGCACGCCGACCAGGTGGTGGCCGAAAGGGTCGTCGCCCACCTGCCCCATGAAAGCGCTGGGATAACCGAGGCGCGCGACAGCAGCGGCGACATTGGCGGGCGCGCCGCCGGGCGCCTTGACGAAACCGGAAGCGTCGCCAACTGTCACGCCCATTTCCAGCGCGACAAAATCAATCAAAAGCTCGCCGAAAGAGAGAACGGACATGGCTGGGAGCTTAGCAAGGCTGGCAGAACTGCGCCATTAATCCGCCGATTCGGCCTGATCGCGCGCGACAAAATCCTGGATGAATCCGCCGCAGTCGCTGGCCACAAGCGCGCCCATAGTCAGGTTGAATTCCAAGGTTCCCATCACCTGCAGCAGTTGGGTCAGCTGCTGGCGCATGATCAGCATCATGTCGTCCCAGCTGACATCATCGGGCAGGCCGCCCTGCCGCAGATCGCGCATGCTGTCGAGGTATGCCAGCGCCGGATCGACATCGTCAAAAATCAGTTGGCAAGGCAAGTCATGGCGAACGACGGCGTAGAAATGCCGCGCCAGCATGCGCGTGCCATTCTCCAGGGCGAAGGCTTCGCAAGGGGAAGCTGGCGGATTCACCATCGCGCCGTTCTTGCTCAAGAGCACGATGGCGCGGCGGATGAGCACCTGCAATTCCGGCAGGCTTTGCAGGCTGTCCGTCGCCGCCAGCACACGGCCGCCGGGTTTGAGCACGCGCTTGATTTCTTCCAGCCCCGCTTCAATATCGGCCAGATGGTAGAGCACGTGATTGGCCATGACGATGTCAAAGCTGTCGTCGCTGTAGGGCAAGCGCATGGCATCGCCGAGCGTCAAATGATCGGCGGCGCAGGGGTGGCGCCGCAGCAAATTGGGCGATAGATCGAGGGCGAAATAGGTGACGGCCGGCTGCTCGCGCATCAAGCAGGCGTAATGGCTGCCGCGGCCAGCGCCGATATCGAGGATGACTTCATCGCCCGCCCAGTCGATGGTCTCCAGCGTCCAGCGCGCGAAGTCGATGCGCGGCACGCAGTATTTCGCCTGCGTTTCTTCGTGAATGCGCAGGTTTCGGTCGGTCGCGTAATAGCGACGGATTGCCTCCGCTTCGGACATCGCCAATCCTGGCAATCGGGAAACTTTTAGTTGCCGTTAATCTAACTATACTGCCAATTCCTTGAAGTGCAAACAGGGGCGCACGGGCGGGCGACCTGATAGATAGCCCCTACAAGGCCTTTGGCGGCGGGCGACAGGATGGGCAGCCCCACATGGCCTGTTGCGGCGGGCGAATTAGGCGCCCCAGGTTTCCCAGAATGTCAAGGCTTTGGCAGGCACGCGATCGGCTTTTTTGAAGGTCTCGCCGGTGAAATAAGCGGCCGGCAGCAGGGCAGCCGTCGTCACATTGTCGGGGATGCCGAGGATTTCGTTGCACTCTTTCTCATAGCTGAGATGCAGGGTCGTCCAGGCCGAGCCGATGCCGCGCGCCCGCAGCGCCAGCATCAGCGACCAAGCGGCCGGGATGATGGAGCCGTACAAACCGGCATTGGCGGCCGGGCTGGCATCCCGCGCGCGGCCTTGCACGCAGGGGAAGATCATCATGGGTACTTCGCCCATGTGGTCGGCCAGGTAACGCGCCGAGCTGATGACCCGCTGCATCTGCGGCGATGGCGCTTCGCCGGGCGCCCCGCGCGTTGCCAGGCCGGCGTAGGCGTACCAGGACTGCTTGTAATAGTCGCCGATCTTCGCCTTCAGCGCCGCATCGGTCACGATCAGCCATTTCCAACCCTGCTGATTGCTGCCGGTCGGCGCCTGGATCGCGATTTCCAGGCAGCGCTCCACCGTCTCGCGGTCGACGGGCCGAGTCAAGTCGAGCCGCTTGCGCACGCTGCGGGTCGTTTCAAGGATGTAATCTACTGATGCCAGGTCGAAGTTCATATTTCATTCCTTTCTGAGTCCGATTGTTGCCCTTGCCTTACTATGCGTCCGCAAAAGTATCCGCCAGCCAGCCCAGAATCAAGCGGCTGACGCTATCGTAAGCGGTGTCGAAGAGCCGCGTGCCATGGGCGCGACCGCGGAACAGGCGCGCGGTGACATCGCCATTGGCATGGAGGAACATCTGGCGGATGGCGCTTGAACTGCTGCTGTCCGCCTGCGACGCGACCAGCAGCGCGGCCCGCTCGGCCAAGCCATCGACCAGGGCCGGCTCGGGTTTGACGCCGCGATAATCCAGCCCGGGCGAGAGGGCGATCGCGCCGCGGCAGTTGTCCAGTTCCGCGCAGCTGATTATAGCGACATTGGCGCCGATGCTGCCGCCGATGATTGCCAGTCCCTCGTCGCCGAGCTGATCGTTTTGAGCCAGCCAGCCGACCCAGCCGTCGACCACATCGGCGATGGCCGCGTCCCAATCCCGCGAGCCGCCGGAATCGCCGTGGCCGCGCATGTCGATGTTGAGCAGGGCGTAACCGGCGGCGCTTAAGTCGGGCAGGAGCGGTTGCCAGGCGGCGCGGCTGCTGTTGAGCATGTGCAGGAGCAGGATGACGGGGGCGTCTGGTTCGGCAGGGTGGAAGTCGGCGGCGAGTGTGATGTCGGCGCGCGCGAGGGTGATGGGTTCGGGGGGCGGGGCTTGGGCGGTGGTGGTGAGGGCGACCGCGAGCAAGCTGGTTATCATGATCAGCAGCTTCAATATGCGCATCATCGTCACTCCTTTGTCTTCCTGCTCTTACCCAGCAAATACAACAGCAGCAGCACAACCAACCCCACAATCGCCAGCTTGTCATAAGGCGATAGCTCAGCCGGCGGCGGATTGTTCGAAATGACGCGGATCATGTGCGGCATGTCTTTGCCGCTGTGGCGGTAGAGCACCCGCTGTTCATCACGCAAGACCTCGACTTCGCCATCGCTGACCTCGACGCGGTAGCCGGCGGGGAACTGCGAGTTGGGCACGAAGATCTCGGTCGGCTCGGCCACAGCGGCGTCATGGCGGAAGCTGAAAGTGAAGAGCCCGCGCTGCCTGTCAAAGCGCATATTCAGCGGCTCGCCGGCCACTTTGCGCGCGTAGGGCCGGACGACTGCGGACAGCGCGCGGCCGCCGGAATCGATATCGTCGGGGTCGCGTTGTTGGTCGCGGCTGAAGATGGACAGGTCTTCGCCGTTCCAGCCATCGCCGCGCTTGTTGCTATTGTCCGGCGTATAATTCCAGAGCGTGTAATTCAGCAGATGATCATCCAGCGCGCGCAGGTTGTTATCCAGCGCCGCCGCCTGTTGCGAGAAATCGCCGCTTTGATAGGCGGCCGCCTGATTCAAGTCCATGGGCGCGCCGAACTCGCCGAGCACGATTGGCACATCGCCCAGCGCTTCATCGGCGTAGGCGCGAAAGCGTCCGATTTGATCGCTGAAGTAATCGCGGATCATGCCCTCGCCGAAGAGCGGGCGCATCTTGAAAAAGTCGAAGTTGAAATGGGCATTGAAGCGGCGCGTGAACAGGGTCATGCCGTCGTAGAAATGCGGCGCGTAGACCAGCTTGCAAGCGTCGTCGAAGCGCGGCGGCGGCGCGAATGGCTCGGCTTCGAGGAAGATATGCGCCGCGGGCATGACGGCCTGAATGCCGGCGCGGAAACGCTCGATGAAAGGTTTGAGATAGTCTTGCGTGAAATCAGCGCGGGCGAAATGCCCCGGGCGCAGCAGACGCGGCTTGCCTTGGGCATCGGTATCCCAAATGCCAGCCGCCCGCCAGATATCCTGGCACTCGTCGCGCCAAACGGACGCGCCCTGCGGATCGAGCGTAACCGTTTCAACTTTCATTGGCGGGAGATTGGGCAGCGGCGAGCCGAAATCGCTGCAATCCTGCGCGAAGCCGTTGGCCAGGAAGATCGCTTGGGCCGGCGTCGGCATTACCCCGCGCTGAAAAGGCAGATGGTCAAGCCCGCGCAGGTCAGGCACGCCGATCAAGCCGTAATGCGGCTCGTTCATGGTGTCGAAGCCGAGCACATTAGGCAGATGGCGGATGCGCTGCGCCACATGAGCGAAAGCATTGACGTAATGGTCCTGTAAGAAATCCTGGATATTTTGCCCATCGACCAGCAGCTGCGGCGCGAATTGACGGCCGCCGAAGAAGAGCGTGAACATGGTGAAGGCGGCGAAGCGGCAATAATTGTTCGCCCATAACATGTGCGGGAAGTCGTCCGGCTGCTTCTGATGGAGCAAGGCGGCGCCGGTCTCATGGAAGCGCTCGACATCCATGCCGGCCGCCTCGAAGGTCCAGGCGGGCGCGCCATCGCCGCCGGAAAAGCGGCTCCAGACATCCTGGTGCGGGTCGATGAATAGGTTGATGTCGTAGGCCAGCGCCTTCTCCAAGACCGCTTCCAAATAATCGAGATAATCATCATCGTAAATGCCCGGCCCGGCATGCTCGACCGCTTCCCAGGGCACGAGGAAACGCAGAAAATCCAGCCCCCAATGCTTGAGGCGGCCGAAATGCTCATCAGCTTCATCCAGCGGGAAGGGGCGGCCGATGAAGGAGACGGCCGCTCGCTCGGCGAGGCTATCAGGCAGGTGGGTGGCGCCCGGCGGCTCGGATGGGACTTTGCTGCCGCCGCTCAGGTTGACGCCGTGCAGGATGCGGGTGCGTCCCGTGTCGTCGATGAACCAGCGTCCGCGGGTTGTGATGGGCATGTGGGCTGTCCTGTCCCTCGGTGAACGGGGAAGATTATAGCAGACAATCCTGCGATTCTCTTTTGTCCAGTACCTTGTAAGTCTTGTCCGGTAGTGGTTGGCACAATGCTGACTCTACAACATGCAATGGATTTCTAAAGCTTCACCACAGAGGAACGGAGGAAGACACAGAGGCCACAGAGGGATGTATTGTTTACCCACAAGCGACGCTGTACGGACCTTTGCCCCGCAGTGTCTACGCGCGGCAATGAAACGCCCGCTTGCGCTGTCGCAGGGCGGCAATAAATCTACGGCGCGTAGGGGCGAGCCGCCGGCTCGCCCCTACAGGGATTCTGGATTGTTGTGATTTACAATGGTGAAGGATTCTCCTCGGTGAGCTCAATAAAACTCGGTGTACTCTGTGGTAAGATTTCGATTCTTTGCTTTGATCTACTTCGGCGCCTCAGCGGCAAAACCTTACACCGCCGGCCAGGGACGATTCGGGCCCGCGCCCGGCTGCGGGAAGACGCCATCGGCCTGCAGGCGTTCGACGCGGTATTCGAGCATACGCATCTCAATCGGCGAGAGCAGCGCGGACATGGCGCGGGTGTAGGCGTCATCGGCATCGTTCAGCCGCCCGCAGAGGAAGCGCAGATCAGCGAGGATGGCCGGCGGGATGGGCATCCCGGCGAAATCCCAGATGACCGTGCGCAGCTTCTCGCTGGCGTTGAAGGTCAGGCCCTGGTCGATGCCCCAAAGCTGCCCGTCGGCATCCACCAGGCAGTGGCCGCCCTTGCGATCGGCATTGTTGGCGACGGCGTCAAAGATGGCCATGCGCTCCAGTTGGGGCAGCAGACGCGCCTTGTCGAAGCTGTAATAATGCTCTTCCGGGTCGTGGTCTATGAAGAGCTGCACCGAGCCGATGCCGCGTGTGCCATCGCGCAGCAGGGTCGGCGGCACCAGGCGCCAGCCCAGCGCGTCCGCGGTCAGGTAGGCGGCCGTCTCGCGGTTGCAGAGCGTGCCATCGGGGAAATCCCACAGCGGCCGTTCGCCCCGGCGCGGTTTGTAAATCGCCATCAGCCGGATTCCGGCGCGGGCGATATTGACCAGGAAGGTATAGTTCGAGCCCCAGCGCATCAAGCCGACTTCTTCATCCATCTCGCCGCCTTCAAGCACGGCGATGGCTTCCTCCAGAGGGATGCAGACCGGTTCATCAAGGGCGCGGGCGGTGTGCACGCGGGTGACGCTCATGGCGGGATCACCTGGCACTTGGCACATTGGGTTTATTGTAGCTTGACGGAGAGGGCGGCGGCAACAGGACGCGCCAAATGGGTCAAGCCTGCAAGGACAGGCCGCGATAGATTTCAGCCAGCTTGAGCGCGCAGCCGAGCGGCGTCAATTCAATCTCGTCAGCCGGGTCGGTGAATTGCCGCAGTCGCCAACCGCTCTCGCTGCGTGTATACCATTCCGCAAATACGCGGTTTTGATCGAGAATGAGATAGCCCCGTATGCTGGGCGCGGCGCCGTATAGCTCGACTTTGCGCTCGCGGTCGCGCTCAATGGATGTGGGCGATATCACTTCGACAACGAAAACGGGATTGAGCAGGGTGGTCGCGCCGTCGCCGGTTTCCGCCTCGCCGCAGACAGCGCTTAAATCCGGATAGACGTAACGCGTGGGGCTAAGACCGACGCGCATGTGGCTGGTATGAAGCCGACAGTCGGAGCCCATCAATTGCGGGCCAAGGGTGAGCGTAAGATTCATGATTATTGTGTCGTGGTCCAATGTGCCACCCGGCATGGGGAAGATTTCTCCGTCTATGTATTCGTGTTTGATCTCGCTCTCGGCTTCTAGCGCGAGATATTGTTCGACCGTGAGCTCCTGGATTTCTATCGCCATTGTCTTCCCTCCGTCGCGCTCATATCGTTTTGAGTTCTAGGCTTGCAATCTCAGGCCGCGATAGACGTCAGCAAGACGGAGTGTACAGCCGAGCGGCGTCAATTCAATCTCGTCAGCCGGGTCGGTGAATTGCCGTAGATGCCAGCCGCTCTCGCTGCGTGTATACCATTCCGCAAATGCGCGGTCCTGGGCGAGAATGAGGTAGCCTTGAATGCTGGGCACGGCGCCGTAAAGCTCAACCTTGTTCACGTGGTCACGCTCGATAGACGAGGGCGTTGTCACTTCGACCACAACCGTAGGGTTCAACAGAATGACCTCGTTGTCGTCGGCGTAAGCCGGCTCGCCACAGACCACGCTCATATCGGGATACAGATACTTGGTTTTATCGTTTTGAACGCGCATTTGACTGGCGAACACGGTACAGTCGCGCGCTGCTAAGGCATTGCCGAGCGCGATAATGGTTCTGGCTACGATCGCATTATGGGGTCCTGAACCTCCTGGCATTGGTATCAATTCTCCATCAATGAATTCGTGCTGGATTTCGCTCGCCTCATCAAAGGCCAGGTATTCTTCGACAGTCATCTCGCGGAGTTCTACAGCCATTGTCTCACCTCGCTTGGCCAGTTACCTGTGACCTTTGCGCCTCTTCATTCAATGAACCTACCCCATTTCGTCTTCAATCATATCGAAATCTGTAGGGGCGAGCCATCGGCTCGCCCGTACAAGCGTTGGCGCGGCAGTGTTGGGCAAGACGCCGGATCGCCCGTAAGTCGAGACTAGGAAAGCGGGCGTCCCAGCGAGACGCCCCTGCGCGATTCGTAGTTTTGCGTCATTTGCTTTCACTTTCGCGCCTCAATGGCGGACATATCATCAGGCCCAATAGAAAATAATCCGCCCATTCTGCTTGGCGTCGGGCCGGCCGGATTTGACCGTATCCAGCGCGTGCAGGCTGAGGGCGCGCATCTGCTCGCGCGTGCACCACATGCGCACGGTTTGCGGTTCGCCATCGCCGCCTTCAAAGAGGTTGTACGCCGCCGCTTCATCGTCCGCGCGGTCGTCCAAATCGTCGACAGCAGCATCATCATCATCGATATCGTCGTCAGCCTGGGGCACGAATTCCTGCGCGACAAGGATGATTTTGTTGTCGTTGGCTTCGTAGGCCAAGCCCATCTGCGCGATGCGAAACAGGGGCTCTATTGGCTCGCGCAGGGCCATATCCAGTTGGCTGAAATCGGCTTCGGTCTTGGTATTGTCGTGCTCGTCGATATCGTCCAGCATTTCAGCGATCGCGGACGACAGCGCGTGCGCCTGCTCTTTTTCGATCGTGAAGGAGACGATGCGGTTGTCTTTGCCCGCCTGCAGGTGAAAGGTTCGCTGGCCTTTGGGGCCAATGGTGCCGATGGTGACAAAGTCCACCGGATTGAGCTCGATAACATTTCCCATTGTGTCCTCCATCTACAAGCATTGTAACCGCAACTTGCAGAATGAGCGGGGGCGAAGCGCGCCGCAGCGACTAGCCGGCTGCCTTGTTCGCGTCCGCCTTCTTTTGCGCCTGTTTCAGTTCTGAGAGATGAGCGATATCGTTCATGCCGAGGATGAAGGGCCGGCTATGCCCCAGCTGCAGGGTGCTGATCGAAGCGGGCGATATCACAATGCGCTGGAAGACATCCAGGTGCATGCCCAGATAGTGGGCCAGCGCCAGCTTGATCAAATCGGCATGGCAAACCAGCGCGATCATGCCCGCCGGATGCCGCCGCGCCAGCGCTTCGATCGCGTTAACCATCCTCGCCTGCACATCGCGCAGGGCCTCGCCATTGGGGAAATATGCGCGCGACGGATACTCTTGCACGACGCCCCACATTTTGCGCCGCTGCAAGGCGCTGATGGCCATGCCTTGCCAGTCGCCATATTCAACTTCGATGATCTCGGTCCGCGCTTCGACCGTCAGCTGCGGGTGCCCGCGGGCGATGGCGGCGGCCGTCTCCAGCGTGCGTTCCATCGGGCTGGAGTAAATGCCGGCCAGGGGCGCTTCGGCCAGGCGTTGACCCAAGGCTTCCGCCTGCGCCTTCCCCTCGTCGTTGAGATGCACGCCTTCCATGCGGCCGGCCAATTTGCCCGTCTTCACATATTCGTTAACGGCATGTCGAATCAGTAGAATCGTCGTCATAGGCGCCTGTCTATCGCGGATTCGATTGCGCCAAATGATAACATATCCTCAAGTCGCTCGGCTAGCCGCGCCGCATGCCGGCGTCCAAGCCCGCCCCCGGCCCCCTCCCGCCGTCTCTATGACGGGCATCCGAAGCATCTGGGAGGGGGAGCTATGAACAAAGCGAGACGAAGTAAGTTTTGCGTGGGCGGCGGCATTGTCGCGTCCGCGTCTACAATTGGCAAATCGGCAAAATTATAATTGCTCATTTGGAGCCGCTCCCGTCCTCGGTGCTAGTTTAACCTGCGCAGTTGCCGCCCGCGCCGTGTATGATATGGCGTTGGGTCGCAAATACGAGCGGGGGCAGCGGGCATGAGATTCGCCATCAATTATTCACCGGAAGCCGAGAAACTTTGGCGCGATGGCCGCATCCAGGTCGATCTATTCAAGTGTCCGGATTGGCCGGATCTGGTGGAGAAAGTCGGCGCGATCCACAAGGTCTACGTGCATTGCTCGCTCATCAGCTGGGGCCGAGGGCGGGACGAGATCGACTTTGCCCAATTGCAGCGCTGGCTCGAGACGACCGAGACGCTTGTGATCAACAGTCATTTCGCGCTGGAGACGGCCGACTTCGCGCCCGACAGCCGCATCACGCCGGAAGCGGTGGTTGAACGGGCCGCCTGTTTCTTGTCGCCCCTTTGCGAGCGCTTCGGCGCCGAGAACATCGTCATCGAAAATCTTCCGTACCCGGACGGCGTTTGGACCGATATCTTGCTGCAAGAGATCGTTGATCCGGCTGTCATCTCCGAAGTCGTTCGACGAACCGGCTGCGGCCTGCTGCTGGATATCGCCCATGCCATCCGCAGCTGCGAAGGCGCAGGGCGCGAAGATGTCAAAGGCTATCTGAACGCGCTGCCCGTGCATGCCCTGCGCGAGCTGCACGTCGTGGGGATTCTGCCCGAGCCGGACGAGCATGGCATACGCCAGGATCACTTCGCCATGACCGAGGCCGATTGGGCGATGACCGAGTGGGCGCTGGAGCAAATCCGCGCCGGCAGCTGGCGCAAGCCGGATACGCTGGCGTTCGAATATGGCGGGGTTGGCGAGCGCTTCGCCTGGCGCAGTGAAGCGGCTGTGATCGCCGCGCAAGCGCCACGACTGTATCAACTGGCGAAGTCGGTTTGACTATTGCTCTTATGACTAGAATTCGTAGGGGCGAGCCGTCGGCTCGCCCGTACACACCGACCTTGCGCATCGGCGCGACCACAGGATTCGACTGTTATTGCGCGCGTTAGATTCGGCCTTGAGTGGCGGGTCCGGCGCCGATAACATACAGTTCTGTAATGAATTGACTGCTCAATATGGCTATAATTGTGGCGCGAATCTGTCCGCGCGAATTGACGCTTACCCAATGCCCCTCGCGGACACTGCCAATCAATGAGTTGCCGTGAGGAACGAACTGTGAAGAAGGGCGGTCGCCTGCGCGCCATGAAGAAACGACAGCGAATGACGATGCTCGCCGTCGTTGCCTGGGTTGCATTTGGGGCAATAGCGGCCCTGGCGATTGTGTCACGGACGACCGAGGAGAGCGCTGTTGTCACGGTTCAGGTGACGCCGGCGGCGCTTTCGGCGGAGGCAATGGAAGGTGAAGTCTTGTTCAAGGCGACCTGCATGGCCTGTCACGGAGAAAACGCGGCCGGCAGCAAGCTGGGTCCGCCGCTTATTCATGACATCTACAATCCTGGGCATCACTCGGACCAGGCCTTTTACCTAGCGGCGGCGACCGGGGTCCGCCAGCATCATTGGCCATACGGGGATATGCCGGCGCAGCCACAGGTTTCGCGCGAGGAAGTGACGAAGATCATCCGCTACATCCGGGAATTGCAAGAGGCGAATGGCATCGTCTACAAGGCGCATAGAATGTGAGAGGGCAGGCATTCAAGGCGGAGCGCCCGCTTGCCCGTGCGCCGACTTTTTGCCGCGGCGATTCATGGGCGCGCCCGCCGCAGCCTTAGATTATGATTGGCTATAGCAATCTGGAAATATCAGTGGTATACTGACGGTGCAACGTGGTACAAGGAAGACATGAGCGTCTTTTCCACATTGGTGCAGTGGGTATGCACCCATCAGTCCCCGAGAGCGAAAGACCCGCGGCCTAACGTCCACACCGGTAGTGTGGCATGGTTGGCGTCCGTTTACCGCTTCATCGTGACTGTGGCAACGACCCGTTAATCGTTTCTATAGCAGGAGTAAGTGCAAGATGTCCGAAGAACGTTCGCAAGGTACTGTCAAGTGGTTCAACGCCGAGAAGGGTTATGGCTTCATCTCTCAGGAAGATGGCGATGATCTGTTTGTACATTACAGCGAGATCCAGGGAACCGGTTACCGCAGCCTCGACGAAGGGGCGCGGGTTGAGTTCCTCATCACCGAGGGCCGCAAGGGCAAGCAAGCAAGCGCGGTCGCTTTGATCGACTAGTTCCGACCAACAGAGATTGAAAAACAGTGCCCGTCTCTCGTTTGAGGCGGGTTTTCTTGTTTACCGGGGTCGCTGGCGCTGGCTTTCACTGCTCGCCTGATTGCTCTTGTCCAACGGTCAATAAGACGCGGCGCTTAATTCATTGGGCGACAAGGTCTGTTGCTAATGCTCGTCACTCTCCCCCCGCGGTCTCCCAAATCAAGGCGAGTTCGTCACTCGTAATTTCGCCGTTGCCATGCGCCAGGATCGTCATATTGGCGAGGCGTTCAAGCTTGCTCTCGATGGCGACAATACGCTGCGTATTGGCATCTATCTTCGCCTCCAGCCGCGCAAACTTGTCGTCATTCTGCGCGAAGCGCGAATCGATTGAATCGAATCTGCTGTTCATAGGCGATACGATCAAGGCAGCCATAGCGATCATCGCCGCAATGATCGGAATTGTGATCGTCATAGTTACCGCGCGAAGCGACTTTGCGCTATCGAAATTGTTGCTTGATGCCTCTAACATGGAAGCCGCCTCATTCTCCTTGCGCTGTTGACGGCCGCGGCGCATTTCGACGCCCGACGCCGATTCTGGTCGCGGACTTTCCTCGCCGAATTCTTGCAGGTCTGCTCGAGCCATGATGCTCCATGTTGACCAAGACTGCCGTCCTGTCGCATTTCCTTCAGGGAAATGCATCATATCGTATTGTACTATATTCTTTCGGCGATATCCACCGTTTGTGTAATTCGCATTGGCGATCCGGTCAGTTAGCGCCGCCGCGACTCCACGAACTCAATGGCCGTTAGCAGCCTCTCCAGGCCAGCTGTCCGTTCGCCTCTCAGGTGCAGGCGCATCGCCCGCCGCTGGTGATTTTGCAGCGCGCGCATATCGCCGGCGGCTTGGGCGGCGAAGAGCGTCCCGAAGCTGTAATCCATGCCGGGTATATCCATGTCGGGCGCCGGGTCAGCCGTTAACTGCCAGAAGATGCCGTTCTCTCCGCCGCCTTTGTGGTATTGCCCGGTGCTATGGAGATAGCGCGGGCCATAGCCGATGGTGACGGCGCGCTTGGTGACATGGCGCAGGCGGCGCTGTATCCGCGCTATCAGGCGCGCTTCCGCCGGCGTCGGCGTGAAATAGATTAGAAACGCGAAATAATCGCCGGCGCGCGACCCAGCCATTTGCGCCGCGATGAGGCCGACGGCGTCGCTGCCGTCGAAGCCATGCTGATGGCAGAGCTCGCGCAGCGGGGCCAGCGTGGCGGCATCGGCGTAGACATCCAGCCCGGCGCCGGTCATCAGCGGCTCGTCGCTCGGCAGCGCCCCCTGCTCCTGAAAGCGCTCCAGCAGCGCCTTGGTCGCGTCTTTGGCTTCGGTGACATTCGGCTCGTCGAATGGGTTTACTTCAAGGAGCGCGCCGGCGATGGCGGTCGCGAATTCCCAGCGGAAGAATTCGCCGGCGATGGCCAGCTTGTCCGCCAGGCGGAGGGTCACGCGCGGGTGGCCCGCTTCTCGCAGGGCGCGCACGGATGCGTCCATTTCCGCGACATCGGCGTCGTTGTCGACGCGGAGATAAATGAAGAGGCGATCGCTGACATAATCGTGCGGCAAGCCGACTGAGGCGCCGACGACAGGCAGCGCGCCCTTCCCCTCTTTGCCAAGGCTCTCGGCCAGCAGCTGCTCCGCCCAATTGCCGAAGCTGCGCAGGGACGCCGATGTGTAGATGGTGACCTTGTCGCGCCCTTCTTTCGCCAGCGCGCCAATCACCGCGCCCAACAGCAGCCCCGGATGATAATGCGACGGGATGCTCTCGCGGTTGGCGGCCAGCATGGTATCGGCGCTGGCCCACAGGCCGTCAAGGTCAAGCCCGATCAAGGCGGCGGGCACCATGCCGAAATAGCTGAGCGCGCTGTAACGCCCGCCGATATCGGCCGGATTGATGAAGACATCGCGGACGCCGGCCTCGCGCGCCACCCGCTCCAATCGCGAACCGGCATCGGTGATGATGATGAATTGATCGGCGGCGGCGCCCGTCTTCTCCCAGAAATAGAGGTCGAGTGCGATCGTTTCGACGGTGCCGCCCGATTTGCTGGCGACGAGGAAGAGGGTCTTGTCCAGCTCAATCTCATCCTCGACCTGGCGAATGCGCGCCGGGTCGGTGCTGTCCAGCACGATCAATTCGGGGAAGCCGGGCTGCGGACCGAAGGTATCGGCCAGCACTTCGGGCGCCAGGGAGCTGCCGCCCATGCCCAGCAAGACGACATGCTTGAAGCGGCCGCCGCGCACGCTTTCCTGCAGCGCCTGCAAACGCTCGCGGTCGATCGTCTTGTCAACATCGAGCCAGCCGAGGCGGTCGACGATTTTCTTGATCGCGTCCGCGCCCGCTTTCCACAAGCTGCCGTCTTTATTCCACAAGCGTGGATTGGTGAAGTCGGCGTCCAGGCCAGCCACCGCCTCGTCAACCGCCCCGTGATATATGCCCAGCGCCAGTTTTGTGCGCTCGATGATGCCGCTGCGCAAGAGGGTGCGCTTGGCCGCCACTTGCGAGATCAAGGTCTCGAAGCTGTCGATGAAGGCGTCGACGCCATCGTCCTGCAGGCGCGCGGTCACCTGCCCCATGTCGATGCCGACTTCAGCCAGCCGATCCAGCGCTTCGTCCGGCGGCAGGAAGTCGCCGGCGTCTTGGGTGACAGTCTCGGCGACTGCGCCGTGATCCTTGAAGGCGGCCAGCGTCGCCGGCGGCAGCGTATTCACGGTGTGCGGGCCGATCAGGTTGTCGACATAGAGCGTATCGGGATAAGACGGGTTTTTTGTGCTGGTGGATGCCCAGAGCGGGCGCTGCGCCTGCGCCCCGGCCTCGCGCAAGGCTTCAAAGCGCTCCCCCTGGAATATGCGCTGGAAAGAGCGATAGGCCATTTTGGCGTTGGCGACTGCGGTTTGGCCGAGCAGCACGCGGTTGGCGGCGATGCGAGCCGTATCCTGCCGCAGCTGGGCGGCGCGGATGTTGTTTTCGAGCATTTGGTCGACCATGCTGTCAATCCGGCTGAGGAAGAAGCTGGCCACCGAGGCGACGCGCGTCACATCGTCACCGGCCGCCAGCCGCCGCTCCAGCCCGCGGATAAAGGCTTCCGCCACGCGTTCATAATTGTTGATAGCGAAGATGAGCGTCACATTGACGTTGATGCCGGCCGCTATCGCCTCTTCAATCGCGGGCAGGCCCTCAGGCGTCGCCGGGATCTTGATCATCAGATTGGGCCGGCCGACCGTCTGGAAAAGCCGCTTCGCTTCGTCCACCGTGCCTTGCGTATCACGCGCCAGCAGGGGCGAAACCTCCAGGCTGACGTAGCCATCGCCGCCGGCCGTATTGTCGTAGATCGGGCGGAAGAGGTCGGTCGCGTCCTGGATGTCTTCGATCGCCAGCGCTTCATAGATGTCCTGCGCTTCCAGATCGAGCACGGTCATGATGGCGTCGTCATAGGTCTCGGAATCGCCGATGGCTTTCTGAAAGATGGACGGGTTGGAGGTGACGCCGAGCACGCCTTCTTCATCGATACGGCGCTGCAAATCGCCATTGTTCAGGTCGTCGCGGTGGATGTAATCGAGCCAGGCGCTCTGGCCGAATTTCTGAATCTCCAGCAGGGGATTGCTCATCAGGGTCTCCTGAAATCGCACATGAAATAGCAAGTAGTGTAATTCTAACAGGCTTGGATTGACTAGGGAAATAGTCTTGTGTTATAGCCGGCTCCGGTCCGCCGCAAGCCAGTAGCGCAGCGGGCTCAGCCCTTGAGCGAGCCGCTCAGCAAGCCGCTGATGATGAAGCGCTGGAAGATGAGCGCGAAGCAGATTGGCGGCAAGACGGAGATGACGCCGGCGGTGATGATGCTGACGAAGCTGACATCGACATCGGTGGCGAAGAGGGAGACGACTACCGTGCTGGTATAGGAGGCGGGGCTTTCCGAAAGCAGCAGCGCGAAGAGGAACTCGCCCCAGGTCAGCAAGAAGGCGAGGATGCCGGCCGAAGTCAAGCCGGGCAGCGAAAGCGGCAGGATGATCTTGTGCACAACCTGGAGGCGGCTGCAGCCGTCGATGCGCCCGGCGTCTTCCAGCTCCAGCGGGATGGTCTTGAAATACGATTGCAGCAGCCAGATGACGTAAGGCAAGATGAAGGACAGATTGATGAAGATGAGCGAGATGATCTTGTCGCTCATACCGATCCGCTTGGCGACCAGCACGATGGGAATGGCGAGGGACAGCGCCGGAATCATGCGGCTGGCGAGGATGCCGAAGAGCAGGAGGCTGCGCCCGCGAAAATTCAGGCGCGCCAGTGGATAAGCGGCGTAAGCGCCCGTCAGGACGGCGATCGCGGCGACGCTGCCGGCGACCAGGAAGCTGTTGCCAAAGGAGCGCAAGAAGATCCGCGATTGATATGGCACGCCAGATTCCTCGCCCAGGATCGCCCCTTCGAAGATCTCGCGATAGCTGTCAAGCACGATTGGGTTGGGCAGCCACTGCGGCGGCCGGTTCAGCAGTTGACGCTCGTACTGGAAGCTGGAACTGACGAGCCAGAGGAAGGGGCCGACTGTGCCCAACAAGACGAGGGCGGCCGAGACGTAGATGACGGCGAGGCGGAGGCGCGCGCGCTGCTTCATTAGTGGTCCACCCGCTTGTCCAGGAAGACGTAAAACAAGATGGCGAGCCCAAGCGTGACCGCGCCGAGCAGCATAGCGATGGAACTGCCAGCGCCGAAATCAAGCTTGCGGAAGGTCTCGGTGTAGATGGTCCAGCCCAGCACATTTGTGGCGTCGGCCGGCCCGCCCGCGGTGAGCACAAAAATAATGTCGAAGACTTTCAGGGCGAAAATCATCTCAAAGATGATGACGATGGAGAGCATGGGGCGCAGCATGGGCAAGGTGATGAAGCGGAAACGCCCCCAGACGCCGGCGCCGTCGACGATGGCGGATTCGTAGATGTCGCCCGGGATCGTCTGCAAGCCGGAGAGCAAGAGCAAGGTCGCCAGCGGGATATGAATCCAGGAATAAGCGATGACGAGCCAAATCATCACGCTGGGCATGCTGCCGAGCACATTCTGATATTCGGTGATGATGCCGATTTCGAAGAAGACGGCGTTGACCAAGCCGTATTGCGGGTTGAGCAGCCATTTCCAAAGCAGCGCGTTAACGACCGAGGGAATCGCCCAAGGCACCAGGAGCAGCGCGCGCAATACGCCGCGCCCGGGAAACTTCTCATTGAGCAGCAGGGAGACGAGCAAAGCGATGAAGACGATGAGGACGACCGCCATGATCGCGAAGGTGAAGGTTGTGCGCAGCGGTCCCCAAAAGTCGCTGTCGCCGAGCCAGTCGATGTAATTCTCGAGGCCGACGAAACGCTCGCGGCCGGGGCGCTTGAGGTTCCAGTTGTGCAGGCTGAGGAAGACCGCCATGCCAAAAGGAACCAGGATGGTGGAGGCGATGATCAACACGGCCGGCGCGCTGAAGAACAGCGCCATCAGGCCTTGCGACATTTCCTTGCGTGTGTTGGTGGAGTTGGCGGTCAAGCTGTTGGCCTTGCGGAAAGCGGGTCAGCCACTGGCTGACCCCTACACATTCACCGAGTGGATTTGCTGTAGGGGCGACCTAGCAGGTCGCCCGCGATTTAATGCAGTGACCGGGCCTAGTAACCCCAATCTTCCTTCAACTCGTTCCATTCCTCAGCCAGCTCATTGAGGACCTCGCCCTTGTCAGCGTCACCGAGGATGGCGGCCTGCAGCGGACCCCAACTGCCGATCTCCCAATCGGAGAAGAAGGGCACGAAGCGGTATGGCCGCGAAATGGCGTATTCGGATTGCTCGCTGAGCAGGTCGGGGTCGATCCAGCCGGAGATGGAGTTGCGCACCTCTTCATCTTCGTAGAGCGGCGCCGGCGAGAAGCCCAGGCCGAATTCCAGCGCCCAGCGTTTGGGCACATAATAGACGCCGGTGGCATCTTTGCCGCCCAGGAATTGCACCAATTGCCAGGCCGCGTCCATGTCTTGCGCGTTGTTGGTGATCGCATAGAGGCGGACATAACCCCAGGTGCCGCTGCGGACTTCATCGGTGCCGGGCACGAGGGCGTTCTTGACATCGCCGGCGACATTGGACTGTTCCGGATCGTTCATCGCCTTCAGGGTGTAGTCGGTGGTGGTCATGAACGATGTCGTGCCAGCCGCCATCAGCAACGTGCCGTCGTCATCGGTCAGCGACGCCGGGTCAATCACACCCATATCGAGGCCTTCGGTCAGCCAATCGAGCGCTTCCCAGGCGGCGCTGCCCTCGAGATGGAACAAGGGGTTGAAGTCCTCGTCGAAGAGGCGGCCACCGCGCGAGGCGGTCAGCGTCTCCCATTCGCGCAGCAGGTAATTCTCGCCGCTGCGCAGCTGCATCAGAATCGGGTACTCGACGACGCCGGCGTCTTTGATCATCTGCGCCTGCTCCAGCATTTCGTCCCAGGTTTCGGGCGGCGCGTCGACGCCGGCCGCTTCCAGATGGGCCGCGTTGTAGGCCATCGTCTGAACGCCGGAATAGTATGGCAGGCCGTAGACCTGGCCATCGTAGGACATCTGCTCAATGATGCCGGCGGGCAGATCCGCCAGCAATTCATCGGCGCCTTCCAAATCGCTTATGGGCAAGATCCAGCCGGCCGACGCCCACTCCGCCAGGTAGCTGTCGCGCACGTAGGCGACATCGAACTCGGTGCCAGCGACGAAGCTGGCGACCATCTTGTCGCGGTACTCGTTGCTGGGGAATGGCAGGAAGACGGCGCCGTGGCCGGTCTGATCGGTGAAGCGCCCCAGGTTCTCGGTGACGACATCAACTTCGTAGGGCCAGCCGGTCAGCTTCAGCCCGTCGTCTTGCGCCTGGGCCGCTCCACCAAGAAGCAAGCCGACCAGCGCGACCAATATTGCGATGTGACGTAACTTAACCATAGTCATACCTCTCTCAATTGACTGCATAATGTTGCGAACTGTCACATAGATTGTGACAAAATAATGTTATCATGTGCCAAGAATTTGTCAACCTTGCCCAATATGAGCCGCCTGCCACCAGAGCTCATGCGCGGACGGCGCGCAAGGCAAGAGGGTTGCCTGGCTAGCCGCCCTGCCGTTCCATGCGCCGGATCGAGACCAGCACCAGCAGCGCCGTGACCGACAAGTAAACCAACGTCAGCAGCACCCAGGGCGACAGGACCGGGATCGATGTGCCATTGCTCGCCAGGGTGACGCGCATCGTCACCAGCTGCTGATGATCGATGAGCATTTGCTGCGAGCGCAAGGTCGCCATAATCGGGTTGAGCCCGGTCGCGATCATATCGAGGTAGATTGTCGTCGCCTCCACCACCGGATTGTCCGTGAACCGGTTGGTGAAGCTGTTGACGACATTGCCAAAAGCGTTCTGAAAAAGGATGAGCGCGACAAGAGGCAGACCGACCGTGATGGCGATGGCGACGGTGTAGGAGCGGATGGTGGCGGCCAGTGTGCGCTCGGTGATTGACGAGAAAAACATGCCAAAGGCGCCCAGGGCAAGCGCCGAAACCAGCAGGACCACCAGCGCCAGAATCAACTCGGCTTCGCTGACGCCGCCGAAGAGGAAGGCGATGCTCTGCATGGGAATGGCGGAAAGCAGCAGCAGCACGATATAACCCAGCGCCGACTGCATCTTGCCGACCACGAATGTCGCTTTTGTGATCAGCGTCGTCTGCAAGAGGTCGTAGGTTTTGCGTTCGCGCTCGGTGGTGATGGCGCCGGCGGTCAATGCCGGCACGATGAAAATGATCAGCATCAGTTCAATGAATAGCACGCCGATGAAGAGCTCGCGCCCCAGGTCGCCAGTGACGACCACGCCGCCGGCCGGCACGCGCAGCAGATAGAGCAGGATGGTGAAGAAGCTCATCAGAGTGAGGAAGATCGTGATGATGGCGAAGCCGCGCACGCCGCGCATCCGCCCGCGAAGCTCCTTGACCATCACCGGATTGAGGCGAAAAGCGCGCAGGTCGCCGAGGGTCAGCAGGCCGACGGTCAGCAAGGGGACGATGGCCAGCAGCCCGGCGGTGAAGCCGAAGAAACCCAGCGCCGCCAGATTGACCGCTGTGAGCAGCCAGGCGGTGAAGACCGTCCACAATTCCTGCGCCAGGATCACCGCCGCCAGCACCAGCAGAATGGCCGTATTGGCCAGGATGCCAGCGATGATCAAGAGCGCGGCCGAATCAGCATCGATAGCGAAACGGCTGAGGGCCGCCTCTTGCAAAGCGGCAAAGAGCGCGTTGTCCACGTTGGCGGCGTGGACCGCGACTACGATCGCCACGATGGCCGCCGCCAGGTTGACGAGCGCGCCCCCCAACATGATCAGCGAGCTGCGTCGTATCAGCCGTTCGCGCGGCGTCATCAACTCGGGCGGGACGCGATCCCAGGCCGGGCCCTGCGGCACGTTGTCGCCGAAGAGGCTGCTAATCAGGCGGAGGATTTTTTGCAGAAATTCGAGCATGGGTCGTCAATTGATCTTCAGTGTCGGATGAATTAAATGGTCCTTGCAGAAATCGGCATCGGGCCCGCGTCTCGTTTAGTCAGGGCGCCGGACTTCAAAGTAATTCTGCGAGCGGTAAATGCAAACGTTGAGCTGCATGAAGAAATTGAGTTGTCCAAGCAACACTGGCATCGAGTCGGAATCAGCCCAGGCAAACAGCAGTGGAATTCCGGAGTCGCCGGTCAGTCCCAGAATCTTTGCTGACACGTAAAGCGCGCGTGACGTCGAACTGCTGAGATTGCCTACGAGAGGTCCCAAGTCTTCAAGCTCATCCCAAACTGCCCCCAAGGCCAAGCCTACCCGATAGGGCAAAACGCTAACGCTGGCTCCGGAGTCGACTGTCCCGGCAATCCTGACCGTTTGTCCGCCGTAGGAGATTTCCAGCGGCAGACGTGGCATAGATGTGTGCGGATCACTGCCAATGATTGTATATGGAAACTGCGCCACTATTTGACTTCCGGACTGCTTGCGACTTCTTGCCGCTCCAGGATTTCTAACATACGGCCGGCAATTTGAGCGCTTCCGCGGAAGCCAAAAATCTCATAGCCGTGATCGCTAAGGGACAGGTCGTCGACAAGGATTTTGAGTAGTTTCAACTTGTCATCTTCATCCAGGCGCTTTACGTCTTCAAGCAATCTCACGGGCAGCATCTTTGCCTCCCTTCATTCGCGACGCCAGTTGTAGCGCAAGTTCTCCATTCTGCCGGACATTTATCGCGTCGAATGGATTGATTTTGAGTTCCGGGTCATTTAGAAGCGCGAAGAATACCTGGCGCCTTTCTTCTATCTCCAGCGACATAACCATTTGCATTAGCTCGTCCAAACTCATGATACAAACCTTCCCCGGCTGGCCCGATTCTTCTTAGCATGGCTTGATGGAATGTACGCGGGTCTGGCTATTTATCCACATCGTCCAGCGCCCTAACTTCGTCAAGCAGTTCGTCCGTGATCATCTTCTTTGTCCTTTCGCCTGCCAGCAGCAAACTCAATTATACGCGAAGATTCACCAGTAATCATTACTCAGCTGCAAAGTCGAGCGCCACTTCCAGCGGCAGATCCTCCGGCTTGGCCGCCGGCGAGTAACTTTGAATCACCGGCGGGATGCGCAGGCGATCATCCCCGAAGAACTCCGACCATTCCTCGCTGCGCGACTCATCGAGCGTGGCTTGCGCAAGGTCGTCGAGGAAGGCCTTGTCATCGTCATCAAGGTTGAGCGCTCTTTCGGCCATGCCCCATGAGTCCCAGCAGAGCATCTCGCGCCCGTTGAGCGCAGCCAAATCCAGCAATGTCTCCCCGACCAAGAATTCCCAGCCGCACAATGTCGATCCCGACCCAAGCCCGAAGCGTTCTGGATCAGCTTGACCGGCGCGGCACATCAGCCAACCGGCGCCGCCGCGAATGAACTGATCGGCCGGCACATCGAGAGGGTCAAACTCGATATTCCACATGGCTATCTCGTCTGGTCCCAACTCGCTGTCGACGCCGACCCAGCGGGCGCCGTTCCAGTACTCGACGATGACGTGATCGCAGAAATATCCGGGCTCGAAATAGGCTGACGCGCCATAGCGAGCGCGGGCCGGGATGCCTTTATGCCGGAGGATCGAGACGGTTAAGGCGCTGTGATCGCGGCAGCAGCCGACAAGACGGTTCTCAATGATCCGCGATTCGGTCAAAGGGCGATCATCCAATTCGAGAATGCGATCGAGCATGATCCCAAGGTAGCGGAAATCGATTTCTCCAAAGCGGTCGGCTGGCGGGTTGGGACCAAGGGCGACGTAATGGACGATCAAGTCTCGCGCGATGCGGCAGATTTCGCCGATGTCACTCGGCAGGGCATCGTAAAGGCGGGCATGTGGACCTGGATCGGTGAAGACGCTCTGTTGCCGATAGACTTCGAGATTGGACACGGGCTTATGCCTCCCCTTCGCCTCTTACTTGATAAACTCGGTTGCTCGCGAGAGCAGATGGCTTGTCATTTTCTGTGAGCGCGCTTAGTTCTTTTCGTCGCCGCCGCGCGGCTGCGGTCAAGCGTCGTTTATGCCTTCGTGTACTTGAGACTCATAGCAGCATCTCACGCCGGCGCGCCAGCTCCGCTATCACCTGCCGATCGGCCTTGCCAAAGCTGTAATCCGCCAGTTGCGCCTCGCCGACCCAGATCCAGTCTCGCACGCCGAGCGCTTGTGGCTGGCTGTATGGCGGCAGCGGCCCGAGATAAGCACAGTCGAAGGCATGCAGCGTGATCTTGAAATGCGTGAATGCGTGATCGACGACGGTGAAGCGCGCGCCCACCGCCACATCAATCGCCAGCTCCTCGCGCAGCTCCCGCGTGAGGCAGTCGGCGAGGCGCTCCCCTTCTTCGACCTTGCCGCCGGGGAACTCCCACAAGCCGCCGAGCAGGCCATCCAGGGGCCGCTGCGCGATCAACAGGCGGCCTCGCTCATCACGTATCAGTCCGGCGGTCACATCGTAGTGTGGGATCGGCGCTCGTTTGGACCGCCGGGGGCGCAAGGCCTGCGTACCAGCGGACCGGGCGCGGCAGTGCGCGCGAATGGGGCAAACCGAGCAGGAGGGATTCCGCGGACGGCAAACGCGCTGGCCCAGCTCCATCAGCGCTTGATTGTAATCGCCGCAATCCGCCGCCGGCAGCCAGCGCTCCGCGAGCCGCCAGAGCATTTTCCGCGTCTCCGATTGACCGATGTCCTCGTCCAAATCCAGAACGCGCGCGAAAACGCGGATCACATTGCCATCGAGAACCGGCGCCGGCTGCCCGAAGGCGATGCTGGCGATGGCGCCGGCCGTATAGCGTCCGATGCCGGGCAGCTTGAGCAGCTCGTCGACATCCGCAGGCATGACGCCGCCGTGTTCGCTGACGATGAGGCGGGCTGCCCGCTGCAGGTTGCGGGCGCGGCTGTAATAGCCCAATCCCTCCCAAAGCTTGAGCAGGTCATCAAGGGGCGCGGCCCCCAGCGCTTCGATCGTGGGGCAGGCTTGCAGGAACCGTTTGAAATAGGGGATGACCGTCTCGACCTGGGTCTGCTGCAGCATGACTTCGGCCAGCCAGACATGATAGGGATTGGCGTCGCGGCGCCAGGGCAGGTCGGCGCGCGCCTCCCGATACCAGGTCAGCAGCTCATCCGCGAAGGGAGCGGCCATTTGCGCAACTGTAAATGGATAGACCCGGCAAGTAGAGCGTTTTCACAGTGGGCGTCGTCATCTCCATTCGATCTGAAATATCATATAGACGACCTGTGGTGATGCCCGATATTGCTCGTTTGTGTCAGGATGAATGGTGACCATAGTAGACAGTACATATGCGCAACGCGATGACATTGACATATCATTCTGTTGTAATCTACACTATGTTTGCTCCATGAGCGAAAGAGGCGCCGCTATATGGTCCAGCGTACACAAGCGGAACAAATGACTTCAGTGCGGGCTGAAGAGGTCGACCAGTCCTTGCTAGTCACTACAAGACAAGACATAGCGGATTTAGCATCGGTAAAGTCAGACATCAGATGGCTTAAGTGGACCCTGGGCATTTTGGCGACCCTCACGATTGGTGGTGGCATTGCGGCGTTCTTTTACATCTTGCAGCGGTTCGACACTTTGGAGATTTATATCTTGCAGCGTTTCGACAGTATAGACGCAACTCTATTGGAGATTGTTCAAAGACTTCCTTAATTGCCTCTGTATTCTGGATCCTGTACGCCTCGTCTGTTCTAATACGAAAGACTGCCGCGCCGCATCTCCTAGAGCAGCGTCAAGGCGTGGCGATAGACATCGAGCGCCGCCTGCAAGTGTCCCTGCCGCATCAAGGCATCGCCCAAGACGCGATGCACCGCGGGATTCCCGCGAAATTTATCCCCTTCGATCAAAGCGCGCATATCGCTCATAATCCAGGCGAGGCCCGCGTTCCGGCGCAGCAGCGTCTCGTATTCCGCGAGCGCCTCGCCCAGGTCATCCGCCTCGACCTTGCCGCGCGCGGAAAAAATGGCCGCGGCCAAACCGGGCGGCGGCGGCTTAGTCGGCAGCGCGATCTGCTCCAAGATCGGAATGGCAGGCGAAGCGGCTGCGCCATCAGCGCCCCCGGCAATGGCGCGCAGGCGATCCGCGTACCAGGCTTCCAGGTCATGCTCGGGCGCCCCGGGGGTGAAGGCTTGCGCCAGGCTGTCGCCGGCTGCGGGCGCCGCTTTCGGCCGGAGGCGGGCCGCCCCCTGCTCGGTCGCGGCCGGTTCTGGCGCACTGTCGGGCAGGACCTGGTCCGGCACGGGCGCCATCGACTGCGTGCTGTATTCTTCGCTTTCGCTGTCGTCCAGGCCCAGCAGCGATTCGCGCACCGAGGGCGCGTCGTCCTGGCGCCGCGAATACAGGCTCTCGTCTTCCAAGTCGTTCAGCCGTTCATCGTCTTCGAACTCATCATCAAAATCGTCGCCGAGTTCGTTAGTGTAACCGGCCCCGCCGGCGCGCTCCTCCGCGCCATTCATCGGTGACGGGAGGCGGGGACCGGCGCCTGTCTTGCCGAGGCCCTCAAGCCATTCGAGCGGGTCTTCTGCCCCGCCCTGCTCCAAGAGCTCGCCGAGATTCTCGGGCTGGCGGTCTGGCGGTTTGTAATCGGTGATATCTGGCAGATCTTCTTCGTTCTCGGCGGCGCTGATCTCCGCCAGCCATGCCATCTCGTCCGCGTCCAAGGGCCCGCTCCGGCGCTGATCGACGCGGTCGAGGCCATCCTCGTCATCCTCATGGTAACGAGCGCCCATCGTCTGGCCAGCCGTCGCTTCGGGCGGCTCATCATCGTTTGGCGCCGGCGCCTCATCCAGCCAGCCGGACCAGTCACCGTCCGCATCGGCGGGCGCGTCTTGCGCCTCCCCATCGGTGTTGCGCTCAGGCCTGGCATCTGAAGCGAGTTCGCTCTGGAGCTTGGTGAGCGCTTCCAGCCACTCGATCAATTCTTCCTGTGACATGGAATCAAAATCGGGAAGTTCGGGGTCTTCGTTCATAGATCCTGTCATTGGCGCCGCCGGCAAGCCGGACGCGGCACTACACTGCGCCTGCCCCTGAGACGGACAAATATGGAGCCAGCCTCGCTGGATAAGCAGCGGCGACGACGCAGCTTGAATTCGGGAGTGGACGCTGATTATAGCGTCGATTGCCCGCGCCTGCGACCGGGATCATCAGCGTCGCGGTCGTCGCCGTCCGAGCCGTCATAGTTGAGCCAGGTCGGGGGCGCTTCGGCTTCCTGATCGGCATCGGCGATTGAGTCATCGCCAAAGCCGATATCATCGAAGTTCAGCTCGCCGGCCGCTTTCAAGGCTTCATCGCCCGCCCCTTCAAAGTCGAAGTTCTCATCATCGACGCCCAAGGCGTCAAACTCGACTTCAGTCGCATCCTCATCCAATGTTATCGCGATGGTCTTTTCAGTCGGCGATTCCAAATCGAAATAATCATCCCAATCGAGCCCGCTGAAGCTGAGCCGCTGGGTATCTTCATCAAGATTGATGGCGTCGAGTTTATCGGTCGGCGTGTCAAAATTGAAGTATTCGTCAAAGGTGAGGTCGTCCAGTTCGAGCGCTTCAATATTTTCGTCCAGGCTGAGCGCGCTGACGCCGGCCACAACGCCGTCCGCTGAAACGCCGCCGCTGCGCTCTTGCATCACGCGCAGCCAGGCCGGCGGATTGCTGAAGCGGAAATAGGGCGTCTCGGTGACTTCATCCGGATCGATCGCCTTCATCTCGCCGGTCTCTTCTTCGACGATATCGCTGACCCAGGCGAATTCTTTGCCCGGCGATGACATCGGGCGGGCGTATTCATTCACATCATCGTTGGATGCGTCATTCTCGCGGTCAAGCCCCGGGACGACCGCGTTGAGCCAGTCCGGCGCTCCGTCGTCGCTCGCCTCTTCCACAAAATCGGCCAGTTGATCGGGATCATCAAGCCCCCAGGCGCGCGCCTGCTCGGCCGCAGACGAGTCTTCGTTCAGCGCTGTCGTCGCCGGCTTTGCCGCCAGTGCGCTAAGGTCGTCGTCGATTTCGTTGGGGTCGTCTTTCAACCAGTCGACATAGAGATCATCGTCTTCGTCGTCTCCCAATTCGGCGCCCCAGCCCTCGATCAATTCGGCGTTGAGTTGGTTCGGGTCTTCGTCATCGGCGCTGAGAATTGGGGGGGCGGCGTCTTCATCGTCTTCCAGCCAGGAGCGCGCCGGCGGTGAATGCAGCAGATCGTCTTCCATATCGAGCAAGGGCGCATCGGCATCTTCCGCGGGCGCCTCCGGCTCAGCTTCGAGCCAATCTTCGATATCGCTCAGGTGAAGCGGCTCGGTGTCGGAAGCGCGGTTGAGCAAGTTTTGCAGCTGTTCATCTTCGCCAAACAAAGCCAGGTCTGCGTCGGCGTCTTTATCGATGGCTTCGCGCATGGCCGCGGACAGCCAGGGCGCGCCGGCAGCGTCTTCGTCCTGGCTCGCCTTCACCCACTCACGATCAAAGTCATCGACATATTCGAGCGCTTCCTCATCCGCGGGGAGGTCCAGGCTGCCAGCCTGGATATCGGCCATCCAGTCGCCGTCTTCTTCGTCGGAATCCAGCCTTTCCAATAGCTCGGCCAAATCGCCATCCAGTTCGGCCGGCGCATCATCGGCATCGGCCGCTTCATCGGCGCCATGGTCAACTGGCGCGCTCATTTGCGCCGCAATCAGGTCCAGCTCGCCGCCGCTTTCGACCGGTTCCCGCTCGACGCTGGTTGTTGATGGCAGGCTATCGATAAAGCCCTTCTCTTCCATCTCGGCGATTACATCGGCGTCATCATCATCATCGTCCGGGCGCGCCTGGCTGACCGCCGCCACTGTTTCACCAATCACCAGTTCGCTGAACAATTGGTCAATCTGCTCGTCAGACAGCAAATCGTCGAGGTCGGCGGTGACATCGTCCGCGCTTGGCTCAGGCTCGCCGCCGTCAATCCCAAAGAGCGCGCCCAAGCCGCCGCTGCCTTCCACGTCCGCCTCGTCAACGCGCCCGTCGCCCAAGCCATCCAGCCATTCCGGATTGACGATTTCGCGCTCGCGCCGCGCCTCGCCGCGGTAATCCAGCCGCTCCAGCATCAGCAGATCCGCCGGCGCTTGCTCGCCGGTCGCCATCTGGTGGGCCAGATAGGGGTCCAGATCTTCGATGCGCTTGAGATAGATCTGGGCATCGGACGGGCGTTTTTCCGCCAGCCAGAGCTCAGTCATGATCCGATTGGCGTCAATGGCGTAGGGCAGCCGCTCAAGCACATCGAGGGCGGTTTCGGCTGCGTCCATCCGCTGGCCATCCAGCCAGAGCGCCCGCGCCTGCAAGAGCTGCAAATCAGCGCGATTGGGGCTGCTTTCCAGCGCCGCCGCCAGGGTAGCGAGGGCCTCCGACAGCAGATTGCCGCGGATTTGCTGCTGCGCCAGCGCGCCGGCGGTCAATTGCAAGCGATCGATCTCTTCGTTGCGATGCGCCCGATACAGCGCGCGTATCAGGCTGATCGTCTCTTGATCGTTCGGCTGCTGATCGAGGGCGCGCTCGGCATGCCAGATGGCGCGGTCATAATCTTCCAATTGCTGGCAGGCGCGCGCCAGCCGCGAGTGCGTCTGAAAGTCCTGCGGCTGCGCCCCCAGCGCACGGCGGAGCACACCGGCCGCTTCGTCCCAGCGCCCGGCCGCGAGCAGGGCGGCGCCGAGCTGGCCATAGACGCGCAGGTTTTTGGGCTGGCTGGCTAGGATATGCCGGCCATGCGCGATCGCCTCGTCGAATTTTTGCTCGCGCAGCAGGCTCTCAAGCTCGTCCTGATAAGCGCTCAAACTGATCTCAGCCATAAGGGTCCCGCTTGGTCATTTATGCAGGAAAATCAGTTTGCAGTATAGCATGACAGTTCAGATGGCGTTTGCTGCGGGGGTGCGTAACCAGCGAGGCTTGTTCAACACACCGACGTCAATGATTAGCTATAAGGGCCCAAGAATCTTTCGCCGTCGAAGTGGATCAAATGGTCTGGCGATTCCGCTATCCAAACTTCGGTTTCCCAAGAGATATGCCGCAGGTGCTTGGTCATAGCCTGCCTTGTTTCAAATGCGGTTACATACACTAGGCCAGCAGAAGCACTTGAAAATAGGCCACGAAGTTCGTTCTGTCTTTTTTGGTCGATTGGACCATGACTTGATACCGCCTCAATCAGAATTAGCCAATTCTTGGATTCCACGTAGACAACGACATCTGGTGATTTGCCATGTCTGTCCAGCTGGATTCCCAATTCCTTGAAACGAGCTACTTGAGAGTCTGACAGTTTGTCACCAGCGTCGCCCAAGTATAAGATCTCTCCTCCTTTGGCAAATCGTGGACAAAACTCCTCCACGATAAGTTTGATAAGAGCATTCTGGCCACCAGCCGTAAGTGATACAACACTGCCATCCGGATACGTAACGGGTATCTTTTGAATCGAGCGTCTTCGACCACGTAATGCGGTCAATTTGTCGCTCATTTCTATACGAAATTGAGTTAGTTCTTTATTCCAGGATGGACTAGCGTAGGTACGAACAAGTCGCAAAAGAGGCTCGGAGATTTGATAGCAATAGTATGGGCTATTTGTGGGTCGATCAGGGTTATCAGGATTGCTCGTTACAAGACCCATTTCCCAAAACTGATGGATGGTATAGCGGCGCACAGTCTCTCGCGTATTTGGGGCATAGGTAGTTCCATAATGAGTGCTAAAATACTCCATCATTTCGGTGATGGTACGTAGCGGCGCTGAAGCCGCTGACCACTCGTCTTCTGGTCTAACATCGACTAGCGCCAGCAAGGTCAACGCGGACCTATCGTTCTGTTGTTCTCTCGGAACCCCTATAATGCGAAGGATTTCCAGCGATTCATTTATCTTCGCCTGAGTCGAAGTTGTAGCAGGCTCCTGCATGCCAAGCACCTCTACCAATATCTGATCAAGTTGCTTCTGTTCGGGGAACGCGCCTCTAATTCTTGCTCCCATTTCTGCTAAGGTCGAAGCGCTAGGGTACTTTAAATTCTCAAGATCTGTGGCGTTAACCTGTGTATGTCCGCTGAACAGTCGGAAATACTGATCGACAACTGAAGAATTGAGGTAAACCGTGAGTCCTTTCGCCAAATCTGGCGCAAGACCCGCCCCGTTTCTGTGGAAGTAGTTAAGATGGTTTTCGATACCGATGAATCCAGACTCAATATGTTGCGGCTCCAAAACGGCGGCTGTTATCCTCCGTTTCTGTTCCTTAGAGGAAAATCGTTTCACCAGTACATAGTTGTCAGTCGGTACGAGGAGTTTATGTTTGCTACCATCATAGTCTATAGCGCTCAATTTGTTTGAACGGGTATTTGGCCACCGGACATACCCATTGATTAGATTTGAAGGCAAGAGAAGTGGAACACTGCCTGCTTCATTTGGTTTCCTCAACAGATGTCTTGCTCGAAAATCAACTACACGTCCAGTCGAGACATTGATTTCTAAATCATGTAGACTGCATCTACACGCGTTCACGAATCGACTAACATCACGTTCGTTGTTGTTGCGCGGTAGGTGAATGACAAGATTTCGATCTTGTGCATTTACAAGTTCATGGTGTTCAAGCGTCTGAATGGATGTATCCATATCGAGAGGACTATCACTCGACGTAATATTGACATTGTTGCGCTCTAGACTTTTCGTTGCGGAAAGAATGATGTTTTCCTGCAAAACGCCATCGTCGCCGAAGGCCTTGTTACGCGACGTATACAAATGAACATGGCTTAAAGACATTTGTGACAAGAACGCCCTGCGAAAAGGAAGAAAGTAGGGTCCATTGCAGAAACTGCGAGGTGTTATTGAAATGAGTCGTCCGTCGTCTTTGAGCAGAATTGCGGCCAATGTCATGAATGCGGCGTATAAGTTGCTGCGTGGCAGACCATATTTCTTGAGTAAACGCCATTGTTTACCTCCAGACCTAATTTTTCCGTAAGGTGGATTCAAGATTGCAAGATCGAATTTCTCCGTCGAATAGAGACAAGAAGTGGCAGCATTGATGAAGTCAACAATGTGAATGGTGGATTTGAAATTGATGCTATATCGCGCGCTCAGAGTAGCGCACATCTCCAACGTTTTTCGCAGGTAAGGCAAAACCCTGGGGTCAACTTCGTACGCGACGAATTCAATTTCTCTCGTCTTTGGATGGTTTGACGATAAGAGCTGCGTGAAGACCGCAGCCGACAAGATGCCCGCACCTGCACCCGGATCTAGAATACGAACTCTATCCGGAAGCGAGTCGAGCGGCTGCAGCATTTGCTGCACAACTTCGATTGGTGTAAAGAACTGTCCCAAACTCTTTCGATGAGTCTTAGAAACCCCATTAAGGGACATCTCAAGGCGGAAATTGTCCACATATTGGAGTAAATTCTCGTGATTTAGGACTCCCCGAATGTGCATCTGTGGACTTCCCGATGTCCGCGCAATTCAGCAGTTTGGAACAATTATACTACGTGATGAATTCGAAAACCTGATTATCAGATTTTGGCGCTGTAAGCTGCGGATTACAGTTAAACATAATCCCGCATCCCATCATCGAATTCTTCCGCATCGCCGTCGCGCAGGGCATAGAGCGCCTGGATCAGCGCGTAACTGCTCATGTAGAATCGCGCCCGCCGCAAGCCAGCCCGCAACGCCGGATAATGACGGCAGACGCGCGCGACAAAATCTTCGCCGTAACTCGCCAGGATGGCGCCCAGATCCTGCGCCGGATCGCCGACGCCGCAGAAGCCGAAGTCGATGATAGCGCTGACGCGACCGGCGCGAACCAGGATGTTGCCCGTGCCGAAGTCGCCATGAATCAGACAGGCGTCGACTTGCCACAAGCTGTCGTCAGCAAGCGCCCGGGCGAAATTTGCGCTTGTCGCCGCTTTTGCGTCGGCGCGCATGAAGGGATAGAGCTTCTCGCGTATCTCTGCGCCGATCCTTGTCCACTCATCGCGCGAGCTTTCCCTGGCGGGCGCCAAGCCGATATCCGCCGGCGCGATCGCGTGCAGCGCCCGCAGGAAGCGCGCCAGGTCATGGGCGAGCCCGTCAACGACACCGCTATCGCTTTGCAGCTGCGCGAATGTCTCCCGCAAAAGTGGCTCGCCGGGCAGCATGGGGTAGCCCATGAAGAGCAGCTCGCCGCTTACCTGCTCGCGGGCATGGAAGCGCGGCTTCGGAATCGGCAAGGGCAGCTTCCCTTGCAAACGCGGCAGCAGCGCCAGCTCGCGCGCCAGGTCGGCGGCGGCCTGTGGGCTTTTGGGGAAGCGGAAAATCCAGCGGTCATCAATGCAGAGCACGTTATTGAATTGCCCGGACGATGGCAGAATCCGCGCCCGCTCGAAGGCGAAATCGGGCAAATGTTGGCGAAATAATTTGAGCAAGTCGTCTTTGTCAAGCGTCGTTGCGCGCATGCCTCATCAGCACTCTGCCCTTACGGGTCAGACGCGTGAATAAGTCATCCGCCATGGTAGCTCAAGTAGGTGGCCCAATGGTAGCGTTGACACTAACCTAAGGTAGCTCGCCGGTTTCAGATGCTCAGCGGAGCTTCAATCGTCGTATTTCACCGTTCTCCAAAATGAAGCAGGCATCTCATATTCGCCGCAGCGCCGCTATCGACAGGGCGCCGCTCACATCGGACACCGCGATACAGCGATCATCCGGTGACCAAGCCAAGCTGGCAATCGGCGCTTTGAACACCGCATCTGCCAGCATAGCAGGATTCTTCTTCTTGATTTTCCAGATCGCCAGCAGGCCATCATTGCCGCCAGATGCCAGCAACATACCCTGTCGCTGAAACTTCAGATGCTTGATGAGCTGCTGATGTCCTTCCAACATTATCGGTCTGCTGTTTTCCGGTCCCTTTCCGGAACAATCCCATATCACTGCCTGAGTTCCGCCGCCGGTCGCCAGATAGCGATTATTGAAGCTCCAGGCCAATTCCAGCACTTTCGTTTCGTAGCCCCACACCTGCAGATCGTTCCCGGTATCGGCCATCCAGAAATGCACCGTCGAATCCTGGTCGCCAGTGGCGATGTATTTTCCATCGGGGCTCCATTCCAAGGTGAGCGTTGAACCTTGCCATTCGAAGCGACGCAGCGCTTCCGCCTCGGCCGGGTCGTAGAGCAGGACGCCATTGTAGGCGGAAATGGCGAACGCTCTGCCGTCATGGCGCCACTTGATGTCTGTAATTGTGCTGTTCGCATCGGGATATTCGCGGAGCAATTCCCCGCAGCTGTTCCACAGTCGCAGTTTGCGCCCGGCGGCTGACACCAGGCAATCGCCCAGAGGGTTGAAAGCGACGCGCTCTACCCAGCTTGAGCCGCCAGCCATTTCAGCTCGCTGCGCGCCGGTCTCGGCATCCCAGAGCCGTACCTTGCCGTCTTGCCCAACGCTGGCGAGGAGGCGGCTGTCTTTGTGCCAGGAAATTGCCATCGTATCGAGGACATGACCGGGCAGCTTGTGCTGCACCGCGCCGTCATCGCCGTTGAACAGTGTGATTGGGCCAGACACGGCGGCGGCCGCCAGGGTTTTGCCGTCCGGCGACCATGCCAGCCCAATCGGATGATCGTCAATGTTGGCGCGCCATTTTGCTTTGAGCGCTGGCTGCGCCGGCCTCGTCTTGCGCTTCCGCCGCCTCACGATGCGAGACACTCGCGAAAGCCGTTTTCCAGCGCAGTTCGATCCAGTTTGCGCCCGATGAAGATCATCTTGTTTTGGCGCATTTCGTTCTCCCAAGGGCGATCAGGGCGGCCGTCAAAAAGCATATGCACGCCTTGAAATTCGTAGCGTTTATCCAGACCACGCACGCTCAAAACACCCTTCATGCGGAAGATGTCCTGACCCTGTTCACGCAGAAGTTGGCTGAGCCAGCCGTTGAGCTTCTCTAACTGGAGATCGCCGCGAATTGTGATGCCAACGGACGTCACAGCTTCGTCGTGTTCATGATCGGGTTTGTACTCACGGGTCTCGAGCGGGTCAAGCACTGGCTCCGCGCCGCCTAAGCGCGCGTCAAATTCATCCGGGTGATGTTCGGTGAACAGCATGTAATAGCCCGGCTCCTGGATCGCGAAATTGAAGACGGTCTCACCGTTTTCGTTCAGCACGAGCTGGTTGTGCTGTCCCTTGCCGAGGCGCAGCATTTCGCCCCCCTCGACAGCCTGCTCGTCTTCAGAAAAGGTGAGCACCGCGTCCATCAGTGTTGCTTCCTGCGCCGCTAGTCCCATATTCGCCAGCGGCAAGAGCGCGGCCCCCATCGCCGGGTCGGGTCCTTCGCCCATCACCCATTCGTAAGTCCCAGTGTTCAGTTGATAGATCCCAGACCATTCAAACGGGTATTCCGGCTCCATGAATTTCGGGTCGATTTCCAGCGCCCGGTCGAGGTTGAAGCCGCCGACATTCAGGATCTTGTCCATCTCGACCACGGCGTCGCGGCTGCGGTAGATTTTCGCCATGCTGTTCATGCTTTTAATGCGGGCTTCGAGTTTCTCGAGATCTTCCGGGTCGACCAGATCAATCTTGTTGAGCAGGATTACATCAGCAAAGGCGACCTGTTCTTTGGCCTCGTCGCTGTCGTCAATATGTTCCCAAATATGCTTGGCGTCAACCAAGGTGACGATGGCATCCAAATGGAGCTTCTGCTGCATGTCATCATCGACGTAAAAGGTTTGCGCGACGGGGCCGGGATCAGCCATGCCTGTGGTTTCGACCATGATGTAATCGAACTTGTCGCGGCGTTTCATAAGATGGCCGAGGATGCGAATCAAATCGCCCCGCACGGTGCAGCAGATACAGCCGTTGTTCATCTCGAAGATTTCTTCTTCCGCGCCGATAACCAGATCGTTGTCGATGCCGACCTCGCCAAACTCATTCTCAATCACCGCGATTTTCTTGCCGTGATTCTCGGTCAGGATGCGGTTGAGCAAGGTGGTTTTGCCTGAGCCCAGAAAGCCGGTCAACACAGTTACGGGAACTCGTGATTCAACAGTATTCATCATCTTTCTTCCTCCTCCATTGATTCGATGTTTTCGTACAGCCCTGCGATATCCGCAGCCTGGTGGTAGCGATCATCCTCAAGGCTTCTCTCCCGCCGCGACCGCTCCATCCAGCGCAAACAGCGGGCGATAGGCATCATGCCCGGCGCCGTACGTTTGATCCATCAAGGCAGCGTACTCGGCCGCATGGACTGGATTGCTGCGCCAGCGCACACCGAGATATTCGGCCGCTTTGACGATGCCCAGCACAGCATGTTTGGTTTCCTCAAAGGTATATTCTGGTCCCACCGGGACATAGAGCCAGCGGGCGAGGTTCGCCGCCGTTCCCCGATGATCGGGCGCGCCGTCAGCCCGAAGCGCGGCATAATGCAAAGGCTGAATCTGTGGCAGCCAGCGCACGGGCGTATTTTCCTGCTCCACGTAGGCGTAAAAGGTGGCGACATCGCACTCCGGCGGGATCTGTACCGCGACCGCGGTGGCCAGCGCCAGACTGCTGGGCTCGGGCGTCGCCAGCCCGGCGGCTTCACACAGGCCGCGCCGCGCCTCCGCCAAATTCGCGCTTTGCCGCGCTGCCAGCTCGGGCAGACGTTCACACTGCGCTAATGCCTGCGCTGCGTCAGGGCAATCAGCCGGTTGGCGCAAAGCTTTCACGTCGGCGTAGAGCGCCTCGTCGCTGAATACCAGCAGGGCGCCGGGGCGTCCATCAGCAACAGGCAGATGCAAGCCGTAAAGCGTCACCGCCGGTCGCTTTGCCGCGCCGGGCAGAGGCAGGGTGTCAGCGCAGTCGAGCCAGGCAGCGTTCTGCGGCTGCCACAAACCACGCAGCACTTGCGTCCAGGTGAAGCGCGCGCAGGACGCTGTGAGCCGCAGACGCGCGTCAAAGTCCAGAAAGCGCGGCCGCGCCCCATGATGTTTGACCGACTCCGCCAGGTCGTGGCTGGCGTTCGCCGGGATAGCGACCCATTCGCCCGGTTGGATCCCGGCCGCCTGATGCAGCAAGCGGCGAGCGCGGTAGGCATCGCGCGCCAGCACAACCAGCGCGCCGCCCAGTTGTTCCGAGCATGCCTGTTCGGCAAGCTCATGCGTCACACCGGCGCGTAGCCTTGTGTCGTGAGGCAGGGTCAGCAAATCATCCAGTGGCGGATGAGCGGCATAATCGGCGCCGCGGACCGGCAAACCACCCAGCGCTCCCACTGCGCAAAAACCGCCTAGCCACAATGTTCCCCAATCGACCGGCAAATTCATCCTGTTCTTTCTCCTCATTTGTTATGCGTTCTGTTGGCAATCCGCGCAGGCGCCGAAAAGCTGCAATCGACTGTCGGTGATGTGATGTCCGCTGGTATGTTCACCTTTTGCTGAGCAAGAGACCTTGCACTTTGCGCGTCTTATTGATACTTCGTATCAGTTTTAAGCTTATTGATACCATGTATCAATAAGGATGGCAACAGAAAACTTGAAGTGAATTCAGAATGAGTGCTTGTCCTTCAATAGATCCGTCAACATCACTGCCGACTTGTCGGGCTGTAGCAGACAGTTTCCTTCGCGCAACCGCCCTTCATAATCGTGACCGACCAGGCCCTCATCGGCCCCTAACATAGAGACTTGCCTGCTTTGGAAGCTTGACATAGGCTAAGGCGTAGAAGCGACCGCCCAGACCGCAGACAGGAATACGCCGATGGCAAACTCAGACAAGCCCATTATCTTGTTCACCAACGATGATGGCATTGAGTCGCCCGGTTTATGGGCGGCGGTCAAGGCATTTCAAGGTTCGGGCCGCCTGCTGGTGGCGGCGCCGCGCGAGCAGCAATCGGGCATGGGGCGCAGCATGCCCCATTACAGCGAGGGGCGCCTCTTTCCTTATGAGGCGCCGATCGACTGCGATGACTGCAGCGCTTACGCCGTCGACGGCACACCGGCCCAAGCGGTGCAGCACGCCATCCTAGAGCTGGCGTCTGAAGCGCCGGCGCTCCTGGTCTCCGGCATCAATTATGGCGAGAACACCGGCAATGGCGTGACGATATCGGGCACGGTGGGCGCGGCGCTGGAAGCGGCCAGCCTCGGCATATCGGCCATCGCCGTCAGCCAGCAAACGCCGACCGACCTGCACCGCAGTCATTCCAACGCGGTAGATTTCCGCGTCGCCGCCGATTTCGCCCGCAAGACGGGCGCCTGGCTGATGGAGCACAGCGCCCTGCCCGATGATGTGGATGTTTTGAAGATTGATGTGCCCCGAGGCGCGACCAGCGAGACCGAATGGCGCTTGACCCGCCTGTCGCGCCGCCGCGTCTATTGGCCGACCCGCCCCGAGCGCCTGGCGCTGCATGATGCCGGCAAGCTCGGTTACCAGTACAACAGCGACCCGACCGCCGCCGAGCCGGACAGCGATGTCTACGCCCTGCTGAATGACGCGGTGATTTCGGTGACGCCGATCAGCCTGGACATGACCTCGCGAACCGATATGTTCCGCCTGAGCCAGATCATGCTCGGCAAGCAGGAATACGGGCGATAACACGCCGCGGCTTGCGCATTTTGGACGCGCCGGCGCAACTATGATACAGTCCATACATGCTCAGCAATGCAAAGGTACCGTGCCCTAGTGAGCGAAAATGCAATGCCGCAATCTGAAGTTGCGCGAGGGAGCGCCGAGATTTCGGCAGGGAATGACGGTAGACTGACGCGCCTCGAAACCGACAAGGAGCGGGTGAAACGCTTGCTCTGGTTCTTGATCGCGCTAGTTATTGGCATCTACCTGGATCTACCGGCCGTGGTCCAAGGCCTTGTAACACAGTAGCCCACTATTGTTCTATATCCACACTCCGTCAAATTGTTGGGGCGGCTCGGTGATTCGCCCGTTTCCAACAGTTGACTAGCCTTCGGCGTTTTGCAGGTACTCTATCGCCCCAAGGTCACAGAGCGCGCCTTGCGGGCGCGGCGTGCCGATTTGGTCCTGTCCGCCGCAGTAGGCATCGAGCGCGGCATCAATCAAGCGGCTTTCCGGCGCCAGCGGGAAATAGGCGGGGCTGCCGTCTTCCGGCTGGACCAGCGGCGCCAGACGCGGATCGCCCTCAATTGCAGCGCTGCAAGTGCCATCGCCGATGTGGCTGAGGATATTCTCAGCGGGATAGCCGACGCAGTCGTTTCCGCTGTTGCCGGCGACTATGCTGAATCGAAGTTGAAGCGCGGCGTCGTCCCGGGAATAAACGCCACCGCCGCTCTCCGCATGGTTGTTGGCCACGGTCGCATGACTAAGGCGCGTATTGCCCTCGTCCCCGGTGAAGACCGCGCCGCCGCTCTCCGCTTTGTTGCCCGCAATCGTAACATTCCTGAGGCGCGCCCCCCCTTGAACGAAGATTCCGCCGCCGCTGCGGCCAGCGCGGTTGCCAATGATTGCGCTATTGCTGATGTCCAGGTAGGATCTTTCCGCGCCGATGCTTGCTTCGATCCCGCCGCCGTCAGATTCGGCGACGTTGTTGGAAACCGTCGTATTGACGATGGTCGCTTGCTGAAGCGAATCGGGACCGGATATAGTTAGCCCGCCGCCGATGCGGGCGCTGTTGCCCGTGATGACGCTGTTGTGAATCTCCAAATGATATTCCTCGCTCAGGCCATACCAGGCGATGCCGCCCCCGCTCTGCTCGGTGCTATTGTCCGCGATCAGGCTGTCGCGGATGATCAGCGTACAGGGGAAGCAGTAGATGCCGCCGCCGTCAGCCAGGATATCGCCGACCGACCGGTTGCTGATGATTTTGCTGCGCTCGACGATGATTTTGCTGTCACGGCTGCTTATGGCGCCGCCGCCATAAGTATAGCCTTCCGAAATTGTTAAGTCCTTGAGGGTTAAGGTGTTGGCTCCCACTCTGAAAATCGCAAACTTTTCCGCGCCGCTGAGCGTATGCCCCATGCCTTCTATCGTGACATCGGAGCTTACATACGGCAAATCCTCCTGCAGCGTCACGTCCACCGTCAGCGTGATCGTATCGGCGCCCGGCTTGCCAGAGGGACAAGCGCCGACTGCCCAACCACGATTCGCCGACGAGATGGCGTCGGCCAAGCTGCATTCGCCGTCGACGAGGATGCCGGCGACCGGGTCTTGCTGCGGTTCAGTTGAAGCGGCCGAATCCGCCGTTGCCAGGTTCACGAGGGGCAACTCTTGGCTCGGGTCCACTTCAAATGCGCCCAGATCGCAGCTTTTGCCCCATACGCGATGACGCCCCAACTGGTCGCTCGCGAGACAGTGAGACGGGTCGCCCGCGTCAACTGCGGGGCTGTCATTTGCAGGGACGATGACGGCCGGCGCGCCCCACAGACCAGCGAACAAGGGATCGCCCTCCATCGTGGCCGTGCAGCTGCCGTCCGCAATCAAATTGTTGACGCTTTCAGACAGTGGGGCCAGGCAATCTTTCCCCTCGTTGCCCGCCAGAATGCTGTTGACGAGTCGCGCCTCTTCATCGGCGATGTACAGGCCGCCAACTTCAGCGGCGGCATTAAGCGCGACCGTGATATGCGCCAGGTAAGACGCGCTCTCCAGGTAAAGTCCGCCGGCCCTGTCTACAGCGCGATTGCGATAGAAAGTGCTATTCCCAGCCCGAAATTCTTCCCCAATACTGTAAACCGCGCCGCCACGCCATGCCCGGTTGCCGCTGAAGGCACTCCCATCAATGCGGTGGCTGCCCCCCGTCGCATAGAGCCCGCCGCCGCTGCCGCCCGTATTGCCGCTGATCGTGGTGTAACGGATCGTCAAGTCTTCGGCTTGGCTATGAATTCCGCCGCCGTCACGTCTGGCTGTGTTGCCGCTGATGACGCTGTCGCTGATATGGATCCGGTCGCGCCAACTCTTCAGCCCGCCACCTTCAGATCCGGCGGTATTGTTGAGCAGGCTGGTCTTGGTGACGGTCAGACTGGAACGAGTGACGTTGATCGCGCCGCCATTGTCCTTGGCGCGATTGCCCTCAAATATGCTGCTCGAAATCGTCAGCGTCGCCGCATGGCTTGAGACAGCGCCGCCATCGTCGCTTGCCTCGTTTCCGCGGAAATCACTGCCACGTATCGAGCCTGTGCCATCGAAAAAAGAGATCGCGCCGCCCAAACTAGCTATGTTGCTTTCAAAGTCGCTGCCGGTGACAGTCAAAGCGCCGTCCGCCCCAAAAATTGCGCCGCCTGAGGAGACCGCGCGGTTGTCCCGGAAGGTCGTATTCTCGATCTCCAATGGGCCGTAACTGGCGATCGCCCCGCCCCACTGCGCCATATTGTCGTGAAACAGGCTGTCAACAACGCGCAAGCTGGCGCCGCTGTCGACGCGGATGGCGCCGCCCGAGTCGGGCTCACGCTGTCCGCCGGTCAAGGTCAAATTGTGGATGTTCAGATGGCCGGAGCGGACGCGCAGGAGGCGGTCCCGCTTGTCGCCGCGAAGCCAATGACCATTTCCCTGTAGGCTAATGCGCGAGCTGACGGGCGGCAGCATGCCTTTCAGCACGACGTCGCCGGTCAGCAATATGACATCGGCCCCATCCCCGGCCGGGCAGCCGCCATGTGGCGCGTCCTCGTTGGCGGCGGCGATGGCATCGGCCAATTGACAGTCGTCGTCAACAGTGATATCCGCTGCGCGGACTGTCGATACAGGCGATAGTGCAAGCAACGCTAGCAAGGCAAGACGATTGAACCATCTTGGACCAGGACAGGCGAAATTCATATTGAAATGTTCAAACACTGAAGTGACGGATTTGAGCAATTTCAGTCTAGCGCGCTGATATGCCGCCGGGCAAGCCGTTTGCGCGCGCCGTATGAGAATCGTAGGCTGCATGCGACAGCCTGCGTGAGCGGCGCTGTATAGAACGAGAGAGGGCCGCGCCTAATCCCTCAGCGCCGCCGCCACCTCGCGCTCCCAGGTCCCCGCAACAACTAAACCATGCTCCCTCAAGCCACCGGTGGCCTCGTCACCGGATAGATAGGGCCGCTTGCCCAGCGGGAAGCCGCTCTTCGCCGTCGCATCCATCGCGCCGTTGATGAAGTGCAATGCCACGCCGGCGCGTTCCTTGTCAGTCTTGTTCGCCAGCGTGCAATGGGCCACACCATAGGCGAAGAAGACAACGCCGCCGGCCGGCAACTCTACAGCGACCGCCTCATCTTCCGGCGGGTAGCAGCGGATGTGATGATCGCTGTAGGGATCGCGGCTGTGCTCGTAGCTCACGCGGTAGCTGCGCGGGATGACGTGAATCGTGCCATTCGCCACGTTCGCATCGTGCACCGCCGTCCACATGGCCGTGCCTTTCAGTGGATCGTCAATCTCGAAATAGGCGTTGTCCTGGTGCCAGTTGGTGCCCATGCCCTGCAAGCCCGGCTTGATGAAAACCTGGTCAAGATGCAGCAGGACCGGATCGCCGATGAGCTGGCGCACGGCCTCAATCGCCCGGTCTGCAAAGGGCATGGCGCGGAAGAAATCGCTGTGCGGGAACATTGGGCAGAGCTGCAGGTTGACCAGGTCGGCCGATGGCGTTTCGCTATCGCCATCGGTCGCCACATTGCGCAGCAGGCCCGCCGCTTTCAAGCGATCTAGCTCGGCTCGCATGGCGCGAACTTCGCGCTCGCTCCAGAATTCGTCCTTGGCGACCCAGCCTTCGGTTTGGAATTGTTCGATTTCGGATTGGGTGAACATGAGGCTCTATCCTTGAACGGGAGCTATCAAGACAACATGTAAATAGCACAGTGAAATATAACGCAGCGTCTACCGAAACCAAGAAAATGCGCAGAAAGATTCAAACGGATGGTGCTCAGCATAACATCTGAGACGACGAATAAGTCTGGCGTCAGGCATCATTTCTGACAGAGCCTGGATTTGCACCTCATAACATTCCGGTTCCTTGTCAAAGCTTAGATTCCAAGACCAGCCATCGTACTTGCCACTATCCCATTGATGGATATGGCAAGCCTCGTGAATCAAGGCGTTGTGCAGGGGCCAGTTGCCTTCCCGCAAAGCGGCACTGCTTACCTCGACCCGTCTAGTCCGCACGTTGACCTGCGCGTAGGCTTCCCTTCCGTACTTGCTTATCAACTCAGGCTTTTCAACAATCTGGCGTATCTTGGGCGCGGTATAATTGAACCACTTGGGCGAATTGGCGCGCAGGAATTCAAAGGCTTCGATTATCTGCCGCCTGAACCAGTCGTTGCCCACTATTTCTGGCAAATTGAGCGCGCCTGGATTGGTAATGGCATTGCCGCCGCATTGGTTGTTCTGAAAAGCCTGGTAGCCCCTGCTCCAATCATCGTCGTTGTGGCACTGCCAGCCGATGAAACAGCAATTATCAACATTGGCTGATGTTGCGCTTGATGATGGCGCGGGCGCGGCGCACTGTCCGTTCTTAAAGGCCCACCATCCGTCTTGCCATTCTTGATCTGTTTGGCATTGCCTGTCTACAAAGCAGCAGTTGTCGATATTTGCCGGTGGATTTGATTGCGATGGGCTCGTCTGCACGGGTGGCGTTGGACTGACGCGGGAGGTTTTTGCCAGCCAGCCCCTGCCGATATCCAACCAGCACCAGGTAGCGCCGCGTCTTGATTGAGAAACGGCGAAGGAATCACCGGCGCGCGCTGTACCGACTACGCGGCTGGAAGCGCTGTAAGAGCTTCGGATATTCATGCCGCCGGTGAGGTATGCCGAGTCGTGAGGATAACAATTGCTCTGTCCCATGATAGAGTAGGATAGAGATAGTAACGCTATGATGATTACACATGATTTGCTTTTCAACTTGCTTGCCCTCCGGCGTTCCTGTTAGGGTGGGCGATTATATCGCCCACATTTCTAACAGGCGACAGAATTATACAAGCTAATCTGCTACCCAGATTGCAACCAATGCAGTGCGCGATGAGATGTTACAGGATTTGTCAAAGACCCAGGCGGCAGTTACGTCTGACAAAGACACGTCGACGCTATCTCGGCGATCTAGCACAAATTCGGTAGGTTCTATCACTGGAACGCCATTTACAAACACTTGATTCAGGATAAGTGTTTGCGTCTCTCGCAGGTCGTTTTCAATATAGATTCTAGGAGAGACTTCCGTGAGGTCAAGAGATTGATAGAACTCGTCACGGATAAGCTTGTTCAGGTTACACAGAGCCGTTGGCTTTGAGCGAAGATACAACTTGATGTTACCCGATTCTGTATCATCATGGCGAACGATCTCAAAGGAATCTTGCATTGGAGATCGGTAGGGGTCGGCCATGCGCAATGGCACGTCAAGCGAGTAGTCAGCAAAGTCGCCATCACAACTGACATACTCCATATTCTTGAATCCCGTGCTATTCCTGAATACGCTGCTATAGCGTCGTTTCTTTTCCGCGCAGTCATCCTCGCCAGATACGGGAAGTCCGATTAAGACTTCAGTTGTCATGGCTGCTTCGCCGGAGAGTTCTTCTATGTCTGCGAGATAGATTTCACTTGAGATGCGAGCGTTACAGGCAGACAAAAGCGATACGGCCACAACCAATATGAGTACTGCTGAAATTCGTTTTATGATTGAACTCCTTCAAGATATAGCCGGCAGTCCACGCACTACATCTCAGATACATTCCTTAGACAGTAGTCTAAGGCGTTTTCATATTTGACGGCGCAAAATCCTATGCATGAGAAGACTTGGTAAAGCGCTTGGTCTTGCTATACGGAGAAGACGTCGAGAACTCGGACTCTCTCAGGAATCACTTAGCGAAAAATCGAAAGTACATTGGACCTATATCAGTCAGATTGAGAATGGTTTGAAATCGCCTACGCTGCGCGTGATTGAAGACTTGGCCGATGCGCTGCGCATAAAGGTGTCTGATCTCATGCGAATGGCAGAACAGATTGATTTAAGAGACACGCCGTCACCCCCTACTTAGCAAATCACGTACTGACAATCAAAGCGTTAATTCCTACGATGCGCACAACACAAGCGTTCTCGCAACTGGCGTCCCGCGCGCATGTGCTACAGCACGACGGCTCTGTGCCCTCTGCGTCCTCGGTGGTAGAATTTTTGAATCAACTGCTTTCAACAGGAGCGCCGCCTATGTACAACCCCAAGGACCATCTCAAGCGCCTCGTCGAAACGCACGCGCCCAGCGGCTACGAAGAACCGGTCGCCGAGCTCCTGCGCGTGGAATGGGCGGACCTGGTCGATGACTTCGATGCCGACGGGCTCGGCAGCTTGATCGGCATCAAACGGGCGACGACGACGGAAGCCGAGCGCCGCATCATGCTCGCCGCCCACATGGACGAGATCGGCCTGATGGTGCGCGAGATTGAGGACGGCTTCATTTATGTGCATCGCATCAGCGGCATTGACCCGCGCGTCATGCTGGCGCAGCCGGTGCTGGTGCATGGCGAGCGCGCGCTGCCCGGCGTGGTCGCCACCATGCCGCCCCACATGCTGAGCGCCGCCGAGCGCAAACAGTACAAACCGATTGACGCCCTCGTTGTCGATGTCGGTTTGCCCGCTGAAGAGGTCGAGCGGCTCGTCCGCGTTGGCGACCTGGTCACGGTCGAGGGACCCATGATCCATCTCAAGGGGCGCAAGGTGGCGGCCAAGGCGATGGACGACCGCAGCTGCGTGGCCGTCATCACCACCTGCCTGCAACTGCTGCGTGGCATGAAGCACAGTTGGCATGTCTACGCGACCGCGACCGTACAGGAAGAGGTGGGCTTGCGCGGCGCGACCACGGCCGCCAATCACATCCGGCCCGATTGCGCCATCGCCCTCGATGTCGGCTTCGCCGAGCAGCCCGGGGTTACGCCCGGGGGCAAGCTGGGCGGCGGACCGCAGCTCGGCATCGGCGCCAACTTCCACCCGAAGATGGTGGAGCGCCTGCAGAAAGTCGCCGCCTATTATGACATCCCCTGGCAAGCTGATATCATGCCGGCGCGCACCGGCACCGACGCCTGGGCGATTCAGGTCTCGCGGGAAGGCGTGCCGACAGCGCTGCTGAGCATCCCCTTGCGCAACATGCACTCGCCGGTCGAGACGCTTGACCTGAAAGATATTGAGCGAACGGGCCGGCTGCTGGCGCATTTCATCTGCGCGCTCGACGAGAGTTTCATGCAGGAGCTCTCGCTGATGCCGGCGGAAGACGAGCCCGCCTGACGCGGCCTGACGCGCTGTGGCATTTGCCGGCGTCGGCGATATCTCCGCCAGCGACGCGCGTCGCCGGATTCATTCAACTTTGGGAGAAGACGCGACATGGACCCATTCATGCGAGCGGCAGTCGACGAAGCGAAGAAGGGGCTGGCCGAAGGCGGCATCCCAATTGGCGCCGTGCTCGTCCTTGATGGCGAGATCGTCGGCCGCGGGCGCAACCGCCGCGTGCAGAAAGGCAGCGCGGTGCTGCACGCCGAGATGGACTGCCTGGAAAACGCGGGCCGCCTGAGCGCGCGCGATTATCAGCGGGCGACCATCTACACGACGCTCTCGCCCTGCGATATGTGCAGCGGCGCTATTCTGCTCTACAAGATTCCCAACGTTGTCATTGGCGAGAACCGCAGCTTTCAAGGGCCGGAAGCCTATTTGAAAACGTGCGGCGTCTCGTTGACCTTGCTCGATGATGAAGAATGCTATCGCCTCATGCAAAGCTTCATCCGCGCCAATCCCGAGCTTTGGAATGAAGACATCGGCGAGTGACTGCGTCTCCGTCCTTGCTTGCGCCCTATTAGCAATGTCTGTTAAGGTAGATTACTTTGCGCTGGACAAACTCGGAGGCGGCCGCCGTGCGATTTCAATCTCTATTGCTCTTGCTCGCGCTTTGTATGGCGCTCCCGGCGCGGGCGCAAAACACCGATTATCCGACGCTTGACGCCTTGGCCAAGCTGAATGTGCCCGCCTTCCGCTACACCGACATGCTGGGCCGGATGGCCTCGAGCGACCCAAGCTACAAGGCGCCGGCCGAGCCGCCGCAATACGAAATCGGCGATCTCGATTTCTTTTGGCTGGACTTCGGAGAAAACTACAATCCCAAATATGTAAAGGTGGAATTGCGCGGCATGACGAGGCGCGTCTTGATCTGGGCCGATACGACGGTGGATTACCCGAATTGGCGGGCGCAGGCCCTGGCGCGACAGCTGGAAAGCGCCGTACTGGACCCGACGCAGCGCATCTTCCAATTCGCCGAACCGCCGGGCGTGGACGGCGACGCGCGCCTGACCGTGGCCATGATCCACGACCCGGACGGGACGCACCTGGGTTACTTCTCGCGGCGTTATGCCCTGCCCAAGAAGCTCAGAGCGCACGCCAATCAGCGCGAGATGCTGGTCGTCAACCTGGCGCTGGACGACGAATACGACTTTTATGACGAGATCCTGCTGGATGTCATCGCCCACGAATACCTGCATATCCTGCACTACCATAGCGATTTCGGCGAAGAATTATGGCTGGACGAAGCCTTGGCCTCCTACGCTGGTTTTCAAGCCTCGAAACCTTATCTCAGCCGCTCGACCGGGCACATCGTCGCCGATGAATTCCTGGCTGCGCCGGGCGTCGGCTTGACGCAATGGCAAGCGGTCGAGGACAAGTCAACCAAATATGGCGCCGGTCTCCTCTTCATCATGTATTTGACCCAACGTTTCGGCCAGGATATCCTGCCGCCTTTGCTGGCCGACCCCGCCAATGGTTGGGCGTCGGTGGCTAAAGTCTTAAACGAAGAGGCCGGCGCCTTCGCCGACGAGGTCTTCGCTGATTGGGTACTGGCCAATTATTTTCTTAATGTCCACCACGGCTACGGCTATCGCGAGCTTGATGCCGATCTGACGCCGCCGGAACCCAGTGCCGCCTACAACAGCTTCCCCGCCAGTCATGAAAGCCGACTGCCGCAATACAGCACGGATTACATCGCCGTCGACGCGCGCGGCGCCGAAACCCTGCTCATGCGCCTGTGGCAAGCGCCGGAAGCGCGCCTCGTCAGCGCGAATACCGGTGACGGCAACCATTTCTATTACGCGATGACTTCGGACAAATCCAACAGCAGCTTGACGCGCGCCTTTGACCTGACGGCGGTCAATAAGGCCTGGCTTGAATACAAGGTCTGGTATGACCTGGAAGATGATATCGAGTACGGCTTTGTGACCGTCAGCGCGGACGGCGGCGAAACATGGGACTCGCTAACCGGGATACTGATGTCCTCATCCGACATATATGAGGATTATTATGCGCGCGGTTATACCGGCCGTCTGGCCAATTGGATAACTGATCGCGTTAACCTGAGCGCCTACGCGCCCGGGCAGGTCTTGATTCGCTTTGAGGTCCTATCCGGCTACGGCACATCCTACCGCGGCATGGCCATCGACGACTTGCGTATCAAGGCCATCGATTTCGCTGACGACTTCGAGACCGACGATGCCGCCTGGATCGCCGAAGGCTGGCTCCGCACTGATAACCGCCTGCCCAACCGAACCTGGCTGCAAGCGGTGCAGGAAAGCCGCGACGGCCTGCATGTCAGCCGCGCGCTATTGACCGGGGATGGCGAGCTGCGGATGGAAATTCTGCCCGGCGTCAGTCAGGTATTGGTGGCGCTGTCGCCGGTCGTGCCGGGGACGGGGCTGCCAGCCGATTACGAATTGGAGCTTTATTTGCTGGATGCCGCCGGCGAGGTCATGGTCGTCAGCCGCGAATGCACAGTCACGACTACTCACGTGCTCAACTTCCGCGACGGCCCGAACGGAACCAAGATCGGGCTCGTGCCCGAAGGCGCCGCCCTCGACGCCCTGGACCGCGAAGGCGACTGGTACATGGTGGAGCACGCCGGCCGGCAGGGCTGGATCCACGGCGATTATGTGCACAAGGCGGGGAAATGCCCCTGAGCGCGCTCCGGCAAGCCCGCCTTTGCGTCGCCGCTCAAAGCCAATACAATAAGTGTTAGACTTAACGTTCGGCGCTTGTCGTCCGGGCGTCCGGTCACGTAACCAAGCAGATTCATTAAAGGAGACATGAAATGAAGACTTCGAAACTGGTAAGTAAGCTTGTTCTGCTCATTTTCCTGTTTTCGCTCGGCTTTGCTGGCCAAGCGCAGGACACGACCATCTCGTTCCTGACGGCGCCCTGGGGCGTGCCGCCTAACGAAGACGCCCTTAACGCCTTTATGGAAGAAAGCGGCATTACGGTCGAGATTCAGTCGGTGCAGACGGCCGACCTTTACAGCCGCGTGCAAGTTTCAGCCGCCGCCGGCGAGGCGCCCGCAGACGTGATCTTCATCACCGAAGAGGGGCCGTCCAATATCGTCGCCACCGGCAATATGCTGCCGCTGAACGACTTGCTGGATATGGGCGAGCTCGATACCGACGACTTCGAGAAGCTGGACTTCTGGACCGTCGACGGCGATGTCATGGCCATCCCCACCTATCTGCAGCTGGTGATGATGGATTACAACGCCGCCCGCCTGGCCGAAGCCGGCTTTGAGGCGACGCCGACCACCTGGGCTGAGCTGCATTCGCAGGCGATGGACATCAAAGCGGCCGGCGTCGACGATCACCCGATTGCCTTCGGCGCGATCTCCTGGTCCTGGTGGCTGATGGCGCTGAGCATGGGCGACCCGATGTTTGATGAAGATCTCAACCCGGTCTTCGCCGATGAAGGCAGCAAGGGCCGCGAAGCGATGGCGCTGCTGAAGACCTTCTTCGACCACGACCTGATCAGCCCTGAGATTCTCGCCGGCAGCATCAACCAGCACGCCCTGTTTTGGAGCGGCGTCGGCACCTTCCATCAAGCCTGGCAGGGCTCGCTGGCGGTGGCGAACAATCCCGATCGCTCGCAGCAGGCGCCGGACAGCAAGTATCTGGTCTTGCCCGAAGATGGCAATACCTGGAGCTTCCCCGCCGGCATCGGCATCTCGGTCGACAGCGAGAACGTTGAGGCGGCCTGGGAGTTCATCAAGTGGTACGTCAGCGCAGGCACACAGACCGACATCTACAACGCCTTCGGTCTCTATCCCTCGCGTGTATCGGTAGCGGCCGCGTTGAACGACGAGGGCGTCATCCAGGGTTACGATGAGATCGTCGAGCAAAGCATGCACACCAATGAACTGCCGCGTTTCGCGCTCTGGTGGGGTCCCTGGGCCGCGTTCGTGAGCGAAGAGATCAAGGAAGCGATGCAGACTGGCGCCGCGCCCGATGATTTGATCGATGCGCTCGCTGCCGAGTGGAACGCGCTCAAGGAAGAGTACGAGTAAACTGCCTTCCGCTGTGTTCCACCGCCGGGGCGGCGCCTATGTCGTCCTCCCACTTTGTGACTGTAGGGGCTTGCCTTGGCAAGCCCACTCGCCACAACCAACATCAAATCATTTGGCCGGGAAATACCGCATTGCAGACGCCCAATCAACACTATAGCAAGCGCCGATCAATCCGTTTGCGCAATTACGACTACCGGCGATGTGGCGTATACTTCGTCACTATCTGTGCTTATCAGAAAAGGAATCTGTTTGGCACGGTAGTCGAAGGAACTGTGTCTCTCAGCGCAGTTGGTGAGGTCGTGAGCGACGAGTGGCGACGCATCGCGCAAGCCCGTGCCAATGTCGAGATCGACCGCTACGTCGTCATGCCTAATCATTTGCATGGCCTGTTGATCATTACCGAAAGGATAAATGCCAATAATGATCAGTGTTCCGTTGGTCCCTTGTCGGCGCCGCGACGTGGAGTTCCGGCGAGTTCTGTGGGCTCAATCATTAATCAATTCAAGGGCGCAGTGAGCAGAAGCGTTTGGTCCAACCTGTTGCCCAGTAGAACGAAAATATGGCAGCGGAATTATTACGACCATATCGTGCGGGACGAGGCATCGTTAAATGAAATACGAAAATACATCGTTGGAAATCCGACAAGGTGGCATGATGACAGTTTGTATGTCATGTAGAAGTTGATGGCGGGCTTGCCAAGGCAAGCCCCTACGTCCTTCACTGTTGTTGGTATCGTAGAGAGCAAACGGTCAGTCGCCGATATTTGATACTTAACCATGAATCATTCTAACCGCCGCCTCTTCTCATCGGACTCCACCTACCTCGCCGTCGTGCTCCTGCCGATTATTTTGCTGATCGCGCTTTTCATCTACTACCCCGCCGTCGACACCTTCGGCCAAAGCCTGACCAATCGCAACTTGCGCATCCGCCGGCCGCCGAAACCGGTCGGGCTGGCCAATTATGTCAAGCTGGTCGAAGACGACGAATTCTGGGAGGTCACCGGGCGCAGCTTCAAAGTCGTCATCATCACGCTGCCGCTGGAGATGGCGGTCGCTTTCGGTATCGCCATGCTCTTGAACCAGCGCTTCCCTGGCCGCAGCGTCGTGCGCACCTTGACTTTTTTGCCCTGGATGCTGCCCGGCGTGGTCAACGGCTTCTTGTGGGGCTGGCTGCTCAATGGAGAGTATGGCGCGCTCAACGGCTTCCTCTATCAATTGGGCTTGATAGACGAATATCAGTATTGGCTGCGCGAGCCGGAGCATCTGATTTTCTGGGTCACTGTGGTGCAGACCTGGACGCGTTACGCCTTCCCCACCATCATTTTGCTGGCGGGCCTGCAGAGCATCCCCCATGATCTCTACGACGCCGCCAAGGTGGATGGCGCCAGCGCGCTTTCACGCGTGCGATTCATCACCATCCCGCTCCTGCTGCCGTCTTTCGGCATCGCCCTCGTGGTCGAATTCATCGCCGCATTCCAAATCTTCGATGTCATCTGGACGCTGACGGCGGGCGGCTCGGCCGGCGGCTCGATGAATCCGTTCACCAAGACGCTGATGCTCTACAACTACGAGCTGGTCTTCCGCGATTTGCGCGTCGGCCTGGGCGCGGCCCTGTCCTACATCATCCTGCTGATGTCGCTGGCGGTCGGGCTGATCTTCGTCATGCGCGTCTACAACCAGGGTGTGCAGGAATCATGACGCTTGGAACCGCCACTACCCCCACCCCAAACCCTCCCCGACGCGCAGTGTCTACGCGCGCCAGAGCGAGGGAGGGGCTTTCGAAAGCTCGCCCAGCCCGGAATAGGAAGCGTGACTCGTCGCCCCCCTTCACTCC
>WTGN01000096.1 GCA_011523545.1 Chloroflexota bacterium | reverse complement strand
TTCAAGCCATCGCCTTGCTCTGGGCGGTGATGTATGTCTTCTTCAACCTGGGCGCCGATCTGGTGACCACATTTCTCGATCCCCGTCTGCGCAGCCTGCGCGGCTAGCCACTTTCGGACTGAATAAAACTGCGAGCCAATTCTGATCGGCAAAGAGAGGGAAATATGCAATTCAAAGGAATAGGTTACGCAGTCCATATGGGATCATCTGCGCAAGAATTGACAGAGAACTTGCAGACGCTTATTGATTGCGGTTATGAATATGTCGAATTGTTACCCGATCTCTGGCGAATGTGGGTCGGCGGTCGCAATGATCAGCGCCGTCTGAAGCAATTGGTCGCCGTGCTGGACAAGTTCCGCGACCGACTAGGCTACACCTTGCATCTCCCCCTTGAGACGAACTTGTTTGACGTCGCCGACCTTGAATATCATCAAGCGCTGTTGGCGGCCGGCATTGAGGTGGGCAAAGCGGTTGGCGCGACAGTGCTGGCTTATCACGCCGGCTTCCGCCTCGCCTTGCCGGCTGGAACCTCCAAGCCGATGCAGGAACTGATGGCGCGCGAACGCGACATCTTGTTGAGCTATGCCGACGACGTTGCCAGCTGGGGCGGGAATATCAGCATTGAATCACATGGTTGGTATCAATATACCAGTTACACGTCTTTCCCCGAGATGCTCGCGAAGTTCGTTGAAGAGATTGACCATCCCGGGATTGGACTGTGTATCGATTTTGGGCATACCTTCCTGTCATCGCAATGGCATGGTTTTGACTACATCGAGGGTATCGCGCGCATGGCGCCGCTGACCACTCATTTTCATGTGCAAGACAATATGGGGATCCCGGCCTACGCGGGCCGCACGAGTTTCGCCTTGGGTCGAGGGGATTTGCACTTGGCGCCAGGCGACGGCATTATTCCATTTGACGAAGTGTTTAGCGCCATCGACTTCCCGCAACAACCGATATTTATGCTTGAGATTGTGAGGAATGTGCTGGATGAGGGCGGGCAAGCTCGCATGTTAGAAGAGGCCAAGAGATTGGCTGGTCTGCGCGGCTAGTCTGCGTCGGGGCTTATCGCAAGACGGGCCAATTAGGAGCAGAAAAGGGAGTGAAACGTGCCGTTCAAAGGAATAGGATACGCCGTCCCTATGGGATCATCCCCGAAAGAATTGACCGAGAACTTGCAGACGCTGATTGATTGCGGTTATGACTATGTTGAATTATTACCCGATCTCTGGCGAATGTGGGTAGGCGGTCGCACTGATCAGCGCCGTCTGAAGCAATTGGTCGCCGTGCTCGACAAGTTCCGCGACCGACTAGGCTACACCTTGCATCTCCCCCTTGAGACGAACTTGTTTGACGTCGCCGACCTTGAATATCATCAAGCGCTGTTGGAGGCCGGCCTTGAGGTGGGCAAAGCGGTTGGCGCGACAGTGCTGGCTTATCACGCCGGCTATCGCCTCACCCTGCCGGCTGGAACGTCGAAGCCAATGCAGGAGCTGATGGCGCGCGAACGCGACATCTTGCTGAGTTACGCTGATGAGGTCGCCGGCTGGGGCGGGAATATCAGCATTGAAACGCACGGCTTTATCGAAAATGCCAGTTACACCGCATTCCCTGAGATGCACGCGCGCTTCGTGGAAGCGATTGACCATCCGGGGATTGGCGTCTGTATCGACTTTGGGCATTCATTTCTGTCATCACAGTGGAATGGATTCGACTACTTGGAGGGTATTGCGCGCCTGGCGCCGCTGACCACACATTTTCACGTGCAAGACAACATGGGTATCTCGGCCTATTCGGGCAGCACAAGTTTCGCCCTGGGCCGAGGGGACTTGCATTTGGCGCCGGGCGAAGGCGCTATTCCATTTGATGCGGTGTTTAGCGACATCGACTTCCCCCTAAAACCGATATTTATGCTTGAGGTTGTGGGCCATGACCTGGATGAAAACGGACCAGCGCGAATGTTTGCCGAGGCCAAGAGATTAGCTGAGCTTCGCAGCTAGTCTGAGTCGGGGCGTATCGCAAGACGGACTAAATAGGAGCAGCAAAGAGAGAGAAACATGCCGTTCAAAGGAATAGGTTACGCCGTCCCGTTGGGATCATCCCCGAAAGAATTGACGGAGAACTTACAGACGCTAATTGATTGCGGTTATGACTATGTTGAAGTGTCGCCTGCTTCCTGGCGTATGTGGGTTGGCGGTCGCACTGATCAGCGCCGTCTGAAGCAATTGGTCGCGGTGCTGGACAAGTTCCGCGATCGATTAGGCTACACCTTTCATCTCCCCGGCGAGACCAACATGTTTGACATCGCCGATCTTGAATATCATCAAGCGCTGTTGAAGGCTGGCCTTGAGGTGGGTAAAGCCGTTGGCGCGACGGCAATGGCTTATCACGCCGGCTATCGCCTCACATTGCCGGCTGGAACGTCGAAGCCAATGCAGGAGCTGATGGCGCGCGAACGCGACATCTTGCTGAGTTACGCTGATGAGGTCGCCGGCTGGGGCGGGAATATCAGCATTGAAACGCACGGCTTTATCGAAAATGCCAGTTACACCGCATTCCCTGAGATGCACGCGCGCTTCGTGGAAGCGATTGACCATCCGGGGATTGGCGTCTGTATCGACTTTGGGCATTCATTTCTGTCATCACAGTGGAATGGATTCGACTACTTGGAGGGTATTGCGCGCCTGGCGCCGCTGACCACACATTTTCACGTGCAAGACAACATGGGTATCTCGGCCTATTCGGGCAGCACAAGTTTCGCCCTGGGCCGAGGGGATCTGCACATGGGGCCGGGCGAAGGCGCTATCCCATTTGATGAGGTCTTCAGCGCCATCGACTTCCCCCGAAAACCGGTATTTATGCTGGAGGCTCTGCGCTATGATCTGCATGACGGCGCGCCGGCTCGCATGTATGCAGAGGCCACACGATTGGCTGGACTGCGCGGCTAGGAATCTGAAGGAATGAGATCACTTTCGGCGGTCCCAATACGATTAGCTCAATCGCTGAGCTCTTTTGGTTATATCTGGCGCAGCCTGCGCCGTTCGCGGCAGGGTACAATCGGGCTGATGATCGTCATCGTTCATATGTTCATCGCCGTGGCATCGCCTTATATCGTTCCTTATTCTCACCATGATATTGACGGCAAGAACAGGCTGGCGGCGCCTTCCGCCAAACATCCATTTGGCACCGATTCCTTCGGTCGCGACCTCTTTACGCGAGTCCTGCTCGGGGGGCGCGCGGCGATCGGCGTGGCCTTGTTGGCCGCCGCGATCGCGGTATTATGGGGCGGGCTGCTGGGCATTCTGCTCGCGTTTATCGGCGGGCGGGTTGACGAAGTGGTTATGCGCCTGATTGACGCCTTGCTGGCCATACCTGGTTTGCTCGTCGTACTGCTCGTTGTCGTGGCTCTCGGTACAGGATTCGGCGTGCTTACTCTAACCCTGGGCTACGCATTCGGTGTATCGACTGTTCGCATATCCCGGGGCGCTGCGCTGGGAATTGTGTCCCGTGATTTCATTACGGCGGCGCGGGCGCGTGGAGAACGTCGCTCCACCATCGTCCTGCGGGAATTGATACCTAACCTGCTGGATGTGCTGCTGGTCGAATACGTGATGCGAGCGTCCTGGGCGCTGACGGCCATCAGCTCGCTTTCCTACCTCGGCTTCGGGATTGCCCCGCCAACCCCGGACTGGGGGCGGATGGTTTTCGAGAACCAGGTCATTCTGGCAGTCCACCCTTGGGGGACATTGTTCCCGGTGCTCGCCCTCAGCA
>WTGN01000022.1 GCA_011523545.1 Chloroflexota bacterium | reverse complement strand
GTCACCGCCTCGCCCCTACGAATCTATCGGGATGCGGGCGACCTATCAGGTCGCCCGCATCCCGATAGATTCGTAGGGGCGAGGCGGTGACTCGCCCGCATCCCGATAGATTCGTAGGGGCGAGGCGGTGACTCGCCCGACAAGGAGATTCAAAACACATGAAACTAGGCAATATTCAAGCGAATCCAGGTGAAAAAGCATTCGGCTTCTTCAAAACCGGCGAAACACACGGGCGCTTCCCCGTGCATATCCCGCTGCACATCGTCAATGGCGCCGCCGACGGCCCGACGCTCGTCGTGCAAGCCGGCGCCAGCGGGCTCGAAATCGAACCGTCCCTGATCCTGCCACACGTCGTCAACGAGCTCGATCCAGCCGCTGTCAAAGGCGCGCTCATCATGGTCCCGCTGATGAACAGCTCCGGCTTCGAGTTCGCGCGGGTCAACAGCGTTTACGATGACAAGCATCTCAATCGCCTTGGCCGCGGCGACGCCGGCGGCAGCGTCAGCGAGCAACTGGTGCATGCCTATTATGAGGCGGCCATCGCCAATGCCGACGCCCTGCTCGATATCCGCACCGGCTCGCAATGGAGCTACCACCACTTCGCCGGCGTGCATGACGAGGGCGATGTCGATAGCTCAAAAGCGCTGGCGGTGGCCCTGGGCCTGCCGCAGGTTGTGCTCGGAAAAGACCGATACAACTCGATGGCGCGGGAAGCGGCGCGCGCTGGCAAAGCGGTCGCGGTCGCCTTCATCGGCGGCGGGCCGGGCCTGCGCGATTATCGCGATCAAGATTTGGGCATGATGCGCAATGCCGTGCTTAACGCCATGCGTCACCTGGGCATGCTCGGCGGCAGCCTCGAATCCGATGTCGACTCGGTGGCGGTCATCCGGGAGCACACGCTGATAAGCCCAACGGGCGAGCGCGGCTTCACCTTCATGGACAAGCGCCTGCGCGGCCAACAGGTCCAGGCCGGCGATGAGCTCGGTTATGTCCGCCATCCTTTCTCCGGCGAGACGATTGAGCGGATCACAGCGCCGCGCGCGGGCATCGTCGTCGATACCGGCGCATCCTGGCCCGTGCCGCCCGAGGACGAGGTCCTTGCCATCGTCGGCGACCTGGTCGAGGAGATCGAGCTTGCTTGATTGATCTTGCTGCGCGAGAGAAGACATGTAGGGGCGACCTATCGGGTCGCCCGCAATTGAATCGGGCGAATCCCCAATGATCCTCGCCATTTGGAACCGCAGCAGCTTCTGCGTGAGCGTCTACCGCTGGTACTGGGCGGCCAATGTGCTCGTGCATATCACCTATCTGCTGCAGGCGGTGGCCCTCGGCTGGCACATGCTGGAAGTGACCGGCTCCCCCTTTCAGGTCGGCTTGGTCGCTTTCGCTTACGGCTTGCCCTTGCTCTTCATCGCGCCCTTTTCCGGGCTGCTGGCCGACCGCATGAAGCGACAGTGGGTGGTGCAGGGGGCGATGGCCGTCGCCTTGCTGACATCTGTCGGGCTGGCCCTGCTGGCGGCCACAGGCGCGACGGAGCCGCTGGCGCTGTTGATCGCCTCATTCATGCTGGGCGGGACCTTCGCCTTCTACGCGCCGGCGCGCATGGCCTTGCTGCCGAATCTCGTGCCCGATGCCATGGTCTTCAACGCGACCACCCTGAGTTATTCCGGCACGCGCCTGATGGGCTTCTTCGGTCCGGTGCTGGCCGGTTATCTCCTGCAGTACACCGACATCTATACCACCTTCTGCGTCCAGACCGCGCTCTATGCCGGCGGCGCCGCGCTTTATCTCAAAGCGACGCATTTCCTGCCCAGCCCGAAGCGAAAGGCGGGCGCGCCAGTCAGCATTTTGGGCGGCTTCAGCGAAATCAGCGCCTATTTTCGGCGCAATCGGGCGCTGCTTAGTCTTCTGATACTGAGCCTGGTCTTCGTGCCCATCGGCATGCCTTATCAAAAGCTGATGCCCATTTTCGTCGCCGAAGCCCTCAACGAAGGCCCGGCCGCGCTCGGTTTGCTGGTGGGCAGCGCCAGCCTGGGCGCCGCGCTCTCCGGCTTCGCTGTCGTCATCGTCGGCGATGTCTATCCAAAGGGCAAAGCGATCCTGCTATTTTCCAGTTTCTTCGGTTTGGGCATGGTCGTCTTCGCCTTCATTCGCCAGCCCCTGCTCGCCCTCGGCTGGATCTTCCTGGTCGGCGTCGCGTCCGGCTTGTTCCTGACGCTGATCAACGCCCTGCTTTTGACGCAGCTGCCCGATGAACTGCGCGGGCGCATGATGAGCCTCTGGGGCATGGTCTGGGGGCTGATTCCCTTGACGACCCTGGCCGCCGGCGCCATCGCCGAATTCTGGAACATATCCGTCGTGCTGGCCGTCGCCGGCGCATGCGTCGCCATAACTTGCATCACGCTCTGGGCGCGCCGTTCGCCCCTGCTTGATCTCTAAGGGAAACGATCAATGGTCCTGCTCTTGCACAATCACGAGATCCGCGGACTGATGGATATCGCCGATTACATCGCCGCGGTCGACGCCGGTTATCGTGAATACGGGCGCGGCAATGGCGCTGCTTTCCCGCGCGAGAACCTCTGGATCAAGGGCCAACAGAGCGATACCTATGGCGGCCATCTGCCATCCGGCAGCAAAGCCTCATTCAAATTTAAGGCGGGGCTGCTGCCCGGCCTGGGCGGCGCCGGCGTCAACGCCTACACGGCTGGCTTGCCGGGTGGCCTGGAAACCTTCATGTTCCTCTTCAACGCCGAGACCGGCGCGCTGGCCGCCATCATGGAAGTCATGTACCTCAGCTGGCTGAAAACCGCCGCCGTTTCCGCGCTGGCCACGCGCCATCTGGCGCCGCCGGACAGTTCCATCCTGGCTCTCTTCGGCAGCGGCCGCCACGCCCGCTCGCAGCTCTACGGGCTAACCCAGGTCGCCGATATTCAGCGCGTGCAAACCTACAGCCGCGATGCCGACAAGCGCCGCGCCTTCTGCCAGCGGATGAGCGCCGAGCTAGGTATTGACGTTCTGCCGGTCGCATCGCCGAAAGCGGCCTTGCAAGACGCCGACATCGTCACTGCCATCACCACCTCGCCCGAGCCTGTCTTTGATGGCGCCGACCTGCCCGATAAAGCCCTGCACATCAACGGCCTGGGCGCGCATTACCCCTGGGTTCGTGAAATCGATACGCATACGGTCGTCAATAGCCGGGTATTCGTCGATGTCCTGCGGCAGGGCATCCGCGAGAACGGCGAGATCGTCATTCCGATGGCTGAAGGCCTCATCGACGATTCTCATGTCGTCGGCGATTTGGGCGCGCTGGTGGCGGAAACGGTTCCCGCTCGCCTGCCAGACAGCAAGTGGACTATGTTCCTCTCTGGCGGCACCGGAGTCGATGATATCGCAGTGGCGAAGCGCCTTTATCAGCGCGCCCTTGAACGCGGCATCGGCAAGGAATTTGAATTCAATCAAGCTTATGAGTATGAACTGTAGCGCCTAATGGTCCTCTTTTTGCGCAATCACGAACTCCGCGGTCTGATGGACTTGCCGGAATACATCGCGGCGGTGGAAGACGGCTACCGCGAAATCGGCAATGGCGCGGGCGCGGCCTTCCCGCGCGAGAATCTCTGGATACGCGGCGATGAGTCCGAGAGCCGGGGCGGCGGCCATCTGCCGGCCGGCAGCAAAGCTTCCTTCAAATTCAAAGGGGCGCTCCTGCCCGGGCTTGGTGGCGCCGGCTTGAACGCCTACACCGCCGGCTTGCCGGGCGGCCTGGAAACCTATATGTTCCTCTTTGATACAAATACCGGCGCGCTTGCGGCCGTCATGGAAGTGCTCTATTTCGATTGGCTCAAGACGGCCGCTGCCTCGGCGCTGGCGACGCGTTATCTGGCGCCGGCGGGCCGCTCAGTCGTCGCGCTCTTCGGTACCGGGCGCCACGCCCGCTCGCAGCTATATGCCTTGACGCAGGTGAGAGATATCCAGCGCGTGCAAGCATACAGCCGCGATGCCGATAAGCGCCGCGCCTTCTGCCAGCGGATGAGCGCCGAGCTCGACATCGACCTGGTCCCGGTCACGTCGCCGGCCGCCGCGCTGGCTGATGCCGATATCGTCACCACTATCACCACTTCGCCCGTGCCCGTCTTCAACGGCGCCGACCTGCCCGACAAAGCCTTGCATATCAACGCCATGGGCGCGCACTATCCCTGGGTGCGCGAAATTGACGAGCGCACCGTCGTCAACAGCCGCGTTTTCGTCGACGAGATGAAGCAGGGCTGGGCGGAAGAGGGCGAAATCATCATGCCGCTGGAAGCTGGCGCTATCGACAAATCACATGTCGTCGGTGACCTGGGCGCCCTCGTCGCCGGGCGCGTCCCCGCCCGCGAATCCAACAGCCGCTGGACGCTGTTCCTCTCCGGCGGAACCGGCATCGAAGATGTGGCAGTGGCGGCGCAGTTGTATCAGCGCGCGGTCCAGCGCGGCATCGGGACAGAATTCAAGTTTAATCAACCATACGCATACGAATTGTAAGGAGAGAAAATCTATGCTAACCCACGACGCACTGAAACGAGACACCGCGCGGCGCGTCAAGCGCTTGCAAGCCATGATGAAGGCGATGGACCTCGACGCCCTGATCATCAGCGGGCAGGCGATGCCGGGCGGCATGGGCGGCATTCGCTACATCACGCACGCGCATTTGTGGGGCGGCGTCGCCTATGCCATCCTCGGCGCCGATGATCCGCAGCCCTGGCTGCATGTTTGGAGTTCTTACCAGGCCGTCTGGAGCCGCAACGAAACAACAACCCTGCCCGAGCGCGTCTTCACCCCGCCGGGCGATATCGTCACCGCCACCGTCGATGTCGCCAAGGGATACGCCAGCGGCAGCAAGCGCATCGGCATGGTCAACATGAGCAAACTGATGAGCCTGGGCACTTATCAGGCCTTCGCCGCCGCCCTCGACGGTTACGAAATGGTCGAGGTCACCGACGCCTTCAACGAAATCCGCCAGATCAAATCGCCCTTCGAGCTCGAAGCCATCCAACAGAACGGCGCCATTCTCGATTCCGCCATGGATGTCTTCAAAGATGTGGCCGCCGTCGGCGCCCGCTATTGGGATGTCTGCGCCGCCGTCGAGGGTTACATCAAGTCCTTCGGCGCGTTCTGGGGGCGGACGAAACTGGCGATCGATGGCACGCCCTACACCGTGCCCACGCCCAAAGACCTGCGCATGGGAAGCGACGACATCATCAATTTTGAGATCGTCTACGAATCGCCCTACGGTTACTGGCTGGAGATGACGACCGTATTCTCCTTCGAGCCGCTGCCCGACGATGTGCAGGCCCTGCTGGATGGCTACCTGGCGGCGGTCGAGTCATCATCAGCTGCCGCCAAAGCCGGCGCCACCTTCCGCGATATATCCGACGCCAATGACAAGGCGCTGAGCGAGCGCGGCTTCCCGGTCGCTGGCAAGCATACGCCCGACTGCCACAGCACCGGCCTCGATGGCAGCGATGGTCCAAACTCGATGGGCGCGCCTGATTTCGTCTTGAAGCCAAATATGGTACTCTCCTATCATCCGGGCACCGTGCTGGAAAATGACCGCGGCTTCTTGATCTCGGATAATTTCCTGGTGACGCCGGAGGGCGCCGTCCGCCTCTCGCCCCATCACGCCGACCGCTACTACATGCAACTGGAGGCCTGATGCATCAACCCAAGGCGAATCCGTAAGGGCGCGCCTTGGCTGGCCCTCTCGCCCTAACGCATGATTGTAGGGGCGAGCCATCGGGTCGCCCGCCCGTCACCAACGGGAAGTGTAGGGGCGACTCGGTGAGTCGCCCGCAAAAGGAGCATTCTTATGAAAGAACCAACAGCCGTGCAAATCATCGGCGATTTTGTCGCCAAGCGCCGCTTCGAAGACCTCAGCGACCTGGCCATCACCCGCGCCCGCCAGGTCACGCTCGATTTCATCGGCACCATGCTCGGCGGCTACCAGACCGAATTGGGCGCGCTGGCGGCTGATTACGCGGCGCGGATGCAGCCCGGCCTCGACGCAACCATCGTCGGCGATGGACGGCGCAGCACGCTCGAAGGCGCGGCCTGGGCCAACGCCACCATGGGCAAGCACCTGGGCATGGACGACTCCCATCGCACCGCCGGCCATGTCGCCTCGCAGCTGGTGCCGGTCGCGCTCACCTTGGGCGAACAGCTTGGCCTGTCCGGCGAGCAGTATATACTGGCCCTGGCGGTCGGTTACGATGTGATGGACCTGGTTCATTCCGCCGTCGACAGCTGGCAGCGCGAGCGCGGGCTCGATCACAAGAGCCAGGCCGGTAGCCTCGGCGGCGCGGCGACCGCGGCCAAAGCCATGAGCCTGTCCGCCGAGAAAACCAGCAACGCCCTGGCCCTGGCGATGGACATGGCCTGCGGCACCGAGCAATATGTCTGGGATGCCGGCAGCTGCGATACCAAAGACCTGCTCGCCGGTTATGGCGCCCGTAACGGCATATACGCCGCCAAGCTGGCTGACTTCGGCTTTCGCGGCCCGCCCGGCGCCCTTGATGGCGAATACGGTTATTTCCACGCTTTCGGGCCCGGTTATGACAGCGCCTTTCTCGATGCGCTTGATGGCGAGGCGCTGGCGCGCACCGGCTTCAAACCACATGCCGGCTGCCGCCACGTCCACTCCTGCGTTGACGCTACCATGGACCTGCTCAATCAGGGGCAGCCCGATCTCGACGCCATCAGCTCTATCGAAGTCGACACTTATCTCGAAGCGATCACGCCCGAGTTCCGCGTCAATTATGAGCCGCAGGCGGTCGGCCAGGCCGGCTTCAGCCTGCCGGTCACCGTCTCCGTTATCCTGACGCGCGGCGCCTGGTTCCGCGAAGACATCGAAACTTATGACGAACCCGAGCAGCGCCGCCTGCGCCAATTGGTTAAGGTCGGCCTCGACGAGAAAATCCAGGCCGGCCATCCGCTGACCAATGGCTGCGAAGTTCGCATCGCCACAGATGACGGGGCGCAGTACAAAGGCCGCGTCGAATATGCCAAAGGCGAGCCGGAAAATATGCTCAGCGACGCTGAATTCGAAGAGAAGTTCCGATACCTGGTCGGCAACATGCTCCCGCCCGAGCAAATCGCCAGTATCCTGGATCGCTGTGCGCAATTGGAGCGCCTCGCCGATGTCGCCGAGCTCGTCCGTTTAACCATTCCGGAACCGGAAATGGCGCTGAAATAATCAGCCCGCCTGAGAGTGAAATTGTAGGGGCGACATATCATGTCGCCCGCCTGCCAAAGGCGCTGTAGGGGCGACTCGCTGAGTCGCCCGCCGGAGTAGAAAATGAAAATCACCAATATCACCAGCACCATCGTCAACATCAACCGCAGCCGCGACCTGGCAACCGCTTACGGGGTCTCCACCGCGACCAATACCGTAGTCGTGCAGGTCGAGACTGACGACGGCGTCACCGGCATCGGCCAGACGGTCGCGGGCGGCGCCTGGGGCGGCGACTCGGTCGAGACGGTTAAGCATCATCTTGACGACCGCCTGCGCCCGGCCCTGCTTGGCGCCGATCCCTTCAACATCGAAGGCCTGCATCAGCGCATGTTTCAAGCCCACCGCACCGCCATCAACGCCATGACCGCCATCGACTTCGCCTGTTGGGACATTAAGGGCAAAGCGCTTGGCCGGCCGGTCTACGAATTGCTCGGCGGCCAATGCATGCCCGGCGCCGTCTGCCATGGCTTCGTCGAACGGGAAGCGCCGGCGGCGATGGCGGCCCGCATCGAAAAGCTCAGCGCCGAAGCCGGCTGGACCTGGTACAAGACCAAGATCGGCTTCACCGTCGATGAGGACATCACCTGGTATCGTCAACTGCGCGACCTGGTGGGCGACGAAATTCGCTTTCAACTTGACGGCAATACGGGGTATACTCTCGGCGATGCGGTGCAAGCGCTCACTCAGTTGGAAAGGCTGGGCGGCGTCGGTCTCTTTGAGCAGCCTGTGCGTTATCTGGATGAGATGGCGCAGTTGGCGACGCGGCTGGAGACGCCGCTGCAAGCCGACGAATCGACCGGCGGCGGGCCCCGCAGCGTCTACGAAATCGCGAAGGAAGGCGCGGCCCATGTCTTGCATTACAAGATCCATCGTTACGGCGGGCTGTTGCCATGCCAGCGCATGTCGGCTATTGCCGAGGCGGCCGGGCTGGAGATTTCGGTCGCGCCTTACTTTGATATCATCGCCGCCGCCGCCGCTCACCTGGCCGCCGCGACGCCCATCGCCAAATGGCCGGCTGGCTTCTCCGATATGACCGATACCATCCTGGCCGAGCCTTACCAACCTGAAGGCCAGATTCTGCCGCCGCCGCCCGGTCCCGGTTTGGGCGTCGAGATTGATGAGGACAAACTCGCTTACTATGCCGCCCAACAGTGAAACGTTTAGCGAGAGTTCACAATTAAAGGAGCATGAAGGAGGTGGCTATTGCCAATAAGCGCTCGCGCAGCATCTGCTAATATCGTTTCGCCTAAACCTACTAAGGAGTACACCGTGAAAGTAGCAAAATTGTTTCTGCTCATCAGCCTGGTTGCCCTCGTTGGTGGCCTGGCCGTTGTTCCGGCAGCGGCGCAAGACGACATGACCGAATTTGTCTTCGCCCATAGCGGGCCCATCCGCCCGATGGATGCCCATTCGCACTGGTACGGCTCCACCCACTGGATGCTCAGACTGTATTACGACTGCCTGATCGGCCGCGCTGCCGATGGCGATGGTTACGACCCGGAAGCGGCGCACAGTTGGGAAGCCGTTGACGACACCACCTGGCGCTTCCACCTGCGCGAAGGCAATACCTTCCACAATGGCGAGCCGGTTGATGCAAATGCCATCAAGTGGAATATCGACCGCGTCCGCCACCCGATCGGCGATATCCCGCTCTATCAGCAATGGGCATTCGTCAAGGAAGTCATCGTCGTGGATGACCTGACTGTCGATATCACCACCGAAGAGCCACATGCCTACTTTGAATATGACGTCAGCTACAACGGCTGTGAGTTGATCCCGCCCGCTTACTTTGAAGAAGTTGGCCAGGAAGAATTCAACCGCAACCCCGTCGGCTCCGGCCCATACACGCTGGTTGAGCTCAGCGAGAACGATCGCTACGTCTTCCAGGCTTGGGACGATTATCACAGCGGCCGGCCTGAGGTTGACCGCGTCGTCTTCCAGGTCATCCCCGAGCCGTCGGCGCAGGTTGCCGCGCTGCTCGCCGGGCAAATTGACATGATGGCCGGCGTGCCCGTGCCTGACCGCGCAAACCTGGAAGCCGCCGAAGGCATCAGCCTGCTCAGCGAATCGTCCAACGTCATGTACCACTACTACGCGCGCGTCGATACCGAGAGCGGCGCCTTCCCGGAGACCTTCCCCGATTATGAGCCGGCGACGCTGGATATCAACGTGCGCAAGGCCATCACCCATGCGCTCGACCGTCACCTGCTGGCGGAAGTGCACGGCTCCGCTCAGGCGCGCCTGGCCCGCGTTTGCTCCTACTATCCGGAAGGCTTCGCCGAAAAATACGCCGATCCCGATATCATCGCCGACTGGTACGACCCCGATCTGGCGAAGGAATACCTGGCTGCGGCCGGTTATGCCGAGGGCGAAGGCCCCACGCTTCACCTTGATACGCCGGTAGTCGGCCGTGGCGGCAGCGCTAAGGAAGTCGCCGAAGTGGCGGCCGCCTTGCTTGAGGAAGTTGGCTTCACCGTCGACTTGACCGTGCGCGACGCCTCCGCCTTTGCGGTCGAAGTCCAGCGCAGCGGCAACAACCGCGAGCTGATGCTGGCGACGCTGGGCTGTGGTCCCGCCTTGCTGCCGCTCTTCTACCAGTGCGACTGGAATGCGGTCGCCTACAGCGTCTGCAACGAAGAGTGGGATGCCGTCGCCGATGCGATCCAGGTGACCATCGATATGGATGAGCGCCTCGACCTCTGGGAACAGTGGTGGGAATTCTACATTGACCTCACCCAGACGATCACCGTATTTGAAGTCACAAGTGTGATGGCGTTGAATACGGCCGAGTTCGACTTCACGCCACGCAAAGACGGCTGGATGATCTTCCGCGACCTCCGTCTCGCGGATGATATGTAAGCCCGCCAGTATTCGTTCGAAGGGGCGGCTCATTGGGTCGCCCTAACGAGAACTTGCTTGGCGCGTAGGGGCGAGCCGTCGGCTCGCCCGTACATACATAGAGCTTTGGAATTGGCACAACCATGCGCGGATTCTTCATCAGCCGAATGATCCAGCTAATCGTGACCATGTTCATTGTCTCCGTGGTCGTCTTCTTCATCCTGCGTCTAAGTGGCGACCCGATACTGGTCGTCGCGCCCGACTTCTTCAGCGAAGAGCAAATCGAACAGATGCGAAAATTCTGGGGCTTCGACCGACCCCTGGGCGAGCAATACCTGACCTTCATCAGCAAGGCCATCACCGGCGATTTCGGAAAGTCATATCTGGCAAAACGGCCCGCGATGGAGCTTGTCTTTGAACGCCTGGGCTACTCCTGGATGCTGGCGGCCGCCTCCGCCGCCATCGGCCTGACCATCGCCGTGCCTCTCGGCATCTTGTCCGCGCTCAAACGCAACAGCCTGCTGGACCTGATCATCACGTCCCTGTCCTCCTTGGGCACCGCCATGCCCAGCTTCTGGCTCGGCCTCATGCTCATCATCATCTTTTCCGTTCATTTGCGCATGCTGCCCGCCTTTGGCGCCCTGGAACCGAAAGCCATCATCCTGCCGTCGGCCACGCTCGGCGTCGGCATGGCGGCCCGCCTCTCCCGCATGACGCGCTCGGCCATGCTCGAAGTGCTCAGCCAGGATTACGTGCGGACCGCCAGGAGCAAAGGCTTACAGCAAAAGATCGTCATCCTGCGCCATGCCCTGCGCAACGCCCTGATCCCAATCGTCACCGTATTTGGTTTGCAGCTCGGCTGGCTGCTGGGTGGCTCGGTTGTTGTCGAAAGCGTATTTTCCTGGCCCGGGCTGGGCCGGCTCATGATCGACTCGATCAGCGTGCGCGACAATACAGTCGTTCAAGCCGGTTTGTTATTCTTCGCCTTGTCCTTCATTCTTATTAATTACGCGATAGATGTGATTTACATCATCCTTGACCCGCGCATCAAGTTTCAATAAAAGACGCTGATGGACGCCAAGAGCAAGCATCAAAGCAGCACAGTCGCCACTGCCGACATGCCCGTCCGCCGGAGCGCGCCGTTGCGGCTTCTGGCCATCTTGTTCAAGAGCCCGGTCGGCGTGGCCGGCAGTTTTATCGTCGCCGCTGTTGTGCTATTGGCCTTTTTTGGCCCCCTGATCTCGCCTCAGGATCCGCTGGGCAGGAACATCCGCGCCCGCTTCGAGCCGCCTGGATATGTGGACAATAACGGCAACACCTTCGCGCTCGGCACCGATCAACTCGGCCGCGACATTCTCAGCCGCATCATCTCGGGCAGCCGCGTCTCCGTGCTGGTTGGCGTTTTTTCCGTGCTCATATCCGGCACACTCGGCGTCATTTACGGGCTCATCAGCGGCTTCATCGGCGGCCCCGTCGACAGCATCCTCATGCGCATCGTCGATGGCTTGCTGGCCATCCCCTTCATCATCCTCGTCATCGCGATATCGGGCGTCGTCGGCGCCGGCTTGTCAACGCTCATCCTCATTCTCGGCTTCACCGGCTGGACGACCTATGCCCGCGTCATCCGCGGCGAGGTGCTCAAAGTGCGGGAGATGGAATATGTGATCGCCGCTTACGCCCTGGGGCAGAGCCGCCCCATGGTCATGCTGCTGCACATCCTGCCCAATGTTGTCGCCTCGGCCATTGTGCTGGCGGCGGTGCAGGTCGGCGTGACCATCCTGGCCGAGTCGTCGCTCAGCTTTCTTGGCCTGGGCGTCAAGCCACCGACTGTCACCTGGGGTTTGATGCTCTCCGATGGCCGGCAATACATCAACAGCGCCTGGTGGATGACCGCCTTCCCCGGCATCGCCATCACCATCACCGTGCTCGGCGTCGTCTTCCTCGGCGATTGGCTGCGGGATTTCCTCGACCCCAACATCCGCGGCCGCGCCTGATGGGCGTGCCATTCCGCGTCCCGCGCTCGCGCGCAAACGAGACCCATTTCCGCATGCGCGCTGAAATCAGCGCCGCGCTTGAGCCAATCCTCTTCGGCGATTATCGCCACAGTTACGAGATCCGCGCCCAGCTGGAAGCCGCCTTCGCGCGTGAAGTCGGCGCCCGTTACGCCGTCGCCGTCCACTCCGGCACCATCGGCTTGTTCCTGGCCCTGCGCGCCTGCGGCATCGGCGCCGGCGACGAGGTCATATCCGTTGCCAACTCCGATATTTCCACCACCGGCGCCATCAGCCAATGCGGCGCCCGCCCCGTGCTCTGCGATGTGCTCGAAGACGACTACACCATGAATCCCGCTCTCGTCGAAGCGCTCATCACAGCGAAGACGCGCGCCCTGCTGCCAGTCGACCTGCATGGTCACCCGGCAAACGTGAAGGCGCTGCGGACCATCGCGGACAAGCATCAACTGAAGATCATCGAAGACGCCGCCCTCGCGACCGGCGCCCGCGATCATGGCGCGCCCGTCGGGAGCTTCGCCGATGTGACCATGTTCAGCTTCGCGCCTTTCAAACCGCTCGGCAGCGCTGGCAACGGCGCCATGCTTGTAACCAATGACGATGGCATCCACGCCGAGCTGCGTTTGCTCACGGGCTATGGTTATGACCCAGCCGGCGACATCACTCTCGGCTACCAGAATTATGTCGCCGAAGGCTACAATGTGCCGCTGGACGGCCTGCAAGCCGCGCTCCTGCTCGTCAAGCTGCCCAAGCTGCGCGCCTGGACCGCTCAACGCCGCGCCATCGCCGCCGCCCTGGAAGAAGGCCTCGCCGATACCCGCGCCCTCACGCCCCGCTTCCGCCCCGAAGCCGAGCCGACCTTCCGCTCCTACGCCATCCGGGTCAATTGCCAGGCGGCCCTACATCGTGAACTGCGGGAAGCCGGCATTGAAGCGGTCATCCACTACGCCCCGCCCATTTACCATTACACCGTCTACGCGGCCGGTTTGCCCGGCGCCGACAATCTGCCGGTGACTGATATGCTAGCGCGCCAAATCGTGAACCTGCCGGTGACGCCCGAATTAACCGCGGATGAGGTAAACTACATGACTGAAACTACAGCGAAGCTCTTGCAAGGCCTGCAGGGGTGAGCCGCCAGTCCGCCCGCCCAACCCAGGATCCGTAGGGGCGAGGCGGTGACTCGCCCAACCCAGAATTTGTAGGGGCGAGTCGCCGCCTCGCCCACGAAAAAGGACAATCTCATGAACTTGCTCGAACAAATCACCGACTACAGCCTTTCGCTCCAACTAGACGACATCCCGGCGGAGGCCCTCGACCTGGCGAAGACGCTCGTATTCGATTCCATCGGCGCCGGGCTGGGCGGTTATCAGCGCGACCTGGGGCAGAAAGCCTTGCGCTACGCCAGCGCGATGATGGCTGGCGATGAGGCGACCATTCTGGGCGCGGGCGAGCGCGCGTCATTGGAGGGCGCCGCCTTCGCCAACGGCGTCACGGTCAAAATCCTCGGCATGGACGACTCGCATCGCTCCGCCGGTCACATCGCCTCTCAGGTCGTTCCCGTTGTCCTGGCCGTCGGCGAAGCTTATCGCAGCAGCGGCGCTGATATGCTCATCGCCATCGTCGCCGCCTATGATTTCGCCGTGCGCGTCGGCCGTCAGGTGCGCCCGATGCAGCGCGCCCGCGGCCTCGATCTGAAAGGCACGCTCGGCGCCATTTCCGCTGCGCTTGCCGCTGCCCGCTGCGCCGGCTTCGATCGAGAGCGCACAATCAACACCATCGCCCTCGCCGCCGATCTCGCGTCGGGCACGGAGCAATACGTCTACGAAAGCGGCCCCTGCGATACCAAAGACTTGATTGCCGGTTTCGCCGCCCGCAATGCTGTCTTCGCCCTGCGCCTGGCCGAGGCCGGCTTCTATGGGCCGCGCGGCGCTCTCGATGGCGAATACGGCTTCTTCAGCGCCTTCGGCGACGGCTTCGACCCCGATACATTCGCTGACCTCGGGGCTGACTTCGCCATCCTCGGTACCGGCTTCAAGCCACATGGCGGCTGCCGCCATACGCATCAAGCCATTGACGCGGTGCAGGCGATCCAGGCCGCCGGCCCGCTCGATACCAACGACATCGAGCGCATCCAGCTGCAAACCTATGCCTACGCCACTCGCCCGATCTTCCGCGTCGATCCCAACCCGCCATCGCGCGAGGTGGCCGGCTTGAGCATCCGCATCTCGATCTGAAAGGCACGCTCGGCGCCATTTCCGCTGCGCTTGCCGCTGCCCGCTGCGCCGGCTTCGATCGAGAGCGCACAATCAACACCATCGCCCTCGCCGCCGATCTCGCGTCGGGCACGGAGCAATACGTCTACGAAAGCGGCCCCTGCGATACCAAAGACTTGATTGCCGGTTTCGCCGCCCGCAATGCTGTCTTCGCCCTGCGCCTGGCCGAGGCCGGCTTCTATGGGCCGCGCGGCGCTCTCGATGGCGAATACGGCTTCTTCAGCGCCTTCGGCGACGGCTTCGACCCCGATACATTCGCTGACCTCGGGGCTGACTTCGCCATCCTCGGTACCGGCTTCAAGCCACATGGCGGCTGCCGCCATACGCATCAAGCCATTGACGCGGTGCAGGCGATCCAGGCCGCCGGCCCGCTCGATACCAACGACATCGAGCGCATCCAGCTGCAAACCTATGCCTACGCCACTCGCCCGATCTTCCGCGTCGATCCCAACCCGCCATCGCGCGAGGTGGCCGGCTTGAGCATCCGCATCTCGACCGCCGTCGCCCTCAAGCAGGGCAGCGCCTGGCGGCAGGACTTCGCCGCTTGGGACGACCCGGAAGTGCGCCGCCTGCGCAATCTCATCGATGTCGAGGTGGACGATGAAATCGAGGCGCGCTATCCAGATCTAAATGGCTGCCGCTTGCGGATTACGCTGGCCGATGGCACAGCGCGCGAAGCCTATATCCCGAATATGAAAGGCGAGCCCGAATTCCGCATGACCGACGGCGAAATGCGCCGGAAATTCAGCGTGCTCAGTGGCGATCTCGTCCCGCAAGATCAAGCCGATCGTCTCTATGCAATTTGCAACAATCTGGAATCGCTTGAGTTTGTTGGCGAGTTGCTGCAGCTCTGTTGTACTGCCGAACCCATCGCCGTGTAAGTTGTTCGGCTCTTGCGCTCCCCTTCCCTAGCTGGCTGGGGAAGGGGCCGGGGGATGGGGTTCTAGTGGCATGGACCGGGATTGCCGCTGGCTTAAAATATAACAACCTGCCTCGCTGCCGCGCGCGAAGCCGCTGACGATATAACCCGCCGCCAACAAATCGGTTATCGCCTCGCGCAGGCAAAGCTGCCATTGTTTTGCGCGTGTAATGTCCCGCCGCTTCAACTCGGCGATACAGAGCGGAATTTCAATGCCGTATCGGCCGCCATCGGGCGCTGTTTCCCGCATATGGCGGGTCGCGCCCGCGGCATCTACATAGAGCAATTTGCGCAGATCCGACAAGTCTTGCTCAGCCGAGCGAGGCGCGCCGGCGGCCATCTCACGCACATGGGGCGCGTCCAGCCGCCAATGCGCTTCGAGGCGGTCGCTGGCTAAACCGGCGTTGATGCCATCTTGCATATCGCCATAATGATTGACCGAGTAGGCGCCAGCGGTTATACCCAGCCGATTGAAGTTGAAATTGGCGTTGCCGCACTGCAGCGGGTCGAATGTCCAGGCCATCCAGCGATAACCTTGCCTCAGCGCCCAATCCCGCTGCGCCTGCTTGAGCATGAAGCCGACGCCCGCGCGCTGAAAACAGGGGTGGACGCCCGTCATGTGCGACCAGAGCCAAAGCTCGCCCGCGCGCGGCGCCGCGAAACCGAAACAGAAACCGACCAGCCGCCCCTGCGCCGCCGCCCCGAAGACCGCCCCGCCGCTATGTACAATCGCCCGCAGCGTATGTGGCGAAGCGACTTCCGCATCGTCCATGCCCCAGACCGCCTTCTGCAATTCCACAGTGGCGGACAGTTCGCGCATGCTCTGCAATTCGCTAATGACGATGTTCTCGGTCATAATCCAGGACACAGTCGAAATCGAAGTACCCCATGATAACCCGCCTGTCTATCGAAGGCAACGCAGAGCAAAGCCAGCGTCTTCACTTATGTTTAGCACCGAGAAAAGTGGTACATTTGGCAGACAAGCAGCCAAAGCAACTTCAACTCCGGCTCGGCATGTGTATAGGCCTGGGCCGGCTCTGTCTACGCGCCCCCGGTGGCCGCAATTTTAGATTTAACCGAGATGGACGCATTGCTCGAAACAAGTCTGTTTTACAAACCTCCGCCCCCGACTTATAATCGGGCTGCGCATGACGCAAGAATACGACATAGGCGCGAGCGAGACATTCAAAACCGCATGACCCAGGAAGCGACGACTTGACACGGGCCAAACTCTGCGCGTCCGTCCTTGATGTCATCGGCGACACACCGCTGGTGGAGCTTGGGCGCATCACCGGCGGCGATGACGGGCGCGTCTTCGCCAAGCTCGAATATTTCAATCCGGGTTACTCAAAAAAGGACCGCATCGCCCGGCAAATGATCGAAGATGCCGAGCAGGCCGGCGCGCTTAAGCCCGGCGACACCGTCGTCGAGCTAACCAGCGGCAATACCGGCACCGGCCTGGCTATCGTTTGCGCCGCCAAGGGCTACCGCTTCGTCGCGGTGATGTCCCGCGGCAACTCGGTCGAACGAGCGCGCATGATGAAGGCGCTGGGCGCCGAAGTGCAGCTCGTCGATCAATGCCCCGATTCGACGCCGGGCGAAGTCACCGGCGCCGACCTGGCTCGCGTCGAAGAACAAGCCCGGGAAATCGTCCGTCAGCGCTGCGCCTTCCGCGCCGACCAGTTTCAACTGCCGGGCAACGCGCGCGCCCATTACCGCCATACCGCCCCTGAAATCATGCGCCAATCGGGCGGCATCGACGCCTTCTGCGATTTCATCGGCAGCGGCGGATCTTTCGCCGGTTGCGCTCAATACTTCAAAGAATGCGACCCGGCGATACAATGCTATGTCGTCGAACCGCAAGGCGCGGCCGCCCTCGCCGGCGGGCCAGTCACAGATGGCAGGCACAGAATCCAGGGCGGCGGCTACTCTATGCCGGAGCTGGCGCAGATTGATCGCGCGCTGATCGACGGCTTCCTGCAAGTCAGCGATGGCGACGCCATTGAAATGACACGCCGTCTGGCAAAAGAAGAAGGGTTATTCGCCGGCATCTCATCAGGCGCCAACCTCGCCGGCGCCCTGCAACTCCTGCGGGGCGCGCATCGTGGCGGGCGCATCGCCATCCTGCTTCCCGACTCCGGCTTAAAATACCTGAGCACGGATCTGTGGTCGCATCATTGCTGAGCGGCAGTCGCTTAGACACTGACCTACGGGCAAAATTATGAACGAAGCCAAACCGCAAGAAGACATCGTACGCTGGATTCGCCGCCACCACGAATCCCTATCGCGCAGCCAGCGCAAAGTCGCCCGATTCCTGCTTGAAGGCGGCATCGGCGTCATCCACCTAACCATCACTGAGATCGCCGAGGCGGTCAGCGTGAATCCGTCAACGGTGGTGCGCACGGCCCAGGCGCTCGGCTTTGAAGGTTTCCCGGAGCTGCAATCCGTTCTGCGCAGCCAATTTCTGAATCAGGCCCGCTTCGACCAGCGTATGCAGATCGGCTCGCAGCAATTGCTGGAAGACCTCTCGACCGCTGACCAGGAAGAGGCGCACCTGCTCAGCACGGTGCTGCGCGATGAAGTGCGCAGCCTGCTTGATCTGCCGCAGCACGTCCCTACTCATGTCTTCGATCGCGCCGTTGATATGGTCGATCAAGCGAGTCATGTCTACATCATCGGCTTGGGCTCCTCGTTCCCGCTCGCGCTTAATTTCGGCATCGTCCTGCGCTACATCCGCCCGGACACCACCGTGCTGACACCGGGCATTGATGCTATCGCGGCGCAGCTAACGCCGCTGGTGGCGGGCGATCTGGTCTTCTCGCTCTGCTTCGCCCGTTACACCCGCGACACGCTGACGGTGATGGAGGTCGGCAAGCAGCGTGGCGCCGCCGTGCTGGCCGTCACCGACAGCCATGTTTCGCCCGCGGCCATTCGTTCCGACCTTGCCCTGATCGTGCCATACCGCCTGCGTCTCTACAGCAATACAGTCGCGCTCTTCGCCCTGCTCGACGCCATCCTCGGCGCCCTCTCCCTGCGCTATCCGGAAAAAATGCGCGAACGCCTCGAAAGCCTCGAAGAGCTCTACAAGCGGTTCAATCTGCTCACCCTAGACGACGACTAGACCGCGCGCGGTTTTTCGGCGTCGAGACCGTTCAATTAGCGACAAAACGCCGCTTCCCTAGCTTGTTGGGATGCTCGCTATAAATACGGCGAGAGGGCCGCGCCGCGTAGACACAGGCGGTCGGGGATGGGGTGAAAGATTCGCGCTCGAATGACCCAGTATCGGACAAGCCTTGTATGGGCGACCGCTCTAGCGTGTCCGTATATGACAGGCGCGAGGCAGCGACTTAGGCCCGCACATTCGGATCGAGCGCGTCGCGCAGGGCATCGCCGATGATATTCAATATCAAGACCACCAGCGTAATCGTCATGCCGGGGAAGACCGCGATCCACCACTGCGTGCGCAGATAATTGCGCCCGTCGGCCAGCATCGCCCCCCATTCCGGCGTCGGCGGCCGCACGCCCAAGCCGAGGAAGCTCAAGCTCGCGCCGGCGACAATCGCGCCGGAAACGCCCAGCGTCGTCAAGACGATCATGGGGCCCAAGACGCCGGGCAGGATGTGAAAGAACATGATGCGCAGCGAACCCGCCCCCATGCTGCGCGCCGCCATCACATACTCCATCTCGCGTATGGACAGCGTGACGCCGCGTATCAGGCGGGAAAATGTCGGCAGGGAGAAGAAGGCGATCGCGATAATGACGTTGTTGATGTTTGAGCCCAGAAGGCTCACCAACCAGATGGCCAGGATCAAGCCGGGAAAGGCGAGGATCAAATCCATCACGCGCATGATGGCGTTGTCGACGATGCCACCGAAGAAACCAGCGATCAAACCGAGGGGCGTGCTGATGATGACAGCCAGCCCGACAGACAGGAAACCGACTTGCAGGGAAACGCGCCCGCCGTAAAGCACGCGGCTCATGATATCCCGGCCCAGTTTGTCCGTGCCAAAGGGATGCGCCAGCGACGGCGCCTGATTGCGCTCCGGCGTGTTCTTTTGCAGCGGGTCGTACGGCGTCACCTGCGGCGCGAATAGAATCGCCAGCAGCAGCAGCAGCAGACAACAAAGCCCAGCCAGCGCGACGCGATTCCGCACAAACTTCAACAGCACAAGTTGGTACAAGCCGGCCGGCGCCGACTGTTTCGGAAACAGCCTTTCGCTACGCATAGCGTATCCGCGGATCGACAAAGGCGTAGATGATGTCTACGAGCAGATTGACAAAAACGAAGGAGGCGGCCACCAGAATTACCGCGCCTTGAATCATGGGATAATCGCGATTGCTAATGGCGTCGATAGCCAGGCGGCCGACGCCCGGCAAGCCGAAGATGCTCTCGGTGATGACAGCGCCGCCGAGCAAGCCGCCCACCGACAGCCCCACAACGGTGATCACCGGTATCAGCGTATTGCGCAGCGCATGACGCATGAGCACTTGCCGCCGCGCCAAACCCTTCGAGCGCGCCGTCCGCACATAATCCGTGCTGAGCACTTCAATCATGCTTGAGCGCGTCAAACGGGCGATCAGCGCGCTCTGGCCCACCGCCAGCGTCGCCACCGGCAGGACAAAATGCCGCCAGGTACCCGCCCCCTGCACCGGCAGCAGGCGCAAACCCACCGAAAAGATCAGAATCAGCATCAGCCCCAGCCAAAATGTCGGGATGGAGAAGAAGAAGACCGTCAGCACGATTCCGAAATTATCGACCCAGGTCCTCTGATAGATCGCGGTGATGACGCCGATGAGCAGGCCGATCGCCGTGCCCACCGTCACGCTGAGGAAGGTGAGCGTCACCGTGAAGGGAAAAGCCCTGGCGATCACGCCCATGACCGGCTCGCGAAACTTGACTGAGCGCCCGAGGTCCCCCTGCGCGAAGTTGCGCAGAAAGATCAGGTATTGCTCGACTACGGGCCGATCGAAGCCCAGCTTGCGGCGGATCAGCTCGATTTGATCCGGCGACGCCCGATCGCCCGCCATGACCTGGGCCGGGTCGCCCGGCAGCGCCACCCGCAGCATGACAAAGACAACCGTCGTCACCGCCAGGATCAAGGGGAAAGCGATCGCGATGCGCCGCAGGATGTACTGGCTCACGTGAAAGTGTCCTTTTCGTCCTTACGCTGGCCAACCCCTCCCCCCGGCCCCCTCCCCAAAGCATTGGAGAGGGGGAGCGCAGCCGAAGTGCTTGGCACGTTTGATTGGTGCATCCGCGGCATATCGATCTCCGATTTCGTGACGATCTCGCTCAGTAAAGCTGAAGTCTCCCCCCATTGCAATGGGGGGAGATTTAGAGGGGGGTTAGAAGCTTGGTAGCGGATCCCGCCGGCCTTTACTCCGTCTCAAAGTAGGCGTTCCAATACAGGAAGCTCGTATCGGGATGGATGCGCCAGCCCATCAGCTCTGTGCGCACGCCCGTCAGCGCCGGCGGCACCGCCAGGTAGACCCAGGGCGACGCTTCAATGATGTACTGGCTCACCGCCGTCACCGCCTCATAACGCAAGTCCGGATCAAGCTGCGAATCGGCCGCGACCAGCAGGTCGGTCAATTCATCGGTCGAGAACCAGGCGCGGTTGCTGCCGCCCTTGCGTTCCGGATCGAAGAAGTAAGTCAAGATGCTGGGGTCCTGGTAGCCATAAAGCAGCAGGAAGAGATCATGCTCGCCGGTGGTTGTCAGGTCGATCAAGGCCGAGAATTCCAGCACATCGATCTGCAGCGGAATGCCGACGGCGCGCCATTGCGCCTCCAGCACTTCGGCCTGCCGCAGCCACTCATCGGGCGACGCCGTCGCCAGCGGCACAGTCCAGTCATTGCCGTCCGGGTCTTCGCGCAAGCCATCGCCATCGGCATCGACATAACCCAGCTCGTCCAGCATGGCGCCGGCTTTCTCGGGGTCGAAGCTGGGCGCCATCGCGTTCAGATCGGGGTTGTGGCCCCAGATGGTCGGCGGCAGCGGCTGATAAAGCGGCTCGGCCAGGTCGTCCCAGGCCAGCGTGACGAATTCCTGCCGATCGGTGGCGTAGGCGAATGCCCGTCGCAGGTCAGGATTTGTCCAGGGATCCTTCGATGTGTTGAAGCCGACATAGCGGATCTGGCTCAACTGGGCCACGTGCACATCGATATCCGGGTTCGCTTCCGCGCCGGCCAGGTTCTGCGTCGGGATGCCGGCCAGGGAGATCTCGCCCGTCTCCAAAGCGGCCAGGACCGTCTGCTCTTCGCCGATGAAGAGAATCTGCAGCTCGTCCAGGAAGACCGGACCCGGGTGATCGTACAGCTCGGGCGGCGCCCAGGTGAAATCGGGATTGCGCTCGAACAGGGCGTAGTTGTCCGTCACCAGTTCTTTCAGGATGAAGGGCCCGCCACCAACGGGGTTGGTGCCGAAGTCGTCGGGTCCGATGGCTTCATAAGCAGTCGGCGATACGATCTCCAGGCCCGCCAGCACGAAGAACAGCGGCGCATGCGGCGAATTCATGTGCATCGTGAAGCTGAAATCGTCATGGACCTCGATGCTGTCCATCAGCGTGATCAGAGCGCGCCCGGTTGAAGCGGTTGATTCGGGATCGGCATACTTCTCCAGGTTCCACTTCAGCGCCGCCGCGTCGATCGGCGTCCCATCGGTGAAGGTGGCGTAGTCGATCAGATTGATCGTCAGCGCCTTGGAATCCTCGGAGACTTCCCAGGTATCGGCCAGGTAGCCGACATAGCTCATATCCAACGCGCGCGAGAATAGGGTCGGATAGATGGCGTAATGCGGCCAGCTATGCCAGGACGATACGAAGGGGTCGAATGAGGTATTGGAGTTGGCATCGGCCACTACCAGGCGCCCGCCCTTGCCCGCCATCATGTCGTCCTGGGCCAGCGCCATGCCGCCCGACACAAGCATCACAGCCATCAGCAGCAGCAAGATTACCGGTCTTGATTTGTTCACGTCTAGAATCCTCCTAAGCCATTGGAAAAGAACAAAGGCAACGCTGGTCGCCAATTGTCGATAGGCCCTCCCTCCCCTCTGTGGTCAACGCGTGTCGGCAAACTCGTCGAAAACGGCGCGGCCGATATCGCCCATCGCCGTCTCCACGACGAAGACTCGCTGATGATGCGCCGCCGGCAGATTCCAATACGGCGCTTCATTCCATTCTACAAACAGCGTCAGTATCACATGACTGTCTTCGCTGATGCGGATAATACCGCAGTCATTGCGGATGCCGCCAATGGTGCCGGTCTTGTGCGCCACCTTCGTGCCCAGCGGCAGGAAGCGCGACAGCCGCACATTAAACTGTTGCTTGTACAAAATATTCAGCGCGACTTGCCTGATAGCCTCCGGGAACAGGTCGCCGAAGATTTGATGCAGCAGTTCGTTCATCGCATTGGCGCTGCTGACGTTGTTCTCCGGCCCTTTGCTGAAGGCCAGGCCATCGCGCAGTATGTCGTTCTCGCTCGTCCACTTCACCAAGTCTTCGCGCGGCAGATCGGCCACTTCAGGCGGGAATATGTGCCGCAGCAGATCTTTGCAATTCAGCTTGAAGAAGATGTCGGCCAGCCCGAGCGCATGCATGGCGCCTTCAATGACCGCCGGCCCGCCGAGATGATCGACGACGATGTCGGTCGCGGTGTTGTCGCTGATGATGATCATCAGCGTCAGCAGATCGCGCAAGGTCGGATTTAAGCCGCTCTCGAAGTAGGGCAGGATGCCGCTGCCCAGGCTCTTGTCATCATCGACCAGCGCGATACGCTCATCAAGGCTGATCTCGCCAGCGGCGAGCTGCCGGCAGGCTGTCGCCAAAATCGGAATCTTGAATGTGCTCGCCATCGGGAAGGGCGCATCGCCGTTGACATCCAGCTTCCTGCCCGATTCGATATGCCAGACGGCGACGCCGGCGTCTAAATTCGCATCGCTGACAATTGATCTGATCCTGTCGCTGAGCGTCATCTTGCCCGCCCTTTCCAAAGCTAAGTATTGAATCCTGTGAAATTAAACCACCGCAGAGCGCTTAGCCTAATCTCTGTGTTCTCGGTGTTGCTTCTCATCCTCGTTGGTGAATATTGAAGGGCGCGCAAGACAAGGCGAAACGCCGCAAACTTAACGTCCCCTCCTGTAGGGATACTTCTCCTGCCAGCGCCGTTTGGCTTCTTCGAGCCGGTCGCGCTGCACCTCGACGCCGATGCCGCAGCCGTCGGGGACGGCCAGGGTGCTGCCCGCGCCCAAGACAAAGGGCGGCTCGCTGATGTCCGCCGCGAAATACCGATCGGTCGCTGAAATATCCGATGGCAGATTCACAGCGGGCAAGGCAGCGAAGGCGATGTTGGCCGCCCGCCCCACGCCCGTCTCCAGCATGCCGCCGATCCATAAAGGCAGATCATGCTCAACGCAGATGCGGTATATCTCCAGCGACTCGCTGAAGCCGCCCACCCGAGCCGGCTTCAGATTGAGGATGCCCAAGGCGCCCACCTGCAGCGCAATATTTAAGTCGCTTGCCGACTTGACACTCTCGTCGAGGCAGATGCGCGTCTTCAAACGCTTCTGCAGCTTGCCATGCTGATATATGTCGTCATGCGACAGCGGCTGCTCAATCATCAGCAGGTCGAACTGGTCTAACACAGCCAGGCGCTCGGCATCAGCCGGCTCATAATCGCTGTTGGCGTCCAACATCAACAGAATAGCAGGGAACTCGGCCCGCACAGCCCGCGCCACGTCCACATCCCAACCACGCTTGATCTTGAGCTTGACGCGCCCGTAGCCCTGCTTCAGCCGACCGCGCACCGCCTCAATCGTCGCGCCAAGCGATGGCTGAATGCCGATGCTGACGCCGACCGTCGCCCGCCCCTCCGATTCATGGCCGGCGGGGGCATAATGCGCGAAGCAATCCGTCAGCCGCATCTCATTCGTCCGCGCGAAGGCATCCCAAACCGCCGCTTCCAAGCCCGCACGCGTGTGCTGATTGCCGCGAAAGCGCTTGACCAAGGCGGGAAACTCGCGCGGATCGCTGACGGACGCGCCAATTACCGCCGGCGCCATGAACTCCTTCAGCATGTGCACCGCCGTCTCCGCCGTCTCATGACCATAGCCGGGCCATAATTCGATCGAACATTCCCCCCAGCCAACCACGCCGGCATCCGTCGTCAATTCCACCAACACGGCTACCTTGTCCGTCTCGGCGCCGAAGCTCGTTTCAAATGGCGCCAGATACGGCAAGAGCACGGTATGTAGGTCAATGGATCGTATGGTAAAGGCTTGCATATCGGCTCCCTCCGTTTGCGGAAGTGGCGCAGCCGTATTGCCGCGCAGCGCACATTATAACAACAGGACTTGCCTGCGCAACATCCGCCGCAAGATTTCTTGCGCGCCGCCCGCCAAGGGTCTATATTCAAGACAGGACGCGTATTCGCGCGTCAATGCCTTTCGACCCCAAATTGGCGCAGAACATGGATTAATCTGAGGACAAGAACATGAGAGTCTTCGCCGGCGGCATCGAAACCGAGACCAACACTTTCTCGCCTATGCCCACCGGCCTGGCGGATTTCGAGGTCGTCCGCGCGGCCGAGCTCAACGGGGCCGACGATCTCGGTGGCTTTGGCGGGCCCTTCAATATCTTCCGCCGCCGCTGCCAGGAACGGGGTTGGGACTACATCTTCAGCCTCTACGCCTTCGCCCAGCCGGCCGGCACGACCGTGCGCGCCGTCTACGAACGCCTGCGCGACGAGCTGCTCGCTGCCTTGCGCGCGGCCATGCCGGTCGATATCGTGCTGCTGCCCTTGCATGGCGCCATGGTGGCGCAGGGTTACGACGACTGCGAAACAGACATCGTCAGCCGCGTGCGCGAAATAGTCGGCCCCGATGCCAAGATCGGCGTCGAACTCGACCTGCACTGCGACCTCACGCAAGAGACCATCGACGCCGTCGACGCCGTCGTCATCTTCAAGGAATATCCGCACATCGATATCAACGAGCGCGCTGAAGAACTCTTCAGCATCATCGCCGATGCCGCCGAAGCAAAGACCAAGCCGACCATGGCGCTCTACGACCCGCGCATGATCGGCATGTACCTGACGCCCTTCCAACCCATGCGCGGATTCGTTGACGAGATGATCGCGCGCGAAAAAGAACCCGCCGTGCTCTCGCTCTCGCTGGCTCATTGTTTCCCTTGGGCCGATGTGCCGACCTGCGGCGCTCGTATGCTAGCGATCACGGACGATGATCCGGCGCTGGCGGCGCGGCTGGCGCATGAATTCGGCCAGAAGCTCTTCGCCCTGCGTCACCGGCTTGACCTGCCGTCGCTGCCGCTGGACCAGGCGCTGGACAAAGCTTTGCAGCGCGAAAGCGGCCTCGTCGTGGTCGCCGATCAATCGGACAATCCCGGCGGCGGCGCGCCCAGCGATTCCACCTTCGCCCTGCGCGCCCTGCTCGAACGGGCTGTGACCGACGCCGCCCTCGGCATGATCTGGGATCCGGTCGCGGTCCAGGTCGCCATGTCGGCTGGCGAAGGCGCGGCGCTCGACCTGCGGCTGGGCGGTAAAATGGGACCGATGTCGGGCGACCCGCTCGACCTGCGCGTCACCGTGACCGGCCTCATCCCCGATTTGAAGCAGCAATGGACCCAGAGCGAAGGGCCCGTCGCCATGGATTGCGGCGACTCGGCAGCCCTGCACTGCCAGGGCATCGACATCATCGTCAACAGCCGGCGCGGGCAGGTTTTCAGCCCGGTCGTCTTCTCCAACTTCGGCATCGACCCCAGGTCGAAGCGCCTGCTCGTCGTCAAATCGACCCAGCACTTTTACGCCGGCTTCGCGCCTATCGCCGACGAGATCATCTACATGGCCGGCCCCGGCGCCATTCCGCCCATCTTTACTCAGATCCCCTACCAACGCGCCGACTTGCGCAAATATCCCTGGATCGATGACCCCTTCGCTTGATATACAGATGTGCGCCAAAACGAAGACCGTAAACGAACTCGTAGGGGCGAGGCGGTGACTCGCCCACCACGTCACGGAAATCGTAGGGGTGACCCTGTGAGTCGTCCGCATTAACCAGCGTCAATCCGAAGCCAAAATGTGAAGACAAGCCATGACATCCACATCCACTTTCCGAATCGCCGCCGCCGGCATCGCCATCGAATGCGCCACCTTCTCGCCGCTGCCCTCGGAATTATCCGACTTTGTTGTGCTGCGTGGCGACGCCTTGCGCGCGCGTTATCCCTTCGCCGCGTCCTACGATGATGCCGAACTCGTGCCGATTATGCAGGCGAGCGCAGTGCCGGGCGGGGTCCTGCGCCGCGCCGTCTACGACGCGCTCAAAGAGGAAATCCTTGAGGGCCTGAAAGCCGCCGGTCCCTGGGATGGGGTTTACCTCGATATGCACGGCGCGATGGCCGTCGAGGGCATCGACGACGCCGAAGCCGACTTCATCGGCGCCGTCCGCCGGCTGGTCGGCCCCGACTCGCTCATCAGCGCCAGCTACGACCTGCACGGCAACCTCTCCGCCGCCATCATGCAACAGCTCGATCTCATCAGCGCCTACCGCACCGCGCCGCACGAAGACGGCCCCGAGACCCGCGCCCGCGCCTTTGACCTGCTCATGAGCTGCCTGCGCGCCGGCATCCGCCCGCTGAAAGCCTTCATCCCAATACCGCTGCTGCTCTCCGGCGAACGGGCTATGACCATCGTCGAACCGGGCAAATCGGTCTACGCCCAAATTGAAGCGCTCATCGACGGCGACAAAGTGCTGGATGCCTCGCTGCTGGTCGGCTTCACCTGGGCCGATCAAGCGCGCAGCCAGGCGGCCGCCGTCGCCCTCGGCATGGACGACGAGGCGACCTGGTCCGCCGCCCGCGTTCTGGCAGCCGCCTATTGGAATGCCCGTCACGAATTTACGTTCGGCGTGCCCACCGGCAGTACCGACGAGTGCATCGCCATGGCGCTGGCATCAAGCGCCACGACCGTCTTCCTCAGCGACTCCGGCGATAATGTGACCGGCGGCGCTGCCGGCGATGTGCCCTACATGCTGGAGCGGCTGTTGGCGCATCGTGTTCCCAAAACGCTCTTCGCCGGCTTGGCCGATGCCGCTGCCGTCGACGCTTGCTTCGCGGCAGGAAATGACGCGCGCCTGAGCCTGTCGCTCGGCGGGAAACTTGACACCGTGCACGGGCAGCCATTAACTGTCACCGGCGTCGTCAAGGCGCTGCACAAGAGTGAAGACAGCGGCAGGCACGTCGTCCTGACCGTTGACGCGGTCGATGTCATCATCAGCGAGCGCCGCCTGGCCTTCACGACGCTGGCGCAATTCGCCGAGCTGCGCCTCGATCCGCTGGCTTACCGCATCGTTTGCTTGAAGCTGGGTTATCTCTTCCCCGATTTTCAGCGCATCGCGCCCGAGGCGATCATGGCTCTCAGCCCGGGCGCCATCAACGCCCTGCCCGAGACCCTGCCCTTCCACAAGATTCGGCGCCCGATGTATCCCTTCGACCGCGACATGGAATGGTCTCCATAGGTCCTTTTGCCGCCGGTACGCGCCATTGGCTGCAACCAGCGCGGGAATTCGCCTATAATAGACACACGCGAGGTGGAACCGCCGCCCACGCAAAATGTATCTTGCGTCTCGCCAGGTCTTGCTCCCCCTCCTTGATGCTTCGGGGAGGGGGCCGGGGGGTGGGGTTGGCTACCCGCAACGCAAACTGGCGTGAAGGCGCAGCGGGCTATCGACTATGTCTCAAACTACCTATCGCCGCTTGCAACACGAACTCAAAGCGATTGAGAGTGACGGGCTGTACAAGCGGGAACGGCTGATCACATCGCCTCAGTCTGGCGAGATCCGGGTTAGCCGTAACGGGCGCGAGCGTACAATCGTCAACCTTTGCGCCAACAATTATCTCGGCCTTGCCGACCATCCGGAGATCATCGCCGCAGCCAAGGCGGCAATGGATGAATATGGCTATGGTATGGCGTCCGTGCGCTTCATCTGCGGCACGCTCGATCTGCACCGCAAGCTTGAACGGCGCATCGCCGAATATTTGGAAACGGACGATGCCATCCTGTTCGCGGCCGCATTTGACGCAAACGGCGGCGTCTTTGAACCCCTGCTGACTGCGGAAGACGCGATCATCTCCGACTCGCTCAATCACGCTTCGATTATCGATGGCATTCGCCTCTGCAAGGCGCGACGTTATCGCTTCGAAAACAACAACATGACGCATTTGGAGGCGCAATTGGAGCGGGCAGCCGCCGAGGCGCCGCGCAGCATTGTCATCGCCACGGACGGCGTCTTCTCGATGGATGGAACCATCGCCAATATCCCGCAGCTGCGCCAACTGGCCGACAGATTCGATGCGCTGCTCCTGGTCGATGACTGCCATGCCACCGGCATTCTCGGGCCGCAGGGCAAAGGCACGGCCGCCCATTTTGGGCTAAGCGCCGATATCATCACCGGTACGCTGGGCAAGAGCCTGGGCGGCGCTGCCGGCGGATTCGTCGCTGCCGCGCAGCCCGTCATTGACATGCTGCGCCAGCGGTCTCGTCCTTATCTCTTTTCCAATGCCTTGCCGCCGATGCTGGCCGGTGGAGCGCTCAAGGCAATTGAACTGGCCCGGGCTGGCGATGATCTGAGAGCAAAACTGCACGGACATGCGCAACATTTCCGCCAAGGCTTGCAACAGGCTGGCTTTCGCCTGCTGGAAGGCGAACATCCCATCATTCCCGTGATGCTGGATGAGGCGCAACTGGCGCAGGACCTGGCGAATCGGCTATATGAGCGCGGCGTTTATGTCACCGGCTTCTTTTATCCGGTCGTACCAAAAGGCCAAGCCCGCATTCGCGTGCAGATGTCGGCAGCGCTGACATTTGAACAGTTGGATCAAGCCATCGCCGCCTTTACGCGAGCGGGCCGCGAACTCGGCCTGATTCCCTAGTATCGCAATCAGTTCTATTCTGACCTGTGATGTGATGAAAGCGCTGGTCAAGGCGAAGGCGGAACCAGGTCTCTGGTTGAAGGACGTATCCCTGCCCGACTTGGGAGCGGATGATGTCCGCATTCGTGTATTGCGCACGTCCATCTGTGGCACCGATGTGCACATATACGAATGGGACGAATGGGCGCGCAAGACGATTCCCGTGCCCATGATTATCGGGCATGAATTCAGCGGACTGATCGATGCGGTCGGCAAGAACGTTGACCGGCTGCAAATAGGCCAGCGCGTCAGCGGCGAGGGGCACATCATCGGGCGAAGCAGCCGCAATGCCCGCGCCGGGCGCTTTCATCTGGATCCGGACACGCGCAGCGTCGGCGTGAATCGTCCGGGCGCTTTCGCCGAATACCTGGTCATCCCCGCCTTCAACGTCATCCCGCTGCCGGACGCGCTCCCGCTTGAAATCGGCGCGATCCTTGATCCGCTGGGCAATGCCATGCACAGCCTGCTTTCTTTTGATGTCATCGGCGAGGATGTGTTGATCACTGGCGCTGGCCCCCTGGGAACGATGGCGGCCGCCCTGGCGCGCTTCGCCAAAGCCCGTCACGTCGTGCTCACTGATATCAACCCCTATCGCCTGGCACTCGCTAAAAAAGTCGCCGACGTCCGCACGGTCAACGTCCAAGAAGAAGACTTGCATGACGTCATGGCGGCCTTGGGCATGCGCGAAGGCTTCGATATCGGCCTTGAAATGAGCGGCAGCCCGCTGGCATTTGAGCAAATGGTCGATACGATGATCATGGGCGGCGTCATTGGCATGCTCGGCATCCCCTCCGGGCGGACCGAGGTGGACTGGGCGAAGATCATATTCAAAGCGCTGACCATCAAAGCCATTTACGGGCGCGAAATGTTCGACACCTGGTATAAGATGCTGGCGATCCTTGAAGAGGGGCTGGATCTGACAGCCATCATCACCCACCATTTCTCCGCCCTGGATTATGAAAGCGGCTTCGATGTCATGCGCAGCGGACAGTCCGGCAAGGTTATTCTCGATTGGGAATCGCTGAACTGACGGCAGCCGGCCCCGCCGGCATCCAGCTTATCAACCGCCGGCCGATACGACGAAGAGCCCGCTTACAACAGATCCAGCGCCTCCAAGCCCAACTCGCGCACCGCCGCGTTGAAATCAGCCACCGTCTCGCCCAAATCGGTGCGGGCATAATTGACATGCCCATCAAGCTCGTCGCCGAGCTGCGCGAAGACCTCGCGCGCCTGCTGCGGCGGGGCGTAATCAGCGCTGTCCACCGATTCAAACAGAGCGTTGTACTTCTCGTGCAATCCGCTGGGGTAAAGCTGCGACTCGGTATAACCCACGTTAATCAGCAACGGCAGGCGCTCTTCCACCTCAGACGTGATGGCAGCCGCCGCCGCCTTCAGCGACGCATCATCCGCGCGCGCCGCCCATTCTCCGACTTGCCGCTTCAATCTGACCAGCTTGTTGACCAACTCATTGTTCTGCGAGAGCCGGTCGCGGATGTCCAACAGCATGTTCCTCTGCGCTTCGAAGTCGCCGCCGGTCGCCTCAACCCGCGGGTCCGCCTGTACTTCGAAGCGCTGGCTCACAATTTCGCCGGCGACCTCAAGTTCGGCGACGTACTCGCCCGGCGTGACCAGCGGACCGTCAGGCCGCTCCCACCAGCCGTCGACGCCATCCACGTCGACCGCGCCAGGATAACGCAAATTCCATTCGAAGCGATTGATGCCCGCCGCCGCCGACGGGCCGCCCGCCGCTCCACTCTCATAGCATCGAATCAGTTCGCCGTTGGGCGCGCGGAAACTGAGCGCCAGCCCTTCATCGCTGGCTTCGGCCAGGTGATACCAGAAGACGACGCCTTCGCGTGGATTGTGGCCGGCGTTGAGGTAATTCGGTCGGTCGGAGCCCGGCCGCCTGGTGAAGCCGGCGACGCTCGTGCCCACGCCGCCGTAGTTGACCACATCCGGCGGATAATCGACGCCCCAGCCGCCGAAACCCGAATAGGCGCGCATCCGCACTTTCGGCGCCGGCCCAAACAAGTGAGCGCCGCCTGCAGCCAGTTCGCCTTGCGCCTGACGCAATGCCGACAGATCGTCCAGAATCCAGAACGAGCGCCCATGCGTCGCCACGACCAGATCGCAACCCTTTATGACCAAATCGTGTATGGGGCAGACGGGCAGGTTGCCGCCCAGCCGCCGCCAATTCGCGCCATCATCGAATGAGATATAGATGCCCGTCTCCGTGCCCGCATAGAGCAGCCCGCGGCGAGCCGGATCCTCGCGAATCACCCGCGTGAATTCATGATCGGGAATGCCATTGCTGATCGCCGTCCAGCTCGCGCCGTAATCGGTCGTCTTGTAGAGATAAGGCTTGGTGTCGTCCAGCTTGTAGCGCGTCGCCGCCACATAAGCCGCGCCCGCCTGATGCGCCGACGCGTCAATGATGCTGATCAAAGCCCACTCCGGCAGGTCAGGCGGTGTGATCTCCCGCCAGGTCTCGCCCGCATCGCGCGAGATATGCAGCAAGCCGTCATCGCTGCCCGCCCAAAACACGCCGGCCTCATGCGGGCATTCCGCCAGCGCGAAGATATTGCAGTAGACCTCGGCGCCCGTGTTGTCCCGCGTGATCGGCCCGCCGGAAGCCTTGAGCTTGTCCGGGTCATTGCGCGTCAAATCGGGGCTGAGCACCTGCCAGCTCGCGCCCAGATCGGTCGAGCGGTGCAGATGCTGGCTGCAAGCGTAAAGCACATCGGCGTCATGCCGCGAAAACATGATCGGAAAAGTCCATTGAAAGCGATACTTCAGCCTCTCGGCGCCGACCCCCCAGCCGTAGAGTTCCGGCCAGACGGTGTTGATCCACTTCTGGCCGGTGCGATGATTGTAAAGCGTCATGTGGTCATTGTAGGCGCGCTGCCCGGTCGGGCCAGAACCGACCACAATATCCGGGTCATCCGGTTTGACCGCGATATATCCGCTTTCGCCGCCGCCTGGCGCGTACCAATCCCGCTCGTGAATCGCGCCGTCGGCAGTCGCGCTCGGCACGGTTATGGCGGTATTGTCTTGCTGCGAGCCATAAACGCGGTAAGGAAAGCGGTCATCGGTGCAGACATGATAAAGCTGCGCCGTCGGCTGATTGTAAATCGACGACCAGCTCCGGCCGCCATTGAAGGACACGCAGGCGCCGCCGTCATTGCCGCGTATCATGCGCTGATTATCGGCCGGGTCAATCCAGAGCGCGTGCTCATCGCCGTGCGGCGTCGGCATCGTCTCGAAGCTCGCGCCCCCGTCAATTGATTTCCACAAGCTGTAATTCTGAATGTAAACTGTATCCGAGTCCTGACTGTCCGCCGTGACGTGCATGTAATACCAGGGCCGAGTCCGCAGCAGCGATTGCTCGCTCAGGCGAATCCAGCTTTCGCCATAATCATCCGAGCGGAAAACAGCGCCGTCCTCCGCCTCGATGCAAGCCCAAACGCGCCCGGCTTGAACCGGCGAAACCGCCACGCCGATCTTGCCCAGAAGACCGGTCGGCAGCCCCGGCGCGCGCGTGATGTCCGCCCAGCTGTCGCCGCCATCAACGCTGCGCCACAAGCCACAATCGGGCCCGCCATTCTCCAGCTTGTGCGGGTAACGCTGCGCCTGCCAGACGGCCGCGAACATGATGCGCGGATTATTCACATCCAGCGCCACATCATGCGAACCGGCCCGGTCGCTCTTGTAGAGCACCTTCTGCCAACTGCCGCCGCCATCGAGCGAGCGGAAAAGGCCCCGCTCTTCATTCGGCCCAAATGCATGACCAAAAGCCGCCACATACACATGGTCGGAATTATCAGGATGAATCACGATCTTGCCGATATGGCGCGAATCACTCAGCCCGACATGCCGCCAGGTCATGCCGGCGTCAACCGACTTGTAGACGCCGTCGCCATGCGAGACGTTGCCGCGGATCGTGCTCTCGCCGGTGCCGGCGTAGATCACATTGGGGTCAGAAGCCGAAACCGCCAGCGCCCCGATGGCCGCCGTCTTGAAATAGCCATCCGAGACGTTATGCCAATAGGTCCCGCCGTCGGTCGTCTTCCACACCCCGCCCGCGCAGGCGCCCATGTAAAAGGTCATCTTCTGGCGGACATCGCCGGCGACAGCCACCACCCGCCCGCCCCGATGCGGCCCGATGCAGCGCCACTCCAGCTTCTCTAACATTTGCCCTCTAATTTCTTCAGTCATACTATCACCTGTGCGCCGTTTCTCTGATCACTGCCGTCACCGAAGTTTACCTACTCCAAGGATGCGTCGCCATTAACCTCCAAGTTCTGCATTGCGATAATATGCAGGGGCGAATCTGTGAGTCGCCCATCGCAGTTGCAACTATACATAAAAGAGGTTCAACTCTTGTGTAGGGCAACAATTGGCTGCGGAATCCTCCAGACTAAGCTCCCCCTCCCGATGCGCGGTGTCTGCGCGCGCTGAAGCCTCGGATGCCCGCCATAGAGATGGCGGGAAGGGGCCTGGGGTGGGGTTGGCTTATCCGCCGCAGCGCGCAACCAGGTTTTGCCCGCTCCACAATAAGTGTTATCATCTGGAAGTGGTCAATACAATCAGATCGGACCGGAGGAGGTGCGGCGCATCCAATCGCAAGCCAAAGTCATCCCAACGTTTTCCGCTTAATTTCAAGAGGAGAAATATACAAATGTTAAAGAAACTAAGCCTTCTCACCGTCCTGCTCATCGCCATCACGGCGCTGGGCTTCGTCTCGAGTCAAGGCATGTACAACGAAGCGCCCGCCCTGGCGGAGATGGTCGCCGCTGGCGAGCTGCCGCCCGTCGATGAACGCCTGCCCGCTGAGCCGCTGGTCATCGAGCCAGTCGAAGAAATCGGCCAATACGGCGGTACCTGGCGCGCGGTCGATAACAACGACAGCAACGGCTGGACGCAGATGACCATCAACGTCGAAGGATTTCTGAAGTGGAACCGCGATGTCAACGGCTTCCGCCCAAATATCGTAACCAGCTGGGAATGGAATGACGAAGCCACCGAACTGACTGTCAACTTCCGTCAGGGCGTCAAGTGGTCTGATGGCGATCCCATGACTGTCGACGATTATCTCTTCTGGTGGAATGATATGGTGCTGGACGAAAATGTGCCCGTGAACGCGCCCTTCGGCACCACCGTCCGCGGCGAGTTGATGTCAGTGGAAAAGATCGACGACTACACCCTGCATTTCAGCTTCCCGCACGCCAACCCGCTCTTCATGGAATACAAATCGCGCGGCGCCTACCACTCGTCGATTCATATCGTGCCCGAGCACTATATGCGAGAGTTTCACCCGGCATACAGCGACGCCGAGGACGCCACCGAACTGGTCAACCGCTACAACTTCGGCAGTCGCATGCACTATCCGGACAAACCGACGATCTCCGCCTGGATGACCGTCGATTATGTCCCCGGCCAGCGCCTGGTGCTGGACCGGAATCCCTACTACTGGAAGGTCGATACCGAAGGCAATCAACTGCCTTATATTGACCGGCTGGATGTCGAGATTCCGCAAGGCAGCGCCGCCGAACTGGTCGCGCTGAAGGGCATCGCCGGTGAACTGGATATGCAAGTGCGCGATGTGAACCTGCTGGATGTGCCGCTCGTGCTGGAAAACCAGGAAGCGGGCGATTATCGCGTCATCATGTGGAGCCGCGGCGACTACGCCTGGCCCTGGATCATCCCCATGTATGACTATCCCGACGAAGGCATCCTCGATCTGATGTACATGAAAGAGTTCCGCCAAGCGATGTCTCATGCCATCAACCGCGACCGCATCAACGAGATCACATCGCTTGGCTTGGCGACCGCCCGCCAATTCTCCTTGAGCGCCGAAAGCCCCGAATTCCAGACGCCCGAAGGCCAGGAATTCTATCAGAAATGGGCCGCTTCCTACGCCAGTTACGATCCCGAACTGGCTGGCTCGCTGCTGGATGGCATTGGCGTGGTCGATGCGGACGGCGATGGCTGGCGCGATCGGCCCGATGGCACAGCGCTGGAACTCATCGTCGATATCCCCGCCGCTGACACCGGCTCCATTGACCGCATGGACCTGGTCAAGGAAGATTGGGAAGCCGTCGGCTTGAAGACTGTGCTCAACATCATCGCCTGGGAACTGGTGAGCGCGCGTCACCTGGCGGGCGAGATCATGATCCGCGCCTGGGGCAGCGCCGCCGCCTGGGGCTTAGTCTCCGCTGCCACCGTCTGGACCCCGATTGAAGGCGTGACCTATTCAGTCGGTGGCGCAAGAATTGGCGACTATTACAATTCTGGCGGCGAGCGCGGGGTGGCGCCGCGGCCCGGCTCCATGCTCGAGCAGCTGCAGGACGCCTACACCGAACTGATCAGCATCGTCGATCCCGACGAGCGCCAAGCCAAACTGCTGGAAGCCTATCAAATCCACATCGACGAAGGTCCCATCACCATAGGCACCATCGGCGAACATCCCAGCCCGGTCATCGTCAAGAACAACTTCCGCAATGTGCAAGACTTCGGCCTGGTCGCCGGCTGGGATCTGGCTTTCCCCGGCAGCGCCGACCCGGAACAGTTCTTCTTCGACCAAGACGGCTAGGACCGGCTATCGTCAAAACACCAGTGCGCAAATTGGCTGGTGTTCTCGCTGACTCTTATATTCGCAGTCGTCCCTCCCCTCCCTGAAGCTTCGGGGAGGGGGCCGGGGGGCGGGGTTGACTTCATGACCCGATACATCCTGCGCCGCGTCATCGCCATTTTGCCGACGCTCGTTCTCATCACCATCTTCGGCTTTCTGGTCATGGAAGCACCGGCCGGCGACTATGTCACCAGCTACATCGTCCGCGAATACGGGCACGGCAACACCGAGGCGGCCAGAATCGAAGACGAACTGCGCTCGTTTTTCGCCCTCGACCGCCCGGTCTACGAGCGCTTCGTCACCTGGCTTGCCCGCTTCGCCCAAGGCGACTTCGGCGATTCCTTCGACCTGCGCCGTCCCGTCCGCGACATTCTCAACGACCGCATCGGCCTCACGCTCACCATCTCGCTGGCGACCTTCGCCATCTCCTGGGGCATCGGCATCCCGCTCGGCGTCTACAGCGCCACCCATCAATACTCCAAAACCGACAACTTCCTGACCACCGTCACCTTTGTCGGCTTGGGCTTGCCCGATTTTCTGCTCGCCCTGGCCTTTCTCATCCTCGGCTGGCAGTTGACCGGCGAGGTGCTCACCGGCCTGCAATCGGTCGAATTCCTCGACCAGCCCTGGTCGCTCGCCAAGCTGCTTGATCTATTGAAACACATGGTGATACCGGTCTGCGCCGTCGTCATCACCGGCACCGCCTGGGTCATGCGCGTCATGCGCGGCAACCTGCTCGACCAGCTAGGCAAAGACTACATCGTCACCCTGCGCGCCAAAGGCGTGCCCGAGCGCGTCATCATCTGGAAACACGCCGTCAAAAACTCGCTGCATCCGCTGATCGCCGCCCTGGGGCAGACGCTCGCCTGGCTCATCAACGGCTTCACCATCACCAGCATCGTGCTAGAGCTGCCGACCATCCAAACCGTCTACCTAAACGCCACCCTGCAGCAAGACGTCTACCTTGCCGGCACCATACTCATCTTGATCGGCTTTCTCGTTCTAATCGGTACGCTCGTGGCGGATATCATCCTGGCCTGGATGGACCCGCGCATTCGCTATGAATAATGAAGCGGTACTGCTCGCAAGTGTGTACGGGCGAGCCGGTGGCTCGCCCACATAGAAGCAAGGACATTGCCCGATGGTCGCTAGCGGCGACGCAATACCGGACAGCGTTATCCACCCCGACTACGAGGGCGAGGCAACCGACGTCATCTCGGTACGCCGCTTAATGTGGCTGCGCTTCAAGCGCAATCGCCTCGCCCTCATCGGCAGCGTCATCCTCGTCTTCATGTATCTGGCCGCCATCTTCGCCGGCTTCATCGGCCCTTATGCCCTGCGCGAAACGCACGAGAAATTCCCGGCGTCGGCGCCGCTCCTGCCGCGCTTCATCGACGAAGAAGGCAACTTCAGCTTCCGCCCCTTCGTCTACGCGATGGAATCCAAAGTCGATCCCGCCACCTTCAAACGCGTGTTGACAGCCAACACGCAAGTGAAACATTATGTTCACTTCTTCGCGCGCGGCAGCCCCTACACCATCCTCGGCTTCATCGAATCAGACATTCACCTCTTCCATGTCAACGAGCCAGCCAAAATCTTCCTGCTCGGCACCGACAAGCAAGGGCGCGATCTCTTCTCCCGCATCTTCTACGGCGCCCAGGTCTCGCTCACCGTTGGCCTCGTCGGCGTCAGCTTGAGCTTGATTTTCGGCACGCTCATCGGCATCGCCGGCGGCTACTTCGGCGGCCTCTTTGACGATGTCTCACAGCGCATCATCGAAGTGCTGATATCGTTTCCGCAGATTCCGCTCTGGCTGGCGCTGGCGGCCTTGATACCGCCCACTTGGACATCGGTGCAGCGCTTCTTCGCCATTTCCATCGTGCTCTCTCTGGTGAATTGGGGCGGTCTCTCGCGCCAGGTCCGCGGCATGGTCTACGCCCTGCGCGAAGAGGACTATGTCATCGCCGCCCGCTATGCCAGCGCCTCCAATTGGCGCATCATCACCCGACATTTGCTGCCCAATACCTTGAGCCATATCCTGGTCATCGCCACCATTTCCATCCCGGCCATGATCCTGGGCGAAACCGCGCTCAGCTTCCTCGGCCTGGGCATCCAGCCGCCCATGACCAGTTGGGGGCTGCTGCTCAACCAGGCGCAGCACATTCGCGTGCTCATCCAGCAGCCCTGGCTGCTGACGCCGGCGCTCTTCGTCGTCGTCACCATCATCTCATTCAATTTCCTGGGCGACGGCCTGCGCGACGCCGCCGATCCCTTCGCAAATTAGCGTGACCGCCATGCACCCGAACTTGCTGGAAATCACCGACCTCAAGACGCACTTCTTCACCGAGCAGGGCGTGGTGCCCGCGGTCGACGGCGTCAGCCTGCAGGTCAAGCGCGGCGGCACCCTCGGCGTCCTCGGCGAGAGCGGCTGCGGCAAATCGGTCACCGGCTTCTCCATCCTGCGCCTGGTGCGCCCGCCCGGTGAAATCGTCGCCGGCGCCATCCGCTACTACGGCCGCGAAACCGCAAATGGCGAAGACCTGACCGCATTTGACGCCCGCAGCGAGGCATTGCGACAACTGCGCGGCGCCGAGATCGCCATGATCTTCCAGGAACCTATGACCTCGCTCGACCCGCTATTCACCGTCGGCAACCAGATCATGGAAGCCATCCTCTATCACCAGGATGTCAGCAAGTCAGAAGCGCGCAAAATCGCCCTGGAAATGCTGGACAAGGTGCGCATGCCCCAACCGGCCGCCGTCATCAAGCAGTATCCTCATCAGCTTTCCGGCGGCATGCGGCAGCGTGTCATGATCGCCATGGCGCTGTCTTGCCGGCCCCAATTGCTCATCGCCGATGAGCCGACCACCGCCCTGGATGTCACCACCGAGGCGCAGATCCTCGAGTTGATGCGGGAACTGCAGGATGAGCTGGGCATGGCCATCCTCTTCATCACGCATGACCTCGGCGTCATCGCTGAAATGGCGGAAGAAGTCGCCGTTATGTACCTGGGCAAAGTCGTCGAGCAGAGCGATATTCACTCCCTCTTCACCGAACCGCAGCATCCCTACACCCGCGCGCTCATGCAATCCATTCCCAAGGTCGGGCAAAAGGCCGAGGGGCGCCTCGAAGCGATTCGCGGCATGGTGCCCTCGCCGCGGGCCATCCCGCCCGGCTGCCCCTTCCATCCGCGCTGCGCCAGCTTCATCGCCGATGTCTGCAATGTGAAGACGCCGGTCCTGCGCGAGACCCGGCCCGGCCACGCGGTCAGCTGCTTCCTCTACGATGATGGAGGTGGGCTGAATGACGTCTAATCCGGCGAACGTCGTGCTCGAAGTGCAAAACCTGAAAAAGTATTACCCGGTCAGCGCTGGGCTGCTGCGCCGCCAGGTGGGGCATGTCAAAGCGGTCGACGATATTTCCTTCAGCATCCCCCCGCGCAAGACCCTTGGATTAGTCGGCGAAAGCGGCTGTGGCAAAACGACCGCCGCCCACACCATCATGCGCGGCCTCGAACCGACCGGCGGCAAGGTCATCTTTCACGACCGGCAGCTGGGCGCCATCGACCTGGCGACCGCCGACAAAGAGACGCTGTTCCAGGTGCGGCGCAATATGCAGATGGTCTTCCAGGACCCGCAATCCTCCCTCAATCCCCGCTTGACCTTGCTCGATATCATCGGTGAACCGCTGGTCATCTACAAAATCGCCAAAGGCCAGGAACTGGTTGACCGCGTGGCCGAGCTGCTGAAGCGCGTCGGTCTGAGGCCCGAAACCATGCGCCGTTTCCCCCATGCCTTCAGCGGCGGCCAGCGCCAGCGCATTGGCATCGCCCGCGCCCTCGCCCTCAATCCGCAGTTCATCGTCGCCGACGAGCCGACCTCGGCCCTCGATGTCTCCATTCAAGCGCAGACGCTGAACCTGCTGCAAGATTTGCAGGACGAGTTTTCCCTGTCATACCTGTTCATCGCCCACGACCTGAGCGTGGTGGAACACATCAGCGATTTTGTCGCCGTCATGTACGTGGGGAAGATCGTTGAGCGCGCCGATACCCGACGCCTGTATCACCGCCCCAAACACCCCTATACTGAAGCGCTGCTCTCCAGCATTCCACGGCCCGACCCCACAATCCAAAAGACAAGGGTGGCCATTCGCGGCGAATTGCCCAATCCGGCCGACCCGCCCACAGGCTGCGCCTTCCACCCGCGCTGCCCCTACGCCGAAGCCATCTGCGCCGAAGAGCGGCCCGCGCTCCAAGAGGTCGAGCCCGGTCATATCGCCGCTTGCCACTTCGCTGACCGCTTGACCCTGCGCGGCGTCAACGACCTCTAATCATCCCGCGCGCTTTGGCGTTTCCGGCGCGGGTCGTTATACTTGTGGGAAGGCATCGAAGTCATGCGCCGCGCCATTGCCTTTTTCCTGTCTCGCCCGTGTTCTAACAGAAAGGACGCTACAAATGAAGAAGCTCTTAATTCTTTTCGCCATACTCCTCATCGCGCTGCCAACGCTTGCGCAGGACGACATGGACCCCTGTGTGCTCGATCCGCCGATGGAATCGACCGAAGTCAATTTCATGGGATGGGCTTTTCCCATCACCGAATTTTTCGCGGCCGAATTGGAGAAATGCAACGATGTCGATAACTTGACCGTCAACGTGCAATTGCTCGATTCCGCCAGCTCCGAAGAGCAAGCCAACCTGGCTTTGGCCGGCGGCGGCGATTCGCCCTGGGCCATCCTGCACACGGTACCCTCGCGCATCGTGACGCTGTCCGGCTTTGACGCGCTGCAACCGCTTAACGATCTGGTCGAGCAGTACCGCGATGAATATAACCTCGACGATATTCCGCAGCCGGTCTGGGATGCCGTCACCATCGACGGCAACATCTACGGCGTGCCCTTCATGTCCAATACGATGCATCTCTTCTATCGCAGCGATATCTTCGAAGCGCACGAGCTGGCCGTCCCCACCACCTACGATGAGGTCATTGACGCCTGCGCCGTGCTGGCGGAGAACGAAGACAGCATTGATCTGCCCTTCACCATGAACCTCCACGCCGGCTGGGCATGGGAGATCGAGTTCATGCACTTCATCCGCTCCTACGGCGGAAGGTATCTGAATGACGGCGACAATATGCCGATCTTCAACGGCGAAGAAGGCGTCGCCGCCCTGAGCAAGATGAAAGAGGTTGTCGACGGCTGCATGGGTCCCGAAGGCTTGACCTACAGCATCGACGACAGTGAGATCGGCATGGAGACCGGCACCCTGGCCTTCGTGCATATCTGGGCCAGCCGCGCCGCCAATATGGACGATCCGGAAAAGTCGGATTATGTCGGGATCATCGGCTTCGCGCCATCGCCCGCGCCCAGCCCCGACAGCGGGATCCTCGGCGGCTCGGCCTGGGTTGACGCCTACTCTATCACCAAGCGAGGCGGCGTTGATTACGATCTCGCCTTCCGCGCCATCATGGAGACCTTCGACTTCGAAGGCCAGGTCGGCGGTTCGGCGCATGGCGCGATCGTGCGCAGCTCCGTCAGTGAAGCCGGTCATGGCGGCCGCAATATGCCCGCATTCGCCGTCTCGCTTGGCCAAGGCGTCGGCGGCAACTCGCTGAACCCGGCGGCGGCGCTGGCGCGGGTCGCGCTCGGCAACTGGCTGCCCCTGGTCGGCAGTGGCGACCTCAGCCCACAGGAAGCGCTGGATAACGCGGCTGAAGAGTACATCGCCGAGGCAACGGCGCAGGGTTACATCGACGGCTAAACGCAACCGACACGCACAATTCGAAACTGTAGGGGCGTCTCGCCGAGACGCCCACCGCACAATCAGGAATATGTAGGGGCGAGCCACCGCTGCGCGTAGACACTGCAGGTCGCTCGCCCGTACGCAAGATTGATTGGTTACCCTCCGCAGCGCAGCGAGTGCAGGTCGACCACTGCATCGCCCGCCGGCGCCAGGACCATTGAATGAACAGACGCACCTTCTATACCTTCATGACGCCCAGCCTGCTCGTCATGCTGGCGCTGATGGTCTTCCCCCTCCTCACCTCCATCTGGCTCAGCATGCAATACATGACCTTCCGCAATATCAACGAGCCGGTATTTGTCGGCTTGGCGAATTATGTTGAGGTATTCGAAGACATCAAGTTTTGGAACGCCTTCTCCTTTACAATGACCTATATCGCCATCGCCGTACCGCTGCAAACCTTCTCCGGTTTCCTGATTGCAGTCCTCCTGGACCAAGTCTCGCGGCGCATCCGCGGCCTCTACATCGCCGCCTTTCTGATGCCTTTCATCGTCGTGCCCGTCGTCGGCACGCTCATGGTGAAGCAGCTATTCGAATCGGGCGGGCTTGTCGCCTGGATTTACCGCGAAATCATCGGCTCGCGCTTTATCCTCACCGAGCAATCCGTTAAATCGCTCATAATTGTGCATGCGCTTTGGGCGGCGACGCCCTTCCCGCTGATCGTCTTCTTCGCCGGTTTGCAGACGCTGCCCGATGAACTGGTCGAAGCGTCAATGATTGACGGCGCCTCGCGCCTGCGTCAGGTACGGCACATCATGATCCCGCATTTGCGCTCGCTTTTCGTCTTCATCGGCTTAATCTCAATTATGGACGCCTACCGCGTATTCGATAGCATTTTCGTCTTGACCGAGCAGAACCCGATCTACAAGGCCGAGGTCATGATGCTCTACACCTTCCGCACCGCCATGAGCGTGCAGCGCCTGGGCAAAGCCAACGCCATGTCCGTCATCACCGTCGTGTTGATACTCGTCGTCCTGGTGCCCTTCCTGCTGCGCACCTATAAAGAGCAGACCGAAGAGCGCTAGCATGAAACGAATCGAAAACCGCTGGGCGCTCGCCGTCGTTTACCTGCTCTTGACATCTTACGCCGTCTTCAGCGTCGTGCCTTTCTTTTGGACGACGATCCAATCCTTCAAGACGCCGCGACAGGCCAATTCCCGCGTGCCACTGTTCATATTTGATCCGACGTTGGACAATTACACCGACCTCTGGCTGAAGTCCATCCCTGATGACCCGATGCTGGTGGCCATCGTGCTGGTCGCCATATTTGGCCTGCTGGTCCTTCTGGCAATCAACGCCAGGCGCTTCCCGCTTCCGCCCGGTTTCGTCTATGTGGCCGTGCTCGCCATCGGTTTCGCCGTTCTCTGGTTCATACCCGAGTACATTCGAACGCAGACATTCTATGACTACTTTCTGAATACGATCATCGTCACCGCCGGCACCATCTGCATCTCTATATCAATCGGCTGCATGGCCGGTTACGGTCTCGCGCGTTACGCCGGGCTCGCCGGCGTCCTCATTCTGGTGGTCGCGCTTGGTTTCCGCTCTCTGCCCGGCATGTCCTACATCCTGCCCTACTGGTGGTTCGGCCAGCGCTCCGGCCTCTATGACACCCACATCCTGCTCATCATCACCCTGGTCGCCATCAATCAACCTTTCACCATCTGGATGCTGCGCAGCTTCTTCATGAACATCCCCAAGGAAATCGAAGAATCGGCTATGGTCGACGGGGCGAATCGCTTGACTGCCTTCATATCGGTCATCATTCCCATCATGTGGCCCGGCATCGTCTCGACCGCCCTCTTCACGCTCCTGCTCGCCTATAGCGATTTTCTGCTCGTGCGCATCCTGACGCAATCCAACTGGACGCTGACGGTCGCCATCTCCAAATATGCGGCCGGCGAAGATCCGGGCCATATCACGCTGGCCGCCGCCGCTGCCGTCTCCGCCGCTGTGCCCATTATCATCGTCGTCTTCATCTTCCAGGGACAGCTGGTCAAAGGCTTGACCTCCGGCGCCGTCAAAGGCTAATTTGCGAGCCCGGCTTGTGGGCGCGAGCCAGCGGGACGCCCGTCAAATCAGAATCTGTAGGGGCGATTCTGTGAATCGCCCATCGCAAGCAAATCTATAGGGCCGAGACAAGTTTCGCCCACCTGAAGACTAAGAAGGATTACCCCATGTCAAATCTCTTAAATCAGCGCAACAAAGACATCGTCTGGGATTACTGGCAGAAGCTAAACCACGTCGGCGTCGACAATGTACCCGCCGCCATCCGCGCCGCCGTGCACGAGGACGTCAATTGGAACGGCTCCGCGCCCATCGATCAGATTGTTGGCGTAGAGAATCTCATTGCCGGCTTTTGGCTGCCGCTCTTCCATTCCTTCCCCGATCTCAAAATCCGACCCTACGTCTTCATGGGCGGCATCGAAAGCGGCGAATCGGAATGGGCCGGCGATGTGGGCAGCGAATGGGTCAGCGCCTGCGGCTACCTCACCGGCCACTTCGCCCAGGACTGGCTCGACATCCCGGCCTCAGGTAAGAAAACCAACATCTGGTTCGGACAATTCTATGTCATGCGCGAGGGCAAGATCGCCGAGAGCTTCGTGCAGTACGACATCCTTTCTGTCATGCGACAAGCCGGCTACCAAGTGCTGCCACCGTCGCCAGGTTTCGATGGCGGCAAGATCCCGGGCCCGGTCGCCAAAGACGGCATCTTGCTGACCGAGCAAGATCCGCTCGAATCACGCAAGAGCCTGCAGCTGGTCCAGGCTATGGGCAAGGGCTTGATGCGCTACGTGCGCGACCGCGACGGTGGCGACATGAGCCGCATGGAGCAGGACAAATACTGGCATCGCGATATGAAATGGTACGGCCCCAGCGGCATCGGCGGCTGCTTCACGCTGGAAGAATTTGAAGACTTTCACCAACGGAATTGGCTCTTCGGCTTCGGCGATCGCCAACTTACGGTCGAGCGCGGCGGCCGCAACATGGGTTTCGTCGGCGAAGGCGCCTACGCTTGCGGCGGCATATGGGACGCGGCCTTCTCCTACAGCAATGGCGAATATGCCGGCATCCCGGCCAATGGGGAGCTCATCACTTTGCGCGACTTTGACTGGTGGAAGCGCGAGGGCGAATACCTGATCGAAAACTGGGTGCCGATCGACATGATCGACCTCTGCCGCCAGCTGGGCGTCGACCTCATGGAGCGCCTGCGCCTGCAAATCGAGCAGCGCAAATCCGGCGCTTCCGGCCTGTGGTAGCAAAGCAAGGCGCAATTTGTAGGGGCGAGCCATTGGGTCGCCCACGCCCGCCTCAGCGAAAACTGTAGGGGCGAGCCACCGGCTTGCCCTCGCCCGCCACAGCGAAATTTGTAGGGGCGAGCCATTGGGTCGCCCTCGCCCGCCAGCTTACGAAGGCGCCCGCGCCGCCCGCACCGACACCACGGTGAACATCAGCAGCGCGCCGAAATAAATCAGCGCGCCGATCCAGGTCAAGGTTTCGCCATTGCCGGCGAACATCATGACTGCCGCCGCCACCGTCAAGACGCCGATGAGCAAGATGACCGGCTGCTTGACTGAGGATTTCAGCGTCCCGCCATTCGCGGTCGATTCGCCATCTACGATATAACCCTGCTCCTCAAGGCGCTCCCGCGATTCGGGATCGACATCGGCATAACCGCCGCCGACCCAGCTCGCCATGCGTTTCAACCCGAAGTCCACTGCGCTCGTCTGCCGATGCAGCAACACCACCGGCGTGCGCGTCCGGTCGGCGATTGTGAAAGGTGTGTTTCCGAAGAGGCGCTGCTGATAACCCGGGTCGCGCGTTTCGCCCAGGGCGACATAATCATAATCCTGCGCCGCCGCCACAATCGCATCGATGCGATCCCGCGCGATCTCGGTTGTCAGATTGACCTCGCTGTCGGTCAACTTCAGTTCATCAATCTCTCGCTGCAGCGACCGGGTCATGCGTTCGCGCTCCGCTTGCGGCGTATCGACCGAGAAGACGTGCAGCAAATCTATCTCCAGATCCACCGCCGACAGGGGCTGTATCAGCCGCAGCGAAAAGCCCACTTGCCAAGGCTCCGCCACTGGCAGCAGGATGCGCTTCGCCGCCGCCGTATCGCCCGGCTGCAGCATCAAGACATCGCAGTTGACCTCGCTCAAGACCTCGTCGATGTTCTGGCCTAGGGTCGCGCCTTGCTGATCCTTTACGCCCTGCCAGCCGATGACCACGAGGTCGGCGCGCTGCTCCTGCGCGGTATCGATGATGGCCGGGCCGACCCGCCGCGCCACCCGCACGATGTATTCCACCGCCACGTCTTCATCGCGCACCATCGATATGGCTTGCTCTTGCAAGGCGTCGCTCGCCTCCAAATAGCGATAACCCGAAGACAAGGGCGTCGGCGACGGCACTGTCACAATATGCAAGAGCGTCACCTTGCCGCTGTGGGTCTTGGCGATATTGACCGCCGGCGGCAGCAAGGTGGACAGCGAATCAGGATTGGCCACCGGCACCAAGACGCGGTAGGGCGCGTCCAGCGTCGGCGTCATCAACTCAGTCTGCTGCACCACCGGCGTACGGTGCGCCCGTTCCTGCCGCGGCCGCGCATAAAGGTAATAGATCAAGACGCCGCCGCCAATCCAGACCGCCGCGTATATCCAGGCGAAATGCGACACTTCAAAGAGCGACAGCACCAAGAGGAACTGCATGCCAATCGCGATCATCGGCAAAATCGGGAAGAACGGCAGCAGGAACCCGTACTTCAAATCCTTGCCATACTTGCTGCGGATCGTTATCACCGCCAGGTTCACCTGCAAAAACAACAGAATGAACATGATATCGGCTGATGCCGCCACATCCTTTATCGGCAGCGTCAAGGCGACAAAGAGGATCAAAACGCCTGACCAGCCCAAAGCCACATGCGGCGTGCGCGTCACCCCGCTGACGCTCGAGAAGCTGTCCGGCAGCGCACGATCCCGCCCCATCGCAAATGAGACCCGCGTTGAAGAAAAGGTGGTCGCGTTCAAAGCGCTCATCGTCGACAGCAAGCCGCCAATCATGATCAGCACCGTGCCCAGCGGCATGAATTGCGCCGCCGCGCGCGCAATGCCGATCTCGCCGAGATCGCCCAGCCAGTCGTATATGAACACCCCTTCCGGTGGATCGACCGCCCCGATGATGACAAATGCCACCAGCATATAAATCGGCACCACAATCGCCAGCGAGAGGAATACCGCCCGCGGGATGTTCTTGCGCGGATTTTTCACCTCTTCGCCCGCCTGCACGATGATCTCGTAACCCTCGAAGGCGATGAAGGTCAAGCCCATCGCGCTTACGATGCCGATGATGTCGTTGGGCGCAAATGGCTGGAAGTTCTCGAAACGGGCCGGCTCGCCGAATACCACAAACAAGCCGCTGATGATGAAGATCATGATGATGACAACTTTCAGCACCGTCACAATGTTGCCGACCGTGCCCGTCTCCGATGTGCCTTTGTAATTGATATACAGGAAGAGCAGAATGATAAGGACGGCGAAGACCTTCTGCACCAACTCGGCTTCGGTCAGCGTAATCCCGAAAGGCAAGACCAGCGGCCCCGACAAAAAGACGCCGATGTGCTCGTCATGGTGCGCCGCCGGGTCGAGAAACAATATCCGCAGCAGCTCATAGATGAAACCGCCGAAACCGACGCCGTACAAGCTGCCAGCGACCGCGTGCGCGAACCAGCTCATCCAGCCCGCCAGGAAGCCGTTTGGCCCCGGCAAGCCCTCTTTCACCCAGAGGTATCCGCCGCCGGCTTCGGGAATCGCCGAGCCCAACTCGGCATAGACCATGGCCGTCAACACGGTGATGACGCCGTTCATGGCAAAAGCCAATATCAGCGCCGGACCCGCCGTGCCCGCCGCGATGCCCGTCAAGACGAAGATGCCAGCGCCGATCATCGCCCCGACGCCGATCATCGTGATGTCAAACAAGCCGAGATTGCGCACCAAACCGACGTGCTGCGATGCTTCAGTCGATGACGCCATATTCATATTTCCTCACCAAACGGACAGAGTGAATCGTATTGCATTGGCCGCCCGAGTCAGCGGCATACAAATATCACTGTATCTTAAATGAGGCGCACTTGACAAGTATCTCCGCCAGCGAAAACTGTCGCCGCAGACTGACACGCCGCCCGCAAGCTAAAATTGTAGGGGCGAGAATTGTCCCGCCCATGCCCGCCCTAGCGCAATCCGTAGGGGCGAGACTTGTCTCGTCCTCCCGGATGCTTCGGATGCCCGCCATAAAGATGGCGCGAGGGGGCCGGGGGTGGGATTACTTGGCCGCCCGCCAAAATCCGTTGTGTACGGGCGAACCGGTGGCTCGCCCTCAGACGAAGGGCAAATTGACTCTACCCACCCAACTTATACGCCAAATCATTCCAGCGCAGCTCATTCTTGAAAGCGCGCAATTCAGTCCTTTGGTCGATCTGCACGTGCTCCACGCCCGCCATCTCGCTGAAGTCATAGATATGCTCCGGCCGCAGGGCCTGGCTGAATACGGTGTGATGGGCGCCGCCGGCGTAGATCCAAGCGGCCGCGCCCACCGCCAAATTGGGATGGGGTCGCCACAAAGCCCGCGCCACCGGCAGCTTCGGCAGCGGCGCTTCCGGCTCAATCACCTCAACCGTGTTCACGATCATGCGAAAACGATCGCCCAGGTCGATCAGCGATGCGTTCAAGGCCACGCCCGCCCCGGTATTGAAGACCAGCCGCGCCGGATCCGCCTTGCCGCCGATGCCCAGCGCATGCACTTCCAGGCTCGGTTGCTCCGCCGCGATGCTCGGGCAAATCTCCAGCATGTGCGCGCCCAACACCGCCATATTCCCCGGCTGAAAATGATAAGTGTAATCCTCCATGAACGAGGCGCCGCCGTCCAACCCTTCCGCCATCACCTTCAAAGAGCGCAGCAGCGCCGCCGTCTTCCAGTCGCCTTCGGCCCCGAAGCCATAACCGGCTTCCATCAAGCGCTGCACCGCCAAGCCCGGCAGCTGCGCCAAGCCATGCAAATCTTCAAAACTCGTCGTGAAAGCGGTGAAGCCGCCATCGCTCAGAAAAGACGCCAGGCCAATCTCTATCCGCGCCGCCTCGCGGATTGACGCATGGCGCGCCCCGCCCGCGCGCAGATCGGCCGCCATGCGATAAGTCTGCTCGTATTCCGCAACAAGCGCGTCAATCTCGCCATCGCTCACCTGGTTCACCACGGCGACCAGATCACCAAGGCCATAGCCATTGACGGAATAACCGAATTGCGCCTGCGCCGCCACCTTGTCGCCTTCGGTGACCGCCACCGAGCGCATGTTGTCACCAAAGCGCGCCACCTTGACGCGCCGCGTCTCATGCCAGCCAGCCGCCGCCCGCGCCCATACGCCCACCTGATCTTGCAGGCGTTCATCGCGCCAATGCCCGACGACCACCTTGCGCCGCAGCCGCAGCCGACTCATGATGAAGCCGAACTCGCGGTCGCCATGGGCCGCCTGGTTCAAATTCATGAAATCCATATCAATCTCGGACCAGGGAATGTCGCGGTTGTATTGCGTGTGCAGATGCAGCAGCGGCTTATCCAGCGCCGCCAGCCCGGCGATCCAGTTCTTCGCCGGCGAAAATGTGTGCATCCAGGCGACTGCGCCGATGCAGCGTTCGTCGTTGTTCGCTTCGCTGCAGATGCCGGCGATCGCTTCCGCTGTCGTCAACGGAGGCCGGAATACAACCTGAACCGGTATCGCCCCAACGTCGTTTAGAAAGGCCGCAATCTCACGCGAATGCCGCCCCACCTGCTCAATCGCTTCCGGCCCATACAAGTGCTGGCTGCCGGTCAAAAACCAGATTTGATAATCACTCAGTGCCATTTCTCATTTTCCTTTTGCTCGACCGCGTTCGGTCTCTCAGCCCTCAGAAAACTCAGGGAATTCATGCGAAGACCATCCCGTTCAGTAGTCTCCCCTTCCTTAGCTTGCTGGGGAAGGGGTCGGGGGAAGGGGTTAGCGCTGGCCATACACGTTCTGATACCGTTCATACAAGCGATCTATATCCTCTTTCGCAATCGGGATCAGTTCGCCCAATTGACGCGCCGTCCAGACGATCGCCGCATTGTCCTCCGTCATCACCGCCGCCTTCACCGCCGCCGCCGCGCTCTCCCCGATGGCGAAAACGCCGTGATTGCGCAACAGCGCCGCCGGACTGCGATGGCCGCGCAGCGCCTCCACCACCAGCGCGCCGATCTCCTCGCCCCCGATCAGACCAAAGCCAGCGCAGGGGATCTCCCCGCCGAATTCATCCGCCATCGCTGTCGTCACGCAGGGGATCGACTCGCCGACCACAGCAAAGGCGGTCGCGTAACGTGAATGTGTATGAACCACGCCGTTTATGGAGGGCATCTGACGATAAATATAGCAGTGCGAGGCGGTATCAGAGGAGGGCGCCAACTCGCCGTCGACGGGCTGCCCCGCCAAGTCGGTGACAACCATGCTGGCCGGCGTCAGCTCTTCAAAGCGCAGGCCGCTCGGCTTGATCGCCACCAGGCCGGACGCCGGATCACGCGCGCTGATGTTGCCGCTCGTCCAGGCCACCAGATTGTTCTTGGGCAACTCAGCATGAAGCCGACAGATTTCCTCGCGCAATTGCCGCAGCAGCATGAACGCCAGGCTCCGCTATGCGCTCGGCTTGGCGGCCGGCGTTTCGCCAAACAAGCGCCTGACGATGCGATTGGCCAATGGAATCGTGCGCTCTTCGCCCCGCAGCGCGCTCAGCAGGCTGATGACCCAATTCACAGCCAGGAAGAAAGCCGTCGCGACGACCAGCGAAAAGAGGGCGATCGCCACAATCGGCCCGGCAATCGGTATTAGCGCCACAACATAACCAAGCGCCGCCCATGCCAGGAAACTCAGAACCAGCGCCAACACCGCCGCGATACTCTGCTGGGCGTGAAACCGCGTCAGATTATTCTTCCCGTCAGCCGCCAGACCGGCAAGTCCGCCAAGCAGCGGCAATAGATAGGCCAATACAGCAAAGATTCTACCTTGCTCAACAGCAGGGCTTTGTAGTCCCCCCTGACTCGTCGGGGGGGATATAGGGGGGGTTGGCCCTCCCCCCTGACTCGTCGGGGGAGATTTTGGGGGGGTTGACAAGGACATCGCTCACTCCCTGCAATTCCAACTCATCGGCGAAGTGGCAGCGCGCGCTGTGCCCCGGCCCAATCTGCGCCAGCGGCGGTTCCTGCTCGCGGCAGATATCCTGGGCGAAACGGCAGCGCGGATGGAAGACGCAACCCGGTGGAGGATTGGCCGGGCTCGGCACATCGCCCTCCAGGATGACGCGCTCCATCTTCATCAGCGGGTCCGCCGGCGGCACCGCCGATACCAGCGCTTCGGTATAGGGATGCCGGGGATTGCGCAGCAGCTCCGCCGTCGGCGCCAATTCAACCAGCTTGCCGACGTACATGACCGCGATCCGGTCGCAGATATGCTCCACCACCGACAGATCGTGCGAGATAAAAATGAATGTCAGCCGCAGCTCATCTTTCAGCGATTGCAAGAGGTTTAACACCTGCGCCTGCACCGAGACATCCAGGGCCGACACCGGCTCATCCGCCACGATCAGCCGTGGATTCAGCGCCAGCGTGCGCGCCACGCCGATGCGCTGCCGCTGCCCGCCGGAAAACTCATGTGGGTAGCGGCCCATATAGGCCGGCTTCAAACCCACCGCTTCCATCAATTCGGCCACGCGCGCCGTGATCTCGTCGCCGGAGGCGGCGCCATGGATGACCAGCGGCTCGGCAATGATATCGCGCACAGTCAGGCGCGGATTCAGCGAACTGAAGGGATCCTGAAAGATCATGCGCATCTCCTTGCGCAGGTCCTTCATCTCCTTGCGGCTGATCTTGGCCACATCCACCCAGCTGCCGTCAGCCCGGTGGAAGAGCACCTCGCCATCGGTCGGGTCATAGAGGCGCAAAAGCGCGCGCCCGACGGTCGTCTTGCCGCAGCCGCTCTCGCCGACCAGCCCCATCACTTCCCGCTCGCCCAGTTCAAAGCTGACGCCGTCAACCGCTTTGATCGTGCCAACATGCCGCTGCAAGAGGCCCTGCCGCAAAGGAAAGTGCATCTTCAGGTCGTTAACCTTGAGGATAATGTCGCGCTTGCCGTTTTCAGCCATGTCCAAGCGTCTCGGCTCACAGATTCGAATAGGGGTCGGCCGCGTCGCGCAAGCCATCGCCCAGAAAATTCAGACCGAGCACAGCCACAACGATGAAGATGACCGGCGTCAGTATCCAGGTGTTCTGCCCGAGCGTCTCCAGGCTTTGCGCGCTCTTCATCAAGAAGCCCCAACTCGTCAACGGTTCGTTTATGCCGATGCCCAGAAAACTCAGAAAAGCCTCCGCCAATATGATATCGGGGATCATCAGGGTCAAGATGACGATCACATGGCTGAGCACATTGGGATACAGGTGCTTGAAGATAATCCTAATGTCGCCAGCGCCTTGTTCCTTCGCCGCCAGGATGAAGTCGGTTTCACGCAGCGAAAGCACTTTGCCGCGCACTTCGCGCGCCAGCACCGCCCAGCGCAAGAAGGGGAAGATGAAAGCCATGACGAGGAACTTCTGTTCGCCCGACCAGGTCGTCGGGATCACCGCCGCCAGCGCCATCCACAAAGGCAATTCCGGGAAGGACATGACGACTTCCACCAGCCGCTGAATAACATTGTCGATCGCGCCGCCGTAGTAGCCCGAGATCACGCCGACCGACGAGCCGATTACGATTGCGATCACCGCTGCCAGGATGCTCAGCGACAATGACACGCGCCCAGCCAGGCAGATCCGCCCCCAAAGGTCGCGCCCGAAGCGGTCCGTCCCCAGCAGGTGCAAGCGCACTTCATCGGTATCCAGCCCGAACAAATGCAAATCAGTTGTGATCAGGCCAAACAATTTGTATTCCCAACTGCGAACGAAAAACTGCACATTATAGCGGTTATCCGGGTCAATCTTGGGCCGCGCCTGATAAGTAACCGGGTCGATCTCCAATTCCTGCTTATACACAAAGGGGCGCAAACTGACGTTGCCATCCAGGTCAACAAAGCGGATCTGCGTCGGCGGCGTATAAGAATCGCCCAGGGCAGTCGCGTATAGGTTATAAGGCGAGAAAAACTCGGGAAACACCGCCAGCACCACCAACATCACGATCATCAGACCGCCAACGATCGCGGCTTTGCTGCGGCTGAAGCGCTGCCAGACCAACTGCGAATAAGAGTCGCTGCTTTCTTCTGACTCTTCCTCAGCCAGCTGTGCGTCCTCGTAAACGTCTAGCACTTAAATCCTGTCCTGCCGCTAACTGTACGAAATCCGCGGGTCAAGCACGGCCAGCATCATATCAGCGATGAAGTTGCCCGCGATCAATAGCATGCCATAGAGCAGCATAATGCTGCCCGACAAAAAGACATCCTGCTTCAGCAGCGCTTCGGCGAACATCGGCGCGATGGTCGGCAGGCCGAATACGATGGCCGCTTCCAACTCGCCCTGCAGCATATACGGCAGCACCGTGCCCTGGTAGGCGATGATGGGATGCAGCGCATTCGGCACCGCATGCCGGTTCAACACGCGCCCTTCGTCCAAGCCCTTTGAACGGGCCGTCGTCACATACTGCTGGTTGAGCACATCCAGCAAATTGCCCCGCATCACGCGCAGATTACGCGCCACGCCGCCCAAGCCTGCGATCAATATCACCGGACCAACATGCTTAAGCAAGTCGATCGCCTTCTCGATCGACCAGGGCGCATAGCGAAACTCCGGCGAATGCATGGCGCTGACGTGCTCCCAACCCAAGCCAAATGCCAGGAAGTACATGATGATCAGCGCAATCGAAAATCGTGGGAAAGACGTCGCGAAAAACGCGAATGCCGCCGCCGTGTTGTCGGCGAAGCTGTATTGCCGATTGGCGACGTAAATGCCCAGAATGATACCGACAAGCGATGAAATGGCATGCGCCGATAAGGCGATCCAAAGCGTGCGCGGCAGACGCTGAGCCAGCAAATCGCTGACATCGACGCGCTGCGAGAACGACCAGCCAAAATCGCCGCGCAAGACGATGGCGCCCATCCACTTGATATACTGAATCGGAATCGGATCCAGCAATCCGTATTTGTCCCGTAGCCGGTTGGCCGCTTCTTCCGCCTGTTCTTCAGACGTCCCGCCCAAGGCGACCAACTCCGCCTTATAAACCTCGGCGAAATCACCCGGCGGAATTTGAATAATCGTAAACGCCACAATCGTGATGACGATCAGAATCAAGATGGATGACAAGAGGCGATTGATGATGTATCGGACCATGAACGGTCAACCCTTTAGTCAAGAGTGCGGCCCGCGTGATGACGCGCCTAAGTATAATTCAACTTGGCCGAAAGACGCAAAGCGACAGACTGGCGAATTTTGTGCCTGACGAGTTGCCCGCTTTGCCCTTGCCCGCCAAGAAAGCCACCCCTCCCCATTGCGATGGGGAGGGGCCGGGGGTGGGGTAGGCCATTTGCGAAACCGTTTAGCCTACTACCCACCGGTTATCTGCTACTTGCTGCCAGCTACATATCGTCCATGCCGTAATCCGGCAAAGTGTCCGGGAAAATCTCGGCGATCTGCTCATCCGGGTTCACCCAAACCGCTTCCGGAATCACGTTGCCCCAGGTCCACTGATAGAAGAAGGGCGGCGCGCCAACCGGAATGTTGTTGAAGCGCTTCGCCAGCGCCAGACCGTAGCGCCCGATGATGCCGCCGACGTGGTAGACGTTCTCGGTGAAGAGCGTGATGTAGCGAGACATCAATTCCTTGCGCGCATCGAAATCCGGCTCGAGGCAGAATTCGTTCACGATCTCCACGATCTCGACCTCAAAGTCCAGCAAGTCGCGGCTGCCGCCATCGGCGCGGTGGAAATCTGGCGAAAGATCCGTGACCGGACCCAAATCCCGGCAGCGCGTGAACGAAGTGGTGTACTCCTGCCCGGCGCGGTCAACGCGCATTTCCCAGGTGCCAGTCGTGATGGCATCGCCAGCGGCCGGACCCTGCAAAGGCTGCAAGTTGACCTGCACGCCGACATCCTGCATCAAGAGCACAAATGCATCGCCGATTTGGCCCGTAGCTTCGGCGGCCACGCTGGTATTCAGCACCACCACCAGGTTCTCACCGGCCAAGGCGCCATCAGTCCAGTTCACGATGCCGTCGCCATCGGTATCCTCAAAGCCCAGCTCGGCCAACAAGGCGCGCGCCGAATCAGGCGAATAGGGATAATAGACCACGCTGTCGATGTCAAAGTAGGGCGAACCGGGCGTGATGCCACCGGCGAAGGCGCGCATGAAGGGACCGCGGATTACCGCTTGACCGATGCCATCGCCATCAACCGCGTGCTGTACCGCGCGGCGGAAACGCTGATCACGGAACAGATCGCGCAGCGCCTGATCGCGCTCATTCTGTACGCCAAGCGAAGACGACAGATTGAACTCGATATTGAAGGACAAAGTCTCCGGACCCCACTCAATGCGGAAGTGCGCGTCATCTTCTTGCGAACGCGTTATCGCTTCTACGTATGTGCTCGGGTTCTCAAGATTGGTGTGATCAATCGAGCCCGCCAGCGTGCCCAGAGTACGACCGATGCCGCTTGGCCCCTTCTCGAAAGTGACTTCTTCGAGGTAGGGCAGTTGGTTGCCCGCCTCGTCGACCTTCCAGTAGTAGGGGTTCCGGCGATGAACCATGAACTCGTCAATCTGATAGTCAACAGCCACCCAGGGACCCATGGTTGGAACAGGCAAATCGTCCTGCACCTGGAAGGTCTCGAAGGTGTCATAGTCAGACTCGGCGTTGATGGCCGGGTGCATGGGCGCGTAGGCGTGCTCGGCACAGAGATTGAAATCCAGGAAATCCATATTGAACAGCCATTGCACCGGATAGGCTACCGGGAAGGTCCAGGTGATCTGGTTGTCGCCGGTCTGCTCAAGGATCATGTCCTCGCCATCAATCTGCCAGGTTGAGCGGTTCGTCCAGGAATTCACATTCTCATCCAGGATGATGTGATTCCAGGTGAACAGAATGTCATGCACGCCAAAGGGATGGCCATCAGACCACTTCGCGCCTTTGATGATATTCATCACCAACTGCGTGCCATCGTCGCTCCAGGCCCAGTCGGTCGCCAGATTCGGCAGCGGCTCCAGGTTGTCCTTGCGCAAGAACATAGGGCCGGACTTGACCAGCGACTCGCCATAGATGTAGTTGATGCCGAACCAGCCTTGCGTTTGGCGGGCGCAGAGGTTCCATCCGGCGGTGGGAACCGCAGAGAAGTCACGCCAGACGCCGCCATAGACGCCAGGGCCGACCGACATGCCCGAATTCAAGATGACCTGCGGGTTCTCCGGCAGGCGCTCCTCAACCGGCGGCAACTCGCCCGCTTCGACCATGGCAGTCATATACGCCGGCTCGCTGTAAGAATCCAGCGCCTTGTAAACCAACATCTCATCCAGGTTGAACCTGACAATCGGGTTGTCGCCCAATTGCACGCCTTCGGGATAAGGTTCCGGATCAGCCACTTCGTCCATCTGGGCGAAGCCGCTGCCGACCAGGCTGAGCATCACTGCCGCCATCAGCAGGATGCGTAGACAAGTAGGGAGTTTCATTGCTATTCCTCCGAATTAAATTGACAAAAATTAGCCCGCCAGAGCATCTTGCGCCGGCAGGTTAATTCACACAATACCTAGGCGACCACCTCTTGAGCGGGCGCGCCCTCATGCAGCCAGCAAGCCACCTGATGCTCGCCATCAACAATGGTCGGCGGCGGCAGATGCGCGTGGCATTTCGCCATCACATGCGGGCAGCGGTCGGCAAAAGCGCAGCCGGGGATATCCGCCGTCGCATTCGGCACGATGCCTTCGATGGGCACCAGAATCTCCTTGCGCCGCCCCAATACGGGAATCGACTCCAACAAACCTATCGTGTAGGGATGCTGGGGATTGCGAAAGATATCAATCGTCGTGCCATATTCGACGATGCGCCCGAAATACATCACCGCCACATAATCGGCCATCTGCGATACGACGCCCAAATTATGGGTGATGATGACGATGGACGAGCCGAAGTCTTCCTGCAGCTTCTCCATCAAATCGATGATCTGCGCTTGTATCGTCACGTCCAGCGCCGTCGTCGGCTCATCGGCGATCAGAATCGACGGATTGCAGGATAGCGCCAGCGCGATCATCACCCGCTGCCGCATCCCGCCGCTCAACTGATGCGGATACTGCTTCACGCGCTCGTCCGGGTCGGCGATGCGCACACGATCCAGCATATCGACCGCGACTTTCATCGCCTCTTTGCGGCTGAGCCCCTGGTGCAATTCCACCACCTCGGCAATTTGCCGGCCAACGGTATGCAAGGGATTCAGCGAAGTCATCGGCTCCTGAAAGATCATCGAGATCTCGCCGCCGCGTATGCTGCGCATTTCGACGCCTTTGGGGTCGAGCTGCGCGATATCTATCGTTTCGGCGCGCCGCTTCTGCCGCCGGAAGATGATCTCGCCGTCGACAATCTCCCCCGGTGGCGACTTGATCAATTGCATGATCGAGCTGGCGGTCACGCTTTTGCCGCAGCCGCTCTCGCCGACGATGCCCAGCGTCTGCTCATTCGCCAACTGAAAGCTGACGCCTTTCACCGCCTGCACCACACCCTTGTCGGTGAAAAAATGCGTTTTAAGGTTTTTGACTTCTAAAATCGGCTCGGCGCCGTTTGCATCATTCATATGTCGTTTGCAGGGGCGACTCTGTGAGTCGCCCGCTTCCCATCCCAATTCTATTCGTCACATTTGCTGGCATGGCCCATACATGCTTTTGCCGGAGCTCCACCCTTCAAGCTCCCCTCCCTGATGCCTCGGGGAGGGGCCGGGGGAGGGGTAGACCGAATTCGTCTTAAGGTTTTTGACTTCTAAAATCGGCTCGGCGCCGTTTGCATTGTTCATGATATTTCTTTCTCGCGGGCGATTCACAGAATCGCCCCTACAACTGCTCGCCGAATGTAGTTGAGCGCTGGCGAGTTCCTGCTGGTCTCAATGCGCGTCCGCCCGCTCCGCCGCCAACTCCGCCACAGTCCGCGTGTGCAATCGCGCTGCGCCGGTCGACGCGCTCAGCGTCACCCGTGTGCCATGCGCTTCATGCGCCGCCAAACGCGCCCGCGCCGCTCCAATATCAGCGCGCGCATAATTCGGCAGCCATTCCGCCTGCGCTGTCAGCAATTCGTCGGTCATCTGCCACACTTCTTCCGGGTTGCAGACGGCGCCCACCAGCGGGTCATGCAGCATGGCCTGCTTCAAGAGCGTCACATCGCCATGCACAGCCGCTTCCATCGCCATCTCCTGCACGCGCACGCTGGCTGAACAAGTGGCGGCGCAAGCCAGCGGCAGGTCGCCCACAACCGGCATATTGATGCCGTTCCCATCGACATAACCGGGGATCTCCACGACGCAGCCGTCCGGCAGATTTGTGATGTATCCCTTGTTCGGCACATTAAAATGCCCGCGGTAAACACGCCCGGTCTCCAGCCCTTCGATTATGTAAGAGCCATGCTCCAGGCTGCGGTCGGCCGCCGATATCTTGGGCGGCTCTTCTTCCAGCCAGTTGGGAAAATCCGTCTCGAACCAATTGCGCCCCTCAGTGCAGACGCGCAGGTAACCGCCGGTCTCGCCCAGGATCCAGCGATTCAAGCTGATCCAATCGCCGATTTCAGCCGGCCGCTTACGGTACCAGGGCACATACTCGCTCAAATGCCCATTCGACTCGGTCGAGTAATAGCCGAAGCGCCGCAGCACATCTATCCGCACCTTCTCCTCTTCGCGAAATTCAGGATGCGCCTCGAACAGCTCCAGCAAACGCGGCGCCATATCCATGCCCAGCCACTGAACCTGCACGTACCAGGTTTGATGATTGATACCGGCGCAGATGATATCGACATCGTCGCGCGTCACCCGTTCATCTTCAGCGATCAGGCCCTCGCGCCGCGCCCAAAGCTCAATGCATTCGGCGATTTGCGCATGCCCGTGCTGCACGCCGTGGCACAAGCCGATGGTTTGCACGCCGCCGTACTTGTTGCAAGCCCAGGTGTTCATCGCCATCGGATTGGAATAATTGAGGAAGAGCGCGCCCGGCTTGGCGACCGCGCGAATATCGCGGCATATATCCAGCAGGACCGGGATCGTCCGCTGCCCATACATGATGCCGCCGGCGCAGATCGTATCACCAACGCATTGGTCAATCGCATACTTCAGCGGGATATCAATATCCAGCGCAAAAGCCTCCAGCCCGCCCTGCCGGATCATGCAAATCACATAATCGGCGTCGGCGATGGCTTCCCGCCGATCCTGCGTCGACGTCACCGTCGCCGGCAAGCCATTGGCTTTGATATCGCGCTCGCACAATTGCGCGACCATGCTAAGGTTACGCGCCGAAATATCCATCAGCGCAAAATGACTGTCGCCGAATTCCGGCACCGTCAGCAAATCGGTCATCAGCCGACGCGTGAAGCCGACTGACCCCGCGCCGATCATGGCAATCTTCAGTGGCATGATCTCCCTCGAATCAAGCTATATTGGAAAGGCCAAGCATCAGCATAAGTGATATGCCGAAACTTACAAGGGAGGTGATTTCTTGCGCTGTATTCGAAGGGAACCGGCGAACAGAGACGCATCTACGCTGACCGTTTATAATAATCGAACATTAGTTGATGCACATTTAAACAAAATATATGCATAATGTCAAGCAATACATGCCAAGAACATGCAAAAAACGCGCATATCGTGTAAGCTGTAGGCTGAAGAATCTTCTTGGCAATACTTTTGGAGCATCTCAATCCTCATGAAAAAAGCGCAACGGCAGACGCAGATACTGGAACGGGCGCGGGAGGCGCCGCCGCATGAACCGCTATCCACGCGCGACCTGGCCCGGCAGTTCGATGTCTCGGAAACCACCATCCGCCGCGATTTTCAAGCTATGGCCGAAGCCGGCTTGATCCAGCGCCAGTACGGTGGCGCCCATCGGCCCCAAGCCCCCAACGCCGCTATGCTCGGCCAGGTCGGCATCTTGCTCGTATCTCGCATCGACAAATACCGCGACCCCTTTTACAACATGGTCCTCGAAGGCGTCGACCGCGCCCTGGAGCGCCTCGGTTACCACATCGCCTTCGTCAAGACCTTGCACGAAATCGGCACGACCGCGCAAGCTGCGCGCCTGCTCGATTCATTCGAAATCAATGGTCTAATCTTGCTGGGCACAGCCGATATCGAAAGCATCAACTACCTTCGGCAGCAATTCTCCCCCATCGTCACCATGTCTGACAAGCATGATATTGAAGACGACCTTGTCCTCTTTGATGGCGTGGGCGGCATGCGCCTGGTGGTCCGGCACATGGCGCAGCTGGGATATCGCCGTCTGGCATACATCTCCGGTTATGCCGATATCCGCTACGACGGCTTTCGTCAGGGCTTGGATGCCCATAGCCTGGAGCGCGATGAATCAATTCACCAGATTCTGCAACCGGGACACTCTGGCTGGACACCCGATCTCGGTGAGCGCGGCGCCGAAATCCTGATGTCACGCGCGCAAAAACCAGACGCGATTCTTTGCGCCTCAGACCGTCTCGCGATCGGCGCCATGGCCTGGCTCCAGCGCAACGGCTACCGCATCCCCGACGATATCGCCGTCACCGGCTTTGACAACATCCCCGATGCCGAATTCACATTCCCGCCGCTGACCACCGTGCACGCGCACAAAGCACTCCTCGGCGAACTAGCCGCCGAGCGTCTCGTCAAACGCCTCGAAAATCCGGCCGAAATCTACTTGAAGATCACGACGCCCACATCGCTCGTAATCCGGCAGTCCTGCGGCGTCGGCCTTCGCGCTTGATTGCCTAAGCCAAGCCGCCAAGCGCCCACAAACGCGCCATATATTCCGCGGTCAGCTCGGCCGCCGCGCGCGGATCGTCCAGCGCGTTCACCCGCTTGCTAAAGGGCTCCGGCGTCACCGGGCCATCATAACTCAGCGCCGCCAGCTTTTTCATGAAACCTTCCAGCGGCAACACGCCGGTCTCGGTCGGCAGCCGCCGATCATGATCGTTGTATTCGGCCATGGACAACCCGGTTGGCGCGTCGTTCACATGCACGTTGACGATATCGGCATTGCTGATCTTGTCCATATCAGCGACCGCGCCGCCCGATGTATACAAATGCCAGGCATCCAGCAGCAGGCCGACATTGCCCGTGCCACAAGCCGCCGCCAGCTCCAGCATGCCGTCCATGTCATAAATGAAATCGTGCTGATCGGCCGGCCGCAAGCTCTGCGGACCGATGAATTCGATGCCGAAGCGAACCCCGTGATCAGCGCAGACCTCGGCAATCGCCTTGAATCGCTCCAAATGCCAGGCGTAATTCTCGTCAAAGGCGCGCTCGCTCGATGACGGCGGGCACCAGGTCGATGTGCGCAGCGCGCCAATTTCAGCGCCCAACGCGGCATAGGCCGGCAGCGCCGCCAGATCATCTCGCCAGTCCGGGTGCTGCCAACGCACCGGCATACCCCAGGCGCCATATTTGATGCCCGCCTCTTCAAACAGCGCCCGCACATAGCCGGCGTCGCGCGCCTCCGCCAAAGCCGCCGCCTCGGCGATGCTGAAATCCAAACCCGCAAAGCCGGTCTCTTTCGCTAAATTGAGGCTCTCCGCCAATGACAATCCGCGGATGCCGATCGCGCCCGGGCTTAATGTCTTGTACATCAGAACTCCCTTCCTCGTAAGAACCGCCGCGCAGCCTAGCAATCCGCAAACTATAACCCATTCCGCAACCCGTTGCACCACCATTCCATCCTGCCAGGCTGCGAAAGCCCCCTCTCCATTGCTATGGGGAGGGGGTTTGGGGGAGGGGTTCGATTTCAGTCCTCGGTGGTGAAAAAAGAAAACATTTATCCTACAATGCCCCGCATGAACATCGAATCGCTCAAGCGGCAAGCTGGCGAATTCGCCGCCGGCTTCGTCGAATCCGGCATGACCGTTGGCCTCGGCAGCGGCAGCACCGCCATCTTCGCCACCCGCCGCATCGCCCTTTCTCTACAGCGCGGCGAGCTCAGCGCAATCGTCGGCGTGCCCACCTCGCTCGCCACCGAAGCGGCCGCCATCAAACTCGGCATCCCGCTGACGACCCTCGCCGAGCGTCCGCGCGTCGATATCACCATCGACGGCGCCGATGAAGTCGATCCCGCATTCAATCTCATCAAAGGCGGTGGCGGCGCCCATCTGCGCGAGAAGATCGTCGCCCAAGCCAGCGAGCGCCTGGTCATCGTCGTCGATGATTCCAAGCTCGTCGACCAACTCGGTACAGCCTGGGCAATCCCGATCGAGGTCGTCCCCTTCGCTTGGGAATCCCAGGCGGCTCACCTGCAATCCCTCGGCGCAAAGCCAAGGCTGCGCATGGACGGCGACGCCCCCTTCCATACCGACCAGGGCAACTTCATTCTTGACGCCGACTTCGGCCCCATCGCCGACCCGGCCGCCCTGGCCCGCCAGTTGGAAGCCCGCGCCGGCATCGTCGAGCACGGGCTCTTCATCGGCATGGCGAGAGACGTTGTGGTTGCTGGCGTGGCTGGCGTCCAACACCTGCGTCGCTAATCCCGACCACGTTCTCGGTGTCCGCGGCGTCCTCGGTGCTGAAAAATCTCTGTGCCTCTGTGCCTCTGTGGCGAAGAAGGCCTATAATGGCATACACCCAAAAGAAGGAGACAGCCCATGACCACCACCCCCAACTGGCGCGACAACGGCGTGCGCATCGTGCGCAGCGGCGAGCTCGACAGCAACACCCCGCAAACCCCGGGCATGACCCGCGCCGCCGCCATCAACTACGCCAAAGCCGGCGCCGAGAAACTCTGGGCCGGCACCGTCAACATCGAGCCTGACGCCAAAACCGGCGCCCATCATCATGGCGCGCTTGAAAGCGTCATCTATGTGCTCAGCGGACGCGCCCGCATGCGCTGGGGCGATAAGCTGGAGTTTGTCGCCGAAGCCGACGCCGGCGACTTCATCTACGTCCCGCCCTTCGTGCCCCACCAGGAAATTAACGCCGACCCGAATGAACCGCTCGTCTGCATCCTCGTCCGCAGCGACCAGCAAGCCATCGTCGTCAACCTCGATATCGAACCCGCCGAAACATCGGAAACCACCTGGATCGGCCCCAATCACCCGGCCGACGCCACATGAACCAACGATTTGTAGGGGCGACCTGGCAGGTCGCCCGCCGAAGCACAACAGATGTAGGAGCGAGCCATTGAGTCACCCGCCCAATCGGCAATCACGGCCTCAGCAGCACCTTGGATACATCGCCGGGCGCCTCAATCAAACGCTCGAACCAAGCGCCGCCTTCAGCCAGAGGCGCCTCGTGAATCCAGGGGTCCAGGCGGATCGCGCCCGCGCCCAGCAACTCCAGCGCCCGCGCGAAATTGGCCGGCGAATAGGCGAAGGAACCCCGCGCGCTGATCTCGCTGCGGATCATCGCCGCGACCGGCATCACGCTGCTTTCCTCGTGCAAGCCGCTCAAGATCAGCCGCCCGCTGGTCTTGCTGGCGGCGACGCATTGCTCGCGCGTCAAGGCAGTGCCGACCGCGTCCACCGAGACAGCGACTCCGGCGCCGCCAGTCGCCTCGCGGACATATTCGACCGTATCGACCTCGCGCGGTTGGATTGCGATACCGCCCAGGGCCGCGCCCATCTCAAGCCGGGCCGCGTCGATTTCGGCGATGAAGACCCGCGCCGCGCCTTGGTGACGCAGCATCTGCAGCGACAGCAGCCCGATCGGTCCCGCGCCGATGATCAGGCAATCGGCGTCAGCCACATCGCCCGCCAGCTCGGCGATCCGCACGGCGCAGCCCACCGGCTCGGTCAGCGCGCCAATCCGCGTATCCATGCCCGCCGGCAGCAGCAGCGCCAACTTGGCCGGGACGCTGATGAACTCGGCGAAGGCGCCCGGCCGATGCGCGCCCAGCAAACGGCGATTCGGGCAGAGCTGGTTGAGGCCAGCATAGCAGGGCTCGCAGTCGCCGCAATACCAGAGCGGATTGACCGTCACCAGCGAGCCGACCGTCAAGACCGGGCGAAAAGCCGGCGCCAGCGGGCCCACATCGACGATCTCGCCGGCGAATTCATGCCCCATGATCAGCGGCGGGATACGCAAGGCGTTGTGCCCCAGGTAGCCGCTCAATTCCGAGCCGCAGATGCCCGCGTGCCCCACGCGCACCAATACTTCGTCCGCGGCCGCTGTTGGTTCCGCTTCATCGCGCAGCGTCATGGTCCGCGCCGCATCCCAAACCAATGCTTTCATCGCCTCATCCCCTGTTCGTCTGATCGGAGTCCTAATTCCATAGACTCGACACTTAACACAAAATGTAGGGGCGAGCCATTGGGTCGTCCGTCGAAACCATTTGGATACGTGTTCGGGCGACTTGATAAGTCGCCCCTACAGATTTCGACATTTTTGCACATGGAATATAGCAAATTGACAACAGATAAACACACAGGACTCAGAGCTTTCTGTATAAGCCCGGCGAAGTATCCTAATCATCACGAGTCGACACTCCCCTCCTCACACGCCAATTTGCTCCACCGCACGCGCCTGCATTATACTCAGCGACAGTCCACAAACCACTGGCCCGCTCGAGGAATTCTCATGAAAATCAAGAGCATAGAAGTCGTCAATGTCAACTTGCCGCAGCGCCAATTCAGCGTCCCGCCCCGCCGCCCAAGCTGGAACGACAGCGACGAAGTCGCCAACCCCATGTCCTGGTACCCGCATGTCAAGCGCCACCGCAGCTTGTGGACCGACACCGGTTGGGGCCATGTCTTCGTCAAGGTCACGCTCGAAAACGGAACCTGGGGATTGGGCTCCACCATTCATGGCCGGCCGGTCGCGGTCATCATTGAAGACCACCTCGCGCCCAACCTGGTGGGCCAGGATGGTTTCGCTATCGAGCGCCTGTCCGACATGATGTTTCGTTTGACCAAATTCTACGGCTCAACCGGCCTGGCGTCCTACGCCATCAGCGCAGTCGATCTGGCGCTTTGGGATGCCAAAGGCAAGGCGCTCGGCCAGCCGGTTTACAGCCTCATCGGCGGCAAACTCAAGGATCGCATCTACTGTTATTCCACCGGCAACGACATCGACTGGTATCAAGAATTGGGCTTCACCGCCCACAAGCTGGCCTGCGCTTACGGGCCGGCTGACGGGCTGGACGGCTTGAAGAAGACCGTCGAAAACATGGCCCGCGTCCGCGACCATGTCGGCGATGATTGCGAGATCATGCTGGATTGCTGGATGGCGCTGGATGTCGATTACACCGTGCGGCTCGCGGAAGCAATGCGGCCCTCGCGCGTGAAGTGGATAGAAGAATGCCTGATTCCCGAAGATTTCGCCGCCCATGCCGAGCTGCGCGCGCGCCTGCCCTGGCAGACCTTGACCACAGGCGAACACTGGTACACGCACGTCCCCTTCCAATACGCCCTCAAGCACGATCTCGTGGATATCTTGCAGCCGGATATTGAGTGGGTCGGCGGATTGACTACTTGCATCAAAATCGCCCACGCCGCCGAGACCGCCGGCAAAAAAGTCATCCTGCACGCCGGCGCCCGCACACCTTACGGGCAGCATTTCTCTTTCGCCATGCCCGCCGTGCCCTGGATCGAATACTTCATCGGCGCCCCGCCTGGCGTCCCATTGAGCGAATCGACCTGGCTGCCCGGCATGGCTTATGCTGTCGATGGCTGGCTGCAAATCTCTGATGTACCCGGCTTTGGCTTGGGCATTGAAGAAGACTGGATTGAGCCGTTCTGGAGCAGTTCCAAATGAGTGGTATAGGGACGCCCCTTGGGCGCCTGCTGAAAATCGCCCGGATTTTCCATTTAGATGACACTGTACAGTTACTGCCAAAGCCCCTCGCGACTCACGACTCGGCTCACACAGAGTAACGAACCCGCAAAAGAAGGAGTCTGTAGGGGCGTTTCGCCGAAACGCCCGTGCTTGTGCCAATACGCGCTTTAGGGCGACTCACCGAGTCGCCCCTACAGATTTCGATTTGATTGAAGACGGAAATTGGCAAGTGCGCAAAAAGAATACAGCCAGAATGCACGGAGCGTCGCCCCTATTACTCTGTAGTGAAAATTCTGCGGCGCTTCAACAGAATCCTTACTTGGCACAACATCAGCGCGTCCAATCGGGTTGGCGATCAGACATTCAGGCCCAGCCGCTCATATTGTTCCGCCGGCGCGTCGTTGGCGCGCATCAGGGCAACCAGCTTCTCGATCATGTCGGCTTCGACGCCCGCGTCCTGAATCGGACTCAACTGCCCGGGATCGGCTTCGAGATCAAAGAGCAAGGTCTCATAGAACGGGTTATGCAAGGGCGCGCGCTCAGCCGAAATCTTCAGCGTCGGGCAGCCCTTGGTGAAGGCGAAAGGCGCCGCCAGCTCAATGTCCTGCAGCTCCTCCACGCCGAAGCGACTGCGCATGTGCGTCGTCATCAAGGTGTAATTGTTTAGCGGCTGATTGTCCGGGTTGGCCGCGGCCCGCATGTAAACATGAGTCCCGTCTGTGACATTGACGTGCCCGCCATGCGCCCCGAAGAGCGCCGCCTCTCGCACCGGCGTATCATCCGCCACCGCCGCGCGCAGGGGAAGGCCCTGCATATCCGCCGGCCGCTCGACGCCGAAATATTCGAGCAGGGTCGCCGGCACATCGATATTCTGCGCCAGGCTCGTCCGCCGCTCCCCCGCCACCCGCGCCCGCGGATCCCAAACGAAAAATGGGATATTCGCCAGTTCGTTGTACCAGGGCATGCGCATCTTGCCCCACCACTCATGCTCGCCCAGATGAAAGCCATGGTCGGTTGTAACAATCAGCAGCGTGTCGTCCCAGAGATTTAGCTCATCCATCGCATCAAGCACGCGGCCCAGGTAATGATCGCACATGCTCATCAGCGCCGCGTATTCGTAACGCATGTGCTGCACCTGCTCCGGCGGCTCGGTGATGCGCGCATAGGGCGGCCAATCAAAGAGCGGTCCATCGTATTCATGCGGGTAGAGCTCCTTCCAGCCCGGCTGCGTGAAAAAGGGTTCATGCGGATCGAATGTCTCGATCTGCAAGTACCAGTTGTCCGCCGCGGCGTTCCGGCGCATAAATTCAAGACCCTTGGCGAAGGTCTGCGCTTGCGGCATCAAAGGCTCTTCATTGAGGTATTCGCGGTTCACTTGGTCTTGCAAACGGGTGCGAAATCGCAAATCAGCGCCTTTGCTGGCGACGCCCGCCTCGACCACGCCCTTCCAGGGGTCGCCCTCTTGCCCGCGCGAGAATTCATGCGTGGTGAAGCGCGTATGATAGGTCGCGCCGCCATCCTCCCAGTAATGCTGATGATCGGTCACCTTGTGCGAATGGATGCCGTTTTCGTCTAGGATTTGGGGCATGGAATCGTCGAAAGGCTCCAAGGGACCCCAGCCGCGATGGAGGAAGTTATAGCGCCCGGTATGCAATTCCCGCCGCGCCGGCATGCAGGGCATGCTGCCGATGAAGGCATTTTCGAAGGTGGCGCTGCGCTCCGCCAGGCGCGTGAAGTTTGGCGTTTGTACCCAGTCGCAGCCATAGGGCGCCATCAGCCGCCTGTTTAGCGAGTCGAACATGACCATGATTGCTTTCATTGTCCGCTGCCCTCCATTTACGTATTCTAGTTCGCTTCGGGCGGCCCAATGGCTCGCCCCTACAGTTATCGTTTCGGACGGGCGACCCGATGGCTCGCACCTACAATTCTACATTGATGAAATTGCCTGACAAACCTGGAATTCGATTTGCAGGGCGAACAGTCTGCTCGACCTGCTTTGTATCCCCGGCGCATTCCATAGTGAAGTAGTTGAATTGAGCCGGTTCAGCCCTTAATGCCGCTGGTGATGCCGCCGCTGACCAGGAAGCGCTGAAGGAAAATATACAAGAGAATCACCGGCACGACCGCCATGACAGAAGCGGCCATGAGCTCGGCCCAGGCGGTGCCCTGCTCTTGATCGAAGACGCTTAGCCCCAGCTGAATGGTCTTCAGGCTATCCTCTTTCACCACGACCAGGGGCCAGAGGAAGTCGTTCCAGGACCAGAGGAATGCGAATAGAGCCATAGTGCCCATGACTGGCTTGGAGTTCGGAACAAGGATGCGCCAGTATACGCCGATGCGAGAGCAGCCATCGACGATCGCCGCTTCTTCGATCTCTTTGGGGAAGCTCAGATAAAACTGGCGGAAGAGGAAGACGCCGAAAACCGAGACGAAATTGGGGAACATGACGCCGCCGAGGGTGTTGATGAGGCCGGTGCCGCCTTGCCCTAGGATGTCGTTGCCGCCCGCCAGCGGAAAAAACTTGATAAGCAGGAATACCGGGATAATCAGCACCTCGAAAGGCACCATCATGGTCGTCAGAAGGGCGAAGAATATAAGCATCTTGCCGCGGAAGTGCAAGCGGGCGAAGGCGTACCCGGCCATCGAACCGAGCAGCACCTGCGAGGCAACAGCCACCACCGTCACCACGATTGTGTTGGCGAAGATACGCGGCATATTCGTTTGCTCGAAAGCATCGCTGTAGTTCTGCAGGTCCAGCTCGGTCGGTATCCAGCGGATGGTGTCGCCGAAGATTTCGCGGTCGGGCTTGACTGACGTGGAGACCATCCAAACAAAGGGCATGATCATGAGGATGGCGCCGATGATGAGGAAAACGTAAGTGAGTATCAGCGGCAGGCGCGCCTCCCGTATGGTGAAGCTGTCATGTCTGTTGCCCGTCATCGGCAGATCGGCCATGATTCAGGCGCCTTGCCGCTCGCGCAGAACGCGGAAGCTGATCAGCGTCAGAGCGAGTACGATCACCAGCATGACAACCGAGATGGCCGCGCCGCGCCCCAAGCGCAAGTAACCGAAGACGTTCTGATAAACTTCCCAAACCATGGTATTGGTGCGGTTGAAGGGGCCGCCTTGCGTCAGCATGAAGATCAAACCGAAGTTGCGGAATATGCTGATCGTAAAAGTCACAACCACGAAGAGAATGACCGGACGCATCAAGGGCACGGTGATAAGCAGGAAACTTTGCACTGGGTTGGCGCCATCAACCCGCGCCGCCTCGACAATGTCCTTCGGGATATCTTGCAAGCCGGCCAGGAAGATGACCATATTGCTGCCGATGCTGCCCCAGATGGTGACAATGACCAGACTGATGAGCGCCAGGTTGGGGTCATTGAGCCAGTTCTGAGGCGGGATGCCTACAATCCCCAGGAAGTAATTCAGCAGGCCATGCTGCGGGCTGTAGATCCAGCGCCAGATCATCGCCGAGACGACAACCGAGCTCACCACCGGCAAGTAGTAGAGGGTGCGCAAGAAGACGCGCCCGCGTATCGATTGATCAAGCAGCTTGGCGATGATGAGCGCCAGCGCCGTGCCGATCGGGACCGCTTCGATGGTGAAGAGCAGCGTGTTAATAATCGACTGAAAGGCGGTCTTATTGCTGAAAACATAATTGTAATTCTTCAAGCCGACGAAACGCGGCGGCTCGAAGAGTTCATAGCGCGTGAAACTGAGATACAGATTGTAGAATACGGGCCAGATCTTCAGCGCCGCCAGCAAGAGCACGGGCACGATCAAAAACAAAAAAGCCACGAAGGCCTGGCTGTTGTAGAAACGGTAGAGACGATCACGCCAATCGACCGGGCTGGCGACGGCGACCGTGGCCTTTCCAACTGCGTGGTTCATCGAGTTGTCACCGATTTCCGCCCCGGCTTTGCGCTAGGCCCACCGAAGGCAACGGCCCCCTCCCCGTGCGGTCCGCATAGACACAGACCTTTGGAGAGGGGTATGGGGACGAGGATGTTCTGCCAATCTAGTCGTCCGCCAGGATCTCGTTGATGGCAGCCGTCGCATCGACGAGCGCGTCGGCCGGCGCTTTGATGCCGCTCAGCGCCTGTTCAAGCTCGGCGGCGATCGGGCGGAAGAGCGCGATCAGATTGTGATGCTGCGGGAAAGTGCGCGCGTACACGGCCGATTCCAGCACGACCTTGTGTTTCTCCGACATATACTCAGCCTCAAGCAGCGAAAGCCGTGGCGGCGTATTGTTGTTGGATGCCGAGTACACCTCGAGCATATCTTTGCGCGTCATGAAGCGCAGGAAGCCCCAGGAGGCAGTCGCATCGGATGTCTGCGATGAGACGAAGAATTTGTTCACCCAGGAGTGCGTCGCCTGCACATTGCCGGTCAGCGGGAGCGCCGGATAAATCGTCTCCTTTTCATCGGGCGCGTAGAGATTGATCACGCGTTCCATATCGGCGCTGGAGAGTTGCATGGCGGCGTTCCGGGCCGCGAGCACATTCAGATCACCCTGTGGATCCAAGCCCGGATACGAGGTCACCTCGTGCTCCTGCACCAAGGCAACCAGCCACTCGAGCGCTTCCAACGCTTCCGGTTGGTCGAGCGCGCAGGTGGTCAAGTCGTCGTTGAGGAATTTGCCATCGGCCATGTGCACCCACATCAAGAAGGGCTGCCAATCGCGCTGCCAGTTGCCGCTGCCATCGGAGAAGTGATAGCCCTCAACATCGAAGCCAGCGCCATCGCGAACAGTGGTCGCCTGGGCGACGGCGAGGAATTCGTCCCAGGTCGTGGGCGCTTGGTCAAAGCCGGCTTCGGCCAGCATCTCCTTGTTGTACCAGAGCGTGCGCAGATCCTGCCGATAAGGTACGGCGACGATATCGCCGCGGATGGTGACGTCGGCCTTTAAGCCCTCGGGAAAATCATCCCAGTCCCATTCCGCATCCGCGCTGATGAAATCGTTGAGCGGGACCGCCCAACCGCGCCGGGCCATCTGCGGCGCCCAGACAGCGCCACCTTGGAAGACATCGGGCGTCACGCCCGAGGCGAAGGCGGTCGTCATCTCTTCGTTATAGCGCCCCCAATTCGTCCAGTTAATACTCACGCTGGATCCAGGGTTCTCTTCGATGAAGCGCGGAATAATGGTCTCCTCAAAAGCGGTCTGTACCGGGTCGCTCCAGTCCACCATCGCCAGCGAGAATTCGCCGCCGTCGGCTTGCGCGGCGATCGGCTGTACACCGAGAACGGTGATGCCTGTTGCGGCGCCGGCGACCGACGCGACCTTCAAGAATTCACGTCTTGACAGTTTGCTGCTCATTAGTCCTGTCTCCTATCTATATTCTCAAGCGAAGCCAATCGGCATACGATGAAGCATGGCATCGCCGGAAAAGTTACCACATAGCGAGCGGTATTCAAAGATTGAAGGCCGAGGCTAAACGTCGCAGTCCTTCAGCGCCATCACGGCCGCTTCTTCCGCATCACGAACGCGCAAGACCTGATCGCGAATGCCGGCGCGCAGATCGGCGATCTCCGCTTCACTCAACGGGAAGTCGCTCTCCGACTGCGTTTTCAGCGCGTCCAGCCGGTCTCGATGGGCGATTATCTCGTCTATGCGCGCCGCGCCGCTTTCGATGAAGAGCTTGGTCCGACTGTCGATCGCGTCACGCGCCTCCCCCAGCATGGGCGCGTCGCTGGGCAGCAGGCTGTCGAGCAGACCGGCCCAAGCCTCGCCCGCGACGCGATAAGCAGCGGCGACATCTGACAGCGCCGTCACGCCAGTGACCTGCGCCGCCTCATCAAGAAAATCGGCATAGACATCGCGCTCGGCTTGAACGGTCTTGCCAAAGGCGGGCCCCAAAAATGTATAAGCGCTGGTCAATGCGGCCAGCAGCGGGCGCCCGGTCGGATATTCTTTCGCCCAGCTGCCGCGGCCCGTCTTTTCCAGCATCTCCGCCCAGTGCGCCAGCGCGCGCAAGCCGAAATTCTTGGCTGAGCCCTTGGGCGGCTTTTCGGTCATCAGCTTCAGGCAGTCAGCGATGCCCTGGCGAATCGCCTCGTCCAGCATGCCCTCGTCCGGCGCGCCCAACAGCAGCAGGCGATGCCGCTCCTTCTTGATGCGCGCCCGCGCTTTGTCAAGGTCTTCGGCGCTGACCGTCAGCGGCACCCGGCTGCGGTCGGAGATATAAGCCTCGCCCTTTTCCGGTTCGTAGCCGTAGATGACCAGGGGCATCCCGCCCCACATGCCTTCATCGTAAGGCAGCGCGTTGTAGGGCAGCAGCCACATATCGGGGCTGGCGACCGGCGCATAACCCGCTTCCAAAGCTTCAATCAGATGCTGCCGGCCTTTGCTGGCGCTGGCGCTCCGCCGCAAGTCTCGCGGGATTTTCAAGCGGTTGAAGATCATCTCCATCGGGTCAAAGGTGTTGCGCGTCAGCAGGTTGACCTGCGGGTCGTAGCCTTTGTAGTGGAAGGTGAAATAACCGAAGGTGATGCCGCCGCTGAGCCCGAGCAGCATCGCTTCGCTATAGGGCTGGCCCGTATGCGGCGCTTTGACGCCCTGATAATCGAGCGCATTGCGGATGGCGGCTGTATCCCAATAGCGTCCTTCAAATTGGGTAAAGTTGGAAAGTGTGGGCATGGGGTCGCGCTTTCTGTAGTTCGCTTGTTTGTCCCTTCCAGTTTAGATTGAAAAGCGGCCTGCTGGCAAAAATTGCGACATAGTCTGCATCGTAGCGTTCACCGCGCGAGTCGCATCATGGCGCACAGGAATTAATTGATTCTCCATGGTGGGAGCGTGTAGACACACGCGCGACAGTGCCGCGGCCCACTCAAAATTCCTTGCGTCCCGCCGTGAAAAGCTCCCCCTCCCTAGCTCGCTGGATGCTCGCCATAGAGATGGCGAGGAGGCCGGGGGGTGGGGTTGGCTGCCCGCAACGTAAACAGAGGCGACCCACCTCGTCGCCCGTCGCAGCCAAATAATGCGCTTTCGGGCGACTAGATAAGTCGCCTCTACAGATATCGCCATATGAGATATGGACACTTGGCGATATTCTTCAATAATTCGAAGCAGCATGTAACCGGCAACCCTCGGCGCATGAAACGCTTTCTAGGGCGAGAACCACTTTACTACGGCTGGACCATTGCCCTGGTCCTCGCCATCACCGAGACCGTTTCGTTCGGGGTGCTCTTTTATGCCTTTCCCGTATTCATCGCGCCGATGGAAGCCGAATTCGGCTGGACGCGCGGCGAAATCTCCGGCGCATTTTCCTTGTCCCTGCTCATCACCGGCCTGGTCGCCCTGCCCGTAGGTTATTGGCTGGATAAACATGGCTCCCGCTTGCTGATGACGGCGGGCTCAGCCGGCGCGACCATCACAGTGCTGCTCTGGTCTCGCGTGGGCAGTTTTCACGAACTTATACTGGTCATGGCGCTGATGGGCTTCTTCGGCGCCGCGATTCTCTACGAGCCCGCCTTCGCCGTCATCGCGTCATGGTTCAAGCATAAGCGCGGCCGGGCTATGGCTGTTTTGACCTTCATCGCCGGCTTCTCCAGCACCATTTTCACGCCGCTGTCTCATGCCCTGTTGGAGGCGCATGGCTGGCGCGGGGCGATCATGATCCTGGGCCTTATACTGGGCGCGATCACAATTCCATTGCACGCCCTATTCCTGCGCGGCAAGCCGGCTGACCTGGGGCTGGAAATGGATGGCGAAACCGCCGCGACCGAACCGAGCGACCAGCCGGCGATCGATCTGCGCGCGGTGCTGCGCTCCCGTTACTTCTGGCTGCTCACGCTCGCTTTCGCCCTGTCGACGCTGAGCATTTACGCCGTGCGCATCCATTTCATTCCCCTGCTCATCAGCGTCAATATCCAGCCGGGCAGCGCCGCCCTGGCCAGCGGCTCCATAGGCGTCATGCAAGTCGTCGGGCGCATGATCTTCGCGCCGATTGAAACGCGCTTCTCCAGCCGCGCTATGGCGACCGGCGTCTTCATCCTGCTGACCATCTCATTGGCGATCCTGCTCCTGGGCAGCGCGCCCCTGTTGATCGTCTTGTTCGTCGCGCTCTTTGGCATGGCCATCGGCACGCACACGCTCACACGGCCGCTGATGGTGGCCGATAGGTACGGGACCAGCCACTACGGCCGCATCAGCAGCTCGATGGTCATCTTCCTGACGCTGGCGGGCACAATGTCTCCCTTCGCCGCCGGCCTGCTCTTCGATGCTTTTGGCTCCTATAACCCGGTGCTGATGCTGGCTTGCGGATTCAGTTTGCTGTCCATCGTCTTGATCTGGCTGCTGCCCAAGCGGGAGCTTGGACATTTCTAAGCGCGACCAATCATGCCACCCGCCGAAAGACGCGCAATTTGGCGCATGTTTTCGCGAGGGAATGCTAACGCGTCGCCCAGCCAGCGGCGATGCGCGCTTGCGTCGCTTCCCAGCTGCGGACGCCGGTGGTCGCGTCGGCCGCTTCAATGTTGCAGGCAGCCACGGCGCAGGCAAAACGCGTGCAGGCTTCTGGCCCCAGACCGCGAATCATAGCCGCCTGCAGACCGGCATAGGCGGCATCGCCCGCGCCTGTCGTCCCGGCGACGCTCACCTGGAAGGCGGGATGCCAGCATTGTACGCCCGCCCAATCAGCTGGCGATTGGCCGATGGACGACAAGAATGCCAAGCGCGACCGGTCAACGGAACAGCGCAGAAATAGGCCGCGCTCGCCCAGCTTGAAGCCAACGATGCCGGTGCCCAATGCCAGCAGCTCATCCGCCAAACCCGCCAGGTATTCGGCAGTCAGTGAATCCAGCAGCCGGGCGCCCGAGGCCGCCAGATCAGCAGGCCGCAGCATAAACATGATCTCTTCAATGCTGGGCAGGAAAATGTCTATCAGGTGAAGGCAGCGCCTCAGGATGGCCCGCCAATCGGCGCGCCCGCTCGGCGAATCGGGCGGCGGCAGCGACATGTCAATAGACGTGATGACGCCCAAATCTTTGACTGCGCGCAGAACATCGCGCAAGCGGACGCCATCATCGGCGAACAGGCGTGGCAAAAGCGTCGGATAACCCAGGTGGAACAGCTTGCAGCCGGCGACTTGATCGAGGTCGATGTCCGCCAGCGAGTAGTGATTGTAGACGCCCGTGTGGGTCAGCAGGGTGCGGTCGTTGTGCTGCGGTTCAATGACGACAGTGTAGGGGCTCGCGCCTTTGGGCAGGGTCCGGATGTGATCGGCGAGGCGCGGGCCGAATCCGCGCACGTAGTCGATGATGGCACGGCCGACCCAGTCATCGCCGACGATGGCTTGCAAGCCGACCTTCACGCCCAACTGATGCAGGGCCAGGCCGGTGTTGGACACGGCGCCGCCGGTCGAATATGATATGCGGCCGATTTCATAGACTTTGCCGGCGTCGATGACCTGCTCGGGCCTCAGCGAAGCCATGTCCGGCAAGATATCCAGCGCGATATGCCCGGCGACGGTCACTTCGGGTGGCATCAGCCGCCATTCAGGTCGGCCAGGCGGACGGTAGCGGAAATGATCTGTCCATCCACGGCGAAACCTTGATGATTGTTGGCGTAAAGGGAGACGGTCAGCACTTCGGCGTCGGGTGGCAGCGTGGGCAGATGATGCCACTCGCCATAGAGCCGGGCGAGTTTTACGCCGTCGACATACAGGTGGGCGTGCCCCTCCCCAATGACCGGCGCCATGTCAATGTTTTGTGGCGTAAAGGTGAAGTTGCTGGTTTCAATCTGCAGATTGTAGCTGCCGTCGGCGAGGGCGTAGACTTGCAAGTTAATGGATGGGGCATCGGACGGGTCAAGGTTAATGACCCGGCTGGGGTCCTGCATCAAATCGTCCATCGGCGTGTCGCGGTATGGATTGGCGCCTTCGATGAGCGGTGTCCAATACATATTGTAGGCCATGAAGCATTCGAGATCGCCGCCCCATTCTTCGCGCTGGCCGATGACGAAGGTGTAGCGCCCGATTCGCCTGTCCGGGTGCCAGAGGGCGACGGTGTATCGGCCGGCCTGCGGCGCGCGGAAGAAGTCGTCATCGTAGTTCCAGAAATGGACGCGCCCGAACCGTTCATAGAAATAGCGGGGCTCGTCGCCCAGCTCGACCATGAGCGCGCCCGCGCCGGCCGGCACATCAATACCTTCGGGCAAATCCGGCGGCAGGTCGCCGGGCAAGCCGGGACCAATCACAGCCATCAATGGCGCATAGATGTCCGCGTCGTTCTCGTCCTTGGCGGGTATGCTCAAGCTGAGCAAGACAGATTGCCCGGCTTTTGCGTCGAAAGCGAAATAATCAATATCCCAGGCCGGGTAGACGTTGCCGAAATAGGCGTAGGAGATCGCCGGGTTCGGTACCTGCCAGGGCGCCTCGGCCGTCAGATCGGCAAATTCACAGAAGGGCTGATGGGCCCTGACAACTGCCGGCAGGCAGGCCATCAACAAACACACTGAAGCAATCGTGCGAAATATGTGACGAGAATTCTGAACCGCCATCTTCCAACCCCTCCCCCGGCCCCTCCCCGAAGCATCAGGGAGGGGAGCCTTCTTCGCAAACTGTTTCTTTGAGTCAGACAATCGCTTGCGCTGCCGCGCGCCTGTCAGCCCGAGGGCGAGCAATCCATTTCCTGCCAGGTGATTCGGCAGCGCTGATTCAGCGGCACGTTAGTGTACTCGTGAAACTCGCCGTTGAGCCAGCTGACGATGACGCGCGTGATTTCCGCATCGCCCAGGCCGAAGTGAAGCAGCAGTTCGTTGCCCGCGCCCAGGCTTGAGCCCGACTTCAACTCCCGCGTCTGCGACAGGCCATCATCAGTGACAACCCGCACTCGCGTGCCAATGGCGTCGCGGTCAAGCGACCCGCCGCCTTCAAGCTCGAAGGCGACCCAGTTATTCGTCTTGCCGGCGTAGGCGGTGTTCCGGAAGAGGCCATGCCCTTCATTCCACCAGGTCAAGGCGAAGTCGACGCGGCCGTCGCGGTCATAATCGGCGGTGCTGAAGCCCATAGTCGGCTTGCTTTCAGCGCCAAACAGTTTATGGTCGATCGCGCGGAAGCTGCCATCGCGCTCATTGTGATACAGCATATCGGGATAGGGAAAGTGCAAACCGCCCGAGGCGTATTCCGGTGGCATGCTGTAAAGCTCATCCGGCGTCTCGGGCGAAAAGGCGCGGGGGTTGGAAACGGCTGTGATGCCGGTGGCGGCCAGATACAGATCGAGCCAGCCGTCATTGTCATAGTCGAAGAAAGCGGCGCCCCAGCCGACCGACGTGCCTGTGCGATAGGCGACGCCGGCGTAGTCGCTGCTGTCTTCGAAGGCGCCGTCTCCTTGATTCTCCAGCAGAACCATGGCGCCAACCATGTTGGAATAGTAGAGGTCCAGGTCGCCATCGTTGTCATAATCCCCGGTCGCCAAGCCCATGCCGTGCACGACGGAATCGGCTCCGGCGAGCGCGGAGACATCGGTGAAGCACCAGCCGCCGCAGCCCGGCCCGTCGTTGCGCCACAAGAGGTTGCCGACCGCATTGATCACTTTGTCGTTCACCACATAGAGATCAAGGTCGCGATCATCGTCATAGTCCAGCCAACTGACAGCGAAGCCGGCGCCCAACAGTGGCTCGAAACCTAAAAGGCCGGAGACATCGGTGAAGCTGCCGTCGCCGTTGTTGTGATACAGGACATCGCGGCTGCGGGAAAAATCGAGGAGCTCGCACTCCGGATAGCATGACCAGTTCGCCACATAAAGATCGAGATGGCCGTCTTCATCATAATCGCCCCAGGCGGCTGACGTGCCTTTGCCGATATCGCCCAGGCCGGCCGCCAAGGTCACATCGGCGAAGCCGGCGCCCGCGAGATTGCGAAAGAGCTTGTTGGGGCCCATGTTCAGCACATAAAGATCGCGCCAGCCGTCGTTGTCATAATCGGCCCAGACCGCGCCGCCGCTTGGGAATTCAGGGATGGCGAGCGGCCCGGCGAAATCTGAAACGGTGAAACTGCCGTCGCCATTGTTGCGGTAGAGCACGTTGGGATCGAGGTTGCCGGTGACGAAGAGATCGACCCAGCCGTCCTTGTCATAATCAGCCCAGGCCGAGCCGGCCGCCATGTAGCCGTCGTCATAGGGGACCGGCACATTTTCGTTCCAGATGCCGCGATGCGTCGCCTGAATGCCGGCCGGCGCGCTGACATCGTGGAAAAGGAAGGTGTCATCAAAGGCGTGGCAGAGTTGCGCGCCCAGCAGCAAGACGACGGCGAGCGCCCTGAATTTGAGCGCGATGCGGCTAGCCCGCCCGCTCATTGATCTGACCGTCGACAAGGTTTATGACGCGATCGGCATAGTCATCGGCGATAGGGTCGTGGCTGGATAGCAAGATGGACAAGCCTTTGCGGCGCACAAAGTCTTGCAGGACGGACAGCACTTCGTGAGTCGTGTCGCTATCCAGCTCGCTGGTCGGCTCATCCGCCAGGATCAAATCCGGCTCGGTGACCAAGGCGCGGGCGATGGCGATGCGCTGCTGCTGCCCGCCGGACATCTCGTAAGGCCGGTGGTCGAAATAATCCCGCAGGCCAACGCGCTCAAGCGTATCGAAGATGCGGCGGGGCCGGTCGCGGCGCGGCACATTGCCCAAGCGCGCCATCACATCCAGGTTCTCATAGGCGGAAAAGCTATGCAGCAAGCCCATCTGTTGGAAGACGAAGCCGATGCTTTCGCGCCGCCAGCGGGTGCGCTCCACCTCTTCCATGGCGGCGATGTCTGTGCCTTGAATAAGAATCGCGCCGCTGGTTGGATTGTCGAGGCCGCCCAGGCAATTCAGCAGCGTGGTTTTACCGCTGCCTGAACGCCCGCGCAGGGCGACAAATTGCCCGCGCTCGACCTCAAAAGAAACATTGCGAAGCGCGTGCACATCGCCGGAATCCGACGGGTAGACGCGCCCGACATCTCTAGCTGCGATTGCTTTATCGGTCATGGATTCCTCCGGACGGTGGTAGAACTGTTTCGCTTTGGCGGGCGACTCACCGAGTCGCCCCTACAGATTGCGTTTTGGCCGGGCGGGCGACCCAGTGGCTCGCCCCTACTGATTCGCCATTGAGGGCGGGTGGCAGCATATTCACTTCTTCCTCCGGAAGCGGCTGATGAGGCCGTTGCGCGTGCCGTTCTCGCCTGAGGGAATCTCGCGTTCGAGTTGGATTTCGCCTTGCGATGATGTCTCGTCCAGGTTTTTGGCTGGTCGGATCACGATGCCGTCTTCGCTGACTTCCATCTCGACGCGGTTTTCGAAGCCGAGCTGCTCCCGATATTGCTTCGGGATCTGCAAGCGGCCGGCCGAATCCAGCACGATAAGTTCTTCAAACTGTTCATCCCAGCGTTCGCTTTGTTCGGCGCTGCGCTGCTCCGCCGTTGGCGAACGCCGCTTGACCGTTTCGCTGGCCAGCTTGCCATCGCGGATGGCGACCACGCGGCCGACGTGTTCTTTGACGTCAGGATCATGGCTGACGATGCAGATTGTCAAGCCCAGGTCGCGGTTGAGCTTCTTGAAGAGCTCATAGACCTGGTCGGAGGTGGTGGAATCGAGCTCGCCCGTTGGTTCATCCGCCAGCAGCAGTTTCGGCCCGTTGGCCAAGGCGACGGCGATGGCGACGCGCTGCTGTTCGCCGCCGGAGAGTTGCATGGGTTTGTGGTCGTAGCGATCGGAAAGATCGACCAGGTCCATCAATTCGCGGGCGCGCTGATCAATTTGCCGGCCGGCGCCGCCCGCCAGCGTCATCGGCATTTTGATATTGTCCAAGGCGGATAGATAAGGGATGAGGTTGCGGCTGCCCTGCTGCCAGACAAAACCAACTTCAATTTGGCGATAGGTGGTCAAATCGCGGGTGCTGAGCTTGAGCAGATTTTTGCCGTCGATGATGACTTGGCCGGCGGAGGGGCGGGTCAAGCCGCCGAGCACGTTCATCAGCGTTGTTTTGCCGCTGCCGCTGGCGCCGACTACGCCGACCAGTTCGCCCTGCTTGACGGTCAGGTCCAGCCCTTGCAGCGCCATGACCTCTATATCGGCGACTTTGAAGATCTTGTACAGGTCGTCGCAGATGACAAAGGCGCCGTTTGTTGCCATGTTTGATTTACTCCCGGTTAGTGCTCGACGGGCAGGCCATGCCTTTGCCGGAGCGCCACTGGCCTTCCTGGATCAGCGGGTTGACTTGCCTGACGATCTCGCCATTGACGACTTGGGCGTCGCGTTCGTCGCCGTTCGAGCTCAGGTCGATCTGGGCCGCCATGATGCTGGTAATCTCGCCACGGTTGCGCAAGACAGGTCAATCAGTGCACAAACATATCGCAAGCGCGGCGTTTTGCCAATGCCGCATACCTTGGGGGCGGGGCAATCGCGTCATATCTATTCGCCACAGCGTACACAGAGGGCGCAGAAGCCGTTCATTTAGCAGGCGAGATCGATTTGAGGTTTGAACGCGCCATGTCTAACGCTGGTTGGCCTTGCTTTCCAACGATATGCCGCCGGCACAATTATCCAGCCAATATGTTAGAATACGCGCCTCAGGACTCCAGAATCGGAGGTTTTGCCGTCAGAGCGAAATCTGATTGCGCGAGACGGCTAGCCAAGGGTGCTTTCATGGGCGACATCACTGTAATTGGCGGCGGCGTATCCGGCTTGAGCTGCGCGCGCAGTTTGCAGCTTGCCGGGTATGATGTGCGCATTGTCACTCGTGACCTGCCGCAGCATACTGCGTCCATGGCCGCCGGCGCGGTCTGGTCCGGCTCGGGGCTCGACAGGCGAAGTCGACCCTGGGCGGCGGCCACGCTGGAGCATTTTCAGCGACAAATTGAGATCGCGGGCAGCGGCGTCACGCTGCAGCGCATGCGCGAAGTCTATGGGCAGAAGGTCCCCGATCCATGGTATCGCGAGCGCCTGCCTTTTTTCCAGCGCTTGTCAAAGCATGAAATGCGGCCAGGGTTGATAGACGGATATCTGATGGATGTGCCGATGGTCGCGCCGCCGATATACCTGGAATACCTGCGCCAGCAGTTTCAAAGCGCGGGCGGGCGGATTGAGCGGCGCAAGGTTGAATCGCTGGTGGAGCTGGCTGACGAGGCGGGCGGGCTGCTGGTCAACTGTACGGGAGTCGGCGCCAGAGACTTGGCGAAAGACGAGCGCGTCTACCCCATTCGCGGGCAAACGCTGCTGCTGGCGGCGCAAGGGATTCGCGTCGGTTATATGGACAACGAAGCGGTGGATCATATCTTCCCGCGGGCGGATGGCGTGTTGGTAGGCGGGGTCAAGGATGCGGGGAATTGGAACCAGGCGCTTGACCCGGCGCTGTCGGCCGATATCATTGAGCGCTGCGCGCGCATAGACAGGCGCCTGGCCGATGCGGAGGTCTTGCGGGGATTCGTCGGCTTGCGCCCGGGCCGCGATCAAGTGCGCCTGGAGGCGGAAGCGCTGGCCAACGGCGGGACCGTCATTCACAATTACGGCCATGGCGCGGTCGGTTATACCTTGTCCTGGGGCTGCGCGCAGGCGGTGACGGCGCTGGCTCAGTCCGTCCTGACTTGACTGGCATATCCAGCGATTGAAAGAAGGGCGAGGGGCATGGAAAGACAGACGATCTCATCGGGCACGGAATACGAGGCGATCGCCGGTTATTCGCGGGCGCTGCGCTTGGGCGATGTTGTGCATGTTTCCGGCACGACCGCCACCGACGGCGCGAACGCGGTTGTCGGCATCGGGGACAGCGCCGCGCAGACGGACTTTATCATCCGCAAGATCGAGCGCGCTTTGCAGAAAGCGGGCGCCCAGCTCAGCGATGTGGTGCGTACGCGCGTCTACCTGGCGCCGCAGGCTGATTGGGAAGCGGTGGCGCGCGTGCACGGCAAATACTTCGGCGCTATCCGCCCGGCCAACACGCTGCTCTATGTTCAGGCTTTGGTCGGCGAAGACTATCTGGTCGAGATAGAAGCCGAAGCGATTGTAACGTCCGCGGCAAAATGAAGTTCAGCCTGCGCTTCAATAACGACCTGCCGGTCAAGGATTACATTCGGTACGCGAAAGCGGCGGAAGCGGCCGGTTTCGACCAATTCTGGGTGAGCAACGATCTTTTCCTGCGCAGCGCGCCCGTGATCTTGTCTGCCATCGCAGCCGCCACCGAGCGCATCGAAATCGGCAGCTGCATCCTCAACCCCTACACAATTCATCCGGCCGAGATCGCCATGCTGGCCGTCACCCTGGACGAGCTTTCGGGCGGGCGCTTCAACCTGGGCATGTCAAGCGGCGCCGGGGAATTCATCCGTTGGCTGGGCATGGATTACAGCTATCCGCGGACGCGGGTTTTGGAATCGGTCAGCGCCATCAACCAGCTCACATCCAACCGGAGCGCGGCTACCCGCGGCAAGACCATGCAATGGACGGAAGAAGCCTGGCTGCGCTTCGAATCAAAACGCCGCGTGCCCATCTACCTCGGCGCTATGAGCCCGAAAATGCTGGAGGCGATCGGCGCGGTGGCTGATGGCGGCCTGCCGCTGCTCTTCCCGCCGGAGCATTATGCCAACGTGCTGCCGCATGTTCAGCGGGGGCTTGAGCGGGCCGGGCGCTCGCCCGGCGATATTGATCTGGCTGCCTGCATCTGGTGTTCGATTTCATCTGATCAGAAGGCGGCGGAAGCGGCGCTGGCGGACAAGATCGCCTATTACGGTCATTCGATGAGTCCGCTGCTGCTGGCGCAACTTGGGCTGGAGCAAGCGGACTTTGAACCGCTGCGGCAGGCTTATCATATCGCCGGCGACCCGCAGAAAGCGCGCGCTATGGTGACGCCGCGAATGTTACGCATCGGCATTGCCGGCACAGTCGATACCCTGCTGGAGCGCTTGGAGAAGCTGACAGCGCTTGGTGTGCGGCATATCAGCTTCGGCCCGCCGCTGGGCCCCGACATTCCCGCCGCCATTGAAGCCATTGGCCGCTTCGTCATCCCGCAGTTCGCGTCAGATTGATTTCGCGGCCGCCCCGCGCGAGTCATAGCTCGGCTCACACACAATAAGGCACGCTCTACCGGGGAGTGCGTAGGGGCGACCAAACTCCCCTTCCCTAGCTTGTTGGGATGCTCGCCATAGAGATGGCAAGAGGGCCGCGCCGCGTGGACACAGGCGGTCAGGGATGGGGTGAAAGATTTGCGCTCGTATGACTTAGAACCGGGCAAGCCATACAGTTCTCGCTATGATTGCTGATTGCTCGTCAGCGCCTATCCTCGGCACTAGCGTGGCCGCCAATTTGCTGCGATTACGCTGAGATTGCGCCAGACTCACTTGCCAGGCTGTGGCGCGCCTGTACACTACAGCATTGAAGCTATTGATCGCAAATTATCGTGGCAGCGCTATCGCAAGCCTGTGTCTAGGATCGCAAAATGACTGCAGACGACCAGAGGCGACCGGGCAAAAGCTTTTGCCGTTTCCTGTTTTTCGCGCTAATCGCATTGATGAACTTGGCGCCGCCGGCCCGGGCGGATGGCCATCGGGCGCCGATATGCACTGATGGCGAGTTTCGGGCATATTTCAATTTGATCGTCGAGTATCAGACGGCGTTCGACGGCGCGATCACAAATGCCAACGAATTGCAGTTGGTCAGCCGGGCGCAGCTTGAAAACCGGGACAGCAATCTGTCGCAGCTGCCCACCTGCGCCGATGCCATCGCGATACAGCGGCTTCTTATTCAACTCGTCGGGGATTCCCTGGCGCGCGCCGCCCTCGCATTGGCCGACACCGCCGCCGAGGACAACCCCTATCTGCAGCGCATCCCGAGCGATCAGGAGCGAATCGAGGGCCTGGTCTCGGCTATGCTCGGCCTGGACCGAAGCGACGCCGCTCCGCCTGAGCAGCGCAGCGTGCCCCCGTGCGCGCCGCCAGATCTGTCGATGCTTGATGACGCGGCGGGCAGCTTTCTGGAGATTTACGAATCGACAAGCGCGGGGTCGAGCGCGGCGGAATCGCTGGCCGCCGTTGACCGGCTCCTGCTTTGGCGGGAAGACAACCTGCCGCGCCTGCCCGACTGCGCCGAATCCGTCGATTTGATTCAAGCGCTCAGCGCAACCGCCACCGATGCCGCTGCTTACCAGGCCTTCAGATATGTCGGCGTCTCCGACGCTCGGAATCCATTCGCCGAGCGCGCTTCGGTTGTCAGCGCCCAATTAATCGAATGGCAAGAGGGACGCCAGCTCAGGACAACGGTGCAGCCCGTCTCGGCGGTTCGGCGAGAGCTGCCGCGCTGCAGCCGAGCCCAGCTGTCAGTGGTTAAGGAGGTCGCGCGCGCATATGCCGATCTCATGGACCGGGCCCAAGCCGCCGGCGGCATCGTCGATCTGCTTGAATTTGCCCGCGAGGAGATCGCTTTTCGCCAATTCAGGCTGGCGCCATTGCCGACCTGCGCCGAAGCCTTTGACGCCAGCTGGTGGATGGCGCAGGCCCTCGCTGATGTCATTACGCAATTTGCCCTTGACCCTGACGGAGCGCGCGCGCGGCGGCGCAGCGCCATCATGAACCCCAACCAGGCAAGCGTGAAGGACGCCTTGGCCAAGCTGGACGGGGATACCAATGGGGACGCCCGCAATGGCGAGACCGCCCCCGCTTGCAGTGAAGGCGAGCAGGTCTTCCTGTTCAGTTACTTGATCCCGAAGTTCTGGGCTCTAAGCAATGCCGCGCTGAAGGTTTCCGGCAGCGAGGATGCGCTCGCGCTCATGGAGCAGTCATACCGCTTTCGTCAGTTGCTTTGGGAGTATCTGCCGCGCTGCGACGACGCGCTGGAGCTGGGCTCGATGATGCGAACAATCGCCGCCGACAGCGCGTCCATGCTGGCCCTGGAGATGGCGGGCGCGCCTGTCTTGCGGATTCCCTATGTGCGAAACATCAGTCATGACATAGAACTGTTCTTTGAAGGGATCAGCGGATACTACTCAACTTGCGGCAACATCAACGGCGCCGCGACGACTTATTTTGTGGTGGCGGATAACATCGCCAATATCCGGTCATGTGAATCCACCAGCTGCCACATCGTGACCACAGTCGTTCGCGGCGAACGCCTTACGGTCGTCGACGATTTTAATTCCTGGTACAAGATTGTGCTGCCAAGCTGTGAGACGGCTTATATCGCTGGCTTCCTGGCCAGCCGGACGCCGCCGCCGCGCTAGGGCGGAAAATCGGGATATGGGCGAGCGCCAGCCGCCAACCAGTTTTCTCCTGCGGTTTCGATGTATCGCGTCCAGTATGACCATTCATCAATTGTGAGCTAGGCCGATACCAAGCGCAAACAAATAAGGGAAGCTGTAGTCAACCAGCGAGATTGAGAAAGCGCTGACTATGCTTCGTCTTCTACTGATAATCTTGTTCCTGTCCGTTCCGTTAGTCCCGACAGCGGATGGGCAAGATAAGGGATTCAGCCGCTGTTCCGAGCATGAAGTCAAAATTCTGCTGCTCTCTCTATTCGATCTTACGGTCGTCGACCTGAGGCCTATCGAAACAATCAACGACATTGTGAGGCGCGGAGCCGCCTTGCTTGAAGCGCGAGAAAGGAGCTACGCGCTGCTGCCGCTTTGCGCTGAAGCAATCGCCATGCAACGTAGCATCATCATGATCAAAGGCGATACAGTCGGGCAGGCCGCTCTTCGCATGGCGGGCGTTCCCGATGGCGCCAACCCGTATTCGCTCCGTTTTCCCAACCTGCTCGATATTGAAGAGACACTGTCTCTCGATTTATTGAGCGGAGAACGCAGCGAGGATATAGAAAACGCGGATCGTCGCCTGCCGGCTTGCTCGGCCTCGGATATGGCAGCCCTAGACGCCCTGGCAACAGGCTTCGAGGCGGCCTATGACAAAGCCAGTGAAACAGGCAAACATGTCCTGTGGATCATCGCCGTCAACCAAATCTTGACTTGGCGCATCGAGAATATGTCGACGCTTCCCGACTGTCTGGAAGCGATAGAACTCGGCTTCTGGCTTAGTAAAGCCGCCACCGATGCCGCCGTCGAATTCGCCCTTTTTCATGCGGATGTCGGCCCGGAAGCTAATCCCTATAGCGCCACGGTTAAGAGCGCTCGAGACCTGCTCAGTTCCTGGCGCGATCAGCTTCAGTTGACAGCAGCCGAACGCGAAGGCGCAATCGTGCTCCCGCTCGGACCAGCCAGCCAACTGCCCGCATGCGGCATCGAGAAAATTGAACAGGCCTACCGCGTTCTGCAAAATGACGTCCTCAATCTGACACTGCGCGTAAGCAATCCTGACGGGCCGGACGATCTGGCTCAATTTGCCGCGGAACATATGGCGCTGCGCAATGGATTCCTCGCGGACGCGCCCTATTGCGCTGAACTCTTTGAAAGCCTTTGGCTTACCCGGCAAACGCTCGGAGATTACATCGCCTGGTCGTCGCTGCTTACGCTTGGCTACTTGCCGAACCGCAATCCATTTAACGATCAAGTGGTGGAAAAAGTCCGCCAGCTAAAAACCAGGATAAGAGAGACGAAGGAATTCCTGGTATCTGCGGAGGCGGGCGAAGGCACGGCGCCGCCAGCAAGGGACTTGCCCTCTTGCCGCGATGGTGAAGTCACTTACATGATCGGCTACGCTATGCCCGCCTTTGACAATCTCATGGATGCCATATTCGATAAAAGCGATGATTTCGACGTGCTAGAGGTCATCGCAAAATCGTTCATATTTAGGGACCAACTCTGGCTGAACTTGCCCCGCTGTCGTCAAGCGCTGGCCGTCGGCATCACGATGCGACAGATAATCGGCGACCTCATGACCTCAATCTCACTGAATATCGCCGGCGTCGACAGCGAGGCCAATCCCTACATTGCGGAACATCGCCGCGACCGGGATTTGCTCGCTGACCTGCGGCTTAAACTCCTCAAGACAACGGATAGCGCCGCCGTGCCGGGCGCCAAGACCTATTACACAACCGCCAATCCCTATGCTAACATCCGCGCCTGCGCTTCTACCGACTGCGCAATCGTCGCCACGGCGCAGAACGGCGAGGCCTTGAGCGTCGTTGACGATTCGGGCGAGTGGTACGAAATCAGGCTGGACGACGGGGGAACCGGCTTTATCGCCGGCTTCCTCACAAGCAAGACTGCGCCCGGCTCTTAGCCGGACAAATGTCGGCTCATCTCCGCCAGGGCCGCGCCTAATTCGATGTTGCGGTTGGTGCCGGTGCCGCCGCCGATGTGCGGGCAGAGAATGACATTTTCCAGCGCGCAGAGTGGACTTTCAGCTGGCAGCGGCTCATAGGCAAAGACGTCCAGGCCGGCGCCAGCGATGCGATTCTCGCTCAGGGCTTCAATCATCGCGTCTTCGTCGATGATGCCGCCGCGGGCGATGTTGACGATATAGGCGCTTTCCTTCATTAGCGCGATCTGCTCAGCGCCGATCATGCCTTCGGTTTGCGGCGTGTGCGGCGTCGCTACACAGACATAATCGCTCTCCGCCAGCAATGCCTCCAGTTCGGCATAGGTCGCGTCAAACTCGGCTTCGAGCGCGGCCGACAGCGGGCTGCGCTTGTAGTAGAGATTGCGCATGCCCATGACGCTGGCCCGGCGCGCCAACTCACAGCCGATCTCGCCCATGCCGATGATGCCCAGGGTCTTGCCGACCACCTCATGCACACGCATGTTGTGCATCCAATGGAAAGCGATTTTGCGCTCGGCGGTGAGTTCGGGTTTGAGGCCGCGGTAGCGATAAGCGCCCAAGGACACAGATTCGTTGGAGATGACGAGATCTTTGCTCAGCGCCAGGATCAAGGTCAGCGCCAATTCGGCGACGCAATTCGGTCCCTTGCGCGGCACGCAGGCGAAGGCCAGCCCACGCGCGCGGACGGCCTCGACATCAATGTTGTAGTAGCTGCGGCCCAGCTTGAGCACGGCGCGCAGGTTTGGCAGGGCATCCAGGAGCGCCACATCGACAGTCGCCGCGCCCGCGATCAAGCCGGTCACTTCGCCGCTCGCCAAGGACAGCGCGTCGCTCGCATCATCGGCGCAGATCACATGCAGGTCGGGGAAGTCCGCCTTTAAGTCAGCCGCCGCAGCGTCATAGCCGGCATCCGCCATTAATATTGTCTGTTGCCTGTCGCCCGGCACTGTCATCGTTCCCCAGCCTTTCTCATTATGATTCTGGATCCTGTGGCCATTGTACCAAACTCGCGCAGCGCCGTACCAACTGGCGAGCCTAATTGCTGCGTACATGCGTACAATGGCAGGCGCAGGCGGGCGATTCAGCGGGTCGCCCTCGCGTTTCTTGCGCTTCAATTGGCGATATGTTACATTCACGCCTTTAAGTCTGGCGACAATTACGTGACCCAAGCATCGTGCGCATGCCGGTGCTGGTCGCTGAAGTCGTCCCCATAAGACAGTGAGTGAGGAGAAATCTATGGGATTAGCAACCAATGCCGACCAGTTGGTGGAGATGGCCGTTGTCGGCTATGTCAGCCAGCCAACTGTGCGCGGTTACATTCCGCACGCCTCGGGCGAAGCGATGATATTGCCCGGCATGTCGGGCTTCATTTACGGTGTCCGCGTGGGTGACAGCGCCTTTGATTATGCCGCCGACCACCTGGAACCGGGCGCTTCTATCGCCCACCCCGATCTCGATGCCGATTATGCCATGCACTATTTGACCTGTATGGGCAACCAGGCATTTCTCATGAGCGGGCTGGCGCAGGGAACCGAAGGCATCGTCACCGGCGAGCACGCGCGGCTGCTGGTAGACTTTCCGCCGGAAGCGGCTGACCTCATCAACGTCGGTGATGCTGTGCAAATCCGCACCATGGGGCAGGGCCTGCAGCTGACCGATTACCCGCAAATCACGCTGAAAAAGTGCAGCCCGCGCCTCATCGAGAGCCTGCCGATTGAAGCGCTTGACGAGCGCCGGATACGCATCCCGGTGACGATGGAATTGCCGGTGCGCATCATGGGCTCGGGCGCGGAGCTCAATCCCGATTTTGTGGATCAGGACCTGATGTCAGGCGACCGGGCGCTGATGGCCGAGTTGGGCATTGACCAGATGCGCCTTGGTGACTTGGTTGTCGTCAATCATGCTGACCATCGTTACGGCCGCGGGTACAAACCGGGCGCCGTCACCATCGGGCTTTGCATCCACGGCGACTCGGTCATGACCGGTCATGGACCCGGCATCCTCACGCTGATGACCTGCGATGAACCTTGCATCGAGTGGGTGATCGACCCAGAAGCGAATATCGCCAATTATCTGAATATACGAGAGGCATCATGAGCGCAAAAAACAACGCCGATCAAGTCGTTAGCGTTTCGGTTCAAGGGGTGATCACGCCGCCGCGCATGCCGCCGCTGCCGGCTATGCCCTACTCGCTCGCCGCTGATGGCAGTCCTTTTTTGCTGCCCGCTTACGGCAGCATCGTCTACAATGTCGCAGTTGGCGATTCCGCTTACGGCTGGCTGGCCGATTGCGTACATCCGGGCGTCAGCGTCATGATGGGCGACGCGACCGGCAACCGCGGGCTCAATGTGCTGTCCTGCGTTGGCAACACCGCCATCGTGATGACCGGCAACGCCCAACGCGCGCGCGGCACGGTCACTGGCAAGACGGGCCGCTTCTCCGAGCATGTCATCATCCACTTCGAGGGCGATGTGCTTGAGCAACTGGCGATCGGCGACAAGATAGTCATCAAAGCCAAAGGCACCGGCATGAAATTTGACGACCATCCGGATGTGATGCTCAAGGGCTGCTCGCCGGAGTTGGTCGATGCGCTGGAAGTGACGACGGACAGCGATGGCAAGCTCTCGGTGCCGGTCGTGGCAGCCGTACCGCCGCACTTGCTGGGCGCGGGCGCGGGCCTGGTCAGCGATGGCGGCTCCATTCACATCCAGACGGCGGACAGCGGCGCGGTCAAGGAAGCCGGGCTCGATGGCTTGCGGCTGGGCGATGTCGTGGCGCTGACGGATTATGACAGCAGTTGGAATCACGGCTATTTGCGGAACGCGGTTGGCATCGGCGTCATCGCCCAGGGGGACAGCCCACGCGCCGGTTACGGGCCGGGCATCACCTTGATCATGACCTCGGCCAGCGGCGACATCGCGCCGATGGTGACGCCGGGTGTGAATTTGAAGGAGTTGCTGCTGTAATGCCAACCCCACCCCCA
>WTGN01000026.1 GCA_011523545.1 Chloroflexota bacterium | reverse complement strand
ACCCCCCAGCCCCCTCCCCAATAAATTAGGGAGGGGGAGCGTCGCCGCGTGGCAGGGAGACTCCAGTTTATCAGAAAGGTTAAGAGGCAACCCGGCCGCGTCGTCAGCCTCCCCCCAGTTCACTGGGGGGATTGAGGGGGGTTCCTACTCGTCCAGCAGGAGTTCGTCGATGCCCGCTTTCATGTCGGCCAAGGCTTCTTCGACACTCTTGTCGCCAGCTTGAGCCGCCTCGATATTGCGCAGGATCGGCGACTGGCCGCCGAAGGAGAAGACAGAAGTGTACTTCTCGATGGCCGGCTCCATCACGGCAATGGACAGCGAATCGACAAAGGGCGCGTAGTATTGGGCGAAGTCATGGTCGGTCCAGAATGGGTCCGCCAGCGCCACCGGCAAAACCGGAACGATGCCGACTTTGATGCCCGGCTCGGCGTAATTCTCCAGGAACCACTTGATGACCTTCATGCCATTGAGGTAATTCGCGTCACTGTCTTGCCGCGTCAGCGCCAGGCAGTGGGTATTGGTCCAGGTGGCCGGCACATCGCCAAAGGTTGGCATCACAGCCGTGCCGAGGTTCTTGCCCTCCCTGATATATGAATTCACCATCCAGGGTCCAACCAAGACCATGCCAGCGCGTTCATTCTGGAAAGCGCTGATGTCGCCGACACCCGAGCCCATGCTCGAAACCCCGCTATTCTGCAAGTCCACCATGTATTGCAGCGCTTCATGGGCGGCTTCGCTATCGACCGCGGATAAGCCGTCTTCACCCAGCCAGCTGCCGCCGAATTGGTAGAGCAGCGTATGGTAGAACCAGCGACCGAGGCCGCCGCCCAAGGGCTGATCCAGGCCGTACTGCGTGACCATGCCGTCATCATCGGTGATCGTCATCGCTTCCGCCCAAGCCATGAACTCTTCGCCCGTGGTCGGCGGGCTGTCCGGATCCAAGCCGGCGGCTTCGACCAGGTCGACGTTGTAATAGAGGTTCATCGGATGCAGGTCGCCGGGCAGGCAGTAGAACTCGCCGTCGATCTTGCTCAGTTCGATAATGTTCTGCGGCACGCCTGTGAGGTCGATGCCAGCGGCCGCCATCAGATCGTCCACCGGCAGCAGCACGCCTTTTCTGACGTACTCGGTGACTTCTGTGTTATGGAACATCACCACATCGGGCGGGTTGCCGGCGGCGGCGGTGAGCGTCAGTTGCGTGAACAGGTCGTCCCAGCCCAGCGCGGTCGGCTCAATGACGATGCCATCTTCGTTCTCCTCATTGAAACGCGCGAAAACGGTATTGAGCATCTCGGTATTGTCGGCGCCGGTCCAGCCGTGCATCAGCGTGACCGGGGTTTGCGCCAGGGCCGCGCCCGGCAGCAAGAGCAGCGCCACCAGCGCGAAAGATAGAAGCTTCAAGAGCGTATACTTGGCCATCGGAATCTCCTTTATGAACAGGCCTCATTCAAAAAACACATACCGCGACAATACTAACCCGTTTCAAGAAGGACTGCCAACATTTCGATAAACCAGTCGGCATTGCGTTGTTGTTGCGGCGACGGAAACGTTGCGCGCCAGCGTGTCATGCAGCCCACACGAAAAGAGGCAACTCACACAGCCGCCCCTTCAAGGCCTTAGACTTTTCGCCTGGCTTCAACTAGCCCAGTTTATCGCTGTGCTGATGGCGCCGCTTCTAGATCACTTCGAGATAATCTCGATCCGGCAGCTGCGGGAAGGGCGCATGCGGCTCGGCTTGATACCAGAAGGCGGTCGAGGCGATATCGTCTTGCAGCGGCAGATAGCGCCACTCGTCGAAGGGCGCTTCATGTAGCGAGCCGGAGCGCCAGCCCAGCGCTTGAATCGTCACGCGCAGGTCCTGCTCGAAGCGGATCGGATCGGGAATATGCCAGCGATACATGCCAAAACGCTGCTGGCTTTGACGGAAACCGTCGGGTTTGATGACCTGTGGCAGACCGAGATAGGGCGTAGTGAAAGTGCTGTATTCACGGTCCTGCCTGCCGAAGCACCAGGCGCCGCCGAAGTAATCTTCGGTGCCGGTGCCGCAGATGGTGGGGAAATCTGTATCGCCGTCCATATAGAATTTGATCTCGCCCTCGCCCCACCAGCCGCGGTTATTGCTGCCCCAGGCCATGTAGGCGCCCACATAATGGCCCATGCCCTTGACGCCTTCGAGGATGGTGTACACGTCTTTGTAGGGCAGGGGATTGCTGCGCCGCCACTGCGCGTGCAGGTAGCCGACATCTTCCGGCACATCAGTCAGTGTGTAATCGAACTGATAGAACAAGGGCTGCACCGGCTTGTCCAGCAAATTTTCGATGGTGACGCGGGCGCGCTTGCGGAAGGGCATCTCCCAATAGCTGTTGAGGGCGCTGTCAGGGTTGGCCGAAATGGGCATCGAATTCACATGGCAGTATTCGGTCCAGCCGTTGCAAAAGAAGTCGCCCATTGGCACTTCGATAGACGGCGTCTCCTCATCATCCCAATAAAAGCGCAGAATCAGCGAGCGCCAATACTTGGAAAAGGTGGTGATCCAGATATGCTGAATGGCGCCGGGGCCGTCGATCTCGGCCAGCGTGGTGACGCTGTTGGCGTCCAGGTGGATGCAAGGGGAGACCTTCCAGCCCTGCCCCAGGTCTTGCGCGGCCGACCAGGACACGCCGTCTGTGGACATGCCGCCGGCCCCTTTCTCGCCGCGGAAATTCTCGGCGCTGATGGAGCGGGTCTTCGCCTTTGACAGGCGCGATATATTGCCCATGTTCAAGTGCAAACCGTTGAAGTATTCCATGCCTTCACCTCGTTGATTGTCTGAAATTGGAGATCCCATTATACAATATATTAGTCAAGGACTATTCTAGGGGCGAGCCACCGGCTCGCCCGTACACCCATAAGACTATTTTGAAGATCGGATTACATTCCGTCTTCAATCATAGCGAAATCTGTAGGGGCGTCTCGCTGAGACGCCCTAACTCACACACAATCAAAATCATGGGCGACCCAATGGCTCGCCCCTACAGATTCGCGTTTGACCGAGTTCATTATTTTTTGTGAACCGAGTTCTGACTCGCGAGAGGCTGCGCCCACGCCGCTTCCGCCTGCGGATCGAAATCGACGGGCTTGTAGCAGAGCGCCTGACGCTCCGGCGATACCTGAACCAGCGGGGGAACCGTGCTTTCGCAGATCGCCTCGGCGTAACGGCAGCGTTTGGCGAATTTGCAGGCCTGCGCCTGAAACTCCTTCACTTCAATATCCGGCAGCGCCAGGTCCCGCTCCCACTTGTGGTCGACAGTCGGCACGGAATCAAGCAGCAGCTCGGTGTAAGGATGGGCGGAATCGGTCAGGATTTGCTCGGAGGGCCCATATTCCACCACGCTGCCGCGGTACATGATGCCGATATAATCGCTGACGTAGTAGGCGGTCGAGAGATCATGCGTGATGTAAACAAAGCTGACCTTGTATTGTTCCTTCAGCTCGAGGAAAAGGTTGACGATGTTCATGCGCAGCGAGGCGTCGATCATGCTCACCGGTTCATCGGCGACGATCAGCTTGGGGCGCGGAATCAGGCTGCGGGCGACTGAGATGCGCTGCAGCTCGCCGCCGGAAAACTGATTGGCGTATTTGCCTTCCACGCGCGAAAGATCGAGCCCGACCGATTCCAGGACTTCGGCGACAATTTCCCGCGCGTCTTTGCGGTTCCGCGCGATTTTCAGGCGCAGGGCGGCATTATATAGATAGCGGTCGACCTTTTTGCGCGCGCTGAATGCCTCGAAGGGGTTCTGAAAGATGGGCTGGACGGCGCGATAATAATCTTTCCCTTTCAGGCCATCGCCGCCCTTTTCGAACAGGGGATGCCCGTCGATGAGCACGTCGCCGGCGGTGGGGCGTTCCAGCTCCAGGATGATGCGCGCCAGCGTCGTTTTGCCGCTGCCCGATTCGCCGACGATGCTGAGAATAGACGGCTCGGCCGCCGGCAAGCTCAGGCTGACGTCATCGACCGCCACCAGGCGCGTGCCGAAGATCAGGCCGCCTATGCGGAAGACTTTGCTGACGTTGCGCAGTTCCAGCAGATTCTGGCTCAAGAGGCGCGCTCTCCGTAAAGATGACAAGAGACGAAATGCTCGGGCTCGATTTGCAGCATGGCGGGGTCCTGGTGGCCGCAGTGGTCCATTACTTTGGGGCAGCGGGCGGCAAAACGACAGCCGGCCGGCGGGTCGATCAGATTGGGCGGGCGGCCCGAGATGCCAACGCGCTGGCTGCGATCGCCCACGCGCGGCAGAGACTGAATCAACATCTGTGTATAGGGATGCGCCGGATTGCGGAAGATGGCATCGGTCGGGCCGTATTCAACCAGCTTGCCGGCGTACATGATCGCGAGCCGGTCGCTGATTTGATAATGCACGCCCATATCATGGGAGACGACAACCAGCGTGTTTTCCATCTGCCGCTGCAGCTCGGTCAGCATCAGCAGGATGCCCTTTTGCACGACAACATCGAGCGCCGTGGTCGGCTCATCGGCCAGCACGATTTGGGGATGGAGGAAGGTGCCCAGGGCGACCAGCACCCGCTGTTTCATGCCGCCGCTCAGCTGATGCGGGTACGATTTCAGCACCTCAATCGGCAATTCCAGTTCCTTTAGATAAGCCGCCACCCGTTCTCGTATCGCAGTCTTGCCGACGGCCTTCAGTGGATGTTCCTTCGGCACGGCGTCAAAGAACTGGCTCTCGATGCGGATGACCGGATTGAGCACACTCATCGAACCCTGCGGAATGTAGGAGATGAATTCCCACCAGTGCTTGCGTATTTCGCCGGGCCCGATCGTCTTTGTCTTGCCGGCGCCATCGGGGAAATCGGCTTCGTAGCTGCCGGAGACGATCTGCAGGGGCGGTTGAATATAGTCGTAGAGCACCTTCAGCAAAGTGGATTTGCCGCAGCCGGATTCGCCGGCGATGCCGACGACTTCGTTGGCACGAATCTCAAAGGAGACGCCGTCGACCGCCTGCACGACCCCGCGGGGCGTATGGTAATGGCATTTGAGCGCCTGCAGCCTAAGCATCGCTGTGCCCTCGCCGCTCGGCCGACAAGCTGGAAATGCCGGTGGAAATCAGGAAGAGGCCGACGAAGAGGACGATGATAGCGGCCACGGGCGAGCCGATCCACCACCAGCGCTGCCCGAGCAGAGCCTGATGCTGCAGCGCCCAATAAATCGTGGTGCCCAGGGTCGCTTCTTCCAGGCTGGATAAGCCTATGACGGCCAAACCCGATTCGGTGGCGATGGCGACAAGCACGGTGTTGACGAAGTTGGCCATTGCCCAGCTGAATATGTGGGGGACGATTTCTTCGGCGAGAATGGAAAAGGTGCTGGAGCCGGAGAAGCGCGCCGTGTTGACGAATTGGCGTTCACGCATGCTCAGCGCGATCGAGCGCATTTGGCGGGCTGGCCAGGGCCAGTTGAAGAGAATCAGGATGATGCTGATCAACAGCAGGGAGGCGCGGCCCTGCAGCAGCGACGACATCAATATCAGGATGGGCAAGGATGGCACGACGATGAAGACATCGGCCAGGAGTGTGATGACGCGGTCGGGGATGCCGCCGAGAAAGCCGGCCGCCAGCCCGGCGAAGACACCGATGAGCGTGGCGAAGAAAGCGACGATTACGCCAATGAAGAGCGAGTTCTGCGTGGCATAAGAGAGCAGCCAGAAAGTATCCTGCCCGAGATTGGTCGTGCCCAGCAGATGCTCGGCGCTCGGCGGCAGATTGCGCGGATACTTGATCCACGAGCGCGGGTCTTCCGGCGAAAAGAAGGGCAAGATCACGCCAAGAATAAAGAAGCCGGCGAGGATGATCAAGCCGACCGTCATACGCGGGCTGGTTCGGCGCATCATCATCGCTGCCTTATTCGTGGATCAAAGAAGGGGTAGAGCAAGTCTATGATCAGGGTCGCCGAAGCGACGGCGATGATTGAAATCGATATCGTGCCCATCAGCAGGTTGTAATCGGCCTGCAAGACGGCGCTGTAGGTGATGGTGCCCAGGCCCGGATAACCGAACAGGATTTCGGTAATGAGCGCGCCGTTGAAAATTGCGCCAAGCTGCAGCGCCAAAACCGTGACCTGCGGCAGGATGGCGTTGCGCATGACGTAGGCGGTCATGATGCGACCCTCGCCGGCGCCCTTGAGCTTGGCGAAATAGACAAAATCTTCTTCCGAGATACTCGAGGCGAGCGCCTTCATGCTCAGCACCCACCAGCCGAAACCAACAATGACAATTGAAAGCGCCGGCAAGACTGAGTTGTAAATCACGCTCGATATGAATTGGGGCGACCAAGCCTCGCCGCGGACGGAGAAGAAGAGGGGAAAAATCGGATTGATATGGATGAAAAGGATAATCAAGATGAGGGCGGTGATGTAATAAGGAATGGGATAGACCAGGATGGCGATGACTTCCAGCGCGCGCGAGGAGAGCCAGCGGCTGCGGTAACCGGCCAGCAGTCCAATGGCATTGCCCAGGATCCAGGCGATGATGGTTGATGTCAGCAGCAGGCCGAGCGTCCAGGGGAGGGCGCGCCCGATCACTTCATTGACCGGCGTTGGAAAGAGCGACAGCGAGGGACCGAAGTCGCGCGTCACGAAAGTCCGGTGCAAGAAGCCAAAATACTGCTCCGCCAAGGTCCCTTCCAAGCCGAAAGCCTGCGTCAGCGTGGCGCGCATCGCCTCGACCTGTTCCGCTTCCATATAAGCGCCTTGGCTCATGATCCGGCCGAGCATAGACTCGACCGGATCGGTCGGCATAAAACGCGGCACGAAGAAGACCACGGTGATGCCGATCCAGATCACCAGCACATAGGCTATGATTCGCGTGATCACGAACTTAGCGAATTGCATCTTGTGTCCTGATTTGACTGTTCTGGGGCGATAAAAGTATCGCCCCGTCATTCCTAATGCGCAGGCGGGCGACCTAATAGGTCGCCCCTACATACTGCGAATGTGCCCGGGTGGGCTAGCCCTCAGACTTTGGCTGGATGAAGGGCATGTGGTACTTGAACAATGACCACCACCACCAGGGCCCTTCGTAGAAGTTGTCGGCGGTGGGCATGCCGTCCCAATAGGTCGTAACGACCGGCACGAATTTTGAGGTGCCGAACATGGGCAGCCAGGGCCGCTCGATGACGAACTGCTTCTCGAATTCGGTCAGCAGCGGGATGGTGTCCGCATGATCGCTCGGCAGCTTCGCGATCTGATCAAGAATGTCGCTTAGCGCATCGCTTTCATAGCGCGCGTTGTTGCCGGGCGCCGGTTGGCCGATGGGCACGATGTGGCGTTTGTGCCAGAACGCGTCCAGAAGGTCCCAGCTATCGGGCAAGGCGCCGCAGCCGGGCCAATAGGAGCCGGCGTCAAAGGTGCCGTTGCTGTAATTGCTCCAGAATGTTCCGCCATCCATCTGCTGCACGGTGGCGTCAATGCCGAAACCGCGCCAATTATCGGCGACGGCGAATGCCAAACGCTGCGACTGCACCTCGAAGTTTGAAGGCGAGTTGATCGTGATCTGCCAGGGGCTGCCGTCGGGTTTGTGCCAAGCGCCGTTATCCAGCGTGAAGCCCTCTGCTTGCAGCATCTCGGTCGCTTTGTCCGGATCGTGCTTCCACCAGCCGACGCCGAAGAGATCGACCAGCGCCTCTTCACTCTCAGGCAAGCCCTCGATGCCCTGCTCCGCCAGGATCGCAGCGATATCGACCGCATAGTTGGGGTCGAAGGGCAGATAGCCGTCTTCGAAGGCGAACTCCGTCATCCAGTCGCGCATTGGTTTGTGGAAGGCATCGTGAATCACCTGCACCGGCGGGACAGCCAGCGGCGATACGCGCAGGATGCCGGCGAAGGTGGCCAAGCCGACGCTCTTGATATCGGTCGCGAGGGCCATAGCCCAGCGCACGTTCTGGTTGTCCCAGGGTTCCTGTGTATTGGAGAAGACGATGCCGCGCTCGCAGGGGTCATCGAAATTCGCATAGGGGAAGTTCTGGTGCCAGGCGCGCGCGTTCGGATTGCCTTCGCGCAAAATGTCCCAAGCCTCGGGCGAGATATCAGTGAAGATATCCAGCTGGTTCTGAATGCCGGCGATGATGCGGCGCTCTTCCGTGCCATAAAAACGGAACAGCACATATTCCGGACCCGGCTCGCCGAAGATCTGGCCCACATCGGTATGCTGCCAGTCTTCGCGCTTGGTATAGAGGAACCAGTTGCCGTTGGGATCGACATCGGTCATGGTGTAGGGTCCACTGGCGACCGGCGGGTAATTCTGGAATGTCGCCGGATCTTCGTTCTCCCAAATATGTTTGGGCACCATGCGGAAGTTGTCGCCCCAGATGTGCACGCCGAGGGTGTAGGCCAGGCGCGGCTCCGAACGCTTCAAATTGAGAATTATCGTCAAGTCGTCAACCACTTCGTAGTTGTCGATTACTTGCGATAGAAAGCCACTGTAGGGGAACTCCGGCGTATTCAAGATCATGTCGATGTTGAAAGCCATGTCGGCGGTCGTGATCGGCTCGCCATCGCTCCAGCGCAGATTATCACGCAAGGTAACGCGGAAGCTGGTGAAATCATCATTCAGCGCCTCTGGCATCTCCGCCGCCAAGGCCGGGAATTGTTCGCCCGTTGCCGTGTTGATCTCCCACAATGTCGAGTAAATCAACTGGTGCAAGCCCGCGCTCATGTGGGTACCGGCCTGATAGGGGTTGGTCTGCGTGGGGTTATTGATCCGACCGCCAAGCTGGTCGACGATGAGGGTTGTCGCTCGCGGTGTGCCGACTTCGGTCTGCTCCTGCGCCGAAACGAGCGCGGCGGGAAGCATGACAATGAGCGACAGCAGAAGAATTGTAAGCGCGAGCCGCGTGTAGATCCTGGTCTTGGAGAATCTCCTGAAAACTATCTTTGCCAAGGGTCATTCACTTGCAGCGTGTGCTGATAAGCTGTCACACTCCTTTCCAATAGTACCGGCTCTGAGATTTGTGGGCTGCGGCAAAGGCACAATGCAGCGTGTACGATAACACATTTGACCTGATAAACCAAAAAATTGCCGCGCGGAAAACCGGCGCGTCCTGACGGCTTGCGTTTGAGGCGCCGTCCCGTTTGTTGTCGCCTGCCCGCTCCCGCTGAACTGTGACGGAGCGGAACTGAATAATCGGCGCATTCATGCTATAGTCGAAATCCATGCTTGAGAGGAAGGCGCGATATTTTGATGATCACAGCTGCGGACATCCACGAGGCAGAGGCAAATGTAAGCAATCTCACCATCCGCACGCCGCAGCGGCCGTCGCCGAAGCTCAGCGCGCGCTTGGCTACCCATGTCGAGCTCAAGCTGGAGATGGCGCAGCACAGCGGCTCCTTCAAGACGCGGGGCGCTTTTCATCAGATGATGGCGCTGGGCGAGGCGGCGCTGGCGGAGGGCGTGGTGGCGGTGAGCGGGGGCAACTTCGCGCGGGCGGTCGGGTATTGCAGCGGCGCGCTCGGCGTCGACGCGGTTGTCTGCATGCCGGAGAATGCGCCCGAGGGCTCGATCGCGGCCACCCGCGATTATGGCGCCAGCGTCGAGTTGCTGCCGGATGCGGTCGCCGCTTTCGCCCGGGCGGAGGAATATGCCGCGATGGGGCGCAGCAATCTGCATCCATTTGATAATGCGCAGCAGGTGGCCGGCAACGGCATCGTCGGCTTGGAGATCATGGAAGATTGCCCGGCGCTGACCGATATCATCGTTAGCATCGGCGGCGGCGGGCTCATCGCCGGCATCATTTCGGCGATCAAAGCGCTCATGCCGGCGGCGCGCATTTGGGGCGTCGAGCCGGAACTGGCGCCGACAATGCAGCGATCGCTGGCGGCGGACGAACTCGTCAACATCCAGCCGGCGTCGCTCACCAAGACCTTGGGCGCGCCCTTTGTCAGCCAGACGGCCTTAGACCTATGCGGCCGGCATTTGGAAGATTTGATCATCGTCAGCGATTTGGAGATGATCGCCGCGCAGCAATTTTTCATCAATGAGGAAGGCATCATGCCGGAGTTGGCGGCGGCCAGCACGCTGGCGGCGGCGGACAAGATCAAGGCGAGACTGTCGCCGGACGATCGGTTGGTGCTGCTGATTTGCGGCTGCAACGATTCGCCGGCGGAGATTGCCCGATACGCGGCCATGCTCAATTCGACCGTGTAAGGCTTGTCCGGTACTAGTGGATACACGTGCGCTTCTCATCCAACCCCCTCGGTCCCCCCATAGCGATGGGGGGAAGGTTACGCCGAGATCCGCAAATCTGATGAGATCCAAGGGCAGATGCTTGCACTCGCTTGCGTTTGCTCCCCTCCCTGACTCGTGGGGGAGGGGCTGGGGTGTGGTTTGCAAAGCGAATCGCAGTAACGGACAAGCCTTGGACGGCCGACCCATTAGGTCGCCCGTCGTCGCAAAACGTTGGGATTTTCTGGGCGCATTCACCACAGCTCAGCTATAGAGGCGTCGATACAAATCAATCTGTCGTTCGCGCGCCGCCCGCAGCTTGCGTACGCGATCGGGCTCGGGCCTGATGATGGAGTTGAGCGCCGGCGGGTCGGCAGCCAGCGGGACGCCGTCGAGCTTATGGCGCATCATCAAGGCGATGCCGCGCGCGGTGATCTCGGCTTCGGCCAGCAATTGAATGGGCGTATTGAAAGCATCGGCCATCATGCGCGCCCAAGCCGGCGAGGCCGCCAAAGCGCCTCCTCCCGCCATCACCTCTGCGCCTTCCACCCCGAGCATGTCGTAAATCAAGGACAGGCGCAGCGCGACCGCTTCCAAATGCGCCTGCAGGATATCGAGCCGGCTTGTATGGCGGCCGATGCCATGGATCGTGCCAGCAGCGTCGGGCCGCCAGCCCGGGGCGCGTTCGCCAGCCAACAGCGGCAGCACGGTCAAACCGTGGGCGTCGGGGCGGCGCTTGGCAAGCTGCGTTTCAAGGGTCTCGTCGGCGGGCAGCAGGTCCTCCATCACCCACTGATAGACGTTGCCGCCTTCGCTGGTGGCGCCGCCGACCAGCGGCATATCCGCCGAAACGAGGTAACGCCAGAGGCCGGCCGGCACGCGATCGACGGCTTTGACGACGCGCAGGGCCGAGGTGGTGCCGATGGTCAAGGCGATGCGGCTGGCATCTACCGCGCCTGAACCGATGTTGGCGGCGGCGCCATCGCCGAGGGCCAGAAAAAACGGGCAGGCCTGCAGCTGGGGCCAGCGGCGGGCATAATCGGCCGCCAAGCCAACCTGGACGTCATCGTAATCCGACAGGCTCGGCAGTTTATCCGCCAGGCGGTCGCCGACCAGAAGACGGGCGTATTCCCGATGCCAGCCGCGCCGGGCGGTCGACAGCAGGCCGGACCAGCTTGCAATCGACAGGCTCATCGGCATCTCGCGCCCGAACCAGGTTTGATAGAGATACGCGCCGATATCGGCGATGCGCTGGATCCGCCCCTCGATCGCTGGATTCGCCGCGCGCAAATGCGCAAATTGTAGCGGCAGATAAGCGGGGTGCAGCAGGCAGCCGGTCGCCTGATGATAGGCTGCGGCGTCGCCCGCCAGTTTGTCTAGCAGCTGTGGAAGCTCGCTGCGGCCGCGGGTATCGGCATAGGTGAACAGAGGGGTGCAGGCGGCGCCGTCAGCGTCAAGGCCGAGCCAGTTGCCGGCGAAGCTCGCCATGCCGACCGCGCGGATCGAGCCAGCCGCCGGCTGGGCCAGCGCTGCGTCGATGCAGGCTTCGGCCTGGGCGCGCAAGACGGGCGCGTCGGCGACCGCCAGGCCATCGCTGTCGGTGCGGAAATTGTGGCGGCGGCTGCGGACGGAGCCGTCTATCAAGCGCGCGTCGTCGTCATAGAGCAGCGTTCGTACCGATGAACTGCCGAGGTCAATGACGAGCAAGGTCATCTAATGCGACCCCCACCTTGGATCCCTCCCCCGCATAGCGCCAAGGAGCGGACTCAGAATCCTACCCCATCCCCGGCCCTTCCCCATTGAAATAGGGAAGGGTGACTTTTCTTCAAACTTACGATTCATGCCGCAAATCCGACATCAAGCAGCACCAATTGTAATGCCTCTTTCCGGCGCTCCCCTTCCCTAGCTCGCTGGGGCAAGGGGCCGGGGGATGGGGTTTGCCGTCAGCCCAACCCTACGCACAGCGCAATTCAATCAGTCGTTGAGGATCGCGTCGATGCGCGACAATTCCTCAGCGCTGAATTCCAGGTTTTCCAACGCGCCGACCGCGTCTTCAATCTGTTCGGGTTTGCTGGCGCCGATGAGGGCCGAGCTCATTTCGGGATGGCGCAGGTTCCAGGCGAGCGCCATTTGCGCCATGTTCATGCCGCGTTCCCGCGCGATGACGTTGAGCCGGCCGACTTTGGACAATTTTTCCTGCGCCAGGCGGTCGCCCCATGCGTGCTTGGCGGCGCGCGAATCGCCCGGGACGGCGCTGATGTACTTGTCCGTCAGAATGCCTTGATCGAGCGGCGAGAAGCTGATGCAGCCGATGCCTTCGTCGCCGAGCACATCGAGCAGGCCGCCCTCTTCGATCCGCCGGTCGAACATATTGTAGCGCGGCTGATGGATCAGGCAGGGCGTGCCGAGGTCCTTCAGGATGCGCGAGGCGGCGCGCGTCTGCTCTGCCGTATAACTGGAGATGCCGATGTAGAGGGCGCGCCCGCTGCGGACGATGTGGTCGAGGGCGCCCATGGTCTCTTCCAGCGGCGTATCGGGGTCGGGCCGGTGGCTGTAGAAGATGTCGAAATAATCGAGACCGCAGCGCTTCAGGCTTTGATCGCAGCTGGCGATCAGGTACTTGCGCGAGCCCCACTCGCCGTAAGGGCCGGGCCACATGCGGTAGCCGGCTTTGTTGGACACGATCAGCTCATCGCGATAAGGCGCCAGGTCCGTCCGGAAAATCTGGGCGAAGGTCTCCTCGGCTGAGCCGGGCGGCGGCCCATAATTATTGGCGATGTCGATATGGCTGATGCCGAGATCGAAGGCTTTGCGCAGCATGGCGCGCGCGTTTTCGATTCTGTCGACGCCGCCGAAATTCCACCAGATGCCCAGCGAGATCGCCGGCAGCAGCAAGCCGCTGCGTCCCGTGCGCCGGTATTTCATCCTGTCGTAGCGCGCCTCCGCCGCCTGATAAACCATCGTTCGCTCCTTTGTAAATGTCTCTTTCGCTTTACAGCGCATACTATAGCGCAATGGCGAATTATTGTAGGGGCGAGCCCAGCGCGAATCGCTATGCAAACCCCACCCCCGGCCCCTCCCCGATGTGTCAGGGAGGGGAGCAAAACCTAGCAAATTCGCGTATCCTCCGCTGGAACCCAATGTTCTTGCAGATCTCAGCAAAATCTTTCCCCCATTGCCATGGGGGGATTGAGGGGGGTAGACCAAATGCGGAAACTTCAATCTGCCGCCTCCAGGCGACTGAAGCGACACATGACATGGGTGCGCGGCGTGATACAATAGGCGGCAGTTCAGGCCTTTGTATCAGGATTCGACATGGCTCGATGGTTGGCGCGCATCATCCCGATTACGATCCTCTTGCTTCTGGCGGGCCCCTGGCTGCCATCCGCGGCGCAGGGCGACTTCCGCGATGTCATCGAAATGTCGGTCGAGGTCGGCTTTGACTCTTATTTTCGGCCGGACCAGTGGACGCCCGTTCGCATTGAGTTGAAGAACAACGGCGAATCGGTGACCGGGCGGCTGGTGGTGCGGCCGGAGACATCGGGCACGGTGGTGGGCAATCCCTTCAGCACGCCGATAGACCTGCCGAGCGGCGCGGCAAAATCGGCCCTGCTTAATATACAGGCGCGGAGTTTCCCCGATCGCATACGCGTTGAGTTGATCGACGGCGAGGGCATCGTACATGCCTCGCGGGATGCGGCGCTGTTTGACTTGAGCCCGCAAGACAAACTTTTCGCCGTCGTGAGCGGACCGAATACGGCGCCGCCTAATCTGGCCGGATTTGGCATCGGCGGCTTCAGAGCCGAGCAGGCGCTTTGGGGCGCGCATGAAATCCCGGAGCATGGCTGGTCGCTGGAATCGGTCGATATGATGATGCTGGTCAATATCGACAGCGAAGACCTGTCGGGCGCTCAGCGGCGGGCGCTGCGGCATTGGGTCGAGGCCGGCGGTCATCTCATTGTCGGCGGCGGCCCGGCGGCCTTGAACACCTTGGCGGCTTTGGTCGAGCTGCTGCCGGTGACGCCCGGCGGAAGCCAATCAATAGACGACCTGGGCGCGCTCGCCCGTTTCAGCGGCGACAATGCAAGCCTTGCCCAGCGCACCATCATTACCGTCGGGGCGCCGCTCGCCGAGGCTGATGTGCTGGTCGAGCAGGATGGCGTCCCGCTGCTGACACGCCGGGAGCTGGGGGCCGGCCTGGTTGATTATTTGGCGGCCGACCCGACGCTGGAGCCGCTGGCGAGCTGGGACAATCTTGAAGGATTGTGGCTGAAGCTACTGGCGACGCGGGCGCCGCATCCCAGCTGGCGCGAGGGCTTTACGCGGCCGGAGTGGGGCGCCGCCGCGATTGCCAATCTGCCGGGCGTGGATTTGCTGCCGCCGATGCAGACGCTCTGCCTCTTCCTAAGCGCCTACATCCTCTTGATTGGGCCGCTCAACTATTTCGTTCTTTCCCGGCTGCGGCGCAATGGCTGGGGCTGGTTCACTATTCCGATATTCATCATCTGCTTCACCGGCATCGCCTGGACGGTCGGTTTCAGTCTGCGCGGCGCCGAGGTAATCGTCAGCCGAACGACGCTGGTGCAGTCCTTCAGCGATCGCGATGAATCGCAAGTGCGGCAATATATCGGCCTGCTCTCGCCGCGGCGCGCCACATATTCGCTGGCATTGCCGGCCGGGCATGCGCTGGCGGTGGCTGGCGCGACCTCGCCGAGCAGCATCTTCGCCAGCAACACGATTCAAACATCCACCGAAATCGCGCAAGGGGCGGCCTTCAGCGCGCCGGATTTCACCATTGACGGCGGCATCTTCGCCAACTTCAGCGCGAGCGGGCGGATAGCGCGGCCGGCGATCAGCGGCGCCTTCACGCTCAGCTTTGATACTTTGGAAAGCGGCCGGATGATCGGCGTCTATCAAGGCGCGATTCAAAATGAAAGCGATATCCGCCTGCGCGACGCGGTCATTCTTGGTCCGGGCCTGGCGCATCGGCTGGAAGGCGAATTCGCGCCCGGCGATATTGTGACGCTGGGCGGCGACGAACTGCGCAGCGAGATCAGCGACCGGCCGGCGCAGCCCAATCCGCTTGAGTTCTTCGTCTCGGCGCGCGCGATAGGGCAATCGCCTTTTGCCGGCAGCGGGCGCAATATCACCATCAAGGATATGCAAGGGGCGGGCTACATGCGCTCGCGGGCTTTCGCGCGCGCGGAATCAACCGCTGAAAGGCAGGCGGCGCGTGAACAATCGTTCCTCGCCAGTTTCATGGTCGATCAATTCAATACCGACGCCCGCGGAACCGGCCTCTACCTGGCTGGCTGGAGCGACGACTGGCGGCGTGATCTGGAAATCAGCGGCGCCGGCTGGAGCGCCATCGATTCGACATTGTACCTGATCGAGCTGGATGTCGAGCTGAAACTGCCCACCGGAACCGCCACCTTGACATCGGAATATTTCAGTTGGCTGGCGCTGGATCGCATCGGCATCACTGACAACGGGACCGACAACTTCAGCCTGTATGAAGCGCAGGGCGTTGAGTTCTTGTTTCATCCGCTGCCGGGCATGGCGATGGATGCGGTGGATCACATGCGCGTTGAAGTGGATCGCGGCGGCGGTTACGCCCAATCGCTGGATGTCGATCTCTACAACTGGCTCAGCCGTGAATACGATGTCTACGAATATCGCGTTGGCGAGGAACTGGCGTTCCCGGACCCGCGGGCCTACCTGGGCCCGGGGCAGGCGCTGCGGCTGCGTTTGCAGTTTGAAGGCGGCCTGGGCACGGCGCGCGTGCGCAAGATTCGCATTGAGCAGACCGGGCGCTACCAATGAAGGACCGTGCCGGGGCGTTTGACCCGCTGTGTCTAGGCGCGGCGCTGAAACGATAGCGAGTGTTTAGCAAAATGGGCAGGCGTCGCATCATATAGGCCTGCAGCGAAATTGCTTGAAGAGTTGGCAACAGCATGGAAGAGGCGATGGACTTAATCATCCAAACGCAGGATCTACACAAATCTTTTGGGGGGTTTGAAGCGCTGCGCGGCATCACGCTGGAAGTCCCGACTGGCTCCATCTATGGCTTCGTCGGGCCTAACGGCGCCGGCAAGACGACCACGATGCGCATCCTGACCACCTTGACGCGCCCGTCGGAGGGGCAGGCTTGGGTCGCCGGGCATTCGGTGCTGGAGGACCGGCGGGCGGTGCGCCGCGCGATCGGCTATATGCCGGATGAGTTCGGCGTTTATGAGGACCTGCGCGTTTGGGAATATCTCGATTTCTTCGCCGCCTGTTACGACATCCCGGAGAATCAGCGCAAAACGCTGGTGGCGGATCTGCTGGAATTGGTGGATCTGCATCACCGCCGCGAAGAAATGGTCGACAAGCTCAGCCGCGGCATGAAGCAGCGCCTGTCGCTGGCGCGCACGCTGGCGCATGACCCGCAAGTGCTCATCCTCGATGAACCGGCTTCCGGGCTGGACCCGCGCGCCCGCGTTGAAATCCGCGAGCTGCTGGGCGAGTTGGCCAATATGGGCAAGACGATCTTCTTCTCCTCGCATATCCTGGCTGATGTCGAAGATGTCTGCTCGCACATCGGCATACTGGAAGCGGGCGAAATAATCATGCAGGGCAGCATCGACGAGCTGAAGCTGCAGCTGATGGCGCATCGCGAGATCATTGTCACCGTGATGGATCATGAAAAGGCGGAGGCGGTCACGAGCCTGGTGAGCGGCAACGGGCAGGTGGTCGCCGCTGAGATCATCACGCCGAAGAACGGGCGGGCGCGCGTCCGCGTCGATTTCGCCGGCAATGACGAAGAATTGGGCGCCTTGAGCCATCAGCTTGTCGCGGGCGATATTCTGCTGCTCGGCTTCAATGAAGAAGAGAAAGACCTGGAGCACATGTTCATGCGCGTCACCCGCGGTCTGGTAACCTAAGCTGTAGGGGCGGCGAAACCCACCCCCCGGCCCCCTCCCGCCATCTCTATGGCGGGTATCCGACGAGTCAGGGAGGGGGAGCAAAACTCGGTGGGCCTCAGAGTATTTTGTGTGGGCAGCAATCTCGTCGCGCGTGTGTCTACAGATATTGGCAGATAATGGCCGGGGAGACATCATGGCGAATTTGACAGCTGAGGCATTGCATGTCCCGGCCGCCGACGCGGGACGGGCGGGCGCATTCGCCGCGCTCGACGCCAAGCGGGCCGGCTGGGATACGATGAACTTCGCCGCCGTGCGCCTGGGCAAGGGCCGCACCTTCGAGATCGCCATAGACGCCTTTGAATATGTCGCCGTCGTCTTGAGCGGCCGCTGCAATATCCGCACCAACCGCGGCGATTTTGAAGGCGTTGGCCGGCGGGACAATGTCTTCTGCGGCATGCCCTACGCCCTCTACCTGCCGCCACAGACCGAATTCGAGATTGAAGCGATCACCGAGGACTTTGAATTCGCCTCCTGCTGGGCGCCGACGGAGAAGGAACATCCGGCCCGCTTGATCAAGCCGGGCGATGTGGAGATGCTGCTGCTGGGCGGCGGCAACTGCTCGCGCCAGATGAGCCGCTTGATCGGCGGCGACTTTCCGGCGGACAGGCTGCTGGTATATGAGCTCTATACGCCGGGCGGGAACTGGTCCAGTTATCCGCCGCACAAGCATGACCGGCACCGGACTGACGAGAAGGGGCTGGTGCTGGAGGCGCAGCTCAATCGATTCAGCTTTTACAAGTTCGACCGGCCGACCGGCTACGCCTACCAACGCGTCTACAGCGCCGACAAGCGCAGCGATGTGACCATGATGGCGCGGCAGCACGATATCATTTTGATGCCGGAAGGCTATTATATGATGGTGAGCGCGCCGGGCACGACGACATATACGCTGAACTTTCTGGCCGGCTCCACGCGCGACTTCGCTTACAGCGATGACCCCGATTACGCCTGGGCGCACGCTGCGCTGGCCGGCATGGACCCGCGGTTGCCGCTGGTCGACCCGGGCATGGAAGTGGGCTATTAGGGCGGGCCGAACTTGAGAGTCGGTAGGGGCGAGCCGACGGCTCGCCCGTACGCAGGCCTTAATTTACTCCCATACGCAGGCCTTAATTTGCACTCGTATGAAGGAATCATACAGCGCAATCCCAACTTAGTCGTCCGCCCAAGCGGGAGACCTGGCAGGTCGCCCCTTCAACTGTTGGATATTGCGGGCGCCGCAGAAACGTCCCTACATTTGTTGGATATGGCGGGCTGGCTGACAGGTCGCCCCCTGCGGATTTCGCCGTCGCGGAGAATGCGCGGCTTGCCTTCAGCGTGATTAAGCGTCTCATGCTAGACTGAATTTTCGAATTAGCAATGAGATAGCGAAATTGTGCAGGCAAGGAGCGAAGATGCGCCGTCTAAACCTATTTCTATTGACAGCAGTCCTCTTGTATTGCTTTGGCGCCATCGCGGTCATGGCCCAGCAGGTTCATGTCGTGCAGCGGGGCGAGAACCTGTTTCAGATTGCGCGGCGTTATGACCGCTCGCTGGAAGAGATCGCGCAAGCCAACGGCATCGCGCCGCCCTACATCATCCACGCGGGCAACCAAATCACGATCCCGGCGCCCGGTGGCGGCACGCAAGCGCCGGCGCAGGCCCCGGCAGCGCCTCAGCCGACGGGCACGACCACCTACACCGTGCAGCGGGGCGAATCACTGGGGATTATCGCCGCCAAGTTCAACACCACCTACATCGAATTGGCGCGGCTCAACAACATCACCAATCCCGATGTGCTGGCTGTCGGCCAGGTGTTGCAGGTCCCGGCCCCAGCCGGAACCACCACGCCGAGCACTGGCGCAGCCGAGCCGGCGCCGCAGCCGACCACCGGCACTTACACTGTGCAGCGGGGAGAATCGCTGGCGATCATCGCCGCCAAATTCAACACGACCTATATCGAATTGGCGCGTTTGAATGGCATCGCCGATCCGGATGTCTTGAAAGTCGGTCAGGTGCTGCAAGTGCCGGGCGCGCCGCCGCCACCAGCGCCGGAGGAGCCTGCCCCGCCACAGCCAACCGGCCCGACTACGCCGACCACCGGCCCGCCGCCGCCCAGCACCGCCAACACAAGCGGCTTTGAATTAGGCGGCCAGGCATTGAGCTTCGCCCATCCGGGCCAAATGAAGAACGCCCGTATGAGCTGGGTCAAGCGTCAGGTCAAATGGCATGGCGAGCCGGCCGCCAACTTCCAGCATCTGATAAACAGCGCGCATAGCAACGGCTTCAAGGTGCTGCTGAGCGTCATCGGCGACAAGAACCAGATCGCGGCCAATCCGGGCGGCTTCTACCAGAGCTTCGCCGGTTTCCTGGCCGGGCTGGCGCGTGGCGGGGCTAACGCCATAGAAGTCTGGAACGAGATGAATATCGACCGCGAATGGCCGTCGGGGCAGATCAGCGGGCATAACTACACGCAGATGCTCTCGGCAGCCTATCACGCCATCAAATCGGCCAACCCGGGCACGATGGTCATCAGCGGCGCGCCGGCGCCCACCGGCTTCTTCCAGGGCTGCGGGCCCGGCGGCGCCGATGACGACTGCTATTTGCAGCAGATGGCGGCGGCTGGCGCGGCCAATGTGATGGATTGCGTCGGCGTTCACTACAACGCCGGCATCGTGCCGCCCGATGTGACCAGCGGCGCGCCGGTCGGCAGCAGCGGGCATTACTCCTGGTATCTGCCGCGCATGATGCAGCTCTACCGAAGCTTCTTCCCGTCTAAGCCGCTCTGTTTCACCGAGCTCGGTTATCTGACCGGCGAGGGGATCGGCGGGCTGCCCGGCGGCTTCGCCTGGGCATCCGGCAACACGCTGGCGGAGCAAGCGGCCTGGCTGGCGGGCGCGGTTCATCGGCTGCGCGGCTCCGGCTACGTGCGCTTGTACATCGTCTGGAATGTCGACTCGACCTATTGGGCGGACGATCCGCAGGCCGGCTACGCGATCGTGCGGCCCGGCGGCGGCTGCCCGGCTTGTGATTCGCTGCGCATCGCTATGGGCGGCTAGGGCGCGTCGCCCGTCACTTCCGATTCAACTGCACCGAGGTGATCTGTAGGGGCGTCTCGCTGAGACGCCCTCACACGCACAATGTGTAGGGGCGACTCGGCGAGTCGCCCTTATAGGATTCACCACCGAGGCACAAAGGAATTATAGGGAAATCTCGCCGAAGCGCCCACGCTTGTAATTGCGCATGCGTTAGGGCAAGTCACCGCCTCGCCCCTACGGATTCGTTGATATGGCAGCGGTGAACGACCCGCAGGCCCGCCCTTACAGCTGATAATCGCCGGTGACGCGCACGATCTTGTGGCTGTAGTTCTCGACGTATTCCATCAATTTGGCTTGCAGATCCGCCCAATCGGTGCTGGTGATGATTTGGCGCATGGAGTCTTCATCATCGGCGATGGCGCCCGCCATGATCGTCGGGATATCGGCGCGGGCGTAAACGTTGTACCAGGCTTCGATCGGGGTGAGGCCCAGCTTGGTGGTATTGGGCACCCACTCCCGCATGACAAACTCGAAGTATTCCTGATCCAAACCGGGTTTGATATCCCAGTTCATGAGTATCTTGACATTTCCATTCGGCATGAGACCGCACCCGCGTCGTAAATGATCAAGTATCCCTAATATACCGCAAAAAGATGCGCAGCGGTTTGAATGCGCTCAGCTTGACTGCTGGCCGGGGCGCAGGAAGACGACCTGGGTCCCGTCGGGCAGGTTCGAGGGCGTCATGCGCAGCGTGTCAATCGCCTCGACAGCGTTGACGCCCATCACCTTCAGGAAGCCTTCGGCCGCCGCTTTGTAATCGGCGTCGCCGAGCCGTTTGGGCCGCATCGGCAGGACGAAGTTCGGTTCGATGACGCTGATCAAATCCGCCAGTTGATTGCCAGCCAGGAGGGGGGCCTCGAGCGGCAGCAATAAGGCGTTGACCTGGTCCAGCCCTTCAAAGATAGACTGCTCCGGCACCTGCTGCAGCGCCCCCAAATGCAGGAGGTTTAGGCCGTTCGGATACTCAAAATGATAGGCGACATTCTCGTGCAGGATGTCCTTGCCCGTTTCATGCTGATGCGGGGCGATGCCGGTGACGAAGAGTTCGCCCACTTCGTATTCGCCGGGGCCGGCGATGACGTATTTGTGATCGCGGATATGGTTCACCTGGTGGCCGGCGCGGTCGTGACTGACGGTGACGAGATCCGCTTTCATGCGCCAGGCCGTCAGATCCCGCGACGGGTGGAAGGGGTCGGTCACGACAGATGTATGGCCGCGCTCGGTGATGCGAAAGCAGCTGTAACCGTGCCAAGTAATATCCAAGACGACGCTCCTGTGTTTACGATATTTTCGAGCCGTAACGGGCGAGTCGCCGCCTCGCCCCTACGATTATTCTAAATGATGGGCGAGTCGCCCCCTACAGATTTCGCTCTGATTGCCGACGCATTTAGCATCAGTCTAGCATACACCGTCCGTGACCTCGGCGCAGGGGCGCGGAGCCGCGCTAGCCGATGAACTTGCCCCATTCTTCCAGCGCCGCCTCCAGCTCCGCTTCGGCGCGAGAATAAGCCAGGCCCAACTGGCGCACGCTGCCGGCGTCGCCGGCCCGACTGGCATCATCGAGCTGCCGGCTGATCTCGCTCATATTGCGCTCGAGCTGTTCAATGCTGGCTTCGAGCTCGGCCGCGCGCCCGGCGGCTTCAAAGGGATTGAGCCCTTGTATTTTCTCGCCATAATCGGCGGGCCGCTTGCGCTTTCGTCCGCCTGCCGTCGTCTTCGTCACGGTCGGCTGCAGAGCACGCTGCTTGCGCTCGCGCAGATAGTCCTGATAGCCGCCGTCGGTCACCTGCAGCCGGCCCGGGCTCAGCTCCCAGATTTGCGTCGCCAGCGCGTCGATGAGATAGCGATCGTGGCTGACCAGGAGGATCGTCCCGCTGAAGCCGGCCAGCACCGCTTGCAGGACCTCCTGGCTGTCATTGTCGAGGTGATTGGTCGGTTCGTCCAGCAGTAGCAAGCTGGCGCCCTGCAAAGCCAGTTTGGCCAGCGCCACTCGCCCGCGTTCGCCGCCGGAAAGCGACGATACCGGGCGAAAGACATCATCGCCGCTGAAGAGGAAGCGGCCGAGCCAGTCGCGCGCCTGCGAGAGCGGCAGCGGCTTCACGGCGCGGATCTCGTCGATGAGCGTGTTATTGGCGTTCAGCGTCTCATGGGCTTGGGCGAAGAAGCCGACCTTCACCTTGGCGCCCAGCCGCACCTCGCCCTCCAGCGCGGGCAGAGCGCCGCTAAGTGTCTTGAGCAAGGTGGACTTGCCGACGCCATTGGCGCCGATGATGGCGACGGTCTCGCCGCGGGTGACCAGCAGATCGGGCGCGCGCAGCAGTGGCGCCTCGCTGTCATAGCCGATCTGCAAATCGCGGGTGATGATCGCTTGGTCGCCGCTGCGCAGATGATCGCCCATTTCCAGGAAGATTTTCTTGCGCCGTCGCGGTCCGCCGGCCAGGATGGCGCCGCGCTTGGCCATCGTCGCGAGTTTTTTCTGGCGTCCTTTGGCTTGGGCGGTGCGGCGGCTGCCCATGTGGCGGCGGATAAATTCACCCTCCTTCTGGATGAACTCCTGCTGGGCGGCATACTCGCGGCGAAGGGTCTCGCGCCGGGTCTCGCGCTGGCCGATGTAATCGCTGTAATTGCCGCGATAAGTGAGCAGGCGTCCATACTCCAATTCCCAAACGGAGTTGGCGAAATGATCAATGAAGTAGCGGTCATGGCTGACGGCCAGCACGGCGCCGGCGAAGGAGGCGAGATAATTCTCCAGCCATTCGATCGCGGCGATGTCCAGATGATTTGTCGGTTCATCCAGGATCAGCAGGTCGGGCGCTTCCAATAGCAGGCGCGCCAGTGCCGCTCGCGTTTTTTGGCCGCCGGATAATTGGGGCAAGGGCATATCGTATTCAGAGGCATTGAAGCCGAGACCGCTGAGCACCCGCTTGACGCGCGTCTCGTAGTCGTAGCCGCCGAGCCGTTCGAACTCGGCTTGCAGCTGTCCATACTGTTCAAGCGCGCCGTCGTCGGCCAGCTCCCGCTCCAGCTCGGCCAGGCGCTTCTCCATCGTCAGCAGGGTGGCGAAGGCCTTCAGCTGTTCCTGCCAGAGGCTGTGCCCGCCCGCCAACTCGGGGCGCTGCGGCAGGAAGGACAGACGATTATCGCGGGCGCGGCTGACGGAACCGCTGGTTGGCGAATCACAACCGGCGAGAATATTGATCAGGGTTGTTTTGCCGGCGCCGTTGGGTCCGACGAGGGCAATGCGCGCCCGCGCCGGAATCTGTAGGCTGATATCGCTGAAGACCTCGTCAGGGCCGTAGAATTTACTTAAATTGCTGGCGGTCAGGATGGACATGGGCTGGATATGAACCGGGCTGGACTGCGCGAAACCGCAACAGTATAGCATGGTTGCGCCTTTGGATTAACGCCCGCTTGTAGAAGTCGGGGCTTCTTAGTAAAACTGATCGGCGGACGACAATTCATCTGCGAGATAGCATGCACGAGACGGCCAGGTCGAACTTTTGGCGCAGTAGCGGGCGCGCAATTCGTACGCTGCTCGCCGGCTGCTTCCCGCTGCTTCTGTTGGCCGCCCTGCTGTTGTATGGGCTGGCGCGCCCTCGACATGAGACGCTTTCGCCACAGGGGCGTAGTGCGGCGCCGACTGCGTTCAGTGAAGCGCATGTCCAATTCGGCCGCGGTTACATTGGCGATGGCTGGCGACTCTACTTCACCGAGCCGGACGCCGCCGCCGATCAAACGCGCTACGCCGGCGGCATTGATACGGCGCTGGCAGATGCGGTCAATGCGGCGCGGGCCAGCCTTGATATCGCCGCTTTCGAATTGAACAGCGAGCCGCTAACGCAAGCGATCCTGGATGCGCATGGGCGGGGCCTGGCCGTGCGGATCGTCGCCGATGACGAACATGGCCTGCACGACGCCAAGAACGACGCGCTGCGGCGCTTGCGAGCGGCGGGCTTCCCCGTCCTTGATGATGGGCGCAGCGGACTGATGCACAACAAGTTCATGATTGTGGATGGCCAGACGGTATGGACCGGCTCCTTGAATTACACCGTCAACGGCAGCTATCGCAACAACAACAATGTCTTCGTCATGGAGAGCGCGGCGGCGGCAAGGGCCTATCAAGCCGAGTTCGATGAGATGTTCCGGCGGGCTGAATTCGGGGTGACATCGACCGATGACGGCATAGCCAAATTTGCCGTATCGGGAGGGGAAGTCAGCATCCTATTCGCGCCCGAGGCGGAAGAAATCAGCGCGCTCAAGGCGGAGATTGAGGCGGCCGCGCGCTCGATACGCATCATGACCTTCGTATTTTCGCTGGAGGAATTGGCCGAGGCGTTCCTGCTGCAAGCGGCGCGGCATGGCGTGCGCGTGGAGGGCGTCTTCGAGAGACGCAACAGCTTGGCGAGCTGGAGCCGGCTGCCCGCCTTGCACTGCGCCGGCGCGGCCATGCGACAGGATGGCAACCGTTATACGCTGCATCACAAGGTCATCATCATCGACGACCATACGGTGATCACGGGCTCCTTCAATTACTCCAGGAGCGCGACCGAGCGCAATGACGAAAATATCGCAATCATTCGCGACGAGACGGTCGCCGGGCTATACCTCGACGAGTGGCGGCGCATCTGGGACAGCGCTCAGCCGCTGGCGCCGGGCGAGGTGGACTGCGAATAGGCTGTATCAGCCCGCAGCCGCAGATGCAGCGGGGATTTCTTGGGCTGGCGTTCGATCTCGCCGCGCGCCTCCAAATCCAACTGGACGGCTTTGCAATACCAACGGACGGAGCCGGGCTTGGGGAATAGCGCCGCCGGCAGGTCACGCGCTTCAAGATAGGCGCGGACTTTTTCTTCCAACTCGCTGAAGGGCATCCAATCGCTCGCTGGCAGGCTGGCCAGCATGGCTTCGCGGATGATGCTGTATTTCTCGCTTTTCAGGTTTTCGCGGTGCTCCGGGTGATTGATGTTGCGGGCGCGGATGCTGGTCATAGCGGACTCTCCTCTGTTAATGTCTGTAGCAGTACACTGTTTAGGATGCGGGCAGCCAACCCCACCCCCCGGCCCCCTCC
>WTGN01000014.1 GCA_011523545.1 Chloroflexota bacterium | reverse complement strand
TCAGCGTATCGCCGCAGCGGAGGAGCCGCGATCCGCGCCAAAACCCGCCTTTACACGGCAACGCCCGAAAAACGACGCCCCAGGACGCCCGTAGAGCGATTTTGAGACGGCCCAGGGCATACCAGTACCCCCGAAACAGCGCCAACAGACCCCGAACAGCGCCGCGCCCCACCATGAGCGAACCGCGCCGAACGCACGTCATATAGTCAGTACCATAGACCGGCCAGCCGCCGGCATAGTTTCGCCAGCGCCATTCTTAGACAATGCTAGCGCAAATCACGACCGCGCCGCATTTTACAACCAATCGCCTTGACATCAGCCAGCCAAATCGCCTCTTCGCACTATCGGCAGAGCGCCGGAGCCGCCGCCAATACCCCGCCAAAGCGCCGCCAGATTAGCGCACAGCCTAGCCCCCTCGCGGACAGAAAAAATAGTCCGCCTCGCCTATGCAAAACAGCGGAGACCGGCCGCGCCCGCACCGGCGACGCGCCTAATCGCGACCGCGCCCGCCAGCCCGATCCCAGTCCGCAGCGCAGCGAAACCGCCGCGCGATCCCAGCGGCAGCCGCCAGCGGACGCCGCGCCCGCCAGCACCCAGCCCAGCGGCAGCCCGCCGATTGTCGTAAAGCGCCATTTACCACAACCCCCTCCCCCCAAAGAAATCGCGAGCCGCAACCGACAACGACAGTAAGCGGGCTCGCAGAAGGACAAGATCTGTTTTCGGGCGGCAATTCCAGCGGCGGAATGCGCCCAGATTTTTACCGACAGGACGATCGGGCGCTGTCAAGGGAAATGACTGTTTTTGGCGGTTTGGGGGAAATCTGGTGCTGGCGCGCCATTGTGTTCCGAAGCGAAAAACGAAGGTGCGATTTCACAACGCCCACCGGTCGGCGATATGGCGCTTGGTCCCGGCGCCTGCGGCCGCCCGAGCAGCGGGCCCGCCAGCTGCACGATCTCTTTCCGGGCGGATAGACAGCGGCGCCCGCCTCTGACACCTGGCCGCTCTGGCAAATGACTATATGAACGGGGCCGGGCGGCTGGCGACCGGCGCTTGAGTTGGTCGACGACTTGCAGGACGCCGCCCACTCGACCTCCATTGACTATCCGATTTGAACTGTTACACTGTCAGTGAACGTCGTATCAGGGAACGACAGATGGAAACCTACTCCGTAAAAAACGCTCAAAATAGTCTGAACGAACTGCTTTCGGATGCGCATAAAGGAAAGACGGTCGTCATCACCGCAGAAAATGGTTGGGCGGTAAAGCTCGTTCCGACTCCCATAAGGGCGCAAAAACCGCGCAAAGCCGGAAGCGCCCGCGGCCAAGTATGGATGTCCGACGACTTCGATGATCCCCTGGAAGACTTCGCCGACTATATGGAATGAGTTTCCTGCTCGACACGCACGCCTTTCTTTGGTTCGTCAACGACCATAGCTCGCTCAGCGTAACAGCGAAAGACATCATTGAGGATCAGCAGAGCGTCGTCTATCTAAGCGCTGCCAACATCTGGGAGATGGCAATCAAAACCAGCTTGCGGAAGCTTGCCCTACCCGCGTCACTTCAGCAATTCATCGAAACTCATACTGCCAGGAATGACTTTGGCATCCTGCAAATTACGGCAGAACACGCTGAGACGGTGGCTAAGCTTCCCTTTCCGGAATCAGGGCATCGAGACCCCTTCGACCGCATGATTATCGCGCAAGCCATTTGCCATGACTTGACAATCATTACTCGCGACGCTGCGTTCAGCGACTACCCAGTCCAACGCATTTGGTAGCCCCTGTATCGCCCTATCGGAAGGCGCGCCGGACCCGCTCGTCCTTGTCTATGCTCTCGCAAATGGATATGCCTTGCTAACTCACGATGAACAAATAACCGGTCATATCACCACAGGGCCCAATCGTGACATCTATCCTGGAATACCACGCGCTGATTGCAGCTGGCGCCGGGACCGTGCAGGATGATGTGAACAATCACGTCAAGTACATTTGAGGCAGCGCTATGGCATTAGAAATTCGAGGACACATTAAACTACGCGGGGATGATCCGCTGGATGCGACAGTCGCCGGGACCCATTACACAGCCTATCTGGTAGCAAACCTGGCATTGAACGATGGCCCGCAAGCAGCAGCTGACCACTACCGCATTCCGCTGGCGAGTGTGTACGGCGCGCTGGCCTTCCATTGTGACAACGAAGCCGCAATCGATGAGGCGATCCGCGAAGCGCGTGAACTTGGAGAGCAGTTGGGCGCCCGCTCTATACAATCTGCCGTCCAGGAGATGAAAGAACGACTAAAAGCGCCTTGACCAAGACTTCGAGTCATTGTCTTTTTGAATACGAAATCTTGCTGTGACATCTGCAACTCAATAATTCCAAGTCAATATCGGCGCGAACCGATTCACTTGTACAGATGCACTCGCCGCAGACACCGATGTTTCCATGTTCGGAAAACAAGGACGATTTATGACCAGCCGAGCGCCGCATCAGCTCGCTGCGAGTTGCAATACAGGGTCGCCCCTGCCTGTAACATTGGATGCTATAGCGACCGTAGAATAACCTCCACCGCCGAATACATTGACGTTACCAGGGTCTTCCGCAACCGAGAATTATTGAAGGGATAATCGTCTTTGATATCGCGAAGGATTTTGACAGTCAAATGCATATGCGTTAGGCTATGCTGAGCTTCAAGCGTTTAGTGACACGGTTGCAAACTAATCATTTGAACAGGAGGCATCTGAATGAGTTTACAGAAAGAACAAGTGCATGACTTCATCAAGAAGCATAACGAAGGGCGCATCTCGCGGCGGCAATTTCTACAGGCGCTGACGACAGTCGGTGGCGTCGCGGTGGCGCAATCGATGATGCCCGGCTTCCGCCTGGCGACCGCGCTGGCGCAGGGTACGCCGAAGCAAGGCGGCACGCTGGTCGCCGCCACTATCGACAAGCCAGTCAATATGGACCCGGCCTTCGCCGAACTCTATTCGTCGATGCAAGTTTATCAGAATGTCTTCTCCAAGCTGGTTAACCTCGACCGCAATAACAACGTGCTGCCCGGCTTGGCGCATACCTGGCAGCAACTCGATGACTCGACCTGGGAATTCCAGATTGCGGACAACGCCTATTTCCACAACGACGAACACTGCACCGCTGCCGATGTGGTCTACACCTTCAATCGCCTGTTCGACCCCGATCTTGGCGCGCCAAACGCGGTCTTCTTGACGCCGATCGAAGGCGTCGAAGCGGTTGATGACTACACCGTCCGCATCAGCACGCAAGCAAATTGGGGCGGCCTGCTCGAGGCATTGGGCGCTATCGTTGAAGTCGTCAATCAGAAGGGCATTGAAGAAAATGATCCCAGACTCGTACCTATCGGCACCGGACCCTTTAAGTTTGTGCAATGGGTCAAAGACGACTTCATCGAGCTTGAGCGCTGGGACAAATACCACAGGCCGAACCAACCCTATCTGGACAAAGTCATCTTCCGCGCGATTTCGGATGACACCGTGCGGCTGACCGGTTTGCAGACCGGTGAACTCAACTGGATTGAGCAGGTGCCGCTGCATCGTGCCGATGAACTGCGCGCCAGCGGCGAGGTCAAGGCGAACCCGGATGGCGAGTTCTTCCCAGATATGTTCTTGATCAACTGCTCCAAGCCGCCGTTTGACAAAGTGGAAGTCCGTCAGGCGCTGCAATGGGCGCTGCATCGCGAATCCATCGCCAACCTGGTCTGGTTTGGTCAAGCCGTGCCTTCGGCGGAGCCGGTGTCACCATCGAATCCCTGGTACTCCGGAAGCAACGTCTTTGACGGCGGTCCCGATATTGAGCGGGCGAAGGCGCTGCTGGCGCAAGCCGGCTATGAGGACGGGCTGACTATCCGCTATGCCGCCCAGCCACAGGTGCCAACGCAGCCGTTGGTAGGCCAGCTTCTGGAGCAGCAGCTTGCCCCGGCGGGCTTCCGCGTTGAGGTCGAGTCCTTCGAATCAGCGCGCTGGTTCGAAGAGCTCTTCACCCTGAACTACGAGATCACCGGCACGTACTGGAGCGCCACGGCCGATCCGGGCGAGCATTGCCTCTATCCACTCTCGCATTCGGCGTCGCCCTGGAATTTCTCCGCTTTCAGAGACGCGCCCGAGCTCGATACGGCACTGGATGAGTTCCGCTTCACGCTCGATCCGGAAGCGCGACAAAAGGCCTATAACAACGTCGTGCGCCTGCATCAGGAGCATTCGCCGCAAGTTTTCATGGTCAACTTCAGGCGCACCTACTGGACGCAGCCCAACATTCACGGCGCGCAGACGCTGCCGACGCTTGAACTGCGCATGGAAGACATCTGGATTGACGCCTGATCTAGGCTAAGCATGAGAGGGGCTGAGCGCTCCTCTCAAAATCACGCCTTGCTGACCGTGCGGTGAATAATCGATGCGATTGATGCGCTATGTGGCTGGCCGTCTTCTGCTCTTGCTGCCCGTCCTTTTCGGCACATCGGTACTGATATTTCTGCTGCTGCGGCTGATCCCGGGCGATCCGGCGCAGGTCATCCTGGGCTTGCGCGCCACGCCAGAACGGCTGGCGATCGTGCGAGGCGAATTGGGCTTGGATCTGCCGGTTCATCTGCAGTATGGACAGTGGCTGGGCAAGGTGCTGCAGGGTGATCTGGGCAAAGATTTCCGCAGCAACGAAGCCGTGACCGCCCTTCTAAGCGTTCGCCTGCCCGTCACGATTCAACTCACGCTAATGTCGCTGGCGCTGGCGATCCTGATCGCCGTGCCGCTGGGCATACGCGCGGCGACTAAACCGGGCGGCATCGCCGATCGCCTGTCGATGCTGCTTGGGCTATTCGGCATTTCCATCCCCGATTTCTGGCTAGGCATCATGCTGATTCTCCTATTCTCGCTGGCGTTGCGGATGTTTCCCTCGTCCGGCTACGTGCGGCTTGAAAACGACCTGCTGGGGAATCTGCGCTCGTTCTTCTTGCCGGCGCTTACTCTGGCTGTAGGGCTCTCGGCGGTGCTGGTACGCATTACACGATCGGCCGTGCTGGAGGTGCTTGAGTTGGACTTTGTCAAATTCCTACGCGCCAAAGGGCTGCGTGAGCGGCTGGTCATTTACCAGCATGTCCTGCGCAACGCCAGCATACCGATTGTTACGGTGATCGGCCTGCAATTCGGCTATCTGCTCGGCGGCGCGGTAATTGTGGAAGAGGTTTTCAGTTTGCCCGGAGTGGGTCGGCTTATCGTCAGTTATACCTTGGAGCGCAACTATCCGGTTGTACAGGCGGGAATGCTGGTCGTCGCCTTCCTGTTTATCATAGTCAATCTGACAACAGACGTCATCTATGCTTTGCTGAATCCGAAGATCCGAGGGGCGGGAACATGAAGGCGAGGGCTGGTCTCGTGCGTGAACTGGTCGCCCGCCTGCGGGGCTGGTACGAGGTCAGCCGATCGGCATTCATCGGCGCGACCATCATTGTTGTGCTCAGCGCTATGACCGCTACCGTGTCTCTTTATTCGCCATACAAGCCGGACGCGATGGATTTCATGGCGCCGCTCAGCGCGCCAACGAGCGAGCACTTGCTGGGCACGGACAACTTCGGCCGAGACATACTGACACGCGTGCTCTATGGCTATCAGATTTCGCTGGCGGTGGCGCTGGGCTCGGTCGGCTTTGGCTTGATCGCCGGCGTAGCGCTGGGATTGCTCGCCGGTTATTTCGGCGGCATAACGGACAATTTAATCATGCGGCCGATGGATGTGCTAATGGCTTTTCCAGCAATTGTGCTGGTGGTGGCCTTAACCGGCTTCGTCGGGCGCGAGATATCGGTGATGATCCTGGCGGTGGCGGTCGTCTACGTACCGATCTTCGCGCGAGTCATGCGCGGCTCAACGCTGGAAGTGGTCAATGAACTCTACGTCGAGGGCGCGCGAGCGCGTGGCGCTTCTCACCTTCGACTGATGCTGCGCCATATTCTTCCCAATGCGATCGCGCCGGTCCTTATACAGGCGTCCATCCTAATGGGCATCGCCATCTTGCTGGAATCGGCGCTGAGTTTCATCGGCTTGGGCACACAGCCGCCCGATCCATCGCTGGGGTTGATGCTATCCGAAGGGCGCTCCTTCATGCAGCAAGCACCCTGGATGGTGATGGTGCCCGGTCTGGCGATATCAATCGCAGTGCTCGGATTCAACCTGCTTGGCAATGGATTGCAAGATCTGCTGAATCCCGCGAGGAAGGGGCGATGAGCCTGCTTTCCGTGCGGAACCTGACGACGGAATTCTTCAGCGGCGGAGCCTGGCTGGAGGCAGTCTCCGATGTCAGCTTCGACTTGCGGCGGGGCGAAATCCTGGGATTGGTGGGTGAATCGGGCTGCGGAAAATCAACCGTAGCCTACAGCGTTATGCGCCTGCTGGCAAGCAACGCCCAAATCAGCGCGGGAGAAGTATGGCTCGAAGATGTAAATCTGACTGCCGCGGACGAAGGTGAGCTGCAGGATTTGCGCGGCAGCCGCCTCTCCATGATCTTTCAGGATCCGATGACCGCGCTTGATTCATTGTTCACCGTGGGGCATCAGGTAATTGAAACGCTGCAAGAGCACCTTGATCTTAACGTGATTGAAGCGCGGGAACGGGCATTGGCTCTGCTGCGACAAGTAGGCATCCCGGCGGCGGAAGAGCGCTTGAATGCCTATCCCTACCAATTCAGCGGCGGCATGTCACAGCGGATCGCCCTGGCTATCGCGATCTCCTGTCACCCTCAAGTGCTAATCGCTGACGAGCCGACCACCGCGCTGGATGTGACCATTCAAGCGCAGATTCTGCATCTAATCCGCCGCCTGCTGGTTGAAGAGCAGGGCACCGGCGTGCTTTTGATCACGCATGACTTGGGCGTAGTTGCGCAAGTTTGCGATCGCGTGGCCGTGATGTACGCTGGCAAGATCGTCGAATTCGGCGATGTGGCTTCAATCTTCAGCAATCCGCTACATCCGTACACGCAGGCCTTGCTGAATTCGCTGCCGAGCCAAGGCATCGCGCGCGGTGAACTGGAGAATATTCAGGGGCGCGTGCCAAGTCTGGCGGATCGGCCGGCCGGCTGTCGCTTTCATCCGCGCTGCAGCCATGCGCTTGGCGTGTGCCGACAAGAAACACCTCAGCTACGAACGACCGCCGACGGTCAAGAGGTGGCTTGTGTCCTCTATGACTAACGGGGCGCAGCCGCTGCTGCGAGCGCGCGGATTGAGCAAATATTTCCCGCTCGAATCCGGCTTGCTGGCAAGCTTGCGCGGGGCGAAAGCGGCTGTCAAAGCGGTGGAATCTGTGTCGCTGGATGTTTACGCCGGGCAGACACTGGCGATCGTGGGTGAATCAGGCTCCGGAAAGAGTACCTTGGGTCGCCTGCTGCTGCGGCTTCTGCAGCCGACGACAGGTCAAGTGCTATATAAAGGCGCGAATATCTTCGACATGCGGCGAACCGAATTGCGCGCATTCCGCCGGCAAGCCCAGATAATTCTGCAAGACCCCTATGCTTCCCTCAATCCGCGCATGCGCATTGGAAGCATCATCCGTGAGCCACTCGACATTTACGCTGAAGGCAGCAAGACGGCGCGCAATAAACGTGTCGACGTGCTATTGGAACGAGTGGGTTTGACGAGCGAGCACGCCCGCGCCTACCCGTCCGAGTTGAGCGGCGGCCAGCGGCAGCGGGTCGGCATTGCCGCGGCGCTTGCTCTGTCTCCCCAGATCATCATCGCCGATGAACCGACCTCGTCGCTGGATGTCTCGGTGCAGGCGCAAACACTGAATCTGCTTTCAGAACTGCAACGCGATTTCAATTTGACGTATGTATTCATAACGCACGACTTAGGCGTCGTGCAGCATTTCAGCGACAGGGTGGCGGTGATGTACCTTGGCAAAATCGTTGAAGAGGCGGCAACCGAAGAACTCTTTGCCGCACCGCAGCATCCGTATACGCAAGTGCTGTTCTCGGCGATTCCCACACCTGATCCATCTCGGCGGGTCGATTGGGAGTTGCCGCAGGGGGAGCCGCCTTCTCCGCTTGATCCTCCCTCTGGCTGCCATTTTCATCCACGCTGTCCGCAGATGACGGCAGCTTGTTCGTCCATTGTGCCGAAGCTGAAAGCGACTGTGCCCAATCGTCGCGTCGCCTGCCTCTTGTATGAACAGGCTGCAACTGAACCTAGGCCGATGTAAGGAGATTCCAAGATGTCAGCGCACTTCATCGTTGAGCAGCGCGAAGATAATTGGCAGCGCGCCTGTCGCTTGATCAACTTTCTGCTGCGGGAAAATGCAAAGATTCGCTGGGCGACCGAACCTTTCCGCGCGGAGGCGACGAACGGAAAGCCAATGGTGCTGGTGCGCGGCACCTTTCTAATCACGGATGCGGGTACTATATCGCCTCTCCGGCTCCAAGCTGCGCTTGAGCGTTACGGTGTTCCAGCGACGGCTGTCGCGGATCTGCGGGGCTTCGTCGGTTTTCTGTTAAACCCTGTGCGGATAGCGATTTATGGCGGTGGAGGCGCGCCGTTCAACCACGCCCGTATTTTCGCAGAGCTCGGATTTCAGGTGGAATTCATCAGCCCGCAGGAAATCCGCGCGGGCAAACTGGACGACTACGACTTGTTCGCTGTGCCGGGCGGTGGAGGCTTAGCGATGGCGGGCCAGCTCAATCCGCTGGGCGAGGAGGGTTGCCGTCAAATCAAATCGTGGGTGCAGCGTGGCGGCATGTATATCGGCTCCTGCGCCGGCGCCTTCGACGCTGCGATCGTCGCCGAAAGTTTCCTCGAAGTCTGCCCGCAGCAGCGCCACCTGCAATTGGTCAATGCGCTGATCTGGAACCGCGGCGATACAGAATGGATCGGTCTTGAATCACCGGGTGTTGGCGTCATCGAAAGCCGCAACCTAAGGCCGGAACATCCGATCATGTTTGGCTTGCCCGAGCGCTTCAACATTACACATTACAATGGTCCCCTGTTTGATGTCGACACCGACTTTCTGCCCGAGGCCTCCGCTGCGACCGGGCTATCGGCCGTAGCCGGCTACAGCGCGGACTTCACACATTCGGAGCGATTTTTGCGTTTCAGCGAAGGCTATGAGCCACAGGCGGCTCTGCTGGGCAAGGCGTCACAAGAAGGGCGTCTCAATATCGTGAGCGGATTCAATGGCTTGGGCCGCGTCGTGCTCTTTGGCTCGCATCCGGAGTTCGGCTACAACCTGGCAATGGATGATTGGGGGCTGCCCGCGCGAATGCTCGCCAACGCCGCCTTCTGGCAAGCGGGGCAGCTTAGCGCAGCGCGTCCCCCATGTGTCAAGCGCGAGTCCGGCGTGGCGCATGCCTGGCCCAATGGCCACGGGCTGGAGAAGATTGCGGAAGCCTGCGGCGCCATTGGCGATGCGGTAGAACAGCTGCATGACCTGGCACAGGCTGACTCTGCCTGGCTGGCGGAAGGTCATGCGATGTCGGTCTTTGGATTGAGTGGACGCATGGTATGGGAGCGCGGCCTGGAGGATTTCGCTGATCTGACTGGGCGGATCCACCGGGCGCTTGAGCGGGCGAAAACGCTGCTGCAGCGAGCTGAAGCGCTCTTGTCGGCTGGCGGCCGGGAAAACGACCGGCGGGGGCAGCTGCTGCAGGACATGGTGCGCGCATTCGAAGACGCCTTATTTTATCAGACACCGGAGGAATGGCAGCAGGACTTCGGGTACGAGGGCATCCTGCAGATGTTGGCACGGACGGTAGCGATGCTGCGCCGAGCCATGGAAAACAACGACATTTCCTTTGAAGCGTCCACAAATCCCTATGCCTACTTTGAGTCCAGTCCCTATCAATTGGTCGTCGGCTCATACCTTGCGGCCAACGGCGTTTATTTGAATTGCTGGCAAATGTTGCAAGTGCACTTGCTGCGGATTGAGGAGCAGATTTTCGCAATAGATTGTGCAATGGCCGACTGATGTACGGCTTACGTTCAGGTTATTTCGACGAGGAGAAGAGGAATGGCTTACGGCAGAGCAAGTTCGGATGAAGTCCTAGAACCAGATGTTATTCTGGCATTGGCGAATAAGATGGGACTGCCAGTCTCGCAGGAAGAAGCCGAAATGTTGACAGCGTTGCTGATGAATCAACTCGCGGCTGTGGACTCCTTCGATGCCTTTGATTTGCAGGATATCGTGCCGGCGCCGATCTTTCGGCTGGGTCACGCAGGGTCGCGTGGACACAGACCCGCCGACACAAACCCACCGACAGTGACCGTCAAAGGAGCGAGCGATGACCGAATTGACTGACCTTTCGCTGAGTGAAGTAAGCGACCTTTTGAGCGCGGGCGAGACTTCCTCAGTAGAGTTGGTGCAAGCCAACCTGCGCGCGATCGAAAAAACAGAACCAGTCGTCCACGCCTACGCCAACATACTCGCCGAAGAAGCGCTGGCGGCGGCAGAGCATGCCGATACAGAGATAGCAGCGGGGGATCGGCGCGGCCCCCTACACGGCCTGCCCATCGGCATCAAAGACAATATCTATACCAAGGGCATCGTCACCGAATCAGGCTCAGAAGTGATGGCGGGTTTCCGGCCGGCATATGACGCGACCTGTGTGGAGAAACTGCAGGGGGCGGGCGCAATCATTATCGGCAAGCTGCGCTGCCATGAGTTTGCCCTCGGCTCGAATGAACCGCCTACGCGAAGCCCCTGGGATCTGAACTGCTATCCGGGCGGTTCGAGCATCGGCTCAGGCGCGGCGGTTGCCAGCCGCTCGTCCTTCGGCGCCCTTGGCACGGATACTGGCGGCTCCATCCGTGTGCCATCATCAATCAACAATCTGGTCGGCATGAAGGCGAGCTTTGGGCGCGTCAGCATTTACGGCGTCGTACCCGTTGCCTGGTCGCTCGATCACGTTGGCCCGATGACGCGCACGGTAAAAGACAATGCCTTGCTGCTGGCTGGAATGGCAGGTTATGATCCCAAGGATCCAACCAGCGCGAAACAGCCTGTGCCAGATTTCTGCGCCGATCTTGAAGCGGGTGTCGCTGGCATGCGCATCGGCGTCGAGCGAGACTACTTCTTCTATGACGGCCTCCGGGATGACATTCGAGCGTCGGTTGAGGCAGTCATCGCCGAGTATCGGCAGCACGGCGCAGAGATTGTAGAGATCAATCTACCAGAACTGGAAATCACACAGGACGCGCTCTTCACCATCGTGCTCTCGGAATGCAGCACTTATCATCGCAAGCTGATCCGAGAACACAGTGAAAAATATGACCCAGCAACGCGCAGCATCGTGCAATTAGGTGAGCTGGTGCCGGCGACCCATTATCTGGCGGCGCAACAGGCCCGTTCTCTCTACCGCGATGCGATCAATAGCGCCTTCAGCGAGCATCGGCTGGATGCCATGCTTTGGCCGACGATGCCAATTGCGACCGCGCCGCTTAATCAACTGTATGCGCCGCGGGCGGACGGCTATCCCGATACGCCTGTGGGTTCGATGTGTCATCATACCTTCAATGCAAATCTAGCGGGCCTGCCAGCGCTGACCGTGCCCTGCGGAATTACCAGCGAAGGATTGCCCTATGGTTTCCAGTTGACAGGACGCGCCTTTGATGAGGCGATAGTTTATCGAATAGCATACGCCTATGAACAAGAGCATGATTGGCATTTGCGCAAGGCGGCAGCGATTGAGGATCTGTAGATAGACCCTGGAAAGAAGATGGGCGGCGATGATTTCCATATTGTCGAATCTGATCACGGCGATGTCTCACCAGGCGCCACAGTGACGCTTGATTGCGCAACTATGCCCACAAGCGTCGCAGCACCGATCTCAGCCTCGATACAATGCGCCACTGACCAGCCTGCCCGCGCACAAACACCGGTCCGATTCTGCCAAAGGCATCCGTGAAGGCGTTGGTCCGTCCGCTCTGATACCACACCATCCACTCTTGCCACAAGCACATCGCCGCTGCGGACGTCGGCAGTTCGCGCTCCAGTTCATTGGATAGGGAATCGTCCGTGATGGTCATCCATTCACTGGCGGATACCTCAAGCCGGGCAACATAATCATCCGGTCGCAACTCGACGAATCCAACCATGACGGCGCGGGCGGTTTTGAGAATGGCATCTGGAATCGGGTCCGGGGGTGATGGTTCGGCTTCCTGTTCCGCCGTCTCGTCCAAAGGTTCTGATTCTGATTCCGGTACGAGTTTGACGGGCTCATCAGCTGGTTTTTCTTCCGCATCTGAATCCAATGCAGTGTCTTCAGTTAACGCTCGGGCTTCTTCGTCTTATACCTCGGGGTCCTCGGCCGTCGCTACCTCGGATTTCGGCTCATTGTCAGTGTTTTCAGAGGATTCCACTCCTTTAGCGGATTCGCGCATTTGCACATTTTCTCTAAGAATATCAGACACAGTACGTTGCGGCACACCGGTTTCTTCGGCAATCTACGCTTGCGTTTTACCCTGTTGCGCTAACTCAATGACAAGATCGTTGCGCTCTTGCTTGTCGCGCTCACGCTGATCTTTCGTCCAACGCCTGACCGTAGCGGCGCTGACACCTACCCGGCCCGCGATCTTTTCCGCAGTCACCTTCCGCTGATACAATTTCAGCCCCTGCGTTTGGCGCTGCGCCCGGCTGTACTGAACCCCATGCTTCAGATTGGCTGCCCACATCCTGTCGCCTAGATCATCGTCGCCATCGGTCTCAACAACGACATTAGCGATTTCAGTCCTCCCAGCCCGCTCAGCGGCGCGGACGCGGTGGCAGCCGTCAACGAGCTCATTGTCCTGATTAATCTCAATCGGCGGCAACTGGTCGAAGATATCCGCATACTGCTGAAACAAGTCGTCGTCGCGCTGGCCGAGCCGGGGGTCAAGATCATCCCGGAGCACAATGTCGCCGAGAGAGATCATTTGTGGGGCATCCATACGGAAATCGTCGCATGATCACAGAAAGGCGGCAAACTGCCCCACCACGGGAGAATTCCCATCACATTGGCTCACCGCACCTCGAGGGCCCCAGCTGCAATCCTGCAGAACCTGATGCAACTAGTGAATAAAAGAGAGTGTGCCAAGGCTAGTTCGAGGATCTTGCATTTTCTGAGGAATAGCTACATTTATTCGTAGGTATACGTATCAAGAAATACAATTGCTTCATCGCTTAGGTGAATTCTTCGTCTTCATCGGGCTCGACCCCAAGGATCAGGCGCACGAGGTCATCAAAACTGGGGTTGGTCCAGATTTCTCTCGTGTCTGGGTTATGGACGCCGACGCCCTCTTTGACCTGGTAGCCATGCTTGAGGCGGCAGATCTTGATCAGTTCCCAATAACGGAATTGCGGATCCCAGCTGGCTTTCTGCCACTTGCCCGGCTTTTCCATATTGCCGGCGCGCTCGCTGTCGGATTCCGGCTCCGCCGCGGCCTGCGGTCTGGCTGGCGTCGGCTGGATTTCCGGCTGCTCGTGGGAAACGAGTTCGTGTTCCGCTGTCGGCTGCAGGGTCGCTATCACCTCGCCCCTGATTTCCATTGCGGCATCGAAGCGCTGGCTGCCTTCGTCCGTCTCGACGCGCATGATCCGCGCCTTGTCTTTGCCCGCCTTGGCCAGGAGCTCGCCTTTGGACTTCGCTTTCACCAGTTTGATGCGCGCGGTGCGCTGGATGCCGGCGCGGTCGAGGACCGAACCGACGCTGCCGTAGTTAATCCCAAGCTAGTCCTCCCATTCCGAGCGGCTCCGGTTCAGGCCATCGGCTGTAAAGATGGCGCGCGCCTTCCCAGCCGGCAGATCGCTCTTCTTGCGAATCTTCCAATTTGGCGGCAGCGGCGTCGCCTGCTGGTTTGCCATCGCGGCTTCCTCGCACCTATGATCTCCTCGCATTTGCGCACGAGCCGCTCATAAGGCTGTTTCTGCGCCTCCATCAGAGGTTCCAGCGCCTTTTCCAGCGCTATTGCAAATTCTGACCCTAGTGGTGCGGCGGCGAAAATCTCAAAGCCGAGGATGGTATCGCGATCGCGCTGGAATTCCTATTCGTAGACGCGGAAGCGGTTGGAGCGTCGCAGCGGATCCTGGAAATCTTCGGCGGGACGCAGGCGAAATATGCAGTCCCGGGACTGCGCGTTCTCACTAGGGTCAAATTTTGCAGTAAAGGGATGATCATCGCCGTGGCGCGCCTCTTCAAAGTTGTCATAGATGGCGCGTTCTTTGAGCTCGCAGCCCAGCGCCCGCGCGGCATCTATGAATTCTTGTACGCTGAAAGCCTCTGGCAAAAGAGCGGCGGTGCGCAGCCGCGCGGCATTGTAGTAGAGCGACGAGCGCATCGTTGAGTAGTACCTATTGAACAGCCGGAGCAGGCTGTCTGGCGGTTCGTTGTAGTACGGCGGCGCGCTGGCAGCTTCAGAATCGCGCGGGGCGGCATTCAGGTCGATCTTGTCCGCGGACGGGATCTGCCGCCGCCCCCCGAGCAGGGCGCGCCAGGGGATGTGCAAGAACTCCGCCATTTCTTTGGCATTGAAGTCTTTGCCGCAGCCGAAGCAGTGGCAGAAGCCGTCCCGGTGCCAGTTGGCGCTCGGGCCGGGGTCCTCGTGCTGCGGATCGGGACAGCGAAAATGTTTCTTGCTGAAGCCCTTGCGATTGTAGTCATGAACATCGAGGGCGATGCGCACCGCTAACTTGATGGCGTCCCAGCGCGGGTCGTTGTCGCCGCTCGGGATCGGTATGCTGGGCACCGGCTTAGACTCTATCTGCGGCAGGAATGCAGGCAGCGCCTCCAGGGCGGATCTGGCCCTGGAAATCTTTCTGCCCTCGCACTCTATTAGGATGGATGCCGCACGGGCCACATCAGCCTGCATAACGGAGCTGCGATGGTATGGATTGTCCCGCCAGCAGAAGAAAGGGCCGAGGTTTGGACATCAACTGCCGCTAGCGCAGCACAAAGTCCATCAAGATGGACGTCGAATTAGCCGGTGGAACGGACATGCCCAGTTTCACCCTGCCGCCAAAGCGATTGTGCCCCAATGAGGTAGCTCTGTGCGTAAGGCAGTGTGCTCGCCTCTAGCAAGCCATGCAAATGCGCCGTGGGGCGTCAATGCCATTAAAAGGCTGCGAGGAGCAAATCACAAGCGCGTAGCACGGGTTTGCGTAACATCTTCAAGACAAGCCCCGACGAACTGACAAGTTATCATGGGCAACATGTTCTCGCTGAGAATGAGAACATGAATCTCATTGAATATCTGAATGCAAACTCCGAGGGCATCGGCGCGGACATACATGCCAAAAGCGGCGATAGCATCTTCAGTATGTCGGTGGATATGGACGGTGACCCGAACGCGCTGATCATTCGCGTCCCGCATGATCATTTTGATATCCTGCCAGGGCATGTGAAAATGAGCCAGGCGGAGGGCAAGCTCGGTCCCGAGCGCAATCGCGAATGGCGTTTGGCCCGGGTCTTGAAGGCGATAGACAAGCCCTATGACTTCATCCTTGTGGATTGCGCGCCGGGGACGGGCGCGGTCAGTGACAATGCCTTGCTGGCTTGCCAGCGGGTTCTGGCGCCGGCCGAGATGCACGAAGCCTTTATGCCTGCCATCGGCGGAGTCATCATGCAACTGCGGTCGCTGGGACGTGTCTGCGAGGCGACGGTGGATATGATCGGGTTTGTGCCGGTCGCTTACCGCGGCACACCCGATGAAGCGGCCTACCTGGATGCGCTAAAGGCGGAACGACCAGCCTGGGTGGCGCCCAGCCTGCGTTACCGCAAGGCAATCATGAATGCGTCGCGCGCGGCCGGGCATTCGGTGTTCAGTTATGTGCCGACGAGGCGTCATCGGAAGGAGCCGCTGCGGCGATGCCAGGAAGAGTATCGCGAATTGGCGGCCTTTGTGGTGCAAAGGATTGGGGAGGAGGGATCATGAGTATGCAGGAAAGCATGAAGGAGATTGTCCTGGACGAGCGGACCCAAGCGCCGGCGGAAGCCAAAAAGTAAGAGATGAAGCGGGAGCCGGACCGCAAGACGACCTCGTTTTATATCGAGAAATCTTTGATCCGGGAATTGGATGACGCTTGGTACGCGCTACTGGGTGACGGTATTTGCATTGAGCGTGTAGACTTTCGTGAGGCGATTGTGCGGCTGGGGCTGGATCACCTGGACGAACTTCGCGCCATGTACAACTGGTCGCCCGAAGAAGCCAACACTTGAGTTTCAGAATACAATGCCGATTCTGCACCGCCCACAAAAGGCGACCTCATCGACATATCTACGCATATCAATACCCAATACCATGATGGACTGCGTAATCCTGAATGTACAAGCTATAGTGGAACGTCGATACTTTGATCCTGGGATTCTCGAATTGGTTGCCCACGAGAATTGCGTAGCTTTTGTCCATGGCGATATCGTAGCGGAAGCTAATAGGCGAGAAAGCCATCTCGTTCCTCGCAGAAGTGAAAATCACGGAAGCATACTTCAATGGTGTCGCCGGTTAGGTTGCGTTGCCCATTGCAGCAACTATTAGGCCGTGAGGACAGCCAATGCCGACCCTCGCGGCAGAAGCTATTGTTCATCTACACGACATTTGACAGCGGATTTACTCTGCGATAACCTTACGCGTAGTTGGCCCGGTTACATGTTATAGGCCTGTTCGAATTTGTTCTTATTCCCGTCCACCGCGCTACATCTCACTAGTTGAGCACAAGGGACCAGATAGCGGGCGATGCTCAGTTATTTCATCCGACGCTTGCTTTACATGGGGATCGTTCTTTTTCTGGTCTCGATTTTGTCCTTTTATATAATTAACTTGCCTCCTGGTAGTTGGATCCACAATTACGCGCTCGAACTTGAGGCCTCCGGCGATATCGTCGATGAGGAAGAACTGAAATTCCTCCTCCACCGCTACGGACTTGACCGCCCCCTGCACGAGCAGTATGTCCACTGGATTATTCCCCTGGTGACGGAGGGCGACTTCGGACAGTCCTTCGAGTGGGGTCAGCCGGTCTGGCCGCTCATTGAAGAGCGCCTTTTGTTGACTATGATCGTGTCGCTGGCGTCGATTATCTTCGTCTATGTGGTCTCCGTGCCCATCGCCCTGTATTCGGCGATCAATCAGTATTCGATCGGCGATTACTTTTTCTCCTTCATGGGGCTTATTGGCTTGGCGACGCCGAATTTTCTCATCGCGCTGGTCTTGATGATCATTATGCTGCGTGTTTTTGGCGTGACGCCAGGCGGTCTCTTCTCCCCCGAATATCTTCGCGCCCCATGGAGCCTGGCGAAATTCTGGGATATGTTGACGCATTTGCCGGTGCCGGTTGTCGTCATCGGCACGGCGGGCACGGCTGGCCTCATTCGCATTCTGCGCGCGCAGTTGCTGGATGAATTCCAAAAACAATATGTGATCACGGCGCGGGCCAAGGGCTTGCGCGAGCGTTTCCTCATCATCAAGTATCCCTTGCGAATGGCATTTAATCCGATCGTCAGCAGCATCGGCAGCCTGCTGCCACAAATCGTCTCGGGCTCCGCAATCGTCTCCATCGTCTTGGGCTTGCCGACGACAGGTCCTTTGTTGCTGCGCGCCTTAATCGCGCAGGACACCTACGCCGCCGCCAGCATGCTCTTGATGCTCAGTGTATTGACCGTGGTGGGTGTCTTTCTGTCCGACCTGCTGCTGATGTGGCTTGATCCCCGGATTCGTTATGAAAGGGGCAATTAGTGACGTCTGAGCCGAAGGGCGAAGTCAGTCGCCTGAGCATTGATGAGCCGCTAAATTACGAAATTCTTTCGCAAAAGCAGTTGATCTGGCGTAAGTTCAAACGTCATCGAGTGGCGTACTTCTGTTTCCTGTTCTTAATCCTGTTTTACATTTTGGCGATCTTCGCGGAGTTCTTCGCGCCCTATGGCGCATTCACGCGTGACACCAATTTCTTGTACGCGCCGCCCACCCCAATACACTTTGTCGATGAAGATGGCGTATTCACTCTACGCCCATTCGTCTATAAGATAGTTAGTGAACTGGACCTCGATACCTTTCGACGCGAATACGTTGAAGACAAGAGTGAAAAGTTTCCCGTAAAGTTTTTGATCAGGGCGGAACCGTATCGCTTGCTAGGCTTCATCAAGACGGATATCCACCTGTTTGGTGTCGATGAAGGCGCCGTTATCTTCCTCTCGGGCACCGACGGGCTAGGGCGGGATTTATTCAGTCGCATGCTCTTGGGCGCGCGCACATCGCTGTTTGTCGGTCTGATGGGATTGGCGGTTGGCTTCGTCCTCGGCCTGGTTTTCGGCGGGATCTCCGGCTATTACGGCGGCGGCGCCGATATGATAATCCAGCGCATGATCGAGTTCTTGCAGTCGCTGCCGACCTTGCCCTTATGGATGGCTCTGGCGGCGCTAGTCCCGCCGGATTGGACGCCGATTCAGGTATACTTCGGCATTTCGCTGGTCTTGGCGACGGTCGGCTGGACCGGGCTGGCGCGCGTTGTCCGGGGTAAATTGATAAGCCTGCGCGAGGAAGATTACGTCTTGGCGGCGAAGCTCTCCGGCTTGAAAGAGGGCGCCATCATCACGCGGCATCTTTTGCCTGGTTTCCTCAGCTATCTCATCGTCCATTTGACGCTGGCAATCCCGCATATGATTCTCGGCGAGACCGCACTGAGCTTCCTTGGCTTGGGCATTCAGCCGCCCGCCGTCAGTTTGGGCACGCTGCTGCAAGATTCACAGAATGTGCAGACCGTGACGATAAATCCCTGGCTGCTCTATCCGGGCGCGGTCGTGGTCGCCATTGTCATCGCCTTCAACTTCCTGGGTGATGGATTGCGTGACGCCGCCGACCCCTACAAGCACATTTAGGCCGCCGCCATGACTGACCTGCTGCTGCGAGTGAAGAATATCAAGACGCATTTGCCTTTGGAGGAAGGCGTTCTAAAAGCTGTGGACGGCATCAGCTTCACGATTCGCCGTGGCGAGACAATGGGCTTGGTTGGCGAATCCGGCTGTGGCAAGAGCATGGCGGTGAACACCATCATGCGCCTGGTGCCGAGCTTTGCGCAGATCGAAGGCGATGTCGCCTACTATCCGGCTGATGGCGACCCAATCAACATCACGGAACTCGATCCCTACGGCCCAGTGATTCGCGATATACGCGGTGGCGAAATCGCCATGATCTTCCAGGAACCCATGACGTCGTTCTCACCCTTGCACACCATAGGCAATCAAATCACCGAAGCCATTCGCATACATCGAACGGAGGACAAGAAGGAGGCGAGCAAGATTGCCATCGATTTGCTGCAGCGGGTGGGCATGTCCAATCCGACGCAGCGTCTGAATGAATACCCGCATCAGCTCTCGGGTGGCATGCGGCAGCGCGCCATGATCGCGATGGCTTTGTCTTGCGAACCGTCGCTCTTGATTGCCGATGAGCCGACAACCGCCCTCGATGTCACCGTGCAGGCGCAAGTCTTACAACTCATGCGCGACTTGCAGACCGAGTTCGGTATGTCGATTCTTTACATCACGCACGACCTCGGCGTCATTGCGCGCATGGTGCAAGTCGTCGCGGTAATGTATCTGGGCAAAATCGTCGAATTCACCGATGTGGATAGCCTCTTCTACAACGCGAAACATCCGTATACGACGGCGCTTATCCAATCGATCCCGAAGATCGGCAATAAGTCCCGCGGTCGCCTGGAATCAATCCCGGGCGCTGTGCCGGTGCCCATCAATCGGCCGCCGGGTTGTGGCTTCTATCCACGCTGCGCCGCCGCTATCGAGGGACTCTGCAACCGCATTGATCCGCCACTGGTGCAAATCGAAGAGGATCATGCGGTCGCCTGTTTTGTCTATCCGGAGGTGGTGGATGCTGCCGGCGAATCCACAGCGGAAGGCGCGGCCCATGCGTTCTGACGACGTCATCCTCCAAGTGGATTCGCTAAAGAAGTACTTCCCGATCGAGAAGGGGCTGCTGCGCCGCAAGGTTGGTCAGGTCAAAGCCGTTGACGACGTCAGCTTCCAGATCAAGAAGGGCGAGGTGCTGGGCTTGGTCGGGGAATCCGGCTGTGGCAAGACGACCCTGGGTCGCTGTGTGCTCCGCGCTATCGAGCCGACTTCAGGCGAAATCCTCCTGCAAACGAGCGCAGGCGACAAAGTCGATGTCGCGCTCCTGGACAAGCAAAAGCTGCGCGCGCTGCGCAAAGAAATGCAGATGGTCTTTCAAGACCCCTTCTCCTCGCTGTCGCCGCGCATGACCGTACTTGATATCATCGGCGAGCCGCTCTGGGCGCAGGGTGTACGTGGCAAGGAACTGGAGGACAGGGTCCGAGAGCTGGCGGGCTTGGTCGGCTTGAATGTTGGGCATCTCAATCGCTACCCCAACGCCTTCTCCGGCGGTCAGCGCCAGCGTATCGGCATTGCCCGCGCCCTGGCGACGCACCCGGGCTTGATCATCGCCGATGAGCCTGTGTCCGCGCTTGATGTCTCGATCCAGGCGCAGATTCTCAACCTGCTGCAAGACTTGCAGGAAAAGCTGGGACTGACTTATCTCTTTATCGCGCACGACCTCAGCGTGGTTGAGCACATCGCCGACCGCGTCGCCGTCATGTATGTCGGCAAGATCATTGAGCTCGCCGATACCGAAGCGCTCTATCTCAACCCCAAGCACCCTTATACGGAGGCGCTCCTGTCGGCTGTGCCCAAGCCCGACCCTCGCCTTGAAGAAAATCAGATTATCCTCCGCGGTGAGGTCGCTAATCCCGCTGACCCGCCCAGCGGCTGCTATTTTCATCCGCGCTGCAAATACGCGCAAGATCGCTGCATGAGCGAGACGCCCGCTCTGCAAGAAGTAGCGGAGGGTCACTTCGCCGCGTGTCATTTCGCTGCAGAGTTAGAATTGACCGGCGTGGCGATGTAAAGTTATGGACGTTGCCTGCGGACGATTTGCGTGCTGCAGAGCGAGGAATCCGCCGGATGTGACCGGCTGAGAGGAGGTGTGCCAGCAGAACGACTCTTATCTGGACTGACGCAACATTAATCCATTCACTGGAGGAAACCAAGATGTCACAGTTTAACTATCGAAGGCTATTGGCCGTTCTGCTCGTGCTGATGCTGGCGCTGCCGGCATTTACCGCGGTCGCGCAAGACGGATACTCGGCGGCGGACAACTTCAGAACATGGTCGCTGGATGCGTACGAAGCTGAGACCAGCAACAGCATCGGTATGTTCAATGAAGCGCCGATGCTGGCGGACATGGTTGCGGCTGGCGACCTGCCGCCGGTAGAGGAGCGCCTGCCCGATCGCGGCGATATCATGGTCGTGCAGCCGCGTGAGGCCATCGGCACTTACGGTGGCGAGATCACCTTCAACGCCACCAATCCGACCTCCTTCGGCAATACCGGCTTCACTGCCTGGGACCAGCACTTGACCGGTTTCTCGACGAACTGGGAAGTCGTCTTCCCCGAGGTCGCCAAGAGCGTCGAATTGTCTGACGATCTGCTGACGGCCACCGTCACTTTGCGAAGTGGCATGAAGTGGAGCGATGGAACGCCGGTTACCGCTGACGATGTGATGTTCTGGTACGAAGATATCATGCTGCATCCGGATCTGCCGAATATGTCGAACGCGCTCAAGCCGGGCGGTACGCCACTCGTCGTCGAGAAAGTCGACGACATGACTGTCAACTTCATTGCCGCCCAGCCGAATCCCGCCTTCCCGATTGTGGTAGCGCGCAGCGGCCAAGGCTTCCCGCTGGCGCCGCGCCACTACCTGGAAAACTGGCACGCCGATTACAACGACGAAGCGCAAGCCATCGCTGAATCCGAGGGCTTTGATACCTGGGCCGGCGCTTTTGAATTCCACATGGACGGCCAAACAGGACAAAGCGACTTCGATCCCGACTTGCCGGTAATCAAGCCATGGACGCTGGAACAGGTCGATGACTTTGGCAACAAGTTCTACGTCCGCAACCCCTATTACTGGAAGGTCGATACCGAAGGCAATCAGCTGCCCTATATCGATCGCCAGGTGCGCTTACTGCTGGGCGAGCCGGAAGTGGTCATCCTCAACGTCCAGGCCGGCGCCATCGACTACGGCTTCTACAACCTCGAAGTGAGCGATCTGCCGGTATTGAAAGCGGGCGAGGCCGAAGGCAATTACACCACGATCCTGTGGCCCGCTGATCAAGGCGCGATGAGCAAGTACCAATTCAACATCACGGTCAGCGATCCGGTCTTGAATGAGATCTTCAATGACCTGCGCTTCCGCCAGGCGATGTCGCTGGCGATCAACCGCGATGAGATCAACGAAGTACTATTCTTCGGCCAAGCTGTCGCGCGTCAGTGGGGCGTCTCTCCTGCCTCTGCGTTCTACGAGGACTGGATGAGCGGGCACTATGCCGATTACGATCCCGGCCAAGCCAACGCATTGCTGGACGAGATGGGCTTGACTATGGGCGACGACGGCGTGCGCCTGCGGCCCGATGGCGAAAAGCTGGCCATCGTGCTTTGGGACGCGATCAACCGTATCCCCATGTCCGAACTGGTCGCCGAGTACTGGGAAGCGGTTGGCGTCGACGTAGAGATCAACCCGAGCACGCGCGAAGCCTTTAAGCAGGCGCTGCTTGCGAACGAAGTCCACGCCTCGGTCTGGTTCGCCGATGTTGTCTCGGAGAAAGATATGTACCAGCGTCCGATCTGGCTGCGTCCGCCGTACGGCATTGATTCCACACCTGTCGGTGGTGGTCTGGCCTGGCGTCAGTGGTGGCTCACCGACGGCGCGGAAGGCGAAGAGCCGCCCGAGTACCAGAAGGAGCAGATGCGGCTGGTTGATGAATGGCAGTTGACCGAAATCGGTTCCGATCGTTACGTCGAGCTAGGCACGCTCCTGGTCGCCAATACGGTCCGCAACATTTACCATATTGGTCCGGTCGGCGAGGCGCCTGAGGTGTTCATCCGCTCCAATCGACTGCACAACTTCACGCCGGTTGCAGACGTCGTCTACATTAGCCATCTCGAGAGCGGCCACTCCGATCAGTGGTACGTAAGCGAGTAGGCAAGTAAGACAAGTGATCCATGGGTTCGCGCGCTGGCGCGGGCCCATTCTTTTTCTATTTCACATCTAATCAACGGCAGCGGCCACAACGCCACTCTGGGGCTGACTGCCGTTATCGAAAAGTGAGCCGCCCATGCAATGGTCACAGATCAATTATCATCCCGAGCGTGCCAAGTCTTACCTCGGCAGCCCGAGCATCGTTCGCCTTCCTGACGGCGCGCTGCTCGCGTCACATGACTATTTCGGCTTGGCAGGCTGCCCCAGGAACCACGAAGGCGAAGAAAGCTTGACCAGCATCTATCGTTCGGAAGACGATGGTGCCACCTGGGTCAATGTCACGCACATCATGAACTGCTATTGGAGCAGCCTGTTTCTGCATGATGGTGTGGTCTACATCCTAGGCACATCACAGCAATATGGTTCCATCGTGATTCGCCGCAGCGAAGATGGCGGATTCACCTGGACGCACCCGAAAGACGAAGCGAGTGGCTTGCTATTCCGCGGGGGTGTCTATCACGACCCGCCAAATTACCACTGCGGCCCGATGCCCGTCGTCGCGCACGAGGGGCGCCTATACCGCGCCTTTGAAGATTGCGATCCGCCGGGCTGGGGCAACTTTCAAGCAGGCGTCATTTCCGCGCCGCTTGACGCTGATCTGCTGTATGCTTCCAATTGGACCATGAGCAACAAGCTCCCATTCGACCAGGACTGGATTCCGCGCGACTGGGATGCGGAGAGGGCGAACCCGGCCGGCTGGCGCGAGGGCAATGTTGTGGGCGCGCCTGATGGTCAACTCTGGAATATCCTGACCTTTGAAGGCGGCGCGATCCTCGACGAGAAGGCGCCGCGCCTGCGCATCGACGGCGATGGCAAGACGCTCAGCTTTGATCCCGCTACTGGTTATATTGATTTCCCGGGCGCCAAAGCTAAATTCGTGATCCGGCGCGATCCTGTCACCGGCGTGTATCTCTCGCTGGTGAACAACTTGGCAGACAAGGCTATCCTCGAGCAAATGGCTAGCGATTTGTCCTTGCAGCGATATCGCGCCAGACATCCGATGCGTCAGCGGAATGTTATGTCGCTGACCGTCTCGGACGATCTTTGGAATTGGCGCATCGTCAAGGAATTGATGCGCGATGATACCGGCTTGCAGCCCGAGGACTCGATAGCGCTCACCGGCTTCCAGTATGTCGATTGGCAGTTCGACGGCCATGACTTGATCTATGTCGTCCGTACCGCGTATCGTGGCGCGCGGAATTTCCACGATTCTAATCAGATCATCTTCCGCAAGCTGGTCAACTTTCGCGATTTTCTATAGCGAGGACGGCGCATGTCCTTGACCTGGCACGAAGTCAAATATCAGCCCGAATCGGCCAAGACCTATCTGGGCAGCCCCAGTATCCTGCGCTTGCCGAATGGCGCTTTGTTGGCGTCGCACGATTACTTCGGCTTGCCGAATTGTCCGAGGAATCATGAAGACGAAGAAAGCTTGACGAGTATCTATCGCTCGGAAGATGACGGCGCCACCTGGATGAACATCACGCACATCATGAACTGTTACTGGAGCAGCCTCTTCTCTCACCGAGATAGCACTTACATATTGGGCGTTTCGCAGCAATATGGCTCGATTGTCATCCGCCGCAGCGATGATGGCGGCTTCACCTGGACGCATCCGGCAGACGACAAGAGTGGAATGCTGTTCGGCGGCGGTCCCTTCCGCGAAGCGCCAAATTATCACTGCGCGCCGGTTCCTGTGCTTGAGCACGATGGCAGGCTATACAAAGCCTTCGAAGATGCTGACCCGCCCGTGCACGGGCCCAGCTTTCATTCTTGTGTTGCATCCGCGCCGGTTGACGCCGATTTGCTGGACGCCTCGAATTGGACGATCAGCAACAAGATCCCCTTCAATCCCGTGTGGGTCCCGCCAGACTGGAGGCCACCGGATCGACCCTGCTGGCTGGAAGGCAACATCGTCGTCGCGCCCAATGGCGAGCTCTGGAATATCCTGCGTCTAAACGCCAGCCCGATGGTCAACCGCGCTGTGATCGTCAAAGTGGAGGACGCTGGCCGTCAGATCTCATTCGATCCCGCCAGCGGGTTTATTGACTTTCCTGGCGGTGGAACCAAGTTCACCATCCGCTTTGATCAGCAGACTAGCAAGTATATCGCGCTGGTGAACAATGTGACCAACCCTGACTGGCCCCGTCAGCGTAATATTCTTTCGCTGAGCGTTTCCGATGATTTGATCAACTGGCGTATAGTGCGCAGGCTGATGCAAGATCGAAGTGGCTTGACGCCGCAAGACTCGGCGCGTCTGATCGGCTTTCAATATGTCGACTGGCAATTTGACGGCGACGATATCATCTACCTGGTTCGCACTGCCTATCGCGGCGCCATCCGCTATCACGACTCCAACCGCATTATCTTCCGCAAGCTGCGCAATTTCCGCACTCTGCTATGAGACTTATGAATCGCTGGCCTCGGCTGCTCTCTGTTTGCGCTGCGGTATAGGGAGGCGGCAGGGAGAGACCGGGTACGGGAATGGCGGATCCCGGGAGAAGCTGCGACCGCAGTTTCAGATGTAAATGAATTCAAAATTCAGATAATGCAGATGAATTGTGTAATCAAGCAAGTTGCGCTTGGTATGCGGCATGGCGCGTTGCGAGCCTGGATTACGAGTTCGGGATTGTGAAGCAATCTGAATAATAAAGTGACATGAATCAATTGAATTAAGTATTCAATATATGTCTGAGTGCCAAGCCAAGGTCAAGGTCACGTGAAAATTCTGACGGCCTCGAGTCACGCAGAGCGTGACCTCCTATGCTGTTTGCATTGTATATTCGGACGATTCATTTGAATTGTACCTTCATATAATGCAATTGTCCGTCTTGTGATCAGGCGCTGAGCATGGCGAGCTGCGCATGCTGGCGCAAGTCATGAGGTCCTTGAGTTTAATGACTAATCAATGCAGACACTTGATGTGCATTGTATATTCAAGAAATGTCATCAGGGTGAGAGGCCGCGAAATCGCTTCAGCCGATGTTCGGATAGCGTGCTACAAAAGCCGGGTTGAGGCGCTTCACGACTTCGCCAATCACTTGAAAGCTGCGGATGACTCCGTCTTGCAGGTATTCCGATGCGAGAAAAGCCGGGCGTCCGGCGGCCGCGTAATTCTCGATGTGGAGGATGCGCTCCAGGATTTCGCGGCAATAGAGGCGCTGGTCTTTAGTTAGGGTTTTTGGGTTTCGTAGCGGACGGCCGCTCAAAATTCTGTGCGCAGCGCTTGGCAGTCGATAACTCCACGTGGTGGCCCAGCAGGCCGCGCAACTCCTGGGTCAAGCGAATACGGTCACGTAGCCAGTAATCAGCTTCGGATTCCATTCGGAGTTTGACTTTGCTGTGGTGTTTCAGGTCGCCTAGCCATCGCCAGAATCCGCTCGCGCTGGCGCCGGACGTCGTCCATGCTGCGCCCTGTCTCGATAATCATGTTTGCTTCGGCAACGTCAATCTCGTTGTGTGGCTCCCGCTGCCCAAATTCTTATGCATCTTCGGCCGATCCAGTGATATTCGGAATCCTCGACTCTTGCGGAAATCGTCAGCCGATAGGGCGTTACCTGCTCTGGCTGAGGCTGAATGGGCGCAGTCGTATCATTAAGCATTGAAATGAATAACTTGAATATTTTATTCATGTCATTTCGCTTAAAATTGTAATTCCGCGATCGTCGATTTCGAGAGTGAGCAACTAGCGCCGCAGCTCGGCCTGGATCTCTGCCAGGCTGGCGAGGCCTTTGCACAGGACTGCTTCGCGAAAGGTGGCCTTATCGACCTTGGGCTTGCCTTGCAGCCTCACATTCAGCTGGTGATAAGCTTGGTCGAGCTCGTCGACCACCGCAGACTGCAAGAAGAAGGAGACATTCTTGCGGTAGACTTTGGCTTTGGGGCGACCGCGTTTCTGCCCGGCGTTCGCCGTTTTGCGCTCGTCGAAACGCTGGCTCAGCAGGGACTTGCGTTGCTGCTTGGCTTGACTATCGTCGCTCATTTGAGCACCTCGTGGCTGCGCGCCATTACGAACTCCGCCAAGGCGATATAATCGTGGTGGCTCTCGCGCTGTGCCTTGGCGCGGTAGCTATTGGTGGGCCGATAGCTGAAGATGGAACAGCCGGATTGCCAGGCATCCTCGATAAGCGTTTCGCGCCTGCGGTTCACGGGCGTCAGGTAGTCGGGCATGTTATCGCGCAGCTCCCGTATGATCTACTTCTGATCGGCAGCGGGCACATAACCGACCGGCACCACGCCAATCACATCGATGGGCACGCGAAAGGCATCTTCAAGCGTCTCAATCTGGTCAAGCAGAATGGTGATGGCGCGCGTATTCTTCTTGTTCATGCGGGCGGGCACCAAGACGTGCCGACAAGCCAGGAGCGCGTTATCGGTGACCGTGCCCAGATTTGGCGGACAATCGACCAGGATGTAATCGTATTCGGAGATGATCGGCTCCAGTAGGCGTTCCAGCCGCCGCTCTCGGTTATGGACCGTGAACAGGGCTTTATCGGCCAGGTACATCTGTATATTGCCCGGCACAACATCGAAAGCATCGCAGGGCGCCGGGCAAATGAGCTGGCGCAGATCGCCTTCGCCCTGAGTAAGCAGCGTGCAGATGCTGGCGCCGCTGTCAGCGAAAATTTCATCATCAAAGCCGACGCCGGTGGTCAGGTCGCCCTGACCGTCTCGGTCGAAGACAAGCACCTTCAGGCCTAATCTGGCGAGCGCGCCCGCTAGGTTAATGGTGATCGGCGTTTTGCCCGAGCCGCCTTTCTGATTCAGAATTGCCACGGCTGTTGACATCAGCAACGAACATCTTGCGCATTCAGTTTAAGTGTATGAATTTTAGATTCAATTAAAGGCATAATTCACACAATGCTTTTGTAGCGAGCAGGGCATGTCGCCCGAATCGCTGTCATTAAACGTGCGGTCGAATGAGTGCGCGAACGGGTTTAGACTGAATCATTTGAGTTGTAAATGGATATGACTTATTTATTCAGGGTGCGCGGTTCTAGGTGCGTGGTCGCTGCTCGTATTTGCCAGGATTGATTTAATGAATTGAAAAGTCAATTGCCGGTGGCAAAGAGGCGATTAATTTGTTCAGATGAATTAAACATTCATAGAAGTCTGGCTGGGCGCTGGAGCGTAACCTGCTGCAATAGGCTGCAGTTAAGTACGTGTGGGGCGTGTTGTGGAATACGCGCCGATATTGGGCTCAATGCACAGCAACGAGAATGCGTTCGGCGTGGGTATCGAAGACAGGCCGTCCGGTCCAATAGGTTTCATCGTGAAGGATCTATGAAAGAGTGCAACCCAATGATTCACGGAAGCCCCTTCTGTGAAGCAGACGGGGCATAATTGGGGTGATATTGCCTGATTATGCTATCATTATCCCTGTCTGTTTGCTTCAGGAAAGGTAGCTAGGTGCTTGAACTCCCCGGAGATAGTCATAGAAAGTGGGCTGGTTGCTTCGTGGAGATGGCGGTCACGGGCATTCGCTCGGAGGCAGTGACTCACAAAATACGGTTCCATCTCGCTCGCTTTCAAGCCTTCTTCGAAGAGCGATATGGCCAAGAAAATATCAGTTCGTGCGTGAAGCGCGATGTCATTGCTTGGCGCGAACATTTAGGATTCGAAGGATTAGCCGCATCAACAAGCAATGGCTACAGGTTAGCGATCACGGAATTTGCTACCCAGGTAAAGTATACGACCGTGTACTAGACAGATGATCCGACTAAGCCCATCAGTGGCCGGCAATTGCACTAGGCTTTGGGCTGGTAGCGATAAGCGGGATCGACGTTCTTTTGTGGGCCGAGGGTGTTGCGCAATTTGCCAATCCCTTCGACCTCCAGTTCGACGACATCGCCCGGTTGCAAATAGCGTGCTGACTCAATGCCGCGCGCAATCGCTTCGGGGATTGAGCCGCCGGATACCGTGCCGCTTCCCAGCACATCGCCGGGCACAATACGGCTATCTCTTGAGGCGCGTTCAACAAAGTCGCCCCAGCTGTGATGCGCCGCGCCGCCGTCGCCCCCGTCCAGCCAGACATCGCCGTTGACCCGCACCGTGCATTTGACGTTCAGCCTGCCATCACGCAGATAAGGCTCCATTTCGTCGGTCGTCACCAGCCAGGGACCCAGGCAAGTAGCGGAGTCCTTGCCTTTGGCCGGGCCAAGCCCAACCGCCATTTCGTCAAACTGCAAATCGCGGGCGCTAAAGTCGTTGAAAATGCAGAAACCAGCGATGTAGTCCAGTGCGTCGGCAGCGGCGATGTCACTGCCTTCGCGCCCGATGACACAGCCCAGTTCCATCTCAAAATCCAGTTGGTTCGTCGCCGATGGGAAGGGCACCTCGTCTTCCGGCCCGAAGATGCGCAAGGTGTTCGAAAAGTAGAAAATCGGCAGCCGATACCAGGCTTCGTGAAGCGTCCGCGCGCCCTGGCCGCTGGCGTGCCCCTCAAAACTGAAGAAATCGCGCACCGTCGGCGGCTGCAGCACCGGAGCCCGCAGCCGAACCATGGGCAATGGCACAGCGGGTGCGGCGATGTCGTTCGCCAGCGCGTCCCGAACACGGTCAATCGGCGCGTCGGGGAGTTCCAGCAGGGCGCGGACGTCGATCAGTGTTTGGTCGACACCGAGCAGCGCGGACACATCAACCACGAGATTGTCACTCAGGACGCCGCAGCGCGGTCCGCTTCCAGAGTCATATGTCAGAAGTTTCATAGGTCGCTATTCCCCTTCCGGATGGTACAAGCCTGATCAATCCAGTTTCTCAAGCGGCGCGTGATCGCCGAAGATCAGTTCGGGACCGCCAGAAGGCGCCGCCCAGCGCACGGCGTTGCTGATGACCGTGAGCACCTCGGGTTGATAATATATCGGCAAGGTTTCGTGGCCGGGTCGGAAATAGAAAACTTTTCCGCGACCGCGATGATAGCAGCAGCCGCTGCGGAAGATCTCGCCGCCCTGGAACCAACTGACAAAGACCAGCGTATCCGGCGCCGGAACATCAAAGGGCTCGCCATACATCTCGGTCTGCGGAATCTCAAAGTATTCTGGCAAGCCCCGCGCGATGGGATGACCCTGCTCGATGACCCAGATCCGTTCTTTCTCGTCCGCCTCGCGCGTCTTCAGCATGCAGGTGGTGCCCATCAGCTTCTTGAAGATCTTCGAATAATGCGCTGAATGAAGGGCAATCAGCCCCATGCCGCCCATGTTCACGCGCTCATGCACGCGCTCGACGATCTCGTCGCTGACCTGGTCATGAGCCGCGTGTCCCCACCAGGTCAGCACATCGGTCTCAGCCAGGACATCTTCCGTCAGGCCGTGCTCCGGTTCGTCAAGAGTCGCCGTTTGTACCGCGAACCCTTGCCCGCGCAGATGATCGGCGATGACATTATGCATCCCATCGGGATAGACCTTTTGAACGCCTTCGGTCGCGTTGACCAGACGCTCTCCGCTGAATCCATAGTTCGCCAAGCGCGCCTTGACTTCGGCATGATGCTGCGGATTCTCATGCCAAAACTCGTTCCATACGGTCACACGAATGGGCGCTGTCATAAGCTATGCTCCGTTCGTTGGCGCGTCGCCAAATACGGCTCGCACTTCGTCCCGCAATTCGCTCGCCCGCGCCCAGACTTCCCGCGTATTTTCGAAGACGTCTACCGGGTAGCCGTATTGCAGCATGATCGGTCCGTCAAAGTCGTTGTCGCGCGCGATAGTCAGGCAGCGCCGAAAGTCTTCGCTGAGGATATCGCCGTTTTCGTCGACCTCGGCCCAGGCGTGAATCGAAGTCGCGTGCGGCATGATCGCTTCCAAGGTCTCGTACTTGTTCGGTCCGCGCGCATTACCAAAGTCGGCAATCACGCCGTAGTCACGTTCGGCGTGTTCGAGAACACCGAGCAGATCGTCGGCTTTCATGTTGAAGTGCCGGTAGTTTTCGGTGGCCGGTTTCAGCCCAAGACCTGCGGCGAAATCAAAGAGCTCGCGAAACGCTTCGCCGCTGCTGCGTATCGTCTCTGGACTTGGCTCGCCGTCACCCGGGACGTAGCGCACGCCGCGCGCCCCCAGCTCCACAGCGATTTCCATCCAGAACTTGATATGGGCGATGCCCGCGGCGCGCTCTTCCGGGTCGCTGCTGTCGACATCGCCAGTATCGATCAGCAACTGAAACAATTCCACATTGGCCTCGGCAAAGGCGGATCGCAAGTCCGCCAGGTAGCCACGCTCGATGCTCGGCAGATGATAAACACTGAGATCGAATTCGTGAAAGCCCTGCGCGGCCGCCTTGGCCGGCACATCCAACAGGTCGATTGTCGCCGGCTGGACCGGAGCGCCTATTTGCTGCCCGCTAGCAGCGTCCAGTTCGTACATCGGTTTGCCCAATGCCTTCATCAAAGTAACTGTAGATACAGCTGCGCTAACCATGAAAATCCTCCCTTTTCCTTAAGAATCACGCTCAAAAGCGTATGCCGAACTTTGCTACTAGCGCCGAACGCCGGCGCGCGCGGCATGACCAGTCTTCTAGCTTGATCGCGCCGCCCATTCGACCGCATTGGCGATGACCTGCTGGACTTCGCTCTGATAGTAAATCGGATAGGTTTCGTGCCCGGGCCGGAAGAAGAAGACCCGCCCACGCCCGCGTTGAAAGCAGCAGCCGCTGCGGCAGACCTCGCCGCTGGGCCAGGAACTGATGAAGACGATCGAATCTGGCGCGGGAATATCAAAGGGCTCGCCGTAGATTTCGGTCTGCGGCACCACGAAGGACATCTCCAAACCGCGGGCGATGGGATGCCCAGGCTCAATCACCCAGAGCTTTTCCGGTGTGCCACCAACTAAAGGTGTCAGCGAGCAGGACGTGCCCATCAGCTTCTTGAAGACTTTGGAACCGGCGCCCCAATGCAGCGCGATGAAACCCATGCCTTCGTCCACGATGCGTTTGTAGACGCGCTCGGCGATGGCGTCGTCGAAATTGTCATGGACAACGTGTCCCCACCAGATCATTACATCCGTCTGGTCCAGGACGGCGTCGGTCAGTCCATGCTCCGGGTCATCGAGGATCGCTGTTTGTACAGCGAATCCCTGCTCGCGCAGTGGCGCGGCGATGGCCTCGTGGATGCCGTCGGGATAAATCGCCCGCACGCCTTCGGTTTCTTCAATCGCGCTCTCTTTACTGTAGCCGTGGCTCATCCAGGAGCGCTGCACGTGGTCCCAATGGACGGGATTCTCGTGCCAGTATTCGTTCCAGACTGTTACGCGGATGGGAGCTGTCATGCGTTGTCTTCACCGAATACCGCGTGGACTGCCGCCCGAAATTCGTCGACGCCGCTCCAGAGATCTGGCGCCCAAGCGAAGTTGTCCATTTGATAAGCGCCGTGCAGCATGATGGGACCGTCAAAGCCGGCAGCGCGCGACATGGTCATATAGCGCCGAAACGCCACTAAGTCCGCCCGTCCGTCTTCGGTCGGTGGCGCCCAGGCGTGAATCGAGGTCGCGCCCGGCAGCAGCTTGGCAAAGGTTTCTTGCTCGCCCGAATCTCTAGGGTTGCCAGAATCGGCGATCCAGCCGTAATCGCGCTCTGACAGCTCCACAAGCTGCAGCAGGTTAAGGGCTTTGTTGGTGAAGATTCGATAATTCTCGGTGGCCGGCTTCAAGCCGCGTTCGAAGGCGAAGTCAAAGAGCTCGCGGAAGGCGTCCGCTGTCGCGCGCATCGTTTCGGGCGTCGGTTCGCTATCGCCGGGCACATAGCGCACGCCACTAGCGCCCAGTTCGGCCGCCCGCTCGATCCAGAACTTGGTGTGGGCGATGCCGGCGCTGCTTTCTTGCGGGTCTGGGCTGCCGATCTCGCCCGTATCAATGAGCAGCTGGAAGATCTCCACCCCCGCATCTTCAAAGGCGGCGCGCACGTCGGCGAGATAAGCGCGCTCCACGCTGGGCAAGTGCAGCATGGAAAGGTCGAAACAGTCGTAACCCTGTGCGGCCACCTCGGCTGGCAGCTCCAGCAGGCTATGGCTGGGCGCCCGTGTTTCCCAGCCATCGGGCCGCGTGGAATCAATGGCTGGCGCCTTTATCATTTTTGAGTTGTCGGGAGTCGGCAAATAGGTCTCAAATCCCAATAGCCGATTAATCGTCACAGAGGATACCGCTGCGCGCGCGACCATCACATTTCTCCTTTTTCAATAAGCTGTGTCATTTAGAAGCGCACGCCATATTTGACGACCTCGCTCGGATTGTGCTTGATCAGCTCGAATGTCTCCGGGAAGTCCTCGATGGAAACCAGCGGGTCAATCAAACCGGGAACTGTCAATTTGTCCTGCTTCATCATACTTACAATGGTATCGAATACCCGATACTGATCCCACAAGGGATAATCACTCGGCGCGAATTCCATCGCGCCATTGCCGCGCGGAACGATCATCCTGAGGCTGTTGGTCAGGAATTCGCGGCCCAGCCACAACTCGGCCGCATTGCCTGCGATAGCACCGGCCTGGCAGACCGTTCCGCCAAAGCGCGCCGCCCGAATGGCCGTGTCCAAGGCGGCATAATTCCCGCTGATTTCAATCGCCACATCAACCCCGCCATCGGTCATCTCTTTGATCTCGAGCGCCGCATCGCAGGCAAATGGATCGATGACGTGATGCGCGCCGTAGTCCTGCGCCAGCTTGCGGCGTTTGGCAATCGGGTCGACGGCGAATAACACGTCAGCCCCGGCCAGCGCGGCCACTTTGATCGTCAGCAGGCCAATCGCGCCCAGGCCGACCACAGCCACCGCATCGCCGAAGCGGACATTGGATTCGCGGACGCTGTTGACTGCCACATATGCCGGCTCGAAGCACAAAGCGTCAAGAGGATCGAGATCGCCCAATTCCCAGATCAGCCAAGGCGACGGCTCGGCAAAGCCGGGCCAGATGAAGTCGTCCGGACGATCGACAGTGATGACATTCGTCTCGCTGATGTCCATGAAGCCGAACACGCGATCGCCGACTCTCCAGTCGCGGACATCCGCCCCCGCTTCGATGATGACGCCGACACCGCTGGTGCCGACTAGGGAGTCGGGCACTGGATCAGGATCCGGCTCATCGGTCGGGATATAGAGGCGATTCTCTTCATCCCAACGCTGTCCCTGCCGGTTGCGGCCGTCCATCATGTGCAGGGTCGTCCCGTGTTTGCCCGAGGCGTACTCGGTCTGGATGCGCACTTCATTGGGCTGCAGCGGGCGCTCGTCGTATTCCCGCAGAACCGCCTCGTGGTCTTCGTTGAAAATCGCCTTTATTGGCATAGTGTTCCCTTCTCCGTAAAGCGCTCCGGCGCCGACCAATCAACCTCAAAATTAGAAATTCGTAGGGGCGAGCCGACGGGCAGTGTCGGTGGTCAGTGTCTACGCGCCCTTGCGTCCTCCTCTCTGTGGACAATTCCCTCGGTGCCCTCAATATTCTCGGTGTCCTCGGTGGTAAAAATCTTTGTGCCCTTTGTGTCCTTTTTGCGATTGGCCCATCAACCCCGCACCGCGCCCGCCGTCAGGCCCTGGATGAACTGACGCTGGAAGACCAGATACACCAGCATAATAGGCAGCATGACGATGAGCGTGCCGGCCATGGACATGCTGTAATCGGGTCCCCAGCGGGTGGTGAAGTACATCATGCCGGTCATGATCGGCCGCAGCTTGTCGGATTGCAAATAGATCAAGGGCAGCAGGAAGGCGTTCCAGGCGCCCATGAAGTTGAAGACCACCAGAGCGGCCACGGCCGGTCCGGCCAGCGGCAGCATCACGCGGCGGAAGACGCCGAAATCGTTGCAGCCGTCGATCTTGGCGGCGTCGGTCAAATCGTAAGGCAGGCCGCTGAAAAAGGCGCGCATGAAGAAAATGCCGAAAGGCAGCGATATCGCCGTCTGCGGCAAGATCATCGCCCAATAGGTGCCCAGCACGCCGATGTCGCGCAAGATATAAAAGAGCGGGATCATGATCGCCGTGAAGGGTACCATCAGCCCGACCAAAAAGAAATAAAAGATGAGCATTCTTCCCGGCATCTTAAGACGCGCCAAACCGTAACCGGCCAGGCAAGACAGGCTCACAACCAGTAAGACAATCGGAACGGTCACAATCACGCTGTTGGCGAAATAGCGGCCGAACTTTCCTTGGTTCCAAGCTTGCGCAAGATTCTCAAAGCGCCAGTTCGGCGGGAGCCCCAGCGGATCTTGGGCAATCTCGAGATTCGACTTCAGTGCGGTGAAGATCACCCACATGAAGGGCACCAGCACGTAGAGGGCGAAAAGGATCAGCAGGCCGTACTGGGCGCCTCTGGCGATCCGTAAGCCCAGGGGCTTGCGCGGGCTGCGGGCGACCTGATAGCTCGCCCCTACATCATTCGCCACGACGTTAATCGCCTCCCCGCTCGCGAATAGAAATAAATATGAACGACACGACCAGCGACACCAGCCCCATCACGATCGCCAGCGCCGAGCCATAGCCGACGTAGCTTTCGCGAAAGGCGGTGTTATAGGTATAGGTGGCGATGACGTGAGTCGCGCGGCCAGGACCGCCGCGGGTGGTGATCCAGATTATGTCGAAGACGTTGACACCCAGGATGAGTGTAAAGGCGGTGATCATCGTGAGTACATGCCGCAAACCGGGAATGATGATATACCACAGGCGCTGTGGACCATTGGCGCCATCGACCAGCGCGGCGTCGATCTGCTCCATGTCGATGTTCTGCAAGCCGGCCATAATGACGACAAAGCAGAAGCCGAAATAACCCCATACGCCGGCCAGGATTATAGCGGGCAGCGCCAAATAGGGGTCGCCCAGCCAGCCTTTCGCCAGAACGTCCAAGCCGACCGCCCTCAGCGTCGAATTAATGGGGCCAAATTGCGGATTGTATATCCACTTCCAGATGATGCCGACGGCGACCGGCGCGAGCACCACCGGCAAAAAGTAAACGGTGCGGAAGAAGACCATGCCGCGCACGCCGCGCCAAAGCAGCACGCCCAGGAACAAGCCGATTGCGACTGGCGTCACCGTGCCCAGCACGATCCAGATCAAGTTGTGGCTCAGCGCGCTCCACAGCCGTGGATCGGCGAAGAGCCTCTCATAATTGAGCAAGCCGACAAACTCTTTGACCGGCTTGGCGCCATCCCATTTGGTAAGACTGAGGTAGATGGTGTAAAAGAACGGATAGACGACGAAAATGACATACATCACCAGCGCCGGGATGACAAAGGCGTAACCAATCGCGTAATCGCGCAGCTTCCGATTGGCGAAGAATTGGCGCATGCTGTCGGTCACGTTACCATGTCCAAGTTCTAAGTCGTGCGCTGCGGGCGAGCCAAGGCTCGCCCCTACACAATCTGTATAAAATACGACTGTAGGGGCGACATATTATGTCGCCCGCATCCGACACATCAGAAATCACGGGCGCGGGCGACCGACCTGCAGTGTCTACGCGCAGAGGTTGGTCGCCCCTACATCTACCCTCGTGCGGCTGTGGGCGACTCACCGAGTCGCCCCTACACCGCATTTACAGGGGGTATCACCTACCCCGTGATATCGGCGTGTCTGCCGTCCTCGACTGCTCTTTCCATTTCGACGTTGATGCGGTCGGCCACTTCTTGAGACGTCAACCGGCCCGCAGCCAGCTCGACAGTGCTTTCAAACAGCGTGGTATTGAAGTTCGCCGGCGTCAGCACATCAAGATGATAGCCCACTGGCCCGTCCCAACCTGAGACAAGGTTGAGGAAATCGCGGTAGACGGGCCGTACATCGTAGTCGCTAAAGTCGACGCCGGTGACGCCGGGCAGCAGCTTGGCGCCCTCAACCCAAAGCCGATGCGCTTCCTCAGACACTAGATAGTTCAGGAATGTCAAAGTCTCTTCCGGGTGTTCGGTGTCGCCAATGATGTACCAGACGGCGCCCATCAATTGGATCATTGTCTGTTCGCCACCTTCGATCGGCGGCAAGATCATGAAGCCGAAATCGTCCGTGATCTCGTCGGTGAAGAACTGCATCGCCCAGGTGCTCATCAGCATCATGGGCGCTTGCCCGGTGTAAAACTTCGCATTGCCATCGAGGAAACTGGTTGCCGCACCCTGCTCGTCGTAGCAGTCGGCCTCGACTAATTCAACGACCAAGTCTAAGGAAGCGACAATATCGGGCGAGTTAAAGGGATATTCGCCGGAGATCGCAGCCGCAACCTTGTCGCTCGGAACAGAGTTGGCGAGGACGTTGTACCAATTGTGGGAAATGGGGAAACCGCCCCAATCAGCCCAGCCCGCCGCCATCGGCGGATCGTAGCCGAGCTCGCGGAAAGTCCCACACAATGCGACCATCTCTTCAAATGTCGCCGGTATTTCGAGGCCTTCGTCGGCGAAGATCCGCTTGTTCCAATAGAAGCCTTGCGCTTCAAATTCATGGCCAACGCCATATACCGTCCCGCCGTAGGTCGTCCAATCTCTGGACACGGACACGAGTCGCTCGTCCCAGTTATAGGTAACATAAGCCTCTTCAAGCGACAGGAGTAGGCCGGCATTACCAAGGATGCCGCCGAAGGCCGGGCCCGAGTCGTAATACAGGATGTCGGGACCTTCGCCCGCCTCAATGGATGTCCTGGAGATGTCTGTCAGCTGTTCCAGGGTATAAACTTCGCGCGTGATCTTGATGTTCGGGTGCGCCTCCTCAAAGTTCGCGACTATCGTGTCAATAACCGCTTGCGTATCATCGCTACTTACCTGATCCCAATACAGGATTTGCACCGGGTCTTGGGCGGCAGCGCTGCCCAATATGGTGAACACCAATACTAAGGCTACGAAGCCTAAAACTGTTCTGTGATTCATCTTTCTTCTCCTCCAAAAGACTATGCCAAGCTTGACAAGATGCGCTTGGCTTCACTATTGGATACTATCGTAATGGACATCCCTTCGGATTGAGATTTGGACTAGCAGCGGACATATAGCGGACATACAGAGGACATGACAACGGAGATTGACCGCTCTGCCTTTGAACATGAGTTGCGCGCGGCGCTGACGCACTTGTACGATCCGGCCGCCCTGCGCGACAGCCGGCTGATGGCGCTCCTCGGTCTGGAGACGCGCGCCGACGCCATCGTCGCCCTGCGGCGCCTCTTGCTGGAAACTATCGAATCGCTCAAACCGGCCGATGATGTGCCGGCTCAATCAAGGTCCTGGCGCTATTATCATATCCTGCACGGTCGCTTTACGGAACAGCTTACACAGTTCGAAGTCGGCGCCGATCTGGGTCTGAGCGTGCGCCAGTTGCGCCGGCAGGAAAAACGGGCGCTGGCTGTGCTGGCGGACCTTATCTGGACGCGCTACAAGCTGGCAAGCGACCAGCCAGCCAAAGCGCCGAGACCACAAGCGCTCGGTGACGAGCTGGCTTGGTCACAGGCTGCTTTCTCCCGCGAATCGGTGGCAGTTGAGACGCTGATTCGATCGGCTCTGGATACCGCCGAACCGGTGCTTCAGTCATCCGAGATTGAGTACGCATACGAGCCGAGCGAAGGGCTGCCAAAGCTGGCCCTGCAGTTGGTACCGACGCGGCAGGCGCTGCTGAACATCCTCACGGTAGCCCTGGATTGGCTGGAGGAAGGACAGTTGGTCATCCGCGCCGAGCATCAGCCGGGCGAGCGGCATGTGTCGGTATCGGTCAGCGGCTATGGCGCGCTGGCTTCGACGGCGGCTGAAATGGGGGCGGAGCGCTTAAGCGTGGCGCGCGAGCTGGTCGGTTTCTCTGGCGGATCACTGCATCACAATTCGGATTCGGTCGGCGATCAAGTCTGCGTATTGCGCCTCACGCTGCCGACTGACAGGCAGATTACCGTGCTGGCGATCGATGACAATCCCGATACGCTGCAGCTGCTTCAGCGTTACACCGCTGATACACAATACCGACTGCTGGCCGAAAGCGATCCCGCAGCTTCGCTGGCGCTGGCCGAAGAGACCATGCCCGATGTCATCCTGCTGGATGTGCTGCTGCAAGACATTGACGGCTGGGAGCTGCTCGGCCGCTTTCGCGCGCATCCCGACCTCGGCGACCGGCCCGTCATCGTCTGCACCATCTTGCCGCAGCGCGATCTGGCCCTAAGCCTGGGCGCCGCTGGCTTCCTGAGCAAGCCCCTCAGCCAGCGCGGGCTCCTCGCCGCCCTCGACGCGCAAGTTGACCGCCCCCGGGGATAAGGCGCTGACCAGCGACTCCACCATCGTCAGAAGCTGGGCAATGCTAATGCCGCCGCCGCGGACGACGGCCAGCGACTTGCTCACGGTCGGCTGGCTTGAGGGGTCGCGCGCCGATATGACCATGATTGGAATATCCCGTAACGCCGGATCTGCCCGCATCTCCGCGATAAGCTGATAGCCGTCCTGCTCCGGCATGATCAGGTCGGACAAGACCACATCCGGCGTCGTATCAACCATGATCTGCCGCGCCTGTCTCGCGCTGGACGCCCGCAGCACGCGGTAATTCCGCCCGGCCGATGCCAGCATGCGCCGGAACAAGCGCAATACATCCGGCTCATCGTCCACAATCAGAATCGTGTTGACCTCATTCTCAAGGCGATCCAGCGCCGCCAGCAGATCCTCCCGCGAGATCGGCTTGATCAAGTAGTCGTCCGCGCTAAGGGAATCGGCGGCAGCGCCAAGGTCCGGCAGCGAGCAGACGATGACCGGCAGTCCAAAGGGCAAGGCGATTTCATTTTCGATCCGCCCCAGGCTTTCCCCCACCGACGTCGCGTTCACCAGCAGCGCCTGTGCCGGAAAGGCCTTTATCGCCTCAAGCGCATCTTCCGCGCTGGTCACCGGCGCCAACTCGACATTGTTCAAGTAGCGGGAGAGTAGTCTGCTTAGGGCGCTGCCGTCTTCAACCACGATCAGACGCGGACGATTCGCGCTCGCGGGAAGCGATGGAATGCGAGTCCGCTCAACATAGGTCGAATAAGGCGAGAACCAGCGCATCATGCCATCAGCTGTCGCTGAGGTGACTTCTCCAACCGGCAAGCGGAAATAGAAGGTTGCGCCCAGTCCTCGCTCGCTTTCCAGCCACATCCTGCCTTTGTGCAATTCAACGAAATGCTTGCTGACGCTCAACCCTAAGCCGCTGCCCGCCCAGTGACTATGGATGGCGCCATCAATCTGCTGAAAGGGTTTGAAGATCTCGTCCATTTCATCAGCGCTGATGCCGGGACCGGTGTCAGCCACGCTGACGATGATCGCCTTGTCTTCCTGGCGCGCGCGAATCCGCACGCCGCCTCGGTCAGTAAAGCGGCCCGCGTTGCTCAATAGATTGAGCAAGACTTGCCGGATGCGTACGCGATCGCAATACAGTTCAGGCAGATTCAACGGAATATCGCGGCGCAAGGTCAATCCCTTAGAGTCGAACAGGGGGCGCACCGCCGTAACCGCCTCGTCTACGATCTCGCTGAGCGCGGCGCGCTCCTTCATCAAAGCCATTTGTCCCGCTTCAATCTGGCTCAGATCGAGCACATCGTCAATCAGGCTCGACAGGTGCTGGCTGTTGCGCAACACGATCTCCAGGTCCGCCAGCAACGCTTGGGGGATGTCCGGTCCATAAGTTGCCGGCGAGTTTAGCGCCATTTCGCTGAAACCAATAATCATGTTGAGCGGCGTACGCAATTCGTGGCTCACGTTGGCGACGAATTGCTCTTTGGAGCGGCGCGCCTCGTCCGCTTGATGGCGCAGGTCATGAGCCATCCGGTTCAGCTGCGTGAGTTGGTGATGGGCTTCTGTCAGATCGTCCATCGCTTGTCGTAGCTGAAACTGATAATCGCGGCTCTTTTCCAGGGCCGCGCGGCTCTCCTCATAGCTATCTTCAAACCACTGCCTGGCCAGCAGCAGCGGGCGAGACGATAGCCAGATCATCCCGAGCGTCGCCCAAAGATTGATGACCGAAACGCTACGCAGAACCGCGTCGATCTGTGAGGCTCCGAACAGCAGATAAAAGGTGCAGGCGACGGCCGCAACAGTGGCGACGGGGGCGCCAATCAGCACGGCGGACAATCCCACCGGCAAGGCCAGGAACATCACCGTTTCTTCCAGAATAGTCCCTTCGATCAGCAGCAGATTCACGCAGATCAATCCCGAAACAAGCGCCACCGCGGCGGCGCGATAATGTGACTTATGTACCAGCCACCAGACAGCCGGCGTCAGCAGCAGCAAAATAAGTCCGGGCAGGGTCCCGGTTGCGGGGTCCGGCAAGCGCGCCGCGAATACATAAATCACGAAGGCTATCGGAGTCACCGGAGCCACCGACAACCAGACGTTGCTGCTTCTCAGTTCTTCAATATCCGCTTGCAGTCCGTCGACCGCGGTCCAAGTTTCTGCCATTGCCCATGCTCCCTTTCGGCCGCGCGAAATCCCGCCGCAGACAAGTTGTGATCAGGCAGCGCGCGTCGCCGAGATCTCTATCGATGATAACAAAGAGTGGGACAACGAGTCGACCGGACTGGGTTGGCCGGCAAATCCAGCAGAAAAAGCGCGGTCACGCTAGGCGCGACATCGAACGAAATGCCCTTGTCCTGCGGTCTTGAGCATCGACAATAGACGCCCTCACACGTTTGCCTGCATTTGCCAACCCCCGCCGCGCAGTTCTAAGTCTGTGTGAACCAAGCCAAGCCCCGAGAGGAAAGGGCAAGGAATCGAAAAGCCAGACATGCGGATAAGACGACTAGCTTCGGCACTGCGAGCGTATTGGCCGACACGAGCAAGTTCCGCCCAGGCTAATTTTGAACTCGCCCGGTATGCCTTCGAACGGAGGGCAAGTTATGAAGCCAATAATGTCGACTCGGCCGAGAACATGAGCTTCGCTTATACTCTGTTGCTGGAAATCTTGAACAATCGTAATCGCGGTCTTCGCTGTGGATAAGTCGGCTAGCTTGCCCTAAGTCAGTCCATCGCTCAGGGCCTCTGCGGCCTCGCTGAGCCGTTTCATCAGACGCTCTCATGGCAGGATTTCCGCCTACGATTACGTTTTCGCTGTCCAGTTGCTTAACGCAAACAAAGTGGCCCCCCTTATACCACCATTAGTTCAACCGAATTTTCACAAACAAATGACATTTCCGTTTCTGTTTCCAGCTGTACCGAACCGGTTGAATGGCATGATGACGAAAGAATGACGAGCTTTCCATGCCGAACGGCGCTGTTTTCAACGCGCCCGTCCCATACCCTAGACAGCAGCCGCAATCTGGCTCAGCGGGTCAATAAAGCGCTCGGCAACCGCGGCCGGCGTGTCGTAGTAGGTTCTGGCTCGGGCGTTCGGACGACTTCAAAGATGCTGTTTGCTGCTTGCTGTGGAGATAGCTGAAGCAGTGAGATGACACGGGCCCTGTCATGCCGCCTCATCTCACCGATTCGATCCCTAATAGGCCAGATAGGTGCTCGTGTCCAGCTTGCCGCGGACCGTGTCGCCCAGCTTCCAGCGCGGCGTCTCGACCTGCGGCTCCAGATACCAGGTGGTCGTCCAGTGTTTGCCCCCGCCCGCCAGCTCATGCGCTTCGCCGATGATGAAGTAGGTCCCGTCATGATCGGTCTGCGTCTCGCGCAGCTCAATCAGGCTGCCGATGGTCAGCCCTAGCTGATCGGCGTGACGCCCGCCGCCATTCTCGGCGTGGCTCTGCAGCGTGATCATCTGCGCCAGGCCGAAGGGCGTCTTGCGCCGGTTGCGTTCAAAGTCGGCGATGTACTGCGCCTGATCCAGGTCATCAATGGACGGCAGGTTGATATTCATCGTGCGCCGGCCGAAGAAGGTGATGCTCTCCTGGTCGATGGCGCGCGCGTCCATCTGCCCCTCATCCACAATCTTGCGCCCCTTCACAACACACTTCTCGACCACCGCTTCCCGGCTGTCGCTCTCGTTCTTGAAGACCAGATTGGCGCCGTTGGCCTTGGCCTCGACCTCAACCCGGCACGTGCCTTGCAGGAACGTCACATCCTCGACCGTGACATCCTTGCCGCCGATGCGCTTGTCCTTCTCGTCCTTGTACTTGACGTAGACCTCGCGCCGCGCGCCCGGCGCCACCCGGATCACGGCGTCCTTCAACTCCCACAAGGCCGACGGCGCGGCCGCCACTGTGCGCGGATGGCAGGTGACGATGACCTCGTTCTTGGTCTGATCCAGGCTGGCGAAGGTGTATTTCATATCGGTCATGGCGTCATCGAAGCGGGTGTCGACCGCGATCTTGTCCAGGATGTGATGCCGGTTCCAGAAGACCGCCTTGCCATCGCGGTCGAAGAAGAACTTGCCCCGCTCGGCCGCCGTGACGTCGCGGATGCCGCGGTAAACATCGAAGGTGTCCTTCTCTTCATCCGAATAGCCGCCCTGGCGCACCCAGTTGTCGCCCGCCATGTTCAGCGTCAGCACGCCTTCTTCAAAGTCGCTGTAGGTGGTCAGGTCGGCCAGCTTGGTCGTTTCGCCCAGCTTGCTGCGGTCGGGATCGCCCAGCACCCAGGAATCGCTCAGCGCCGGCGGGAAGATGACCTCTTGAATCAGGGCGTCGATGATCTGGTCGCTGCGCTGGTTCTCCTGCAGCTCGATCTTGGTCTCGGTCGCCTTCAGGAATTGCATCGCGCCGTGGGCGATGATATAGACTTGGCGATTGCCATACTTCCCGCCCACAGGAAGAATCGTGGCGATCCAACCGGACCAGTGAGTACGGGTAGTCGTCCCGTCATTCGATTCGAGCTTCACCGGGCGCAGCGGCGCCAATTTTCCCGTTAGAGGACTGCTGCTATTCTCCGGTGAGAAGCGCTTGTCCACATTGTTTAGACGTATCAGCAGCGTCGAACCATCCGCTGTGAGTTGGTAAGGACGCTGCATCCCCACAAACCACTCGGCCAATAGAACACGTTGAGTAATATCATCGTGTTCCCCGCTATAGTCCCCGTTGCGATCCCAATCGATCGCTATTGTCCAGCTTGTTGCCATTTGTTCGTTCCTTTCTTCTATTGAGCGTCAGATGCGATACTAGCCGCGTCGAAGTGATGTCTGTGATGCATGTTTCGCATTCCTAAATTGGTTCAATCTCCTTTCCCGATGCATGGCCACCAAGTCTCCGCTAGGGACACGGTTCTATACGAGGCTTCTCGCCCTTTTCCATCCGCGCCACGACATTTGGATGCTCGCCAAAACCATCAAATCGCAGGAGCAATTCAAATGTCTCACTGTCCCACACGCGAATGCCGTAATCTCCGACGACCGCAAACCGACTGCCATCGGGGCGCCAATCTATTGAATCCACGAAATAGTAGGGTGATGCGCCCAAGTTACTTGTGCCCCCAGGCATTTCCGCAATGAGTTTGCCGGTGCGACCATCATAAACACGTATGAGGCATCCTGTGAAGTTAGCTACAATGAGACGTGAATCCGGGGACCATTTAACCGCGACCGGCTCAGGATGCGGACCAGGGTCGTTATGTTCACTGTCTTGCAGAAAGTCCCAAGTCAGTGTGGCGGTTTCAAGATCAAATAGTTGTCCATGACGTGACAAGATCTCATGCTCAGGATTGCACTCCACGTGCGCGCTAAAGAATGCGTCTGGTCCAAATTCCTTCAATATCGACTCTTTATCAACGTCGACAATGAACATTCTCTCTTCCAACACAATGATTAACGCGCCGTCGTTGAACCAACATACGCCCATCGTTTCGTGATACTTACCGTCGTTTGGATACAATGCGTGGCTGTCAAAGTGGAAGACTTCTTCGCCCGTTATGGCTTCCCAGATTCGCGTTTCACCAAAGAAAGTTCCGCTGACTATGCGGTTAGCTGAGGGATGCCAGCGTAAAGAACTCAAAGATCTGGCATCGTATATTTCAGTAACGACCCTCAGCTCGCCAATATCCACAACTCTGATTGGATCAAAGAACAATTCTGCGAGAGCCACAAGATCGCCCGTAGCATTCCACTCCACTAATCTCGAAAGAGACCTGCCATGCTCTATGCGCACTGCGCCTAATTCATTAAATTCGTTGTCAAAGAGCCAGAGGCCGCTCGTACTGGCTACGGCGATCGTTTCGCCATCCGGGCTCCAAGCGATTGAAGAGGGCGAGCCTCTGTCTTGCGCGTAGCTGATGCCACAGAGCAACAGCGTCCAGATAGCCGTATGGAGCAATTGTCGCATGATCATGTTTGTCGTCTCCACCTCATCCACTTAGCAAACTTCTTAACAGAATCGGAAATTGGTCCTTAGGCAGCGCTGTATATCCCAAAATAGCATAGTCCTCCTCCGCCACCCATTGCACTGGGCGACGAGCGCAATCCTCCTGTCCTGCTTGGTCTTCGCAGTGATCGAATTCTGATCCCGAAAGCTGCCGGATGCGTTCATACGTGGAGGAATAGACATAAAGCGGGCCGCCGATGACAGAGTCCAACACCGCCGTCATGAATAGATCTGCCCAGAATTCTTCAGTTAAGTTCTGCTTGCCAGCGAACCCGACGATTCCATATTGCAATATGAGTTCATTCAGAGGCAAGCCCACGTTTTCTATCCAGTCAGGCCAAGGGAAAACTGCGCCCCATGTGGCCGTATACTCATCTTCAATACTCAGACTTCTATCGATAACATGTCCGAATTCATGCACAATGGTCGGAACATCAACCTTGCTTCCGAGATACATATTGTTTGTTCCGCTGAGCGGCACATATCCGATGTTCGGCGCATCTTCCTTCGAGATGTTTTCAAAATTCTCGGTGAAGAATGCGTCCGCTCCAAGCTGAATTTTCAATTGCCCATGCTCATTTTGGCTGAAATACTGCTGAAAAACAGATATGCCCGTTGTTATCGGATCGTCCGCATAGACAACATCCAGATAGTTGACGATGTGAGCGACGGATTTTGCTAAGTTGTTCAGCTGCCCCGCCATATTTGTCTCGTTCGCCGCTTCGCCCCATTCGATTGTAAATCCGTACTTGTCTTTTAGATGTTCTTCATATCTAAGTACAGACCGACTGTTCGTAAAGCCGGTGACATCCGCTTCGCCTGCGCCGCCATCGGCCATTCCTGCGCGAATTCTTATCTGCTGGTCGGCTTCTTGCCGGCAATACCTCAACTCGCTCTCACTTAACTTCGGAGGCTCCGCATATATGAATTCCAAAGCCATCTGAGGTGATACGGAATGTGCAAAGCAATGCTGAAATATAAACGGACGCCGTGCTATGTCTTGTTGCACACGAATCACATCTGGGTTGCTTAACCCAAACAGTCGATTAGGACCGAAACCGGCCATCAATCCCGGAATATAATCGTCCGCTTGTCCGTCCTCAAAATCCAACAGCTCGTCTTGAGCACGCGTTTCATCTTTTCCGCGATCGGCATCGGATGAATCTTCAGTCGGAGAAGAGCCCGATCGGCTTTGTTCATCGGAATCTGAACTCGATGATTGCCCGCTTGATTGCGACCCAGGTTGATCTGCATAATCATTAGGAGATGAAGTTGGGGTTGGACGGGTGCTTGGCCTTGACACTGGAGCAGAAGCGGGACGCCTATAACTCTCGCTGTCGTGCTGGTATTCAAGCTGTTCTTCTGTAAGAGTTTGTGTGCGATCTTGCAATTGCCGGCGCCGACGAATCTGTTCGAAACGCGCTCGATTGAAACGGCGTCTCGATTCTTCACGTTGTTGCTCTTCATCCGGTTCTTGCTCATCATCTTTAGGTCGTGGGTAGTAAGGGAATACCATCGTCTTCCTCTCTGCCAAACATCAAATCAGTCTGTGAATAAGAGGGGGATACGCAGCCCGCCCCGTCACAAGCCGCTGCGCATCCCCAACGTTCTACGCCAACCCGCCTACACCGTGCCCCATTCGGGCGCATCGCCGGTCGCCGGCTTCAAGGTCGCCGTGAACAGCACCGCCCCGCCGGTCATGATCTGCGGCCGGTAACTCCCGATCAGAAACTCCCCGCTGTATTTGGGGCAGCGCGCCATAGCGCCCCTGCCGCGCCAGCGGACTGAAGACCGGGTCGCCAACAGCCGGCGCAGCGTTCTGGCCCAGGTAGAGCGAGAACAGCCCGTCCACCGCCGCCCCCTGCAGGGCAGGATGCGAGCCGCCCTCGGCGCTGTTCATGAAGCCGGCGTGCTGCAGCGCCATCATGCGCTGCCCCGAACTGAACTTGTGCACAGCGTCACCGAAGGTGGTGATATCGAAGAGGTCGCGGCTTTCGTCTATGCTGATCCGATTGCTGTCGCCGGTGAGCTCATAGCCGCCCACCAGCACCTGTACATGATCACCTGCAAGCTTCGCCATCATCCCCTCCTAAATGTGCTGATAACGGTTGACATAACCGTGCAGGACGATGACATCGGCCGTCGCGGCGAAGGCGCGCACAATCGCGCCATTCTGCAGGACGTGGCCCGGGATCACCTCGGTGAAGCCGCTCTCAGCTGGTATCGTGACTTCAATGTGATCGCCCGGGCTGTCCGTCCCGCCCCATTCGACCGTCAGCTTGACCGCCGAAGCGGATGTGTTGACCGCCTGGATGAAGATCTCATCCCATTCATTGGCGGCGACGCTGCTCAGGGCAGTATGAATCACCGTGCCGGGGCTGGCGCTGGCCGCTACCACAATGCCGCGCCCATCGCTGCTGCCGCTCAGTTTGCGCTTCTGGTAATCGCGGTAATCGCGCGTCTCATTGGGCATATCGCTCCTCCTTTCTCGATTGCGAAGGCCTAAATCTCCCGCACCCAGAATTGCGCGCCGGCCGCTAGATTGATTGCCCCATTGCTCTTGCACTTGAGATTAAAGGTGTGCGAGCCAGCGCTGAGGCCTTGAATCAAACGAGTAAAGCTCAGTAACGTCTGGACATTAGAATTTGTTGCGTACATTCGACCGATGCCGTCATTGCCGCCTTGACGTGTCCCATCCACATCCAAGTCGAAACTCACTGCGTTCCGAGACCCGACATAGACCATGCCATGAAAATGCACCAACACATCTCCACCTGTTGTCGTAATGGTCAAACTCAGGTTGTCACTGTCTACATCCGAAAAATTCCGCGCGTCCATCCGGGTGCTTGCCGTCGTTGTGTAGGCAGCGATCGCCAGATTCCTCCGCGCCGCCAAGTTCTCGCCGATGGCATTCATATCGCTGGCCGCCACCAACTCGCCTGTCTCCCAGTCAGTCTTGGGTGTTGTCCAAGCCATGTTTTCCTCTCCTTCTTTCGACTTCTGTCGCACTCTCGCGCATAATGGACTTGCCCTGCTTTACATCAAGCAGGTCTGTGAAATCGCCGTGCGGACTTTGCCCTGTCACAAGCCGGTCTGCACGGCGCTCCGCCGCTGATCACTACCCTCGCTCCGCCGTTGTATATCGTTCGCTCGCCTGTTCCTTTCCCCGCATTGATTTGATAATGCATTCACGGGATAGACCGCATGTTCTATAGTCATGCGACTATATGTTCACGCAACGCAAAATTCATCCAGATTCTTTCACATTTCATATATTTCTGGTCACGGCGGTCGCTTCCGCTTTGCAACTACTCTGACAAGCCGCGAAGTCGCGACGAATGCGCTGCGCCCTTTTTCGGGTCGCCGATATAGGCAGATGCGACCGGGCAAGATAAATCGGGGCCATGAAGCAGCTGAGCGCCGCAGGTTTGATTCTGCCGCGCTTGGGCGGGACAATGTTTCAACCGGAGCAGTTAACTTTGAGAGGCATAACAATGCGAGAGCGCATTGAATTGCGAGGAGATGATCCGCTGGACAGGGTGATCGCCGGGACTCAATACAAAGCCTATCTGGAAGCAAACCCGGCTTTAGCGAAAGAACGCGACATCACATACAAGGCGCCCCTGCCATGGCATGGCATCAGCAGTTAAACCGAAAAATCGCAAACAAAAGTGTCTTTTACTATCTTTTGGGGCGGCTATGCGGAGTATATCGGTTGCGAAAGTCGTATAATAATCAGTGCCACAATCCAAACTCATGGCGCATCTTCATCGCTACGGATCAACAGCGGGGTTGCAGCCTCGCTGAAAGCAGCTACGTTACAAGCATAGTGAACTGAACTTGCGCAAGATTGCTAGAAATCCGAAGTCAGATATAGAGAACAAGGAATTCTTCTTCGACCTGAACCGGGTATGTCTCAACCGACGGGTCGTCCTCCACCATCTGTTCCACCGCAACATCGTAGGTCTTTACCAGCATCCGATGCGGATTGTAGACCGAACGACCGGTGGTGATATCGAATTCCCAGCCATGCCAGGGACAGCGCAGGACTTCACCATTTCGTGTCATCTGCATTTGCAGCGGTTCGTCGCTGACCACCAGGCCGGTGATGATGCCGCGACACAGAGGCGCGCCTTTATGCGGGCAGGTATTGCGCAAGGCGTAGAAATCCCCGCGGATATTGAAGATGCCGATGCTGCGCTTCTCCGCTTCGACGATCCTGACTTCGCCAGGCTGCAATTCCCCCGCGCGACAGATAACGTGACGTCCCATACGCTCACTCCGGCGGTCGCAATTTGGGAAATGTCTCCAGGGCGCTTTCACCGAAAATGCGCCGGCGCAGCTTGTCTGGCAAGCGGGTCAAGGTCTTGCGCGGATCATCAAAATCGAAATGAGGATAATCGCTGCCGAAAAGCAGAATCCTGTCACCGTGCATCCACTCGATAACCTGCTCAAGGTCTCGCTCATTTTCCGGTTCGTCGATCGGCTGCGTATTGACGCGCACGTGCTCCTTGACATATTCGCTTGGCGGCTTCTTGACCCAAGGCACCTGGTAGCGCAGCGCCTTCCAGTCGGAATCCATGCGCCAGAGATACCAGGGCATCCAGGCAAAACCCGCCTCGACATTGATGACACGCAAGCCGGGAAACTTCTCAAACGCGCCTTCAAAGATGAAGCTGGCCATATGCGCCATGTAGATCGGGGCGCGCATCATCCGCCCTTCGACATAGTGGCTGGGCCAACCGGCTGCGGTCGGCGGTCCGTTTATGCCGACTCCCTCGCCATTGAAGTGGATCATGACCGCCAGGCGGTTGCGCTCGCAAGCTTCGTAGATCGGGTCGTAGACGCGGTTGCCGTATGGCTTTGTTGCGCCGCCGGGCATAATGATGGCGACGACCGCCGGGTGACTGCCGATGCGGTCAATTTCCTTCGCCATGCCATGCGGATCCTGTGTATTGACCGCCATGGCCACACGGAATCGTTCATCACTGGCGACCCAATGCTCAAGCGTGTAATCGTTGAAGGCGCGGCAGATGGCCGAGCCGAAATCGGCATCCGGAATGCCACAGGCGCCGTAGGCGGAAGATCCGGTTAAGATAGCAATATCGATCTCGCAATCATCGAGCAGCTGGCGGCGTGTGCTTTCCAAGATGTCGCTCATATCCAGGAAGTCGGCGCGTGTGCCGCGCATACCGCCGTTGTGCCAATACTGGCTGGACGGACCGCTGCCGCCATGGTCGCGCAATCGCTCGGCATAGACTTGCGGGAGATAGGGATCCAGGTCAGCCCAGCTCTTGAAGCCGTGGTGCACATCGGTGTCGACTATGAACAGCTTCTCGCGCTCGCGCTTGCGCCTGGCTGGCGCTTCAATTAATTCCATATCAAAAGTCTCCATTTATACCATTCGTCCAGACCCGATAGCGCGCTGGGCAGGACCTAACCTACAGCATGACAGATCCCCCTCTTCGCTAAAGAAGTGGGGGATCGAAACCGGGCGACGGATGCGCTTAAGCGTCGTTCACCCAAGTCCGCGTCAAGAGCCAGCCTGAACTCGGCGTCAAAGTGACATCCTGCACGCGTGTACGCGTTGCGCCAATGACCGGAATGTTGCCCACCCAGACGTAGGGCGCCTCTTCAAGCTGAATTGCGACCAGATCCGCCCAAGCTTGCGCGCGCTCGGCTTGATCCAGCGTCGTGCGTGAATCCTCGATGCGGCCCCAGGCGACTTCATTATTGTAGTCAGCGAAGTTGACAATACCGCCCGGCTGGAAGAACATCGCTTTGCCGTCAGGGTCGCCTGGCGAGACACCGTTCTGGAAGCCTGCCATCTGGCCTTCCGTGTTTTCGCCGGCGCCAACCAACCAGATATCCAGCCAACTGGTGCGTTCCAGCGCCTGGATTTCAATGCGAATGCCGACCTGCGCCAGCATTGCTTGCACAATCTGCGCCATTTGCGCGTCAACCGTGCGATTGATGTGGGTATAAATGACATCCAGGCCATCAGGATAACCGGCTTCCGCCAGCAGCTGCCGCGCAAGATCCGGATCGTAAACCTGCCGCGGCTCATCGACCCAGTACCAGGCATCCAGCGGGAAGGGGAAGTTGGCATAATAGCCGATGCCTCTGCTGAGGTTCTCGATCAAGGCATCCGGCTGCAGCGCCGCCTGAACTGCCAGCCGCAGCCTTACATCATCAAAGGGCGGCTGACTAACATTGAAAGTCACCGTATACGCGGTGGCGTTGACCGTTTCGATCACCGACAAGTCGGGATCGCTTTCGATAGTCGGCACATCGCGCGGCAGAATCCGCTCGTTAAGATCGAATTCGCCACTCTGCAAATTGAGCAGGCGCACGGTATTGTCTTCGATACCCGTGAGCACGACGCCATCCAGGTAGGGCAGGGGCTCGCCGTCAGCGCCGATTTCCCAGTAGTTCTCGTTGCGTTCCAGCACGGCCTCTTCGCCCGGCGTCCAGGATACCAGCTTGAAGGGACCGGAGCCGACCGCGTTGAAGCGATAGTCGTCTCCATATTCGGCCACAGCTGTCGGCGATACGATAGCCGATGCGCCGGCGAGCGTGGACAGGAAGGGCGCGTTAAAGCTATTCAGAACAACTTCCACCGTCGCCTCGTCTAAGACATTGACCGCTTCGATGGCTGTCAAACGGCCGGCAATATATGATTCTGATTCGGGATCACGCATGCGATCGATGGTGAATTTCACCGCCTCTGCGTCAAGCGCTGTGCCATCATGGAAGCTGACGCCGCTGCGAAGATGGAATGTGTAAGTCAACCCGTCATCGCTTACATCCCAAGATTCGGCGATTTCGGGCAGGATCTCGCCGGCGGTGTTGACGCGGATAAGCTGGTTGTAGAGCGCATCATAGACGACCGCGTCACAGACACCCAACTGCGTGCTCTGCGGGTCAAGGCTGGTGATCGCGGCCACGCAGACGCCGCTGACGGTTCCGCGGCGCTGTGGCATGTCCGATTGGGCGATTGCCACCGCGGCGCTTGACAATACAAGAGCAAATAGAACAGTCATGAATAGTGCTTTACGAAAAGACATTGTTCCTCCAAAACCTGCTAACATATCAGCTATTAATTGTAGCCACGCCGCAATTTGGGGTCAAGCACATCGCGCAAGCCGTCGCCCAGGAAGTTCAAGCCGAGCGTCGTTACAGCGATGGCGAGCCCGGGGAACAGGCTGAGCCAGATCGCTGTGCCGAGGTAAGGATAGCCAGTTTGCAACATGCCGCCCCAGCTGGGCGTCGGCGGGCGCGCCCCCAAGCCGACAAAGCTCAGCGACGCCTCGGTGAGAATGGCGCCGGCGCTGCTGACGGCCGCTGCCACGATGATCGGCGCGACGCCATTCGGCAAGATATGTCGTAGAATAATATGCCTGTTGCTTGCGCCAACCGCTCGCGCTGAAAGCACATAATCTGTCTCTTTGATCTGCAGCGTCTGCCCGCGCATGAGACGGGCGAAACCCGGAATGCTCACGATGCCGATGGCGATCATGGCATTGGTCAAGCCTGATCCCAATACCGAAGCGATGACAATCGCGAGCAAAACTGCAGGGAATGCTTGCAAGCCGTCCATGATCCGCATGGTTAAGTTATCAATCCGCTCGCCATAAAAGCCGGCGATCAGTCCCACCGGCACGCCAAAGACCAGACCGATGCCCACCGCCAGCATCGCCACCTGCAGCGACACGCGCCCGCCATAAACGATGCGCGAGAACTGATCTCGACCCAACTCATCAGTGCCAAAGGGCGCTGATGTCGAGGGCGGCAGCAGATCGTTCATGAGGTCTAAAGCCGTGGGATCTTTGGCGATAACCGGCGCCAGCAGCGCCAGCAGCGCAAAGGTTCCGACGCAGGCCATCCCGATCAGCATCTGGTGATTGCGACGCGCGCGATGCCATAGTCCCGTCCGCGCCTGTGAAACGGGGGCTACGGCACTGGCCGCGACATCTGTCTTATTCGTAGCGGATTCGCGGGTCGAGGAAGGCATAGAGCAGGTCCACTCCGAGATTGATCAGAATGACGAACAAGGCAAGCACCATCGCGCCCGCCTGGATGACGGGAAAATCGCGGTGGAATATCGCCGTGACCAGCAGGCTGCCGACACCGGGCACGAGGAAAATGCTCTCCACTATCAGCGAGCCGCCCATCAGTCCGCCGAGCGTCAGCCCCATAACAGTCACGACTGGAATGAGCGAGTTCTTGAGGGCATGGCGCAAGAGAACACGGCGCTCCTGTAAACCCTTGGCGCGCGCAGTACGGATGTAGTCATCGCGCAGCACTTCTAGAAGGCTCGAGCGAACATGACGCATCAATCCAGCCGAAGCGCCGCCACCCAGCGCCAAGGCCGGCATAATCATGTGGCGCAAACCCGCAATCGGGTCCTCGAAGACGCTCGTATATCCTGATGCCGGGAGCCACTTTAGCTGCACGGCGAAGAGCCAAATCATCAAGATGCCGAGCCAGAAATTCGGTATCGCCAGTCCCACCACGCTGATCAAGCTGGCCGTTAAATCCCAGCGGGAATTGACGCGGATGGCCGCCAAAATACCCAGGGGCACGGCGATGATCGCGGCGATGATGATAGAGACCACCGCCAATTCAATTGACACCGGCAGACGTTGCGCTAAAGATTCCGACACCGGATGTTTGTTGCGGGTCGAGCGGCCCAAGTCGCCTTGCAGCGCTTTGCCCAGCCAGTTGAAATACTGGATCGGCAGCGGCTGGTCGAGCCCTAATTCCCTGCGCGCAACCTCTAGCGATTCCATTGTGCGGGCGGTGTCAGGCCCCAGAATAGCGACGACAGGATCGCCCGGGATGAGGAAGGTCAAGCCGAAGACGATGATGCTCATTATGAATATAACTGGCAGCGTCTGGATTAGACGGCGAAGGACATATGTTGACACGAGCTAAGACATTCCGGCTGCAACTGCGGACGGTTCAATTATCCTCATTTGTGGCCTACGCGTCCACAAGTCTTCTCGCGCTGCCTGGCCGGTGAGCCGAGCATTCGTCGGCTTGCATGAAGGCTTCAAGGCGCTGGCGAAACTCTGCCGGCGTTTGGTAGAAATAACGATACTCAGTCTGTTCTTTCAGGGTCCGATGCGTCCGTTCCACCTGAGCGACAGTCACGCCGGGCTTCGCCGCCAAATTGAGCGCCTCCCGTTTCAATTCGTCTGGATACCTCATCATCGACTCCCGCCTACTTTCCTCGCCGAAATTGTATTCGACAAACTTGCTGCCTATAAAAGCGGGGCAAGTTCAATCATCGGAACGATCATCCAGTCTCGAAAGGACATGCTCAAAGTCGAAACCGCGAAGATCATCGATAGTAATGCCTGTTCCGCTGTCGCTGATGGCCATAAATACGCCTCAAGATTCGTGCGTGAGCGATCGAATCTAGCAATATCGGACAGGCGCTCCTTTGCTACAAGGAAGGAATTGGCGCTATTTTCATCCACGCCGAGCCGCCCGATTCTCCGGGCAGTCAGTCTGCTCCCATCACCTGAAAATCATCAGAACTTGACACATTATCCAATTTTCAGTACATTGGATGAAAAGTACCTTTGTTAGGATATTGGATATGGCATACATCAACCGACATCAATTGCTGACAAGCAAGTTCCTTGGGACCAACTGATGCTGGATTTTCCGCTAATCGACGCGCATCTCCACGTTTGGGACCCGCAGCTTCTGCGCTACCCCTGGCTGGATGACATTCCCCGGCTGAACAAGCTCTATCTCTTGGAAGACTATGATCGCGCCTGTGGACCGGTCTCCGTGGAGAAGATGGTCTTCTTGCAAGCGGAGGTCGATTTCGCGCAGTTCCAGCAAGAAGCGGATTGGGTGGACAGCCTGGCTGATCAGGACAATCGGCTGGCTGGCATCGTGCCCTGGGCGCCGCTTGAGCTGGGCGACGCCGCTCGTCCCGCTTTGGAGATTCTGGCAAGCAATCCACGCATCAAGGGCATTCGCCGGATCATCCAGTTCGAACCGGATATCGAGTTCTGTTTGCAGCCCGATTTCCTGCGCGCTGTGCAACTGCTGCCCGAGTTTGGACTGAACTTCGACATTTGCATCGCGCATTATCAAATGGCCAACACCATCAAGATGGTGGCGCACTGTCCCGACGTACAGTTCATTCTGGACCATATAGGCAAACCCGATATCAAGCATGGCCTGCTGGACCCCTGGCGCGCCGAGATCAAGACCCTCTCGGAGTTTCCCAATGTCTGGTGCAAGATCTCCGGCTTGGTTACCGAGGCCGATCATAAACATTGGACCAGGGAGCAGCTTAAACCCTATATCGACCACGTTATCGAGTGCTTCGGCTTCGACCGCGTCATGTACGGCGGCGACTGGCCCGTGGCCTACCAGGCGACGGAATACCCGCGCTGGGTGGAGGCGCTCGTTTGGGCCGTCGAGGGATGTTCCCAGGCTGACCTGAAGAAACTGTTTCATGACAACGCGGCCGCCTTTTATCGCCTGAATGGAGACAACTAAGCGTATTTCTTAGGACTCGATTATGCAAAGGCTGGAGCCGATCCAACAATCTCAGAACCTGAGCGATGTAGTTGCTATTCGCTTGCGCAGCGCGATCAGAGCCGGCCACTTTCAGCCGGGCACGCACTTGGTGGAACAAGACATCGCCGAGCAGTTCCGCGTCAGCCGCATGCCGGTGCGTATCGCGATTCAGAAGCTGATCGATGAGGGCCTGGTCATCAAGGAACCGCGCCGAGGCGCATTCGTACACAGCTTTTCCGCCAAAGAACTGGACGAGATCACTTCCATTAGAATCGCCTTGGAGGTCATGGTCCTTGAATACGCCGTTCCCAATTGGTCGGATGCCATCGAAAGCGAATTGACCAGCATCGTGGATCAGATGTTTGAAGCGGCGAGTGAAGACGACAGGCAGACAATATTTGAATTGGATGTCAAGTTCCACTCGGCGCTGTGGGAGCTGTCTAAGCATTCGATTCTGATCGAAGTGGTCGCCGGCCTGCGCTCGCGCATCAGCCGCTTTCTGGCGGAAGCCAATGACCGCGTCTCGCCTGACGAACTGATAAAGCATGTCGCCACCCATAGAGATCTGCTTGCGGTGCTGAAACAGGGAGACATAACTGAGGCAAAGGCGGCGATGACTGAACATATCTGGAGCTCGCGCGAACGCATTCTTGCCAACTACGCCTATCTCGGTCCACGCGAAACCAGACGCACGGAAAATGCCTTAAGCTCGTCCGCAACAGACGAATCTTAACGGAGGGACTCGCCATGGATTGGAACGGGCATGTCGCTATCGTCACCGGCGCGGCCAGCGGCATCGGAACCGGCATCGCCGAGTGCTTTGCCGAAGCCGGCGCCGAAGTGGTCATCGCCGACATTAATGTGACGCAGGGCGAGCGCGTCACCGCTGATCTGCAAACGCGCTATAGTAAGGGACTGTTCGTCGAGACAGACGTCTCCCGAGCCGCTGACTGCAAACGCCTCATCGACGAAACGCTGGCCGCCTACGGCCAGATCGACACGCTGGTCAATAACGCCGGCGTCAACTTCGTCAAGCCAACACTCGAAATGGACGAAGCCGACTGGGACCGCGTCGTCAATGTCGACCTGAAGGGCACGTTTCTGTGCAGCCGCTACGCGCTTGAGGCGATGGTCGCCCGCCGCAGCGGCGCCATCATCAATATCGCCAGCGTGCACACCGTCGCCACCCTGCCCGCCGCCGCGCCTTACGCCGCTTCAAAGGGCGGCGTCGATATGATGACGCGCTCCATGGCGATTGAGTTTGCCCCCTACGGCATCCGCATCAACGCCGTCAGCCCGGGACTGACCGACACCCAAATCTGGAACGATATACAGGATGCCGCCGAAGACGCTGAAATGGCGCGGCAGCACTGGATGGACAATATCCCTCTCGGTCGCGTGCAATCCCCGCGCGAGGTGGGCAATGTCGTTCTCTTCCTGGCCAGCGAGCAGTCATCGTATGTGACCGGCGCCAACATCTTCAGTGACGGCGGCATGACGATTCAGTTGACCAATCGCGAGCGCTTCGCCAGCAAGTCTTTGGAGGGTATGGCGCCGCAAGACTGAATATCCTGTCGAGCCCGCCAAACAATCGGGACAAATATTCAGATGTTCCAATGAACTATTGAGAATAACTTGCAATCACATGCGAATTCCGAAAACTATCCAAAGTGCGTACGGACGAGCGACCTCCTAGTGGGTGTCTACGCGCAGCGGTGGCTCGCCCAATCTTGCCATAATATTCCGAACCATTTTCGCATGACTAACTTGGAACTACTTCTGTTCGCGACTAATGCGTTGAAAACCTATCGAGGAGGTGCGCCTATACCTGAAATGCGTTATCTTTCGTCCGTAGCTACTGTACACGATTATGAAAGGCAATATGATGTCTAAGAAACTGTCACTACTTCTCATCGTCGCGCTTCTCTTCGCGGCGTTTGGAACGGTGCTGGCGCAGGACAGCGATATCTCTGGTGAAATCGTAGTCCACCTTCAAGTGTACTACCGGCCCGAGCAGCATCCGGCGCATTCCGCAATCGCTGAACAAGTCGCGCAGGAATACATGGACATGCATCCCAACGCGACCATCGAGCTCCTGCCCGATATTCCAGGTGGCACCGATTACGTCACCTGGCTGTCCGCGCGCATGGCTGCTGCTGAAGCGCCAGATATCGTTTGGGATCAGTGGTTCAATCGCAGTCTCAAGATGGATACTTGGTGGACAGCGCTGGACGACTACTTTGAGATGCCAAACCCCTACATCGCCGAGGGCATCCCGGGCCACGAACGTTGGGCTGATTCATTCGCGCCAAACGCAATGAATACGACCCGCGCGCCCGATGGGCATTGGTATCAGACGGCGCTGGACTGGGTGGAGACCGCCATGTTCTACAACGTCGCCATGTTCGAAGAAGCTGGCGTGGAACCGGATTGGGCCAATTGGGGCGAGTTCATCGCCGATATGCACACCGTCCAGGATACGCTCGGCGTGGAAGCCTTCGGTTCGTTCATGCCTGGCACCGGCTGGAGCACCTGGTATTGGGCTGATAGCTTGTGGCTCAGCGTTGTCTGGGCGGACCTGCATACTGAAATCTATATGGACAAATACTCCGAGATGCAGCCGGACTTGGACTGGCGCGCGTTGAACGCCGAAGAGGTCGCCAAGGCGGTTCATGACGGCGTGATAAACGCCCAGGACCCGCGTATGGACGAATACTTGCGCATATCTAAAGAGTTCGTCGAGATTCTGCCGATTGACTACATTGGCATCACCAGCTTGGGCGACGTCATGCGCATGTGGCTCGGCGAGCAGTTGGCCGTTTATTGGGGCGGGTCTTGGGATAACAAGGAAATCACCGATTCGGCTTCCTTTGAATGGGGCTTGACCTATCTGCCGCCTTTCACGGAAGAAGACTTTGAAGGGGCGCCCGGGACCATCTACCGGGTTGGCGGACCCAGCTCGGCCGGGCAATATGGCATACCGGCCGCGACGGCGGAAAGCGAGAACTTAGAACTCGCCGTCGATTACCTGATGTGGATGTCTGCCCCACAGAACTTTGGTCCCCTGGCGAACGAATTCGGCGGCTTCATCCCGATGGTGGCTGGCACCGAAATTGGGCCCGTGCTCGCCAATTTCCAGACTGTGGCTGCCTTGCAGGACCGCCTGTTCCTCGATCCGAGCGGGCGGCTGACCGTTGAGCACGGCGACAACTGGACGCAGATCATGCAGGGCTTCTTCCTGGGCGCGACCAATGAAGAAGAGACCAAAGCGCTGCTGCAGGAAGCCTGGGAGAGCGGCGCCGCCGCCCTTTGCGAACAAGTCGGCTACGACTGGTGTCCCTAGTGGATATTGAACGGGGAGGCTGCGCCTGACAGCGTAGAATCCTTGAGCCGGGGTCGGTCTAACTGGCCCCGGTTCGCATCTTTAAGGACGTAACAGTTGACCCAGAAATCAAAGCCGATGCCAAGCGCCAAGACCGAACCAAGCCGCTGGAAGCTTAGCAACGGTTTCGTGCCGATTTATATACCCATCCTGTTTTTGATTCCCGCGCTGCTTCTGCTGCTCTCGTTCCGCTACATACCGGCCGTGTCGGCGATTTTTCACTCCTTCACCTATTGGAATATCCCTGAGCCCGGTGAATTCATTGGCTTGCAAAATTACCAGGCGCTATTCGACGATCCGATCTTCATAAAGTCCTTGGGCAATATCTTGAAGTACATGGTCGGGCGCACCACGCTGGTGCTGGTCATGGCTTTTGTGGGCGCGGAACTGGTCTACAACTTGACCAGCGATCGCTGGCGCAATATCTGGCGGATGGTATTCACGATACCGATGGTGATACCGTTTACGGTCAATCTGCTCGTTTGGCAGCAGGTCTACGCCGGCCGCCAGGGCATGCTGAATGAATTTCTGACCGGCATCGGCGTGATGGCGCGGCCCTACCCCTGGCTCGGGCATCCTGATACCGCCCTGCCTGCGCTCATCTTTATCGGCTTCCCGGCTGTGGCTGGCTTCGGCTTCTTGATCATCCTCGCCGCGCTGCAAAACCTGTCAAGCGAGGTCAACGATGCCGCGCTTATTGACGGCTGTAGCCGCCTGCGCCGTGTCTTCGCCATCGATTTGCCGGCCATTCGCGGCCCGCTGGCGCTGATACTGATTCTGAGTCTCAACCAGGGCATGCAGGAATTCGCGCCCATGCTGGTCATTACCAGTGGCGGTCCCATCAACACCACCATGTCCCCGGCCTACTATCTCTATATACAAGGCTTCACCTATGGCAAGCATGGGTACGCGTCGGCCATCGGCGCCGTGCTAATGCTCATGACGCTGGTGCTCAGCATGTTTATCCTGAGAATGCGCTATCGGAAGGCATACGATGTCGAAGTCTAGAGCCTGGCGGCGCGATTGGCCCTTGATGCTAGCATTGCTGATTTTGGCCATCATAACCTACGTGCCCTTCGTCTTCACGGTCATCAACTCTTTCAAGATCAACGCGCAGTTCTTTCAGGAATTCTGGCTGCCGACCACCCCCTTGCATCCGGAAAACTACACGCGCGCCTGGCCAGCGATGGGCCGGGCGATCTTGAACAGCTTCAGCTACTCCATTCCCACGCTAATTCTTACGCTCGTCATCTCTGGACTCGCCGGTTACGCCTTCGCCCGCTATCGCTTTCCCGGCCGCAATCTGCTCTTCATTTCCATACTCGCATTAATCATGATTCCGGGCATATTGCTCGTCATCCCCATGTTCAGCGTCATTATCACCCTGGATTGGGACGATACCCTGCAGGGCGTCGTGCTGCCCTGGGTATCCGTTGAAATTGTCTTTGGCACTTTTTTGATGCGCACCTTCTTCGAGACGCTTCCGCGAGAGTATTTTGAGGCGGCGCGGCTGGATGGCGCCAACGAATTCTCGCTCCTGATTCGTATCGCCGTGCCGCTGGCCATACCGGCGTTCAGCACACTGGCGATATTGAATTTGCTTTTCAGTTGGAACGACATCATCTGGCCACTGGTTGCAATCTTTGATAGTGAACGATTACCGGTCTCTATTGGCGTGCTGTCTTTTGCCGGTGCATGGAGCACCGATTATGGCGTTACCTTCGCCAGTTATGTCATCGCGTCGCTGCCGCTGATTATCATCTTCGCCTTTACGTCCAGGCGCTTTATGGATGGCTTGGCTGGGGGATTGAGCATCTGAGGATCCAGGCTCATATTGCGCCGGCCGGTCGCGGTCGTCGTTTGCAAAAAAAAAAAGACGATATGTTAAGATAGATGTGCCCGGCAGTTTTTCGGGGACATAAGAAAGATAGTTTGAAAAGGACAATCTCATGAAGAGGACAATTGTTTTGATGCTCGTGGTTGTGCTCGTGCTGCCATCCCTGGCATTGGCGCAGGATGACGACCGTATCACGATCCGCTTTATTCACAGATGGGGCAACGTCACCTGGATCCCCGAGGTGCTCGAACCGGCTTTTGAAGCCGCCTTCCCGCAGTACGATCTGGAACTGCGTGTCGCGGACAACTACAACAACGCTTATGACCTGTACACGCTGGCGCACGAACAGGGCGATCCGCCAGAGCTTCTGCAAGGGACCTCAAGCAACACGCAGGCTCCTCGTGATACCGGCTTCTTCAAGCCCCTCCACGAAGCCATTGGCGACCGGACGGAAATCAATGGCATATCGGTGCGGCTCGACGAGATTGTCGGTCCCGCTGCGACCTTCTATCAGCTGGATGGCGAGTACTACGAATTGCCGTGGAATGCCTCGACGCCGGTCGTCTTTGCCAACATGGATCTGCTCGTGGAAGCCGGCGTGGCCGAAGATGTCAACGATTTCGCTGCCATCCCCTCAACCTGGGCGGAAGTCAATGAAGCCTGCGCCCTCATCGTTGACAGGTTTGATGATGTGGACTGCATCAATTTCGGCGCCAGCGGCTGGTATTTTGAAAACGCCCTGGCGATGCAGGGCGCCTTTTTGGCGAACAACGAGAACGGTCGCGGCGGCGGCTGTGTCACCGAGGTGCTGTTTAACAGTCAGGAGGCGGTAGATTACCTGTCCTGGCACAAGAGCCTTCAGGACGCCGGCTATTGGGTCGACTACGGCCGCTCTGAATACGACATCACCTGGGCAAACGGCAAACTGGCAATGCATATGACCTCCAGCGCCGCCGCCCGCGGTCGGGTGGAAATCGGTGAAGGAAACGGCTTCACCGTGGGCGCGAATCGCATGCCATTCAATCAGGATGTGGACTACGTCGGCAACACGGTCGGCGGCGGCATGATCCTCTTGACGGACGGCCTCGAGCCGGAAGTTGAAGAAGGCGCTTTGACCTTCCTCATGTTCTTGATGGAACCTGAGTACGTCGCCGGTTGGCACAAGGTTACCGGCTACATACCCGTTACGCAGTCCGGCTTTGACTACCTGGAAGCGGAAGGCTGGTTTGAAGAAAATCCGACCTTCGCCGTTGCTAACCACCAATTGGCGGAGTCCGCCCGCGTCCCGCAAACCGCCGGCGCGATCTTCGGCAGCTTCGCGCAAGTCTACCAGATGTATCGGGAAGTCTTTCAAAACATCCTCCGTAACGATGCCGACATTCAGGAGTCGTTGGATCGCCTGAAGGCGGAGGCCGACCTGCTTATCGAAGAATACAACTTGCTGGTGCCTTGCGAGGAAATGTAGACAAGGCAACGCTTAAGAGGATGGGGCGATCGCCCCATCCCCCGCCTTATCTTGTTCAGCAGCGCTCGCGCATGGCCTTGGTCATGCGACAAGCAGTCTGAACACGACCCGCGGCCTAGCGCTGTTGGAGCCAACTGGCTGAGCGGCTCCAGGGAGGCGCCAAGACGGTGTCGGCATTCCTATTCACAATTCTCGCGTCTGCTCTGGGCGCGCTCATCGTCGGCGCGATCCTGAAGCGTCGCGGGAGAGGATTGCGGGGCGGCATGGCGTTGGGCGCTGTTGCCGGGCTCCTCGGCAGCCTGGCGACCATGATTCCCTTGCGCTACTGCGTTCTCGATCCCGAGAACCATATGTTCTTCGAGCTCAGCGTTCTGGGGGGGACGGTCACAGTTAACGCTGTGGCGCTCATCGGGTTCCTGCTGGTCATCGCTGTCACATGGGCGTTCGCTCTGGCGATTGATAGACTGCGTCATCATTGGCTGGCGCGCAACGCTACGGTATGGAAGGCGGACACGGCGCCTGGCGCCTTCGTCGGCTACGATTTCTCACCCTGGATTTTCCTGGCGCCAACCCTCGTCGGACTCGCTGTTTTCACCTATTATCCGGCGGCGCAAAACTTCTTTTTGGGAACACAGTTGGCGCGGCGCGGGGTGGAGAAAACAGCTTTCAATTGTCTGGATAACTTCGCCAGTCTGATCACCAGCCGTTTGCAAGACGCCCACTATTACATCCTGAGCGATGGCTTCGTCTGGCATGCCGAAAACGCGCGTTATCTGGCGGTTTTCGGCAACAGCGTATTCTTCACCCTGTTTATCGTGCTTGTTGCCAACGTACTGGGTCTCTCTATCGCCTTGCTGGCGTCACAGAAGATTCGGGGCGCGTCGGTTTATCGCACTCTGATGATCTGGCCGTACGCCATCTCGGGTGTCGTGGTCGGCATCGTTTTCGCAATCTTGCTGGGCGGTGGCGGGTCGGGATTCATTAATCAAGTTCTGCGACTCTTTGGAGTAGAACCCGTGCCGTTTCTGTCCGACGCCTGGTGGGCGCGGGTCTCGGTCGGGATGGCGGCGGCCTGGAACAAACTCGGATTCAACGTCTTGATATACATCGCGGCGCTGCAGGCTGTGCCGGCGGAACTGATGGAGGCCGCTTCGATTGATGGCGCCAATGCCTGGAAGCGCTTCCTTAATGTGACCATACCGATGATTTCTCCCTACATCTTCTTCGTCGTGTTTCTAAATCTGAATTACAGCTTTTTCGACCTTTACGCCGTTATTGATAACCTCACCGAGGGCGGACCAGTGAACGCGACGACAAACTTGGTCGTCGATGTCATTCGCGTCGGCGTCGAGAGCCGCGATATCGGCAAAGCCGCGGCGCAGTCTATCGTCTTGTTCACCGTGGTGGTCGGCCTGACCTACATGCAGTTCCGCGTCATGGGCCGGCGCGTCACCTACGGAGCTGACTGAAGTGACTGCCCTAACTCGCCCACGCAAGGATGATCAACCGCCGCCACTGTTTCGGCTTCTCCGCGCGCAGATCTCGTTCAGGCGCTGGTATATCCATATCCTCTTGTGGATCGCTGTGATATTCATGGGCTTTCCCCTGTTTTACGCCGCTTTGGTCAGCACGCAAAACAATGCCCAGATGTTCAGGTTGCAGATGTTTCCCGGCGACTCTTTCAGCTTCAATTTACAGACGGTGCTCGACCGCAACATCGCGCGCCTGATGTTCAATACCTTTGCCGTGGCGACCATGGTCACCCTAGGCAAAGTTGCCTTGTCGATCTTCAGTGGAATGGCGCTGGTCTACTTCCGTTTTCCCGGCAAATCGCTGGTATTTGGATTTATCCTCGCCGCGCTAATGGTGCCGGGCGAGGTAACGATCATTGCTTTATTCCGCCTGGTCGCCCTGGAGTTGGGCTGGGGCAACACCTGGACCGCCCTGATTGTGCCAGCTGTGGCCAGTCCTACTGGCGTGTTCCTGTTTCGGCAGCATTTCGCCAGCATCACGCCGGAGCTATCCGAAGCGGCGCAGTTGGACGGCGCGGGGCCGCTGCAATTCTTGCTGCGCGTCCTCTTGCCGCTCAGCCGAAACACGGTAACCGCGCTGGTTGTCATCATGTTCATCGGCGCCTGGAACAGCTATTTGTGGCCCCTGCTGATCGTCACCAATCCAGATCTGCAAGTAATCCAGGTGGGGCTGAGCACGCTGGACGATGGCGTGGAAATTGGACGCACCTGGGGGCCGATTATGCTGGGCGCGGTTATCGCGAGTATTCCGCCGATTGCGATCTTCGTGTTGATGCAGAAGCAGTTCTTGCAGGGATTTGCGCTGACGCGCAGCAAATAGAGCGATCGGCAGCGCCTGTATTCTTTGTTTTCCCGAGACTTGCGCGTCCGATTAACTTTGAATCAGCCGGTCCATGGAGAGAAATCAATGCCTGTGCTGCGAATCGTCACACAAAATATTTGGAACAAGAATGACCATTGGCAGAAACGCGCGGATGCGATCGGGCGCAATATGGACGAGCTGGAAGTCGATATTGTCTGTATCCAGGAATCGATGCCCGACCATTTCGAGTATCTGACGTCGCACAGCGTTAGTCGTTTTCCTCATGCCTATTATGCGCCGAGCGATGACGGTACAGTAACGACAAGGCCGCAGGGATTGGCGATGTTTTCACGACTGCCCGCCCTGGAAACAGGCCAGGTCGATATTGGGCGCGAGCGCGAGATGAGCAATCCATGGATGCGTAATCTTCAGTATATGACGCTGGAAACGCCATCTGGTCATTCCCTTACCGTTTTCAATACGCACTTGTTTATTAGCGACGGACAGAAAGAATGCGGTATCAGGACTTGCGTGGACTTCATGCGGCGCGCGCAATTTGCCGGCTGCCACCATATTCTGGCTGCTGACTTCAACATCAATCTCGATGCGCAGCCGGAATACCTGGCGCCGCTGGCAGAACATCGCTACGCCGATCTGTGGACCGCGATAAACGGAAGCGAGACCGGATTCACCGCGCCCCATGACCTTGATGAGCCGCTCGTCGAACGCATCGACGGGTTTTTCACTCAACGCGACCGCCTTGACCGTGTGGTCGGCGTCTCGCTGGTCAATACGGAGCCGATCAATGATGGAAGCCTGCTGCTTTCTGATCACATCGGCGTCATGGCGATAGTGAATCTGGACTAGAATACAGCTTTAGTTATTCTAAACCGACGATGGTGGTGACTCTGGTCAAAGCGGCCTTCGCCGGTTGAATTGAACAAGGAAAGGAAGACAAGTATGTCCAAGTGGCCCTTCAACGCCGACCTGCCCAAGAATCAATGGACGGCGATCCAAGCCGACGGCTTCCCCGATCCGGCGCCCGGCTGCGTCTACGACGGTCATCGGTTGGACGGCGGCATCCCGCTCGGCGGGCTCGGCACCGGGTACTTCACGTTGGAAGGCAACGGGCTGATCGGCCACTGTTCCATATTCAACGACATCGTGCCGCCGCGCGCGGACTTCTGCGAATGGCTGACGGTGAAGATCGCCGGCGGAGAAAGCCTGCCGCTGTCCACGGCCGTCATCGCCTATTGGGGCCATCATCCCGTCGCCGATATGGTCTGCCGCTTTGAAGGCAAAGACCTCGAGCTTGGCATACGCGCCTTCGCCCCGCTGATCCTCGGCGACAGCGCCGATAGCAATATCCCCGCGGCGCTATTTGAAGTCGAAATCCGCAACAACCGCGCGAAAGCGGTCGATCTCGAGCTGATCGTCGAACCGCCGCAGGCGCCAACTGGATCAACCTACGACGTTGCGCTTCAGGGCGAGCGCTTCCATGTCGCGAAGGATGAGGGGCAGCTAACCGGGAGAATTGCGCAATCGATTGACGCAAATGGATCGTCTCGCCTGCGCTTTGTCTTCGCCTGGCATGCCCCCTACTGGCGCGACAGCGGGCGCGAACCCCACGTGCACCAGTATGCCGCGCGCTATGCGAATGCGGCGGCGGTCGCGGACGATGCGCTGGCGCGGTTTGATTCGTTGTTGACGCGCGTATTGGCCTGGCAGAGCGCGATATACAGAGCGGATCTGCCGGCTTGGCTGCGTGACGCGCTGGTGCAGGGCCTCTACAGCCTGTCAAAGAACACCGTCTGGATCGCCAAAACGCGGCAAGACGAATGGTGGGATGACGCGGGCTGGTTCACCCATAACGAGAGCCACACCGGCTGCCCAATTACCGAGACCATGGTCTGCCGCATGCACGGGCACATGCCCGCCTTGTTTTTCTATCCCGAGTTGGAGCGCACGTCGCTGGAAGCGTTCAGGCATTTTCAGATTCTCGACGGCGAGATTCCCTTTTCTTATGGCATGGAGTCTTCAATGCGCGACCCGCGATATCATTGCCAGCATCCGCTGAACTCCGGTCAATACGCCCAGATGATCTATCGCCTGTATTTGCGCAGCGGCGATCAGGATTTGCTGGCCCACTTCTACGACTCCGCCAAGCGAGCCATTCGTTATCAGTTTTCGCTGGACGATGACGATGACGGCTTGGTCAATGACCAGGCGCATGTGTCGCCGGGCGAACTGTGGCCGGCAAACCAGTTCTACGACATCTGGCCCTGGTGGGGCACGTCAGCTTATGTGGCGGGCACTTGGCTGGCGACGCTCTCCTGCGGCGAAGCCATGGCAACGGCGATGAACGATAGTGACTTCGCCGCCGAATGCGCTGACTGGCTGGCGCGCGGGAAAGCTGCCTACCAGGACAAACTTTGGAATGGCGAGCATTATCGCCTCTGGCATGATCCGGCCAATACCAGCGGCGAGGGACCGGACTGCGATGTCTCGCTCGGCAATCAGCTCATGGCGCAGTGGTGTGTCAAAATCGCCGGCGCCCCCGACATCCTGCCGGCGGAACAAGTTCAGTCTGCCTTGGGCGCTGTCAAGCGACTGAATATGGCGGCGACCGAGCATGGTCTCGTCAACGGCGTCAATCCCGATGGCACGCGCTATGTCTCGAAACCGGAGTCGGATTCCGACCAGTCTGTCGAAATCCTGCCCAACAACGATCACGCGACGCAGGTTTTCGTCGGCGAAAATCTATGCGCCGCGATGAACTTCATCTATCACGGTCAGCGAGAAACCGGGCTGGAGATCGCCCGGCGGATTTACGAGGCGGTCGCGCTGACATCGCGCACGCCCTGGAAACAGCACTGTCTGATTGACGCCGATACCGGCTTGCCCGTCTGGGGCGAAGACTACTATTCGAACATGGTCATTTGGGCCTTGCCGATGGCTTGCGCCAATCAAAACATCGCTGAGTTCGTGCAGAGCGACTTCGCGCGCGAATTGACTTCAGCTTAAGATTTCAGTCTCTCTGCGCGCGGCAATGAAACGCTCGCTTGCGCTGTCGACGGGCGGCAAGCCCTGTCATGAACTTGCGGCGCGTACTAGCGTTATGAATTCGCGGTGCGCACGGGTGTCATGAATTTGCGGTGTGTACGGGCGAGCCGGCGGCTCGCCCCTAGAGAGCTTCTCGTGGGCTTCCTGTCGCCGGGCTGCTGCTCTTGATCGCGCTTCTGTTTATGACTTTACCGGTGTCACAGGCTGCTGACTGCATCTTCTCTACCGACTATGGCGAGGATGCGGGCGGGCCCCAGTACATTGAACTGGGCGGCGCCGATTTTACCGCGGGTCCTGCTAAGGTATTCAAAGACTCCGCTTGCCAAGTTGATCATGATTATTTGCCAGTCACTATCTTACCCACGGCCTCGCTTATGCCGACGATGCCAATCCGCGGACGGCGCTGGCTATTTGCCAAGCCAACATCACTGACGTCACTATTAACTTGCTCTGGCAGCCTCATGCCTGGTTTGACGGGCCGAATGATCCAATGCAAGATAAAGTCTGGGACTGTGCCAAAGATGAAGATGCGAATCAGCCGCCCCGCGAGTATTTTGGCAGTGTAGGTGATATCGATAACGCGGCGGATGCCTTGGCAAGCTGCCAAGCCTTGTATCCAGGGGCAGACCGCGTCGTGCAGCGTGCCGGTGCTGGAACCAGTTGGGAATGTGTCACAGATCGTTCATCCCCTCCGCCCGATGGCCAGACCCCGACGGCAACTGCAACAGCAACACAAATCGACAACTGCTGTCTCGCCGGCTGGAATTGCACCTTCGACTTTGACCAGATCATGGGGAAATGGACATACAACGATAATGCTGGGCAGTGCTTCTCACCGAAGCAAGAGACTGTCGATGGCGTTGTCATTGAAGGCTCTCGTGTTTCTGGTGACCAGGTAAAACGCGCCTTGGAACTGGTCAAAAGCAAGTCGTCGGCATGGTATACCCTTGCGATCAACGGCGCGTTAAAGATTCGCGCATCCCCGGGCAATGTCGGCACGGGCACTTTGGAACGGTCGATGAACTTGCATTCAATTGCTAACCAGTCCCCGAGATTTTCTCTAGTCCAGGTGGCCACGAACATCCTGATGCGCAGCTGCCATTTGTATAGCTGGCTTCCAAACGCAGTATCGTATCCTGATTGGAAACCCCTCCCGGAAGAAGCCATGTGCGATTCAGCAACGCACACTCAGCTGCGCGAACTCCTGTCGGCGTCAAATCCAAGGGGCGCCAATGCCCCCTCGTCAACGCCAACGCCATCGTCTACGCCAACAAATACGCCCGCGCCTACCGCTACGCCCACGTTTACCGCTACGCCCACGGACTTGCCGGCACTCGCCTCGCTGCAAGACCTTTCAATAAGCGATCTGCTGGCAACGATCGACGCCAAGATCATCCACCACCGCGATGTTACCGGCAAAAAGGGTCGGCAGGCTGGCTGGGAGGCGGCGCGCGCCGGCTTAACCGGCGAAATCTCGGCCTCCGAAGCTTTGGACGCGATCAAACGCAGTTGGACGAGTGACCTGTGGAAGCGCATCCGCAAGATCTTGAAGGGGATGGCGGGCTGATTTCACGCCATTTGAGATGAAGGCGGCCGCGGCTCGTTTAGGGGTTGCTACAACAATCTATGTCTGGAACTGGCAGATGCTGGCGGGAGCTTCGCGCATGATACGCGTCGAGTATAATTGAATGCATGTCCAAATCTGCAGCGATTTACACAGCGGCAATCATCATTTTGACCGTATGCGGGGTCAGCGCGCAATCGTCGCTCAATCCCGCCGGCGCCCCGCGTTACGGCAACCACGCGCTGGCGCCCGGTTTCGCCCCATCTCCATTCATTCATGATGCGCTGAGCGGCGGCGACATCAACGTGAAGTCCCTCGGCCTGGGCGATAATTGCCTGGGCTACGCGGCGCGCGACCCCGACTTTGTGATTGAACTGACCAGCGATTTCCCGCGCATCACCTTTCTGAGCGCCAGCGCGGGTGATACGACGCTGATTGTCAATACCCCCAACGGCAGTTGGTCTTGCAATGACGACAGCAACGGCTTGAATCCGGCGCTGGTTTACCACAACGCGTTGCCCGGCGCCTACCGCATCTGGATCGGCAGCTACGCCGAAGAGGGCTTCGACGAAAGCACGCTGTACATTACAGAAGCGGGCCCCGAAATCCTGCCCACGACAGCGACCGGCCCCGACCCCGCGCGCGCTCCCCTGTACGGCCAGGCCACCTTGTCGCCCGGTTTCCAGCCCGCGCCCTTCACTGTGCAGATCATCGGCGGCGGGCGCAATCAAGCAGCCGACTACATCGCCGATGAAACCTGTCGCGGTTTTGTCTCCGAAGCGCCGGATTTCAGCATTCTCGTAGACGGGTCCTTCGCCGAGATCTGGTTCGCGGTTTACAGCCCGGCCGACATGATGCTGGTAGCGCGCGCGGCCGATGGCGGCTGGCACTGCAGCGCTGGCCGTCAAGGCGCCAACCCCGGCATCGGCTTCAGTCTTCCGTCCGCCGGGCATTACAACTTTTGGCTGGGCAGCGCCGACGAAGGCAATTATGCCGCCGCCATCCTTTATGCCTTGGAGACGGAACCGGTCGATTCGCTGGAATTCAGCATCGACACCAGTTGCGACGGCTTGCCCGCGACAGCCTTGCAGGTCGGCATGCTCGCTCGTGTGAGCCCGTCAGCGGCCGCGGGGATCAACTTGCATGCGCGGCCGGACACCGCCACCACAGTCATCGCGCAGGCGGCGCCCGGGGATTCGCTGCGGCTTGTTGGCGGCCCGGTTTGCGCCGGAGCGCAACGCTGGTGGCGCGCCCACGTCAGCGATATCGGCCCGGTCTGGCTGGCTGACGGCGATGCGGCCACCCGCTGGCTCGAATCGTAAGCCTGAGACGCGCCCGGCGCCTTCAATCGGCGCGGATCCCGACGATCAGACCATTGCTCCAGCCGTATTTAGCATCCATTTTGGCTTTGATGGCGGCGATCACCTCCGCGTCCGCCGGAAAGAATGCCCTGCCGTCGACGGCGGCGCCGCGATCATCCCAGCTGTAACCCAGGCTGAAGCCAACGGCGGGCTCGGCGCGGATATTCCGCACCCAGTGAGCGGCCTCGCGCTTCTCGGAGACGATGTAGTAGCAGCCCTCGTGCTCCACATACCAGATTTCGATCGCGTGGCTTTGGCCGCTGCGGTGGCCGGTTGTGTTGAGGTAGAGGAATTTTTGTCTGGCCATGCAAGCGCCTCGCTGAGATACTAACCTTGAATAATGGCAAACCAGCGATATTCTGATCGATGGACGCTTGCATTGCAATGGAAATGCCGCAGCCAGCCCGTTGCCAGCTTTTGGACGAGGACACTCTATGTCAATCACAATACGGGGCGAAACACAAGCAGACATTGACGCCATATACGCGATTGAAGCGGCCGCTTTTGAAGGCGACGCCCATGCCGAGCTCGTCAACTTGCTGCGGGCGGAGGGCGCGCTGCTGCTATCCCAGGTGGCGGAACTGAATGACAACATAGTCGGGCATGCCGCCTACAGTCTGGTCACAGTCACCGACGGCGCCCGCGTCCACCGCTGTCCCGCCCTGGGGCCGATCGGCGTAGAACCGGCGCTGCAGGGCAGAGGCATCGGCTCGGCGTTGGCGCGCGCCGGCTTGGCGGCGATGCGCGACATGGGCTACGGACTGCTCTTCCTGGTCGGGAGCCCGCGCTACTATCCCCGCTTTGGCTATCAGCCGGCTCTACCGCTCGGTTTCAGCTCGGATTATGTCGAGCCAGGCGGACCCCATGAGCATTTTATGGTGGCGATCCTGCATGAGGGCGCGCCCGGCGGCCTTCGCGGGCATGTTCGCTTTCACCCGGCTTTTCACAAGGTCTAAGTCTGCGGCGCGGGACGAATCCTAAGCCGGCCGGTTTCAGCCGTCGGCGAGGATGCTTTCGATCTCGACCGCGGTCTTCTGGGCGGCGAAGAGGACCTGGCCCAAGTTGGCGTCTTTTTCCGCCAGCAGCGCCAGCGACACATCGCCGGCCGGGCAGCTGAGCAGCGTGCCCGCTTCCCCTTCCAGCAGCAGCCGCCCCATATCGCCCTGGGCCAAGCGGTCAAGGCTTCTTTCCGCCAGCGCCGCCAATGTCGCCGAAACCGCGGCCACCTGCGCCGCGTTCAGCGGATCATGACTCGGGCCGCTCTCATTTTCAGCCGGATAAGCCGCCAGGGCGAAGCCGTCTTCATTGACGACCACGCATGTCTTTACCCCCTCGGCCACCAGGCCCAGCCGGCGCAGGGCCGCTTCCAGCGCGCGCGCGCGTTTCTCGCCCTTTTTCGCCTTCACTCTCGACACTCGCCAGCAAGCCTCATTGTGCTCTCTTAGGGCAGTATAGCCCAGTTGAGCGCGACGCTCAAGCGAGGACGCTGCCCTGTGTCGCGCTCCCGCTGTGATACTATAATTGCTCTGTCACTCTAGGGCGGAATATTCATGCGAACTGCCGGCAAACAGCGATTCATAACCTTGGGCTTCGCGCTGATACTCTTGGCCGGCGCCGCGCTAAAAGTCTACAGTTCACAGCTCATGACTTGGGAAGTGGACTACGTGCCGCTCATTGCCCGCGGCCAGGCCTGGCTGCAAGGCGGCCCATTTCCCGCTGTTGGCACGCTGTCCAGCGTCGCCGCCTTCAATATGCCCTTCCTGGTTTGGATGCAGATCCCGGCTTTGCTGATCAGCAACAATGTCAAGCTTGTGCTGCTCGGGACCCAACTCAGCCTCAACCTGTTGACCACCTGCATCATATTCAGGCTCGGCGGGGAAATGTTCGATCGCCGCGCCGGCCTGCTGGCAGCCGCCCTGTTCACCTTCAGCGAGGTGGGCATCGCCAGCGCCTACACCGCCTGGGCCCAAATGCAGCTGCCGGGCTTCTTTGCGTTTGTCGCCTTTCTGCTCTATCGCTGGAAACGGGAGCATTGGGCCTGGACGGGGGCGCTGACATTGATCCTGGCGACCGCCGCCTTCATGACCCATTTTTCCGCGGTGCTGCTCTACGCTGTTATCGCGCTCATGATTATCGTGTTGCGCCTCCCCGTCAATCGCCGCGCAGTGCTGGTCGGCCTTCTCGTTTCAGCTGTGATGCTCGCGCCCTACCTGGCTTATGAGGCGCGGGTGAATCTTGTCGACCTGAAAGCCTTTTTCAGCCGGCGCAACACCATCAGCGCCGAGGTGCTGGCCGAATATGATCATCTCAAGCCGGCTCCACGCATCCAGCAGACTGCCGTCCCCGCTTCAGTTGATGAGGGCTCGACTGAAGAAACTGAGACACGCCTTGAGCGCGGCATCACCCGGCTGCTCGAAACTCCGCTGCAAGTCATCGCTGGTTTGCGCCAGGTCTTCAACACCGACCTGGGCAATCTGCGCGGCCATCAGCCCCTCTTGCACGCGCTCTTCACGCTGCTGCGCTTTCTGCTGGAAGCCTGCTTTTGGCTCGGCATTGTTCACGCGCTGTACCAGTTCCTGCAAGCCACCCGCTCGCAGCGCGCGGCATCCACGGCGAATCAGCGATCGCTCATCACGGCGTTGCGCCTGCGGCAGAACAGCCTGCTGGGCTCGCCCGCCGGCCGCAATCTGTTCTTGCTGCTCTTCACGCTGCTATTCATCGTCGGCCTTGTCCTCGCCCGCGCCGATCCTGATGGCCAGCAAAGCTATTATTATGCCCTCATCGGCTTGCAATTCCTGATCTGCGCCTATGGCATCCACACCCTCGCAGCTCGGCGGAAGCTGCAAGCGCTGGCGGCCGCGCTCATTCTGCTTTACGCCGCTCTGGGCGCTTGCGATACGGTCATCCGCGTCGCAAATCACGATCGGGCGAGGCACTCGGGCCAGAACCTCAGCTTGTACAGCAACATGGACGACGCCGCCGGCTGGATCGCCTCCGATTGGAGCGACGGCAAGGCGATCACCGTCAGCTACGACCTGCTGCCGGAAATGTCCCAGCATTGGTGGGTCCTGCCCTGGAGCACCGTTGACGAGAGCTACCGTCTCGGCATGGCCTTTGATTTTCTGCTGGCCTCCTATTACGAGCTGGAGAACAGCAACCTCAGCCCGCTCGGCCTCGCTGAGGATCCCGATTATGTGTTCACGTCTCCGCCCGGCTTGCAGCGCTACGATCTGGAACGCTTTCAAGTTCGGCGCTTCGGCGCGATCCACCTGCTCAAGCCGGGCTGAGCCCATCCACGACGCATTCTCGCAAATCAATGATGAGACCCGCGGTCAAATTACGTTCGGCGACGGTGTATAATCGCGCGCATGTGCACAGAAAACTGCCAGCCGGCGGCCGCCTTGCGCCAATGCGAATTGCATATCAACGGCGAAACGGCCAGGCGAACGGAAGCTATCGGTTTCACGCTGGGTCGTCTCCTGGAGCCGGGCGATGTCATTTGTCTGGCCGGCGAATTGGGCGCGGGCAAAACCGTGCTCAGTCGCGGCATAGGCGCCGGCTGGGGCGCGTCCCCGCCATTAACCAGCCCGACCTACAATCTGGTCCATGAGCACGAGCGTCCCACAGACGGCGGGCGGCTCTATCACCTTGATCTCTATCGCATCAGCGGCGCGCGCGACGCCGAAAGCCTGGGCATCCACGAAATCCTGGATAGCGGCGCCTCGATCATCTTCGAATGGCCGGAGCGCATCCTGGAGCTCTTGCCGGCGGCCCGCCTCTGGATCGATATCCTGCCGCGCCAAGATGACGGGCGCGAGCTAATTCTGCAGGCCCGCGGCGGACGCTACACAGCGCTCATCAAGGCGCTCCGGCGCAAGCTGACGCAGACCGCCCATGTTGCTGGCGCTTGACACGGCGACGCCGCTGCTGAGCATCGCGCTCCATGATGGCGATGCCCTGCTGGCCGAGTGTACGCTGCACGCCGACCGGCGGCATGGCGCGCTGCTGGCGCCCCTGGTCCAGCAGATTATGGCGCAGGTCAATGTAACGGCGGGCGACTTGACTGCTCTGGCGGTTTCCGTCGGTCCCGGCTCTTACACCGGCACGCGCATCGGTGTCGCGCTGGCCAAGGGCATGGCGGCGCCTACTGAGCTCCCGTTGGTGCCGGTGACGACGCTGGCGACAGTTCTGGCGGCGCAGCCAAGTCACCGGGATGATGTGCCCCTGATCGCGACGGTGTCGGCCGGGCGCAACCGCGTCATCTGGGCCGAATACCGGGTGGAGCGCGCCGCCTGGGTCGAGCGGCGTTCGCCCCAAATCAGCGATTGGGCGACTGTTCTGTCAACGATTGACCAGCCGTTCCGCTTGTGCGGCGAAGTCTCGACGGCCGGCCTGGAACAGATTCGACAAGCGCAAGATGCGGGCGCGGCAATTGACCTGGCGCCGGCCGCCCAAAGCCTTCGCCGCGCCGGTTATCTGGCCAAGATCGCCTGGCGCCGTCTGCGCGAAAACGATGCGGGCGCCTTCCCGGCCGCTCGCGTGATGCCGGTCTATCTCAAGAGCCCGTGACATGCTCCCCGTTGTAGAGAGAACTGTAGCGGTCAGACGGTGGCCGATCCGTTGCATAAAGGCTTATCGACCAAACATGTCGACTCGAACTCGGTAATGAGGGTGGAAAGACAATGCAAATGAAGGACATTCTGAACAAGCTCGGCATCGAAGCCCTGAACGCCGGCGTCTGCGCGGGCGTCGACGGCTGGATGGCGAGGCAAGCCGAGCCACTGCCGTCGATCAATCCGACGACAAACCAAGTTATCGCCTCGGTCAGTCAAGCATCCGCCGCTGATTACGATCGGGCGGCCGCGGCGGCGCGCGCCGGCTTCGAAACCTGGCGCCTGCTGCCGGCGCCAAAACGCGGCGAGCTCATCCGCGATCTCGGCCAGGTCCTGCGCGAACACAAAGAAGCCCTCGGCGAGCTGGTAACGCTGGAGAACGGCAAGATCCGCGCCGAAGGGCTGGGCGAAGTGCAAGAGATGATCGACATTTGCGATTTCGCCGTCGGCCTGTCGCGGCAGCTCTACGGCTTGACGATGCACTCGGAGCGCCCCCGGCATCGCATGTACGAACAGTGGCACCCCCTCGGCCCAATCGGCATCATCACCGCCTTCAACTTCCCGCTGGCGGTCTGGTCCTGGAATGCGGCCATTGCGGCCGTCTGCGGCGATACGATGATATGGAAACCGTCGCCCACGACCCCATTGACCGCCATCGCAGTCCAGCATCTCTGCAACAAGGTGATGGCGAAACATGGCGTCGCCGGCGTTTTCAACCTGGTCATCGGCGCGAACGATGTTGTCGGCGAGCGCATGATCAACGACGAGCGCCTGCCGCTCATCAGCTTCACCGGTTCGATTCGCGTCGGCAGGCATGTCGCGCGGACGGTGGCCGGCCGCCTGGGGCGCGCCATTCTCGAGCTCGGCGGCAACAACGGCATCATCATCAGCGCCGATGCCGACCTGGACCTGGCGACGCGCGCGGTCGTCTTCGGCGCCGTCGGCACGGCCGGCCAGCGCTGCACAACAACCCGTCGGCTCATCGTCCAGCGCGGAATCGTCGACGAGTTGAGCGATCGGCTTGTCCGCGCCTACAAGACCGTCAAGATCGGCGATCCGATGGAGCAGGGCGTGCTGATGGGCCCGCTGATCAATGAAGGCGCGGTTGAGGCGATGATGGCTGCGATTGAACGGGCGAGAGCCGAGGGCGGGGATGTGCTCAGCGGCGGCCGACGCCTGCCCGCCATCGGCGAGAATTTCGTCGAGCCGGCCATCATCCGCATGCCCGGGCAAAGTCCGCTGGTCTGCGAAGAGACTTTCGCGCCCATCCTCTACATCATGGATTACGAGAAGCTGGATGAAGCCATCGCCCTGCACAACGCCGTGCCCCAGGGTTTGTCAAGCGCTATCTTCACCCGAGACCTGGCCAGCTCGGAGGCTTTTCTCGGCCATGCCGGCTCGGACTGCGGCATCGCCAACGTCAATATCGGCACCAGCGGGGCGGAGATCGGCGGGGCTTTTGGCGGCGAGAAAGAAACGGGCGGCGGCCGCGAATCCGGCTCCGACGCCTGGAAGGCCTATATGCGCCGGCAGACCAATACCATCAATTATTCGGGGGAGCTGCCGCTGGCGCAGGGCGTCGAGTTTGACGTCTGAATGCCCTCGGCGCTGGGCGTGCAGACTGCTGATTAGCGCTTGCGCTCGTCCCGGCCGCGCTCTGAGAACATCGGCCGCAAGATCGACAAAGCCAGGCGCCAAGCCAGCAGCAGCGCCACAAAAGCCGCAAACTGCCGGGCAGGCGGGCTGAAGGGCTCGACCGCCGGCAGCGCGGGCGCCTTTTCCGTCGCCTCCAGGCGCATCACGGTGAATTCCTCGACGACTTCGGCGAGCGTGTTCAAATCGGCCGCCTGCGCCGAGGACATGCGCGCGAAAAGCGACTCATAAATCCAGGAGTTGCGGCTGAACATGTAAAGCGCGCGCAGCGCTTCCGCCGCGTCCTCCACTCGCTGCGCCCGCGCGTCAAGAATATGCGCGCCATGCTGTATCGTAACCCGGTTGTCGTCTTGGATGTTGCGATACCAGTCCGTATCCGCGCCCCAGCCGGAGACGACATAGTACTTGCTGCCATGCCGGCGGTATTCGATCACAATGTGGCGGGGCTGGCCGCTGTTGCGCCCCTTGGTGGTCAGGATGAGCAGCGGGACCCAGCCCAACAGAGGACCCCAGCCCAACTGGTAGAGATAAAGCGGCGCGCGGAATAGCCGCTTGGCAAGGGCGCGCGAATGGTCGGGACTGCCGTTGGACAGGCTCATGCCGATTTCCAAATGCCATGCTGATGAATGCGCCAGTTTACAGCAGAGGGCTCGATTTGTCAGCCGCGGACACGAGCAATTGTCGGCGCCTTAATTCCAATCGGAGCGAGGGCGGCGGCGGCTTTCGTAGTGATCGTCGTTCTGCCCGCGCATGATCTGGCGGCGCGCCTTTTGCACATCGCTCTCATGCTTGAGCAGTACGGTCAACGTCGTTTCGAGCGTCTTCTGGTCGATGCTGTCGGCATTGAGTGTGACCAAGGCCTTGGCCCAATCGATAGTCTCGGAGACGCTGGGGTTCTTTTTCAAGTCGAAGCGGCGCATGGCTTGCACCACATCCACCGCCTGCCGCGCCAATTTCTCGTCCAGCTCCGGCACGCGCATCTTGACGATGTTGAGCTCAGCTTCCTGGCTCGGGTAATCGACGAAAAGATACAGGCAGCGCCGCTTCAAGGCTTCGGATAGCTCGCGCGTATTGTTGCTGGTGAGCACCACGCTGGGGTGATGCGCCGCGCTGATCGTGCCCAGCTCGGGGATTGATACCTGAAAATCGCTGAGGATCTCCAGCAGGAACGCTTCGAATTCGGCATCGGCGCGGTCGATTTCGTCGATGAGCAGCACGACCGGCTCATCGCTCAGCAGCGCTGCCAGCAGGGGGCGCGCCAGCAGGAAACGCTCGCTGAAGAAGACATCGTCCTCCTCGCCCAGGCGGTCGGCGGCGGCGCGCAAGGTGTCGGCGGCCGCCAGCAAGTCGCTCAGCTTGTCGCGCAGCAGCTGCGTATAAAGCATTTGCTTGGCGTATTCCCATTCGTAGAGCGCCTTGTTTTCATCCAGCCCCTCGTAACATTGCAGGCGGATCAAGGGCATGCCCGCGGCGCCGGACCAGGCTTTGGCCAGCTCGGTCTTGCCGACGCCGGCCGGCCCCTCGACCAGCAGCGGCTTGCCCAGCTTGTAGGCCAGGAAGACGACCGTCGAAATCTCGTCAGTGGCGATGTACTGCTCTTGGCGAAGGGCAACGTTGACTTGCTGCAGGTCATCAAACATGGTGGCGGCTTCCGTTTCGTCGGGGCGCAAATAGTGTAACCGAGATGGCCGCGCCCTAGCAAGTGACGGTCGGCTTCAGGCGCGCCCGAGATATGGTAAAATCGTAACGGCAGGGAAGGGGAGGGCAATCATGATCGCGCCGGAGTTGGTCAAGAAGTTGCAGAGTCTGAAGCGAGAAGAGAAGCTTGCGGTTATTCGCTTAATGCAGGCTGACCTCGAAGACGAGACGTCTGAATGGGATGATCTCTTATCAAAGCCAGGGCAAGTATTCCGTATACCGTCCGTTCGGGTGAACTTTAGTGAAGCAGGATCATTACTCGACGTGCTGAATGAGAAATCAAACGAGAATGACTGAAAAACTCATCTATCCCTATATCGTGAGGACCGAATATGTTCGCGACCGAATTGCACGACCATTTGTTCCTGTGAGAATCCGCTACCGCCACAACGAAATCCAGACCATGGCGCTAGTGGATAGCGGAGCGGACATCAATGTGCTGCCATTCCAACTAGGCCTGAATTTAGGCGCCGGTTGGCATAATCGAGAGCACATTGGAGGCTTGGAAGGTGCCGCTGGTGGAGGACTGGAAGCAAAGAGGTTTGTCGCAGACCTGTATGTTGGCGCTTGGCCAAGCATCAGACAGATATTTGCCTGGACACGTGATGAAGATCTTCCGGTTATCCTGGGACAAATTGATTTCTTTCACCGGGTAGACGTCTGTTTCCACAGATCTCGAAATTACCTTGAATTGGATTTGAGCGCGGGATAACCCATTCGATATGTTTGTCCTGGCGTTGTAATGCCGGATGTAACCCTCGAAGTCACCGTCCCCCTCCCGCCGGAGACCGCCTTCGACGTTTTCGTCCAGCAGATGGACATCTGGTGGCCGCGGCAAGGCGTCTTCCCCTACAGCTTCGCGCCGTCGTCCACCAGCCCCCTGCATATCCGCTTCGAGCCCCGTCCCGGCGGGCGCTATTACGAGACCTTCCTGGACGAGAGCGAATACGAAATCGGGCGCATCACAGACTGGGACCCGCCGGCGCGGCTGGCCTACAGCTGGCGCGACCCGTCCTGGCCCGGCGAAACGCGGATCGCGCTGACCTTTGCTTCCCAGGGCGATGGCGCGCGCGTCATCTACGAGCAGGATGGCTTTGCCCAAGCCGGCGTAGCCGAATTGGCCGCCTATTATCAGATCGGCTGCCGGCAGACCTTGTCCGCCTATGTAGCGCATTGCCGTGCCCTGCATGAATTGGGGCAGCTGAATCAGGCTACGAACGGGGACTAATCCAGCAGGCGGCTGACCCGCTCGATGATGGCGGCGCCGATCACGTCTTTGCTGGCGAGTTCAATCTCTTCAAGGCCCCCGCCCGAATCGAGCAGGATGACGCGATTGCTATCAACGGCAAAACCGGCATCCGCCGCCGTGATGTCGTTGGCAACGAGCAGATCCAAGCCCTTAGCTCCCAACTTGGCGCGGGCGTTCTCCAGCAGGTTTTCGCTCTCGGCGGCGAAGCCAACCACGATCGCGGGATACCCGGTCTGCGCGCGCTGGGCTTTGACCGCCAGCAAGATGTCCGGCGTCCGCTCCAGCGGCAAATTCAACGCCTCGTCGGACTTTTTGATCTTCTGCTCGGCCACGCGCCGCGGTCGATAATCAGCGACGGCGGCGGCCATAATCAAGGCGGCCGCCCCGGCGATCTGCGCCAGCACCGCCTCCAGCATCGTTTGGGCAGTATCCACGTCGACCTGCTTAGCGCCCACGAGTGGCGGCAAGTCAGCGGCGGTGATGAAGACGACATCGGCGCCGGCGTCGACGGCCGCTTGGGCGATGGCGTAGCCTTGCTTGCCCGTCGAGCGATTGCTGATGAAACGCACCGGGTCAAGCGCCTCGCGCGTACCGCCGGCCGTGATCACCAGTTTGTGGTCGGACAGCTCGCCACCCAGCCCTAGCGCGCGCCGAACGTGACCGAGCAATGTAGGCGTCTCCGGCAGGCGGCCGCGCCCATGCAAACCACTGGCGAGGCGGCCGCTTTCTGGCTCGATCACCTGCGCGCCGCGTTCCCGCAGGACCGCGAAATTGGCTTGGGTCGCCGGGTGCTCAATCATGCCGCCGTCCATCGCCGGCGCGATAAGCAGCGGGCAGCGGGCCGCCAACGCCGTGACCGAGAGCATGTCATCGGCCAGGCCCTGGGCGAGCTTCGCGATTGTATTGGCGGTCGCCGGCGCGACGAGCAACAGGTCCGCCCCTTCCGCCAAGCCGACATGGGCGATATGGCTGGGCAATCCGCCGCCCGCCTCCGCCTGCCACATATCGGTATAGACCGGCCGTCCGCTGACCGCCTGGAAGCTGAGCGGGCTGACGAAGCGCCGCGCCGCATCGGTCATCACGACATCGACCAAAGCGCCCGCCTGCGTCAGCTTGCTGGCCAGGTCAAGCGCCTTGTATGCGGCGATGCTGCCGCAGACGCCCAGGATGATCCGCTTGTCCCGCAATGGCGCGATCGTCAACATAAAATGTCCTTCACTCGCACCGTAATGGTACACAATCCGTACCGTAAACGAAAGCCTGCTAGGATCTGAAACGCGACATACGACGCTACAAGATAAATCAGCTGAGCAAACATACAGCTCTGTGCCCTTTTTTATGCACCTGCTCACAACGTACATTGTAGGGGCGTTTCGCTGAAACGCCCGCTTGACTTCAAAATGTCGTTCGACGGGCGTCTCGCCGAGACGCCCCTACAGATTCTCACTCTTGCGGGGTCGTTGATTTTGTGATCCAAATCCTGACTCGCGAGGGGCTGTCGCGGTCAAGGTAAACGAGTAGACTATCTCGCATATCGGGCTGAGTTCTGATAGAGTCGACAAGGTCGAGCGCGATAGGAGATCCGCAATGCAATCTGGCGTCGCATCCCTTTGGATCAGGGCATTCCGGCTGCCCCTCCTTGGCGTCGCGCTCCTTTGCGCCGGCTGCAATCTGGGCTTCATCGGCCAAGAGGCAGCCCCCAGTTTTGACGGGCCGCCGGTGGTGCGCATCGTAGCGCCAGCGCCGAATCAAACATATCTGGCCGGCGCTAAAGTGATCGTGCAAGCGCGGGTCGAAAACGCCGGGCCTGATCTGGCGCGGATAAGCGTGCTGCTGAATGACGCCCTGCTGGGCGAGAAATCCAATCCCAACGAAACCAATGCGGCCGTGCTGCCGCTCACCATCGACTGGACCGCCAGCGAAGCGGGCGACTTCCAGATTTCTGTCCTGGCCGAGCGCGCCGACGGCGCCTTCGACCGCGAAGATGTGCGCATCGCCGTGCGCTCACAGGCGGCGATGGACGCCGGCGAAACTGCCGATTCGGCCGGCCCCGAAGTCGCCCAGCCCGCGGTGGCTGAGCCGGCGGCGCCCGCGCCCGCTGTCAGCCGCGTCGCCGGCACGATGACGCAGCCCGCGCGGATACGCGTCGGCCCCGGCGCCACGCACGATCTCCTGGGCAACCTCGACGAGAATCACGAGGTGCTGATTGTGGCGGTCAATCCATCGCGCGAGTGGTATCGCATCGACTATGACGACTCCAACGACGCCTGGGTCTACGCCGAGTTTGTGCGCGTGGATGGCGACATCGCCAGCCTGCCGGTGGAGACGGGTCCGCCCCTGCCGGCTGCCCAAGGCGTCAATCTGCTTGTGCTGGATGTGCAGGTCGCGCCGCCCGTCGTCTGCAATCAGGAAACAACAGTCAGAGCGCGCATTCGCAATGACGGCTCGGACGAAGCGCAAAACGTCGCCTGGGTGATCGCCGAGGCCGCTCTGCTGAGCGATGGCGCCGCGCTCAGCGAAAACCCGCCGCTGGCCTATCTCAAAACGTTGAAGGCGGCGGAAGAAGACACGGTCGAGATTCCCATCACTTTGACCGAGCGCGCCGGTGAAGAGCAATTCATTCGCGTGGTCGTCGACAGTGGCAATCACCTGCCGGAGACGGATGAAACGGACAACACCGGGGACAGCGCCTCCTTCGTTCTGGAGCGGGGCGGCTGCGGCTAAGCGGCTCGCCAGCCTGCGCGCGCCTCGCCAGTGCCCAGCATGATCAAATGAATCACCTGTAAATCGGGAAGGACATCGCCGGTGGCATCAATTATCGTGACCAACGACGACGGCATTGACGCGCCCGGCCTCCTGGCGCTGGCGGAAGCGATGCGAGCGCTCGGTCCGGTGCAGGTCTGCGCGCCCGCCACGAACCAGAGCGCCAGCGGCCACAAGATCACCCTGTTTCAAGATATCGCTTATTCGCGGCGCACAGTAGGGAGCGGCATCCCAGCGCTGGCCGTCGGCGGCTCGCCAGCTGATTGCATCGCCCTCTCGCTGCTGGGGCTGATTGAGCAACGCCCCGATATCGTCGTCTCCGGCATCAACCGCGGCGAAAATATGGCGCAAGACCTGACCTACAGCGGCACGGTCACCGCGGCGCTGGAAGCGGCCATCCACGGCCTGCCCGCCGTCGCCTTCTCCCTCGCCCAAGCCGACGCCGACCATCTCGCTGATTATCGAGTCGCGGCCAGCGTCGCGCAGGGCATCGCCAAGCGCGCCCTGGAACAAGGCTTGCCGCCCTACACCATCCTCAACGTCAACATCCCGCCGGTCAAGCGCATTGAGGACCTGCGCGGCATCCGCCTGACGCGGCAAGGCGTGCGCACCTACCGCGACCGCTTGGTCGGGGTGGGGGAGGGCGTCGTGCGCGTCGAAGGCGAGCCGCCGACAGCCAATACCGATGAGCTCGGCAGCGATGTCTGGGCGGTGCATCGAGATTACGTTAGCGTGACGCCGGTGCACCTCGATATGACCGCCCATCGCTTCATGGCAAGCCTGGAAGCCTGGGATTTGCGGCTGCCCCCATGCCAATAGAGATGGTTGTAGGGGCGACTCGGTGAGTCGCCCGCGTCACAAACTCATTCACGCTATAATTGATTACGATTCCACACCTATTCCTCATTTGAAAGGAATCGACCGTGAACTTCCTCAAGCAACTGTTCGGCGGCGGCCGCAATGAAGACCGCGGCCTCTATTTCTACGTGCAGCCAAAAATGTGCAAAGAGATCCTACGCATCCGCGTCGATCCGCTGAACGACCTCTCGCAGACCGATGACGGCAAAGGCTACTGGTGCCGCAAAGTGGCGAGCGCGGCCCGCTGCCCCTTCCAGGCCGAGATCGAGCTCTACTTCGACAAGAACAAACGCTTCAAAGAAAGCAGCGTCGAGAATGGCGAGCTTGTGAGCGAGGAGGCGTGGCGTGCGGGGCGTGGGGACGGAGCGTAGGCGAAAGCCCTACCCCTCTCCCCCAGCCTCCGCCAGCGCAGCCAAGCCAAACGTGCTCCGAATCTGACTCTCGATCACATCCGACATCCGCCCGTTGCTGCCCAGGAACTGCTTGGCGTTCTCCCGCCCTTGCCCCAGCAGCTCATCGGCATAACGATAAAAAGCCCCCCGCTTGTCGATAATGCCCAGCTCGGTGCCGATGTCGATGATCTCGCCCGTTTTGCTGATGCCCTGGTTGAACATGATGTCGAATTCGCATTCCTTGAACGGCGCCGCCACCTTGTTCTTCTTGATCTTGACGCGCGTCCGGTTGCCAACGACATCACCGCTGTGCTTGATCTGCTGGATGCGGCGAATATCAATGCGCACGCTGGCGTAGAATTTCAGCGCCCGCCCGCCCGGCGTCGTCTCCGGGCTGCCGAACATCACGCCCACTTTCTCGCGCAGTTGATTGGTGAAGACGACGCTGACATTCGATTGCTTGATGGCGCCCGCCAGCTTGCGCAGCGCCTGGCTCATCAAACGCGCTTGCAAGCCGACATGCGAATCGCCCATCTCGCCTTCAATTTCAGCCCGCGGGACCAACGCCGCCACGCTGTCGATGATGATGACATCAAGCGCGCCCGAGCGAACCAGATGCTCGGTGATCTCCAGCGCCTGCTCGCCAGTATCGGGCTGCGAAACATATAGCTGCTGAATATCGACCCCGATCTTCTCGGCATAAGCCGGGTCAAGCGCGTGCTCCATATCGATAAAGGCGCAGATGCCGGCCGCCTTTTGCGCTTCCGCCGCGACATGCAGGCAGAGCGTCGTCTTGCCCGAGCTTTCCGGCCCATAAATCTCGGTGATGCGGCCGCGCGGCACGCCGCCGACACCCAGTGAAATATCGATGCCCAGCGAGCCAGTCGAGATCGCCTCAACTTCCAGGTGGTTGCCCGCGCCCAGGCTGAAAATTGTGCCATCGCCATAGCGCTTGGTGATATCAATCAAGGTCGCGTCCAGCGCTTTCTGCCTGGCTTGATGATCGTTATTGTCGATGATCTGCGTTTCCTTCACTGCCCGTCTTGCCTTTGCCATCGCCATCGTCTCACTTTGTCTAATGGTCAGCCCAAGTGTAGTGCTTTTGCCCGCCTTATGCTATGTCCGCAAGGATAGCGCATTTGTTCTAGTCGCGCAACCCTTTACTGTCTATAATCTCCGCAACGTGCCGTGATTGTCGTAAACCTGCCGAGATAGTGTTATAGTATATGATTGAATGCCCTTCTATCGAGATGCTCAAACAGACAGAAAAGGGAGATACCCATGAGAGTCTTGAAGTTATTCCTTGTTCTTGCGCTCGTATTTTCGGCTGCTCTGGCGCTAGGCCAGGATTCGGAAACAATCGTCATTCGCGGCTTCGGCAATGTCAGCACCTTCAATCCAGTGCTAAGCAGCGATGGCGCCTCCTTCCAAGCCTATAGCCTGTTGTGGCCCAAGCCCTATGAAATCGACCCGATGTCTTATGACCCGATTCCCGGGCTGACGACTTGGGAAGCGGCTGAAGACGGGCTGTCCTACACCTTCCACATCCGCGACGACGCGAATTGGAGCGATGGCGTGCCCATCACTTCGCATGACATGAAATTTGTCGTCGACGCCATCAAGTCTCCCGAAGTGGGTTCCTGGCGCGCGGCCGATTTCGCCAATGTCGAAGGCGTCGAAGTCATTGACGACAAGTCCTTCCGCGTTGTCTTGAGCGAGCCGGATTGCACGGTCTTCGCCGAATTAGGCGGGACTCGCCTCATGCCGGCGCATCGCTTCGAAGCCGACTTCAGCGATTTCAAGAACGGCGAGATCAGCACCAATCCGCTTGAGATCAGCGGCGGACCCTACGTCATGGACGCCTACGAGCCTGCCGAGTTCCAGAGCTATTACGCCAATCCCACCTGGTGGGGCGGCGAGGTCGGCATCCCCTACCTGATCAATCGCAATGTCGGCTCCCATGAGTTGGCCGCGCAGTCGCTGCAAGCCGGCGAGATTGATTACACCTATCTGCACGGCGATATCTTCGCCCAGATCGCCGATACCAGCAACTTGCAGTGGCAGATTTTCCCCCAAATGTCGGTTAAATTCATGAGCTTGAACTGGGCGGACCCGACCCAGCCAACGGCGGCATTTGACGCCGACGGCAACCGCCAGGACCAGCCCGCCCATCCGATCCTGACCGATGTCAACGTGCGCAAAGCAATCGCCATGGGCTACAACAAGTTCGACATCCTGGCGACCATGGGTGGCGATCAAGGCGGCACGCGCCTCGTTGGCGCGGTCAATCCCTATCACGCCGCCGCCTACAATACCGACATTGATCCCTATCCCTATGATCCAGAAGCCGCCAGAGCGTTGCTCGAAGAAGCCGGCTGGGTCGATGAAGACGGCGATGGCGTGCGCGAAAAAGACGGCCAACGTCTGACGCTCAACATCCCCTACAGCGATATCCTCACGATGTTCCCCACCACCACGCTAATCGCGCAGGATCAACTCAAGGATATCGGCGTCGAAGTCACTGTCGAACTGGTCGAATGGGCCAACTACCTGAGCACGGTTCTCTTCGGTCAGGAGCATGATGGCACGTCCATGAGCAACAGCGGCGGCACCGGCGGCGCGCCCGACCCCAACGACTTCATGGGTATCCTCAACAGCCGGCAAGACAATGGAGCGAACCCCGGCGGCAGCAACACCAGCTCCTATGTCAATCCGGAAGTCGATGAACTCATCGACCAAGCGCGGACCCTGCCAGGTTGTGACCCGGTCGAGCGCGGCGAAATCTACAAAGAGATCCAGCGCATCACCCACGAAGATGTCGCCTACGACTGGACCTTCGTGCCCAACATCTGGCAAACGGCGACCAAGCGCGTTCAAGGCTTCGAGCCGACCGCCTTCTGGGTCTTCTATGGCTACACTGCCGACGTTCACAAGTGGACATTGGCGGAGTAAATTCCGGCCTATCCGTCACCCAGCTGTGTGTGGGGGTGGGCTACTGGCTCGCCCACGCCAAAGGATTCGCCGTTTGCGCATTCCATATTGCAACGAGGGCGTCTCAGCGAGACGCCCCTACAGGTGACTCCATATTGGCGAATTAAATACGGGCGAGACTTTGGCTCGCCCAACATCCCGTAGAAAATGTAGGGGCGAGACGGTGGCTCGTCCCACTCACCGGAAAATCTGTAGGGGCGAGACGGTGGCTCGTCCCACTCACCGGAAAATCTGTAGGGGCGACTCGCTGAGTCGCCCTATTCTGATATTGAAATCTACAAAGCTCTCGAGGAATTACAGCTTGGGCTCCGGCTCGCTTATTTGCGAACTGCCGTTAAGCCCCTCACGATCTACTCGCTTGATCTTGATGCGCCCGTCTACAAGCTCGCGCTTCTGGTTTTTCTTGCTTTCCGCCTCAAATGCGGCGCGCACCAATCTGTTGACATAATCGTTCAATTCATCTTCGACCAGGTTCATTTCCTCGTGCCCGATGTCTTTCTTGGCGCAGACCTCCTGAATCGCGTCCTGCAGTCGCTCGCGTTGGCCCGCATAGCCAGCTTCGTCTTGGGCAGTCGCCATCGCCTCACCCAGGTATTGGGCGCGAAATTTCACGTCCAGGCACTTGAAATGTCTCATCAAGATCTTGCGCTTTATGCTGAGAACGATGCCTTCAAGCATGGCGGCCTCCACGTCTGTTGCCTGTCCAAGGTTGCCCAAAGGTTAGCACAGCGCATGCGCCAATTGAAGCTACTGCTGATACCGCCGCGGATCCAGCGCATCGCGCAAGCCATCTCCCACCAGGTAGAAGCAGAGCACGGTGATCATAATCAAGATGCCCGGCATAACAATCAGATGCACGCCCGTCACCAGGTAACTGCGCGAATCGGTCAGCATATTGCCCCAAGTCGGCGTCGGCGGCTGAATGCCCATGCCAAGATAGCTTAGTCCCGATTCGATCAGGATCAAATTGCCGGCGATGATGGTCATGGTGACCATGACGATGGGAAACACATTGGGCAGAATGTGAATCACAAGAATGCGCAAGTCGCTCGCGCCCGATGCCCGCGCCGCCAACACATAATCCCGCTCTTTCAATGACAGCACTTCTCCGCGCACCAGCCGGCTCGTGCCCACCCAGCCAAGCGCCGCCAGCATAAACACCAGCACCTCGGTCGAAGGCTCCCACACCGCTGCTGCGATCAGCAACAGGAACAGCGGCGGAATCGCGCTGAGTGTGTTGATGCCCCAGGAGATCAAATCATCGACTGCCTTGCCGTAATAACCGGCCAGCAAGCCCAGCGCGACGCCAATGGTGACGGTCATGACACTCGCGAGGTAGGCAATCGTCAGCGAGACCCGTCCCCCGTATATCAGGCGCAGCAACTGGTCGCGCCCCAGTTGGTCTGTGCCCAGCACATAGCCGTCTTCGCCCGGCAGCTTGAAGCGATCCGGGATGCTCGTGTCGTTCACTTCCAGCTGGAAAACGCGCTCCAAAACAACCGGTGACAGCGAGCAGACAAGCGTCGCCGCGAGCAGCACGCCGATTGCTACAACCGTGAGGCGGTCTCGCAAAATAAACGCGACCGCGTCCCGCCAGAACGAACGCGAATGCCGCTGCGCTTCGGCGCTTTCCAGGCTAGCTATCTTCGGCTCTCGCGCCATGGCCAAGGCCACTCCATCTGCAGAGTCTGTAGGGGCGAGACTTGTCTCGCCCTCCCAACATGCCCTGTTCACTCCAGGCGAATGCGCGGATCGAGCAAGACATACAAAAAGTCCGAGAGCAAGACGCCCAAGATAAACATCACGGAAGCGACCACAACCGAACCCATCACCAGCGGATAATCTCGCGAATACACCGCGTCTATAATCAGCTTGCCCATGCCGGGCCATTGGAAGACCTGCTCGATGATCACAGCGCCCGCCAGCAGTGTGCCGATGGCGGGACCGAAATATGTCGCCACCGGCAGCAAGCTGTTGCGCAAGGCATGGCGGAACCAGATCGTCAGCGTAGGCAGACCTTTTGCATAGGCGCTGCGGATGTAATCTTGTTGCAGCACTTCCAGGACCTGCGTCCGCGTGAAGCGCGATATGAAGGCTATCGTGTTTAACGAAAGCACAGACACGGGCATAATCATGTAACGCAGGGCGTCGCTGACGCTCTGCGGGCCGCGCTGCGTGATATTGCGCATGCCGCTGATCGGCAACAGATCAAGCTGCACGCCGAATATGATAATCAACAGCAAGCCCAGCCAAAATGCCGGCACCGCGTTGCCTATTACAGACAAAACGCGAATCAGCTGGTCAACCCAGGTGCGATGGAAAACCGCAGCCAGCACACCCAAGCCGACGCCGATAACATAGCCGATAACAAGCGCAGCCACGCCGAGCCTGAGCGTGGCCGGGATCCGCTGCACTATCAAATCCGTAACCGGGCGGCGCTGCTTGATCGACACGCCCAGGTCCCCGCGCAGCAAACCACGCCTGGTCCCGGCGCTCTCGCCTATGCCATCGCCATCGATATCGATCGTCGTCCAGTCGTTGCCGACCAGCCAGTACACATATTGCAGCAGTGGCGGCTGATCAAGGCCAAGTTCTCGCCGCTGCGCCTCTATCGCCTCCGGTGACGGATTAGGCGAAAATGCGATCATCGCGACCGGGTCGCCCGGCGCCGACAGGATGATCATAAACGACAAAATCGTGACGCCGAAGAAAGTCGGTATCGCTTGCAAGAGACGGCGTTGAAAGTATTTGATCATCGGCGGCATTCTGTCGCGTGACGCACAATACTAATTCTATCGTCAGATGGCGAAATCACCAACACATGTCGCCGTCCGGGCGCGCGGACGGTCGCCAATGTTAAGCACGCAAGGAACTATTATGAAACCCGGACAGGCAGCTTAAAGGAAACCTAGCAGTTCGTTAATGGCTTTGCCGTACATTTTAATCTGTGTTCCGCTAAACTTTAGAATGTGCAAGCCTGCATATTTTTCGTTCACACTTTGATGCTCAGGAGAGTAAGTTGCACATACGGAAACTCCTAACGATACTGCTGCTGCTCGCGCTGGCAACGGCCTTGGCGAGCGCTTCGGAGGCGGATCTTGAGCTGCCCGAAGTCGACCCGCTCGACTACTCCGAAGGCGAGATCATCATCGCCGGCAGCTCCACCGTCTTCCCGCTGAGCGAACGCATGGCCGAGCGCTGGACCGACGAAGGCGGCGTCGCGCCCTCCATCGCGTCCATCGGCTCCGGCGCCGGCTTCGAGCGCTTTTGCGTCGAAGGCGAGACCGATATCAGCAACGCGTCGCGCCCCATTAAGGACAGCGAGCGCGAATCCTGCAAAGCCATCGGCCGCGAGCCGATCGAATTCCGCGTCGGCGCCGATGCTCTGGCCGTTACCGTTTCCAGCGCCAACGACTTCGTCAACGATGTCACGCTGGAAGAACTGGCGCTGATCTTCAGCAGCGCCGAAGCCTGGTCGGACCTGCGAGCCGAATGGCCGAACGAAGCGATTCAGCGCTTCATCCCGGGCACCGACAGCGGCACCTTCGACTACTTCGTGGAAGTAGTCTTTGATGAAGATGAAGAGCCCATCCTCAGCGCCAACCCGCAGCTGTCCGAAGACGACAACGTCCTGGTGCAAGGCATCGCCGGCGGCCCCTACGCCATCGGCTTCTTCGGCTATGCCTACTATGTCGAGAATCAGGACGCCCTGCGCATCATCAGTATCGAAGGCATCGAGGCCAACGCCCAGACCACCGATGACGGCAGTTACCCGTTGGCGCGCCCGCTGTTCATCTACAGCGACGCCGGCATCATGGCGGAAAAACCGCAGGTCGCCGCCTTCATCAATTTCTACCTCGCGCGTGTCAATGACGAGCTTGTCGACGTCGGTTACTTCCCGGCCTCAGCCAGCGCGCTGAATGCCGCCAAGCAAGCCTTCCTTGACGCGATGATGATGGACATGTAGCGCGGACTCTTGCATCGAAAATTGCAGGGGCGAGACTTGCCTCGCCCTAAACTGCGCGTTAGGGAAATCTAGGGTGAGACTTGTCCCGCCCCTACACAGATTCGGCTTTTCCTGATTATCATGGCGGACGATTTCCGCAAGAGAGCAATGAACAAGCCGCAGCAGCCGCATCCTCCGCAACTGGCGCAGAATCCGCTCAATCTGAGGCATAAATTCAAACTGCATGAAGCGGCGATTCAAGCAGGCCTGTTTGCCTGCGGCTTGCTGTCTATTTTCACCACGCTCGGCATTATCCTGGTCCTGGGCAACGAGTCCATCGCCTTTTTCACGCGCGACCAATGGGTCAACAGCAATCGCCCCATCTTGAGCGACATGGACGAGCAGACCACGATCATCACCGTCGAGCCGGGCAAAGCCCTGGAAGCGGTTGAGGCGAGCGGCGTCATCCGCGTCGGCCAGGAAGTCATGCAGGTCGTCGAATTTCAGAACAATCAGATCGACATCGAAGCAGTCGGCACCGGCGGCGGCTTCAAGCATTGGTGCGCGTCCAATGTCGACTTGGCCGAGCTGGGCTTAAAGCGCCCGCAGATCGTCAACGCCAGCCGGCCCGCCAATCAAAGCGAAATCGACCGTTGCCGCGCGGCCGGCATCAGTCCCGTTCCCTTTCGCATCGGCACCGACGCGCTGGCGGTCGTCGTCAGCGCCGACAATGACTTCGTCAGCGAGTTGACCTTCGCCGAATTGAAGCAGCTCTTCGGCGAGGCGGACACCTGGTCCGCGCTGCGGGCCGGCTGGCCCGATGAACCGGTGCAGTTGGTCATCCCGGGCGCTGACAGCGGCACTTTCGACTTCTTCACTGAAGCGGTCCTTGATGGCGATCCGGCGGCGCTGCTGGCCCAAATTCCAATCACGTCGCAGAACGACAATCAACTGGTCGGCAGCATCCACCGCAACCGGTACAGCATCGGCTTCTTCGGTTACGCCTGGTATCTGGCGAACAAAGATGACCTCAAGCTTCTGGCGCTGGATGGCGTCGAACCGTCGGCGCAGACGGTCGAAGACGGCAGCTACGCCCTCTCGCGGCCTCTGTTCATCTACAGCGACGCCGACATCATGCGCCAGCATCCGCAGGTCAAAGATTTCATCAGCTATTATCTCGATCGCGTCAGCGATGTGATTGTCGATGTCGGCTACTTCCCGGCGCCAAGCGAAGCCCTGGACACGGCGCGCAACGAGTGGCTCCGGGCGACCGGCGCGGATGAACTGCCGCTGGTGAACCCGGCCGAAGTTTCCGGCCCGCTGATCGCCGCCGGCAGCTCGACCGTCTTTCCCTTGACCGAGCGCATCGGCCAGCTCTTTCTTGCCGACGGTTACCTGCCGCGTATTGAAGTTAAACGCGGGGTCCAGGGCCAAAACACCATCGCGCCCCACCGCGCCGGCGTCGCCGTCGAATACAACGACCGCCCGACGCTGCTCGAGTTCTTCACCAACACCAGTTGGATTCCGGCCATTGGCGAATTCGGCGTCATTCCCTTGATCAACGCCACCTTGATGACCAGCACAATCGCCATGCTGGTGGCGCTGCCGCTGGGCATCGGCGCCGCGATTTATCTCAGCGAATACGCATCGCCCAGGGTGCGCGGCGCACTGAAACCGGTGCTGGAAATCCTGGCGGGCGTCCCAACCGTGGTTTACGGTTACTTCGCGCTGACATTTATGACGCCGCTGCTGCGGGGCATTTTCGGGGCGGAAGTCGTCAATATCTACAATACCGGCTCAGCCGGCATCGTCGTCGGCATTCTGATCATCCCACTAATCAGCTCCATGAGCGAAGACGCCTTGCACGCCGTGCCCAACGCCTTGCGTGAAGCCTCCTACGGCTTGGGCGCGACCAAGCTGGAAACGGTCTTCAAAGTTGTGATGCCGGCGGCGCTGAGCGGGATCCTGGCGGCATTTATCGTGGCGGTTTCCCGCGCCATCGGCGAGACGATGATCGTGGCGATCGCGGCGGGCGCCGGCCCCAACTTCAGCTTCAATCCCTTTGACTCAGCCGAGACGATGACCGGCCATATCGCGCGCATCAGCGGCGGCGACCTGAGTTACGACTCGATCGACTACAACAGCATTTTCGCGATCGGCTTGACGCTGTTTCTGATGACCTTCATCCTCAGTGCGTTCAGCCGCGTCATCATCAGCCGCTTCCGGGAGGCATACTAATGGCGAATCGCAATCACCCCCACCCCAAACCCCTCCCCGGCGGGTCAGTGTCTACGCGAC
>WTGN01000082.1 GCA_011523545.1 Chloroflexota bacterium | reverse complement strand
CCCCCCGGCCCCCTCCCCAAAGCATTAGGGAGGGGGAGACTTTTCTCGCCCTTTCGCCTGCCACCCACGAAAGTGTAGGGGCGGCCTATCAGGTCGCCCGAAAACGGCCATGCAACTGATTCTCCCCTACGGTAACGGCGACATTCGGGCCGTGCTGCCCGCGGGATACGACGTCGAGTACGTAAGGCCGCGTGCCGTACCGTCAGCGGACGATCCAAGCGCATTGGTCCGTGACGCAGTCTATAACCCGCTGGGCGAGGTCAAGCCGCCGCGCGCCGGGCAGACGGTCGCCATCGCTATCAACGACAAGACGCGCCCGGTGCCGCATGAGCATCTGCTGCCGCCGCTACTGGCCGGGATGCGCCACGCCGGCGTTCGTGATGACGATGTGCTTTTCATCATCGCGGCCGGCATGCACCCGCGCATGGCGCCGGCGGAGTTCGCAGCCGTCTTGCCGGCGGAGATCATCAAGACCTATCGCGTCCAATGTCACGACGCCTATGACAGCGCCAACCTGACCCACTTGGGCGAAACCGCGCGCGGGACGCCCGTCCAAATCAACAGCGACTACCTGGCCGCCGATTACCGCATCGTGCTCGGCAATATCGAGCCCCATCAATTCCAGGGCTTTTCAGGCGGGGTCAAGAGCGCCGCGATTGGGCTGGCGGGGGCGGAGACGATCAATCAAAACCACGCTATGATGCTTGAGGAGAACGCGCGGCTCGGCGAATATGAAACGAATCCGGCGCGACAAGATGTCGAAGAAATCGGCCGCAAGATCGGCATCGACTTCGCCCTGAACGCCATTTTAAACAGCGACAAGCAGATCATCGGCGCCTTCGCCGGCGACCCGGTCGCGGTCATGCGCGCAGGCATCCCGGCAGCGCGGGCGCTCTGTCAACTGTCGGTTGCAGCGCCCTTCGACTTGATGATCGCCTCCCCCGGTGGTCATCCCAAGGACATCAACATTTATCAGGCGCAGAAGGGCCTGGCTCATGCCGCCGCTGTGACCAAAGATGGCGGGGTCATGTTACTGTGCGCCGCCTGCCCGGAAGGCAGCGGCAACCAGGATTATGAGAACTGGATGATGAATCCGCCGATGCGCTCGCACGAAGCCGTTCTTAAGCGCTTTGAAGGCGAGGGTTTTCAGGTTGGGCGGCATAAAGCTTTTCAGGTCTCGCGCGATGCGGCGCGGGTTCATACCATGCTCGTGTCTGATTTGGATGCGGCGTTCGCGCGGGCGCTGCTGTTTCATCCGCAGCCCGATCTTCAGACGGCGATTGACGCGGCGCTGGATATGCTGCCGCGCGCTGCGCGGATTGGGCTGATGCCGGCGGCGAATGCGACGATGGCGGTCTTATTGCAGTAGGATGCTGATGATGCTAGGATTTGGATGCGGAAATCTGTTGATTATGACGTGCTACTAAGATTGATGGAGGAACGCCTATTGTCTGACATTTTGATGACCCAGGAAGAGGCAGATTATTTGTTGACTATGGAAAAACGCCGAGTAGACGATGCGGTGAATCCCTTTCCATTGCATGGAAAGCAGATTGTGTTGCATCTTCAATCACTCGACTCGCAGGAGAACTTTCTGCTGGATTTATCACGAGGGCGTCGCAAAGAGCTTCGCGTAAAGCTGCAAACACGAGCGCGGACTGAGATACGACTTGTGAGGCTGGACTTGGGAGGCAGACCCCATCGCAACGATGACGGCACACTAGTTCAACCGCCCCATCTCCATCAGTATCGGGAGGGTTTTCACGATAGGTGGGCGATCACGCCGCCCTCTGACAAGTTTTCTGATCTTGACGATTTGCAGGTGACCTTGGACGATTTCATGCGTTTCTGCAATATCGTTCAGCCGCCACATATTCGGATACAGAAAGGCTTAATCTGATGATTGATCAAATCAGACAGCTGACCGAAAAGTATCACAAGTGGATGAGTGAAAGCACAACGCTGCGAACGATCGAGAATGGTGTGGAAATCACTACCCCATTCTTGGATCGACACAATGACATGATGCAAGTCTACGCAGAGCTTTCTGGCGACGAGATTATTCTGACCGACGACGGCTACACGATTGAAGACTTAGAGTTCTGCGGCTTAACTGTGGATGGTAAACGTTGCAGGAATTTGATGCAGTTAAACCTAAATGGATTTGGAGTGAAGCGGGATGGCAATGACCTTGTGACGCGCGCAACAGCCAAAGACTTTGCATTGAAGTTGCATAATCTCCTGCAAGCGATGATTGCCGTTGATGATCTCCACTATATTGCACCCTTTTCCAAAGACAAACATCAATTTGACGCAAGCATTGGAACTTGGCTGGACGCGTCCAATATTCGGTTTGACGCCAAGAGATTTAATGGGAAAAGCGGCTACTATGTGGATTACAAGTATGTCATCCCGCCTTCAGGCAATAAGCCACATCGAGTGCTCATCGGCATAAACAGTCCTGGCCGCGGCGCGGTGGAGCAAGTGGCTTGGCGGTGGTGGGACATCCGCGATAGCAGGCCCAATGGCGCGCAACTCTATCCTATCTTGAATGATGTGCAGCGCGAAAGCGTTGAGACCGAGATGGATGTGTTGCGAAATCTCGCCATGAATCCTGTTCTTTGGTCTTCCAGACACGAGGCGCTTCACGAGCTCGCCGCCTAGTTGATGACCCGGCGAACTGACGACCCGCTGCCCAGCGCCACGCGCATTGTCATCGTCTGCTTCCTTTGCGTTTTCATCATCTTCGGCATTCGCCTTTCCTACTCCGTATTCTTCGCCGAATTCGTCCGCGCGGAAGGCTGGAGCAACGAAGCGTCGGCGGCCATCTTCAGCCTCAACATGCTCGTCTTCGCCGCAACCGCGCCGCTGGCCGGCATCGCCCTCGACCGCTGGGGGCCGCGGCCCGTCTTCGGGCTCGGCGCCCTCTTGATGGCCGGCGGCTTGTGGCTTAGCAGTCAGGCGAACTCGTTTGCCGACTTGCTGCTGTCCTACGGCGTTGTCGAAGGCATTGGCTTGGGCATCACCGGCTTGGGTCCGGTCGCGTCGGTGGTGGCCGGCTGGACGACGCCGCGGCAGCGCGGCCGCGCCTTGGGCATCGCCTTCGCGGGCACCGGCCTGGGCTCGCTGCTCTTTGTGCCGATGTCGAATCGACTGGTGGCGCAGTTTGGCTGGCGCGATGCGTATCTGGCGCTGGCTTTGATCTGCCTCGTCGTCTTGTTGCCGCTGATGGTCTTTGGCTTGCGCCGGCCGCCACAAGCGCTGGCTGGCGGCGGGCTTCAGGTGGCGACCAGGATGAATTGGCGGGCCATGCTGCGCAATCGGGCATTTTGGGCGCTGATGATTGCGGCTGTGATGACGATGGGGCCGGTGCGCAGCTTGACCGTGCACCAGATCGCCTATATGGAGTCGGTCGGCGTCGAGCGGGCGGCGGCTGCCAACGTGGTCGGTTTGGGCGGCCTCTTGACCAGCGGCTTCTTCGTTAGCCTCGGCTGGGTGTCGGATCGCTTCGGGCGCGCCACCGCCTATTCCATTGGCGCGGCGGGCTTGTTGGGCGCGGTGGCTGTGCTGCTTTTGCTGCGCGCCGTTGATTTGCCGCTGCTTCTTATTCTCTACGCCTTTCTGTTTGCCATGGGCGAGGGCGCGCGCAGCAGCCAGACGACGGCGTTGGCGAGCGATGTCTTCCAGCGCCAGGGCTTGGGCATGATCAACGGCCTGGTGGGCGGCCTGGGGGGCTTGGGCGCGGCAATCGGTCCCTGGCTAGTGGGGCGCCTGCGTGATGAAAGCGGGAGCTATGACGGCGGGCTGCTGATTGTGGTCGCCATGGTTGCCCTGTCGCTCATCACATATTTGTACGTTGCGCGGACGCGGACCTGACCCAAGGCCGAGCCGCGTTCCAAAAATGACGGGCGGACCAATGGCTCGCCCCGGTTTACGTTGCGGGC
>WTGN01000092.1 GCA_011523545.1 Chloroflexota bacterium | reverse complement strand
GGGAAGGGGAGTTTGCTGAGCGGGGTAGTTTTTCGCATGACTAACTTGGTACCGCTAGGACGCCGGGCGGCTGAAGAGAACCGCGCGTCCGGTTGCTTGCCGATCATTGGGTGGGCAACCCGTTCGCTTGTCCTGGAAAGGAAGTCGGCTTATGATCCATGTACAAAACATCGCCAAGAGCTACGGCAGCATCCGCGCTTTGCACGGCGTCAGCTTCGATATTCGGGCGGGCGAGATTGTCGGCCTTTTGGGGCCGAATGGCGCCGGCAAGTCGACCGCGATCAAAATCATCACCGGATTTCTGCACCCGGACGAGGGGACGGTTGAGATCGACGGGCTGAATGTGCTGAGCAATCTGCGCGAGGTACAAGCGACCATCGGCTATCTGTCGGAGAATACGCCGCTCTATCCCGAGCTGTCGGTGCAAGCTTATCTCTCCATGATGGCCGAGCTGCGGGAGATTCCGCCCGCCGAATTCATCGCGCTGCTGTCGGACGCGGTCTACGGCGCCGGATTGCAAGATTATCTAGCGCGGCCGATCGCCTCATTAAGCAAAGGACTAAGGCAGCGCGTGGGGCTGGCGCAGGCGATTCTGCACAGACCGCAGTTTCTTATCCTGGATGAACCGACGGTCGGGCTGGATCCAACCCAGATCGTCGAGATACGCGCTCTCATCAAATCACTGGCGCAGGACGGCACGATTCTGTTCTCCTCACATATCCTGTCGGAAGTTGAAGCGATATGCGACCGCGTGATCATCATTATCAATGGTGAAGTGCGAGCCGACCAACGCTTGAGCGAGCTGAGCTTGAGCAATGACGCGACGCTGGTGCTCCAGCAGGACGATGAAGAGGTGCAGCGCGAGTTGACGGCGCTGCCTGGCATCTCGCGGGTGAACCGGATGCGTTCAGCCGATGATTTTCCGTCATACCGCATCGTCAGCTCGGCCGATATCACGCCGCGCATTTTCGAATTGGCGGCGGAGCGGAAATGGCCGCTGCGGGAGCTTCGCCGCGATACCGTCACGCTCGAGACCTTCTTTAACCGGTTGGCGACGACGGCCTAGGAGGCGGCGATGAAGAAGATCATGTCTATCAGCGGCAAGGAACTCAAGCTCTATTTTGGCTCGCCGATGGCGCTGATTTTCGTCGGCGTCTTCCTCGTGCTCACCTTGTTCGTTTTCTTTTGGGTGGATTCATTCTTCGCGCGCGGCGCCGCTGATGTGCGCGCGCTCTTTGAGTGGATGCCGCTGCTGATGATTTTGCTGGTTTCCGCTTTGACCATGCATCAATGGAGCCGCGAGGAAGAAAGCGGCAACCTGCAAGTGCTGCTGACGATGCCGGTGCGCCTGAGCGAGTTGGTGGCCGGGAAGTTCCTTTCCGCGCTGGCGCTGGTGGCTTTGGCGCTTGGGCTGACGCTGTTCCTGCCGCTGACGGTGCAGTCGCTTGGCAACCTTGACTGGGGGCCGGTCATCGGTGGCTATCTGGCGGCGCTGCTGCTGGCGTCCAGTTACATCGCCATCGGTCTCTTTGTTTCTTCGCGCACGGACAATCAACTGGTTGCGCTAATCGGCACCGCCTTCATCTGCGGCCTGCTGCAGGCGATCGGCTCGCCGGTTGTCACAGACTTGTTCGGCGCGGCGACGGGGGATTTGCTGCGTAAGTTTGGCGCCGGCAGCCGCTTCGAAAGCATCGGACGGGGCGTCATAGATTTGCGCGATCTGGTTTATTATGGCTCGCTGGCCTTGTTTTTCCTGGCGCTTAATGTGCTGTCCCTGGAAGGCAAGCGCTGGAGCCGGGGCGCGCACTTGCGCGGTCATCGCTTGAACGCGGGCATCGGCCTCGCGCTTGTCGGGCTCAATCTGCTGGCATTCAACTTGCTGCTCGCGCCGGCCAATTTTGCTCGCCTGGATATGACGCAGCATCAAGAATACAGCTTGTCGGATGTCACCCGAAATTTGCTGGCCGATCTGCAGGAGCCGCTGCTGGTCCGCGGATATTTCAGCGAGGCGAGCCATCCGCTGCTGGCCCCGCTGGCGCCGCGCATCAAAGACACGCTGCGGGAATATGAACTGGCGGCAAATGGCAAGCTGCAATTGGAATTTGTTGACCCGCTGACTAACCCGGAGCTGGAGCGCGAGGCGAATCAGATTCATGGCATCCGCCCGACGCCCTTGCAGGTGAATGATCGGGGCGGCCTGTCGCTGGTCAATGTCTACTTTGATGTGCTCATCGCTTATGGCGATCAGAGCGCGGCGCTGAATTTTTCCGAAGTCATTGAGTTGGTCGATACGCCTTTTGGCGTTGAAGTTCGCTTGCGCAATCTGGAATATGATTTGACCAGCAATATCCAGCGAGTCGTCTATGGTTTTCAAAGTCTCGACGCGGTGCTGGCCTCGCTCGCTGAGCCGGCCAGGCTGACACTATACGTCTCTTCCGCGACTTTGCCGGAAATGATGACCGAAGTCAGCCAGACGCTGCAAGATGTGGCGGCGGAGGTCGCTGAGGGCCAGGCGGTTTACGAATTGGTCGACATGACCGCGCCGGACGCCGGCATCAGCGAAGACGATCTATTCGAGCTCTATCAGATTCAGCCGGTTGCGGCCAGCTTCTTCTCGCTCGATACCTTCTATTTGCATCTGGTTGTGGAAGCGGGCGACGATTATCAGGTGATTTATCCGGCGGGCGATCTCAGCCAGGCGGAAATACGCGGCGCCATCGAGGCGGCCTTGAAGCGGACTTCGCCCGGCTTTCTGAAGGTGATCGGATTATGGACGCCACCGGCCCAGGCCATCGATCAATTCGGGCGGCAGATGCCGAGCCTGCAGCAATACAGCATCCTGGAAGAGACGCTGCGGGAATCTTATGAGCTGCGGCGTGTGACCTTGGAAGACGGGCAAATCGCGGCCGATGTCGACGCGCTGGTCTTGATGTCGCCGCACAGCTTGACCGAGCGGCAGTTATATGCGATAGATCAATACCTGATGCGCGGCGGCTCGGTCATCGTGGCGGCCGGGCATTACCGGCTGGGCGTCGACCCCTACGCTGGCACGCTGCTGCTCGATCCAAACGAGGGCGGCATTGAAGATCTGCTCGAAAGTTACGGCATCATCATCGGCGACAGCCTGGTGATGGATTTGCAGAACGCGCCCTTTCCGATGCAAACGCAGCGCGATGTGGGCGATATGATCGTCACCGAAATTCAGGCGCTTGATTATCCGTTCTTCATTGATGTGCGCCCGAATGGCCTGGACGCGGATAGTCCGGTCGTCAACAATTTGCCGCTGGCGTCCATGAGTTGGGCGTCGCCGGTTACGGTCGATGAATCGGTCCTGGCGGATGCGCAAGTTAGCACCTTGATTCGTTCAAGCGACGCGGCTTGGGAGACGACCCTGGCCGACCCGCAGCCGGACCTGGAACTTTATCCCGATTTCGGCTTCGCCATCCCGGAGCAGATGTCGTCCTTACCCCTGGCGCTGGCGGTAGAATCGTCCTTCAGCAGTCACTTTATCGGCAAGCCATCGCCCTTTGAAGCGAGCGAGCCGACGGAAAACGAACCGCTAGGTTTGATCGAGCGCTCGCCTGACAATACGCGCATCGTCGTGCTCGGCAGTTCCGAATTCGTGAATGACACCGTCTATCAAATCTCGGCCAACTTCGCCGGCGACCGCTTCATCAGCAATTTGCAGCTGGTGGCCAACGCAATCGATTGGTTCAGCGAAGATGTTTCGCTGGCGACAATCCGCAGCCGCGGCAGCGTGGCGCGGATCCTGCCGCCGATAAGCGAGGCGGAGCAAAACCGCTGGGTCCTGATCAATTACGCGGTGGCGATTATTGGCTTGATTCTTATCGGCCTGGTCTGGCAGATACAGCGCCGGGCGGAACAGCCGCTGCAGCTGCTGCCGCGGAGCAGCGACAGCAACGCGCCAATGGCCAATTCGCTTGCCGATGGTCAGACGGCGACTAAAATCGAAGGAGGCGCATAATGTTGAGCCGCAGTAACATTCTTCTGGCCATACTGTTGCTTGCTCAGGGCGTCCTTCTGGCTATCTCGGTCCTCATATCCAGCGGCACCGAAGCGCGCCCGGTCGAGCCGCTAGCGGCCGGGATTGCGGCCGCCGATGTTGAACGCTTCAGTTTCGCCGATGACCTCGATAATGAAGTGACCTTCGCTCGGCGGGATGATGGCTGGGTCTTGCCCGGCGCTGATGACTTCCCCGTCGACGGCGACAAGGTAGAAGAGATCCTCAACAAGATCGCGGGCTTGGACACGCGGCGTTTGATCGCCAGCAATCCGGCTAATTTCGCCCGCCTCGAAGTCAGCGATGAGGACTTCCGGCGCAAGCTCAGCCTCGAAAGCGCTGCGGCGAGCGCGGCGCTCTATCTCGGTGGCAGCGGCGGCGTCGACACCGTCTATGTGCGCCGCGCCGGTGAAGACAAGGTCTATCTCGGCGTCGGCCTCAGTTCCTGGGAGCTCTCCACGCAAACGTCCGCCTGGGTCGACGCGAATTATGTCAACGTGCCGCTGGCCGATGTGTTGGAGATTTCGGTAGAGAATGCGGATGGCCGCTTTACGTTCGCGCGCGATGGCGACAGTTGGCGCTACACAGATTTGCCCGAAGGCGAGACATTCGAAGACACAAAGATGCCGATCGTCTCGCGCAATGCGGCGACAGTTCGCCTGCTGGAGCCGCTTGGCTTGAAAGCGCTGGACGAATACGAGCTTGCCGAGCCGCGGGTCGTCGTCCAGGTGCGCTACCAGCGCGTGGACACGCCGGCCGAAACGGTCGATGAAGTGCCGGCAGACGAAGCGGAAGCGCCTGAAGCAAGCGCCGACGAGACTGTATACATTGAGGAAGAGTATACGCTGACCTTTGGCGCAAATTTGGAGGACGGCGTCGTGCTCAAGTCGTCGGCGGCGGAATACTATGTCTTGGCGCCGGAGACGGTGTTCAAGGCCTTCAACGATCTCACGCAGGCAGATTTGATACGGGCGCCCGATACTAACGGAGAGGCGGCATTCAACCCCACGCCAATGAATTAGGGCGGGGGCCTCAGAGCTGGAAAGCTGTACTGAGCCAATTGCCGCAGCCCTCGTCAATTGACAGCATCGCTCCTATAATGCGCATGTCTGTTTCCACCTAGCCCGCAGTCAGGAAGATTGATGGCATTACCTCTGACATTCCAGCAGGTCATTTTGAAGTTGCACCAGTTTTGGGCGGCGCAGGACTGTCTGATCTGGGAACCGTACAATGTGCAGGTCGGGGCCGGCACCGGCAACCCGGCGACGATTTTGCGGGTGCTGGGTCCCGAGCCTTGGCGCGTCGCCTATGTCGAGCCGTCGGTCCGCCCTGATGACGGCCGCTTCGGCGAAAACCCCAACCGCATGCAGAAATATTATCAGTACCAGGTGATCCTGAAGCCGGACCCGGGCAATCCGCAGGAATTGTATCTGGCTTCGCTGGAGGCGCTGGGCATCAAACAGCGCGAGCATGACATCCGCTTCGTCGAAGACAATTGGGAATCGCCGGCTTTGGGCGCCTGGGGGCTGGGCTGGGAGGTCTGGCTTGATGGCCAGGAAATCACGCAGTTCACCTATTTTCAGCAGGCGGGCGGCCAGAATCTGGACCCCGTCAGCGTCGAGATCACGTATGGCATCGAGCGCATCGTGCTGGCGCTGCAGGAAAAAGAATCAGCCTGGGAGATTGACTGGCTGGACGGCCTGCGTTACGGCGATGTCATGTTCAGCGATGAAGTTGAACACTGCCGCTACTATTTTGATGTCGCCGATGTCGAAGCTTTGAAGACGGTCTACGATACCTATGAACGCGAATACGCCCGGGCCTTGGAAGGCGACGCGCTCATCGCCGCCTATGATTACGTGCTGAAATGCAGCCACCTGTTCAACGTGCTGGACACGCGCGGCGCGATTGGCGTCACCGAGCGGGCGAATTATTTCCGGCGCATGCGTGAGATGACGCGCACGATCGCCAAAGAATACCTGGCGGCGCGAGAGACGCTCGGCCACCCGCTGATGAAGATGAACGATCGCTGGCGGGGCGCGCCTGTGCGCGAGCCGGGGCACATGCCTGATCCGCCGAGCGAGGCGGCTGATGTATTGCTCGAGATCGGCGTCGAAGAGATGCCGGCTGATGATGTGGCGGCGGCCCTGAAGCAGACAGAGATCTCCGCTCCCAAGCTATTCGACGAGCTGCGCCTGGCACGGTCCGGGATTGAGCTGTATGCCACGCCGAGGCGCATCGTCGTAATCGCGCGTGGAGTTGCGCCGCGGCAGGCAGATGAAGAGTTCATCGCCAAAGGGCCGCCGGCTGACCGCGCTTATGACGCGGACGGCAATCCCACTCGCGCCGCTCAGGGATTCGCGCGCGGCAAGGGCGTCGCTGTCGATGATTTGAGCGTGCGGGAAATGGACGGCGGCACCTATGTCATCGCCTGGGTGCGCCGCGAGGGTCAGCCGACCGTCGATATTCTGGCGAAAGCGCTGCCCGCCTTTATCGCTGACTCGAAGTTCAACAAGACGATGCGCTGGAATGAAACCGGCGTCGCTTTTTCGCGGCCGATACGCTGGATCGCGGCGCTCTTCGGCGAGGCGGTCATACCATTTGACTATGCCGGCGTCGCCAGCGGAAACCTGACGCATGGCTTGCGTCCCTACGGTTCGCCCGAAATCATCTTGCAAGATGCGGCAGCTTACCAAGGCCATTGTGAAGCGCAGGGCGTAGTGCTCAATTTAGCGGCACGTCGGGCGCTGATCCTGCGTCAAATTAAGGAGTTGGCTTCAGAAGTCGGCGGTATCCTGCGGGAAGATGACGAGTTGCTGGATGAAGTGACCAATCTCGTAGAAGCGCCGACGGCTTTTCGCGGCAGTTTCGCTGCCGGTTATCTGGATTTGCCGCGCGATGTCCTGGTCACGGTCATGCGCAAGCATCAACGTTATTTCGCGCTGGAAGACAAGGACGGGCGGCTGCTGAATTATTTCATCGGCGCGCGCAATGGCGACAGCGAACATCTCGGCAAGGTCATTTCAGGAAACGAGCAGGTCCTGCGCGCGCGCTTTTCCGATGCGCAATTCTTCTATCAGGCCGATATCAAGAAGCCCTTGCGCGACTATCTGCCCCGCCTGGACACCTTGACCTTTCAAGCGGAGCTGGGTTCCATGCGGCAGAAGAATGATCGCGTCGCCGCATCCGTCCCCGGGCTAGGCGAGCTGCTCGGCTTTGACGCGCGCAGCATTGCAGTTGCAGAGCGAGCCGCCGCCATTGCCAAAGCGGACCTGGCGACCAGCATGGTGGTCGAGATGACTTCGCTTCAGGGCATCATGGGGCGGGAATACGCGCTGAGGGAAGGCGTCGATGCGGCAGTGGCAACGGCGATATTCGAGCACTGGCTGCCGCGCGGCGCTGGAGACAGCCTCCCGGCGAGCGACGCCGGCCGTCTGCTTGCGCTTGCCGACAAGCTGGACAGTCTGGCGGGCTTGTTCGCCGTTGGGCTGGCGCCGAAATCGACCTCCGATCCTTACGGGCTGCGCCGCAGCGCCTTGGGCGTCATACAGATCCTGCTGGATCGATCGATCTCCGTCGACCTGCGGACCTTGATAGCGTATGTCGCGGCGGGTCAACCGCTGGAGATCGCCGCGGGCGTCCGGCGGCAGGTCGCCGATTTCATCAGCGGCCGCTTCGATAATCTGCTCAGCGAGGAATATGCATACCCGCGTGATGTCATCAATGCGGTTCTGACTGAGCAAGCGCATGATCCGGCCCGCGCCGTGCAGGGCGTCGGCGAATTGGCTGCCTGGGTCAAGCGCGACGGCTGGGAGGCGATTCTCGACGCCTTTGCCCGCTGCGCGCGCATCACGCGAGCTGAGGATAAACGGAAGTTGGATCCCGCGCTGTTGAGCGATGAATTCGAAATGTCGCTGTATGAAATTTATCGGTCGGCCGCCGACGGATTGTGCGCCGCCGCCAACGTTGATGCCTTTCTTAGCGCATTCGAATCCATGGTCCCGGCGGTGACCGCCTTCTTTGACAATGTGCTCGTTCACAGCGACGATATCACGCTGCGCAACAACCGTATCGCGCTGCTTCAACTGGTCGCGGCCATGCAGCATGGTCGAGCCGACCTGAGTAAGCTGGAGAACTTTTAGCGATGCGCTTTTGGCGCCCGGCTTGTCAAAGGCGCGAAGATTCAGTCGCCAATTCGCCGCTGAAATCGCTAATGGTTGGGGCAACGCAGGTCGAGTGCCGCCGTAATAGTTCTGTCAGCTTATTGTGATAGATGTGGCGGAGGCGACTGGACATCTCTATAATTGACAGGCAATCTCATTTTGGAGCAGCTGCATGTCCGTGACGGATGAGATCAAGTCCCGCATCGACATCGTGGCATACGTGCAAAGGCATGTTCCCGAATTAAAGAAAGCGGGGCGCAACCACAAGGCTTGCTGTCCTTTTCATAATGAAAAGACGCCTTCCTTTGTAGTCAATCCGGAGCGAGGGACCTGGCATTGTTTCGGCGCCTGTTCCGAAGGCGGCGACCTGTTCACGTTCGCGCAGAAAATGCACGGCTGGGATTTCAAGGAAGCGCTGCGCGAGTTGGCGGCGGAAGCCGGCGTGCAGCTCAGGCCGCAAACGCCGGAGCAGAAAACGCAGAACGATCGGCTCGACAGACTGCGCGGGCTGGTCAAGACAGCCGCCGAGCTGTTTCAGGGCCGGCTTCATAGCGGCGCCGCGGATTCGGTTGCTGCCTACCTTCGTGAGGCGCGCGGCTTGCGTGATGACACAATCGAGGATTTTCAGCTGGGTTATGCGCCCGAAAGCTGGGATTGGCTGCTAAAGTCGCTCCGCGGCCTCGGTTACGGCGATGATGACATCGTTGAAGTGGGTTTGGCTGTTCGCAACGAACGTGGCCGGGTTTACGATCGCTTCCGCAACCGCTTGATGATACCGATCCGCGATGAACGGGGGCGGGCGGTTGGCTTCGGTGGCCGCGCGCTTGCGTCGGAGGACAGCGCCAAATACATCAATTCGCCGCAATCGGCGGTCTTTGACAAGAGCCGTCTGCTGTTCGGCTTGGACATGGCCAGGCGCGCCATTCGCGAGAGCGGCACGGCGGTGATCGTCGAAGGCTACATGGATGTGATTCAGGCGCATCAGGCCGGCTATTTCAATGTGGCGGCGCAGATGGGCACGGCGATGACGGAGAAGCAGATCCGGTTGATCGCGCCGCGATACGCGCGCAAGATTGTGCTGGCGCTGGACGCCGATGAAGCCGGGCAGAATGCCGCCCGCCGCAGCCTCGATGTCGCGCGCCAAGCATTGGCCGATGACTTCGCGGGTCGCCTTTCAGTGGACTTGCGCATCCTGCAAATGCCGGAAGGCAAAGATCCGGATGATCTCTTGCGCAAATCACCGGCGCGCTGGGAATCAATGGTCGACGACGCGCAGGCGGTGGCCGATTTCGTCATTGGCATGGAAACGGAGTCGCTCAGCCCTGGCGCCAGTTTGCAGGAACGCCAGTCGATCGCTTTGGCGCTGCTGCCGATTTTGCTGGCGTCGGAGAACAATCTGTATCAGCAGGACAACATTCAGAAGCTGTCGCGGCGCCTGCGCATCAGCGAGCGCGAGCTGCTGTCATGGGCGGCGGAAAACGCGCCTTCAAGGCGCCCGGCAAGGCGCGCCGCCCCGCCTGACGCGCCTCCTGATGACATGCCACCGCCCGAGTATTGGCCGGAGGAATTCGCCGAAATGCCCGGCGGCGCGGAAGGCGGCTCCGGGGCGGATGAAGGCCAGGCGGGCGGCGCCGGCGGGCGGCATCAACGCGCGATTGAACCTTATTGCATGAGTCTGCTGTTGAAGAATCCCAATCTGCTTTATCTGGCCAATCGCAAATTGCGCGAGCTGGCGGGCGATGATGTCGATCTCTTGAACGGGCCCTTGAGCGAGTTGGGCGTTGACGACTTCAGCCGGGGCCAGTATCGGACGCTGATGGCGCATTTGCTGGAATCCATGTCGCAGGACGATCAGGAACCGCTGGAGTATCTCGCGTCGGTCATTGACGAAGAGCTTCGGATCGAATTTGAGGCGCTGCTTCTGGATACCCCGGCGACCGTCTCCAGGCTGCTGCGCCGGAACTTCGAGGTGGACTTGAATGAAATTTTTGGCGCGCGTCAATTTCCCGCTGGGCTATGGCAGGCTGAGCGTGATGAGCTAATCAGCCGGGCGCTGCAACTGCGCCTGTCCCGCCTGGAGAATGAACGCCTTGAAATGCAATACCTGCAAGAAGAAGCGCAAACCGGCGGCGAGCAGGATCCACGCCAAAATGACCGGCTCAATGTTAAAATCTTGCTTTCGATGCGGGCGAAAGCGCGCCTCAACCGGGCCGTGGGCCGGCATGCTTACTCAACGCGGCAAGCATCGATTTCTTGAACAGGAGTCAACTTGATGAAGAGGGACAGCGAAAAAGGTACCGGCGCTTATGTTGACTTCGGCAGCGACGATGAGAACGCTCTGACCGGGGGGGATAGACGCCGGCGCCGCAACTATGACGGGGACGGCTATGATGACGCTGAGCTGGACGATGACGATACGCAGTCCGACCTCATTGACGCCCTGCCCTTGTCTGACGATCCGGTCAAAATGTACCTCAAGGAGATCGGGCTAGTCCCCCTGCTGGATAGCAACCGCGAGATGTGGCTGAGCACGCAGATCGCCGCGGAGCGCCATTTGGAGAGCCTGCGCGACGAGCTGATGAGCCTGGACAATCATACTTCAAAAGCGCGAGAACCGGACTTTCTAGATGTCGAACGCTTCGCTTACCGGCGGCTGCGCGACGATTGGAGCGAGCTCCACCTCCGGGCTGCCGAGCGCGATGTGGAAGCGCCGGATTTTTTCAAGGCGCTGGCGGAAGTCCAGGAGGTCGTCAACAGCTGGGACCGCGATGCGGATTCATACATTCGCAGTTATCTAAACCAGCGAAACTGGGGACGCGATGACGAATGGACGATATTGGCGCAGGCCTTTTTCGAGGTCATTCAGGCGCTGTTCTTGTTTCCCTTCGAGCACCAGATGCAAATGCAGCGCTACTTCCGCCGCGCGCATGAATTGCCGTCTTTGCAGGAGTTCGACAGTTGGATCGAAGACACCGTGGACCCGATCAGCCTGGCCAAGCAGCAGCAGGAGCAAGTGGAGCAGCATGCCGCTATGGCGTCGGAAGCGCTCACAAGGGCGAACCTGCGCCTGGTTGTCAGCGTTGCCAAGCGCTACATCGGGCGCGGCATCAGTTTTCTGGATTTGATTCAGGAAGGCAACATTGGTCTGCTGCGTGCAGTCAACAAATTTGATCATACCAAGGGCTACAAATTCAGCACTTACGCGACCTGGTGGATCCGGCAGGCGATCAGCCGCGCCATAGCCGACCAAGCGCGCACGATCCGCATTCCCGTTCACATGGTTGAGACGATCAACCGGATGATGCGCGTCCAGCGTGACCTGATCCAGAAGCTGGGCGCCGACCCGATTACAGAGCAGATCGCCCTGGAGATGGACTTTCTCAATGACGATGATCGCGACCGGATCAAACAGCACCAGAGCGATGGCACGGCGCTGGATCCGGTACTGAATCGCAAGCTGCGGCGGGCTTCGCAGAAGGTGCGCAAGATCATGCGCATCAGCCAGGAGCCGATGAGCCTTGACATGCCGGTCGGGCAAGAGGACAGCAGCCAACTGGGCGACTTTATTCCCGACGAAAACATGCTGGGCCCGGTGGATGCCGCCGGACGGCAATTGCTGAAGGAACAGATCCGTTCGGCGCTTGGCATCTTGAGCGAGCGCGAGCGGCAAGTGTTGGAGCTGCGTTTCGGATTGCTGGACGGGCAGGACAACACACTGGAAGAAGTCGGTCAATATTTTGGCGTAACGCGCGAACGCATTCGCCAGATTGAAGCCAAAGCCCTGCGCAAAATGCGCCATCCCACCCGATCGCGCGAGCTGCGAGATTATCTCGGTATGTAGCGGTCTCTCCTGTAGCCAGTTGCGTACAGTAATGAGAATCGCTCGCCTGCATGACTGGAACCTCAGCCCGAGCGCGGCGGTCGCGCTGCAACGGGAATTGGCGCCACAGTTAATCGACGACCAGGCGCTCGACTTCGATCGCCTCGATACCATCGCGGGCATTGATGTCAGCGTCCGGGGCAAGGCAGCAAGAGCGGCGGTCGTCGTCATGAGCTACCCGCAACTTGAAATCTTGGAGACAGCCCGCGCCACCGGAGAAACAGCTTTTCCCTACATACCGGGCTTGCTGGCATTTCGCGAGGGGCCGGTCATTCTCAAGGCGCTGCGCAAACTGCGCTGCGAGCCGGGCGCTTTCATCTTCGACGGCATGGGGCAGATTCATCCGCGCCGGATGGGCATAGCCGCGCACTTGGGTTTGTGGCTTGAACGTCCCAGCATCGGTTGTGGCAAGACGCGCTATATCGGCGATTATCTTGAGCCGGGCGCAGTCAAGGGGAGCCGCAGCCTCTTGACCTATCGCGGGGCGCAATTGGGCGTTGTACTGCGCACGCGGAGCAATGTGAAGCCGGTTTTCATCTCGGTCGGGCACCTTGCCGATAGCCATAGCGCCGTTCGCCTGGCGCTTGACGCGACGACGCGTTACCGCCTGCCTGAGCCGATACGCGCTGCGCACAACCTGGCGCGGCTGCCCGCCAGCAATGACTAGCTGCCTCTGTCACGCCCGAGCAATTCTTCATACAGCGCTATTGTTTCGTCCAGGACCTGGCGCAGCGTAAACGATTCGAGCACGATTTTCCGGCCGGCCTCGCCCATTCGCTTCCGCTTCGCCGGATTGTCGACGAGGCTTTCAACAGCATCTACGAGCGCGTCAGTGTCATGAGGCGGCACGAGCAGACCGTTGACCTGATGTCGCACGATTTCGCGGCAGCCGGGCGTATCGGTGGTGACACAGGCGCGAGCGCAAGAGGCGGCTTCGATCAAGACTTTGGGCACGCCCTCGCCGTAGGTTGAAGGCAGGCAGACGATGTTGCTTCCCGCGTAAACTGCGGGCATGTCGTCGCGCGCGCCCAGCCATTCGATCAGCCCGTCGTCTTGCCAGGCTGTCAACTGGCTGGCGGGGACATTCTGCGGGCTGCTGCGTTCTTCATAACCGGCGACCTGAAAGCGCGCCCGCCCGCGCAGCCTGCGCGCCAGCTCGACGAATTCGCCCAGTCCCTTCTGCCAGAGCAGGCGCCCGGCGAAGAGCACAACGGGCGGACCCGCCAGTTCTTCTTCGCTCATGCGGAAGCGGTTTTCATCGACGCCCGACCCGCGTATCACCCGCGTCTTGCCGCGCTCAACCAGGCCGCGCTCGGCGAAGAGCCGCCGGTCATCCGGATTCTGAAAGATAACACGGGTATTCTCGCCAGCCAGCGCGATCTTGAATGCGGGCCGGCTCAGCATCTGTAGAAGTCTCGCCTTGGCGCTTTGATTCACAAACAGATATCCCAGCCCGCTGAGTGCGTGGACAACCGGGCGCCCCCCGCTCAATCGGGCAGCGATGCCGCCATAGAGGACCGGCTTGACGCTCACGTGATGCAGCAGGTCCGGCTGCAGGCGGCGGTATAGCGAGCGAAGGCAGCGCAGCGTCCGCAACTCGGTCAGCGGATTGATGCCATGTTGGCTGAGTCGAATGGGGTGAAAGGGCAGGCCAGTGTCGGCGATGCGCGTCGCCGAATCTCGATCGGAATCCGAAGCGGCCACGTGGACATCAAAGCCTGCCGCGCGCGCGGCCAATGCCAGTGGAAGACGATGCGACAGAAAAAAGCGCGGAATGTTGACGACGTAGAGGATTCTGCGGGGCTTGTCCTGCACTGCGCTTCCTTTGGAGCGAGAAGGGAACGGCGACGCTATCTGGCGCTGCGCGTTAAGGCGCCGCGTCAAGCTCCGGCAATTGAATCTCGCTCGTATCATCAACGCCGGCGATCGTCTCGCTAAGCGCCTCGACCGGCGCGTGACGGGCCACATTCGCGCCAGCCAGGACATAGATCAAGACGCCAACCGACGAGAGGACAAAGCTCGCCAGAATCCCGATCATTTGCAATTGACCGAAATACAGATCGCCGGTTTCATCGCGGATATGCGTGCCAAAGCCGAGTATATCGGCCATGCCGGACAGGGTAGCGAAGAGAATGCCCGTCAATGCCAGGCGGGTGCCAATCTGCTGGACCAGGTTGGCCGGCACCTCAAGAAAGAAGGTGAACTTCAAATAGGTGATGGCGCCGAGGATGAGCAGGGTATAGCCGATGAGCACCATTGCGACTTGCACCAGGCCGATGCCGGCGGTGGGCGCGGCGCCGGTGACGCCGGGGAACAAGCCCATAAAGCAAATCATCCCGCCCAAGGCGCCTAGTGCTATGCCGACCTGCGCGAATCGCCACATTAATACTTATCCGTCCGGCAAAGTTTCTTTCAGCTTGCGCAGCATATTACCGCTCAGGATCGCCTCCACATCCGCTTCAGCGAAACCGCGCTCCCGCAATTCACGGCGCAGCAGCCATAGATCGCTGGATGTATCAATCTCAGTTGGCAGCGCATGGTAGGGATAAGCGCCGTCAATATCGCTGCCCAAGCCAACATGCGCGACAGACCCGGTCAACTGGCATACATAATCCACGGCATCAACCCAATGCGAGAGGGATACGCGACGCTTGGGATCGCTCGGATGCCAGTCGGGCCTCAGAAATCGATTATACACCATGATGCCCATCACCCCATCGCGCTCGGCGAGGCGTCGGATTTGCTCATCGGCGAGGCAGCGCGGGCTGTCGTTGAAGTGGCGCGGATTGCTGTGGCTGGCGATGACGGCGCCTTCGTAGCGATCGAGAGCGGCGGCGGCCGCCGATTCCGACATCGCTGAGATATCCAAGAGCATGTTGAACCCGGCCATCACCTCAAGCAATTCAAAGCCCAGCAGCGTCAGCCCGTCAGTGGAGCCGGCCGCGGCGGCATAGCGCGTTTGACCCCAGGCGGGCGCCACAATCCGTAGCCCATATTCCAGCCACTCTTCCAACTGTCTCGGCTCTGAAAGCGGTTCCGCGCCTTTCATTTTCACGACGATTCCCTGCTGCTGCGTCTCGATGCTATTGTCGCCGCGCCAGGAACCCAGCACGTCCTTCAGGTCTGAGCGCGTCAAGATCAGGCGGATTCGGCTGTGATCGTCGGCCAGGCGCCGATAGCTGTCCATTTGCCAAAGCGCCAGTTGCTGCGCGTCGGCGGCGGTCCGGTAGGTGTAGCGCTGCCAGGAAGCCAGGCCAGGCGTCGTTTCCGCAAGGACTTGCAGGCTGCCAAACACAATGGCGACGCGCCCGAGCATGTTGTCGCGCAGGCTTGTGACCGCCGGCGGCAGCTCCTGCCCGCCGGGCTCCTGGCGCTGATGCCAGGCCCAGCGCGCATAATCGCGTCCCAATTGCTGGGCGTTAAAGGCGATATTCTGCTGCGCATCGACAATGATCGTTGGCTGGCGCTCGTCGGTAGGCATGGCGACCTTATTTCCTCCTTTCATTTTCAATGATAATACACGATTGCCGGTGAGTATTGCGCTGGCAAATGGGTCGGGCATTTGAGTAACTGCCATTTGTGCTATGCTTCTGCCGGATAATCGATACGCCCAGCGGCAGACAATCTTCCTATGCGCATCCTGCAAGTAAGCAATATCAACGTCAGCTTCGCCGATCGAGAGATTTACCACGGTTTATCCTGGCAGATCGGCGACCGAGACCGGGTCGCGCTGGTGGGACCGAACGGCGCGGGCAAGTCGACGCTGTTCAAGGTCTTGCTCGGTGAAGTCGAGCCGGATCGCGGTCAAGTCATTCGGCAAGGCGGCATTCGCATCGGTTATCTGCCGCAAGATGTCGACTTGCCGCCGGGTCGAAGCTTGATCGAAACGGCGATGGTCAAGCCGCCCGAATTGGAGGCGGTTGAAAAGTCCCTTGCCGAGACCGAGGCGCAGTTGGCGGAGCCGGCCGTCTACAACGATGCGGCCAAGCTGGCTCTTACATTGGAGCGGCATGATGCCCTGCTGGTCGAGTACGAGAGGATGAACGGCAGCCGTCATGCAAGCCATGTGCGGGAATTGCTGGCAATGCTGGGTTTTGAGGCGGCCGACTATGACCGGCCGAATGAAACCTTGTCGGGCGGGCAGAAGAAGATGGTCGCGCTTGTGCAGTTGGCGGTGTCGGCGCCGGATCTTCTGCTGCTCGACGAGCCCGATAATCATTTGGATGTGGCGGGCAAGAATCAGCTGGAGCGCTTCATTCTCAATTATCGCGGCAGCGTCGTCATCATATCGCATGACCGCTACCTGCTGGACGAGGTGGCGAGCCAGACGGTCGAGCTGGAGAATGGCAAGCTGACCGTCTACCACGGCAACTATTCCTATTACGTGAATGAACGCCAATTGCGCCGCCTGCGTCAACAGCAGCAGTACGTCACCCAGCAGAAAGAGATCGCCCGCATTGAAGCAATGATCGAGCGTTTCGAGCGTTGGGCGAAGCAGGTCCTCAGCCGCAAGCACATGCTGGCGGCGCGTCAACGGCGGCGTATGCTGGAAAAGATGGACGAGCGCGGCGAGATTATTGAGAAGGTCGTCGATGGTCGCTTGATGGATTTCAAAGTCGATGGCTGGCGCGGCAGCAAAAAGGTGTTGGAGCTTAAAGATGTATCGATGGGCTTCGACGATGATCCGCTCTTCATCGACGCGAGCCTGCTGCTGCGTCATGGTGAGCGCGTCGGCCTAATCGGCCCCAACGGCGCCGGCAAGACGGTCCTGCTTAAGCTGGTTCTGGGCGAGCTGCAACCGGTCGCCGGCGACATCGTGGTCGGTCCCAGCATCCGCGTCGGCTTCTACTCGCAAGAGCATCAGACGCTGGCCGGCTGGCTGGAGCGCAGTCCGCTGGACCTGATCCGCAACATGCAGAACAGCAGCGAATCCAACGCGGTGAATTTCCTCCTGCGCATGGCCTTCAGTTATGAGCAGGCGCGGCAACCGATTCGGACGCTGTCCGGCGGCGAGCGCAGCCGATTGCAATTGGCGCGCGTGATGCTGCGGCAGCCCAATCTGCTTCTGCTTGATGAGCCGACCAACAACCTCGATATTCCCTCTGTTGAGGTGCTCGAGAGCGCGCTGGATGAATTCAACGGCACCGTGCTCATCGTCTCGCACGACCGCTATTTCCTCGACCAGACGGTGGACCGCCTGATTGAGCTCCGCGCTGGCGAACTGACGGAATATATCGGCGGTTACACCGAGTATCTGGTGGCGACGGGCCGGCTCAGCGCGAGCTAGTCTTCGCGGCTGTCGCGCGGATGACCGCCCCGGGAATCACAAATTCAAAGTCGCCGCCGGTGGCGCGCGCGGGCAGGCGGAAGGCCCGTTTGATATCAGCCGACGCGCCATCGAAAAGCGACTTTATCATGTCCGCATTTTGCGCTGGCGTATTCATGCGGCGCGTCCAGGTCTCGAAGTGCAGCGACAAGTCGAATCTCATGAGGACCTCGCAGCCGAAGCCGGCGCCTTCAAGCATGTCCCCCCATTCTGAAATCCGATAATCACGCACATGAGACGGATCGCGCAGGAGCTCAATCGTCTGTAAAAAGGTATCCTGGGCGTAATCTTCGCGCGCCATAATATCGCTGATGAGCAGCACCCCGTCAGTCTTCAGCAGGCGTCGAAACTCAGCCAGCGCTTGTTCGGGATGCAGCCAGTGATGGGCGCTGTAGCGCGTCACGATGAGGTCGAAGCAATCGTCCGGGAAGGGCAGGTTCTCCACATCAGCCAGTTGCGCGCTGATGTTGGCGAGGCCTCGGTCTCGCGCGAGCGCCTTGCTTTGTGCGAGCATCGCCGGGGTGAAATCGCAGGCGATAACCTGGCCGGCGTCTCGGGCGAAAGCGGCGGCGGTGTGACCGGCGCCACAGCCGGCATCGAGGACGCGCGTCTCGGCGCTCAGCGTGGCGGCGGCGATCATACAATCAAGATCGGGGCCGGCGGCGTGGACCTTGCTCCGCCGGTAGTTGGCGGCGACATCGCCGAAGCGCCGTTGCACATGATCTTTGACGTCTTGCGGCGGTCTTTTCAACATGGCCAATCGCTGTCTTCATCAAATCTGAAGGATTGTGCTTGCATTGCTGCTTGGGACTTGGTAAACTGTACCTACGCTACTCCGAATAACGGTCGAATCAAAGGTTTGTCTTGACAAGACCCCGGTTATTCTATTACACTGCAAGCTTGCAGTCCTCTTGTTGTCACAATTTACTGGATGCATGATCGCTTTTCGAATGCACTGTGCGTGTTGCTTGCGACTCTGCTCGTCGTGTACGGCAGCGCGCGGAAGCCGTTTAGCCGTTTTCATTTGTTCGCATCGCACCTTCAGCCGGGTTAACTGATTATCCAAGGAGCCGCGCCTTGAAACACTATTATAATGTCAAGAATTACGCCCGTACGCCTGAAATACAGGAACTGCCCTCGCTAATCGACATCCAGTTGCGGTCTTTCGAAGACTTCCTGTATGGGGGGCGCTTGCTGGAGTTGTTCGACGAAATCAATCCGATCCAGAGCTTTAACGGGAATCTGTCGCTTTACTTCCCGGGAAATATTCAGGAGGCCAAGGACTTCAACCTGAAGCCGCGGTTCGAGGAGCCGAAATTCGACCCCGAAGCCTGTATCGAGCGGGATATGTCTTATGCGGCGCCGCTTTATGTCGAGGTCGCCCTGGTGAATCACGAGCAGGGCGACGAGATCATTCAGCAGGATATATTCATGGGCGAATTTCCGTTGATGACAGAGAAGGGCACCTTCATCATCAACGGCACCGAGCGCGTCGTCGTCAGCCAGTTGATCCGCTCGCCCGGCGTCTATTTTGACGCGGAAGAAGAGCGCGCCACCGGGCGCCTGCTCTCCAACGCCAAGCTGATACCGGACCGCGGCGCCTGGATGGAATTTGAGACGCGCAAGACGGATTACATCACAATCAAGTTTAATCGCAAGCGTACGATACCGGTCACGGTTTTGCTGCGGGCGCTGGCCGCCGTTGACGATGGCCTGCCGAAGAGGCTGTCGCCGATAAAGACCGGTGAAGATGAAGAGATAATGGCGCTCTTCGCCGATGTCGACACCGACGAGGCGCACCAGTATATCCAGACATGCTTCAAGAACGAACCCGTCTGGGATGTCAAAAAGAAACAGACGCTGGGTGAGGTGGCGCTGATCGAGTTTTACCGGCGCATGCGCCCGGGCGATCCGCCAACCCTGGACAACGCCCGCGAATACCTGGAAAGCCAGCTCTTCGATCAACGGCGCTATGACCTGGAGCGCGTGGGGCGCTACAAGCTGAACCAGCGCCTGGAACTTGGCGATACGATCGACTTGTCTCACCGGACGATCAGCAAGGCCGATATCGTCAAGCTGGTTGAGCAAATGATCCGCATCAACAATGGCGATCGCGCGAAAGACGACATTGATCATCTCGGCAACCGGCGCGTGAAGACCGTCGGCGAGCTGATCGGCAACAAGCTGCGCATCGGCTTGCGGCGGATGGAACGGGTGGTCAAGGAACGCATGTCAATCCGCGAAGCCGAGCAATTGACGCCGGTTTCGCTGGTCAACATCCGGCCAATTGTCGCCGCCGTGCGCGAGTTCTTCGGTTCTTCGCAACTGTCGCAATTTATGGAGCAGACCAATCCGCTCTCCGAATTGCGGCACAAGCGCACGCTGTCGGCTTTGGGGCCGGGCGGCCTGCGGCGGGAGCGGGCCGGCTTTGACGTGCGCGATGTGCATCACAGCCATTACGGGCGCATCTGCCCGATCGAGACGCCGGAGGGGCCCAACATCGGTCTTATCGGCCGGCTCGCGAGTTACGCGCGGGTGAATGAGCTCGGCTTCATCGAAACGCCGTATCGGAAGGTGGTCAATACGCTGGCCGTTGACGATCCCGATCTGATCGGTCGCATCGTCCGCGATGATGTCCTGTCGGAGTTGCGCTTGGAGCGCGAAACGGAAATCGACGAGTCTCTGTTGGCGCGTCTGCGCCTCTTCGGCAGCGACGCTGGCGACTTGCCTGTTCTTGCGAACAATGATGTAGCATTTGCATCATTCGCGCGCATAGCCGAGCTTGGCAGCAGTGCGGCCTTGGACGAGACGAGACTGGCCTTTGACGAATTCGCGACGAAAGTCATTGGCGACTATGCCAGACTTGACCTCAAAATCTTTGAATTGCGAAGGAAGGACGCCACGCTTGACAAGGGCGCCGTAGAGCAATTTCGCAGTCTCTTCACGCCGCGGATTGAGGAAATCGCGCAAGTTTACGATGGTTATGCCAATGCCCGCGCTGAGTTGCTGGATGCTGTGTCGCTACTGCAACGGGGAACTGAGTTGCCCGAAGAGCTTGCGGCAGAGGCCAAACGCTATATAGCTAGCGTGGAGAGCCATGGCGATGAACGGCAAGAAGTCGAAAAAGGACTGCGCAATCTCAACAGCGTGCTTTCTGAGATCGCCAATCACAACGGGCGGGAAATTCCCAAGAACTTAAGGGACCGCGTCGGCAGATGGGGCAAGATCCTCAACAACTATGCTGAACAGATTGTGAAAGTCCAGTCAGACCAAGAAAGCGCGAGCAAAGCGCTTTCAAAGCTGGTCGGCGCCAATCTCCAAGGCCAGGAAGTCCTGAGCTACTGTCCGGTCTCTGGTGAACTGATCGGAAAGCGAATTGGCAGAAGCATCACCGTTGAAACGCTTCTGTTTGAAGAAGGCGCCGTTATCGATGCCGAGGCTGTCGCCGTGCTCGAGCAACATGGCATCAGCGAGGTGCCGGTTGTGCCTTTCGCGACGCAGGATATCACCTATCTTTCGGCTGATGACGAGGACAAATTCATCATCGCCCAGGCGAACGCGCGCCTCGATGAAAGAGCGCAGTTCCTTTCCAATCGCGTTTCAGCGCGGTACGAACAGGGTTTCCTCTCGGCGCCGCCGCAGCGCATCGATTATATGGACATCGCCCCGCGGCAAATCGTTGGCATCAGCGCGGCGTTGATTCCTTTCTTGTCGCACGATGCGGCGAACCGCGCCCTGATGGGATCGAATATGCAGACGCAGGCGGTGCCCCTGCTGACGCCCGATGTGTCCGTGGTCAGCACCGGCATGGAAAGCCAGGCCGCCTTCGACAGCGGGCAGGTGCTGGTCTCCGACATCGAGGCGGAGGTGACCAGCGTGCAAGGCCATCGCGTCATTGCCCGCAGCGCTGACGGGAACGAGCATATTTTCCAGTTGCGCAAGTATGAGCGCTCGAACCAGTCGACCTGCATTGACCAGCGGCCGCTTGTGCGCAAGGGCGACACGATAAAGCCGGGAGATGTCATTGCAGACAGCTCGTCCACCTACAATGGTCAACTGGCGCTTGGGCATGATGTCCTGACCTGTTTCCTTTCCTGGGATGGCGGCAATTATGAAGATGCGCTGCTGGTCAGCGAAGAATTGCTGCGCACCGATAAATTCACCAGTATCCATATCGAAAAGCACGAGATCGAAGCGCGCGACACCAAATTGGGCGCGGAAGAAATCACCTACGATATTCCAAATGTGGGCGAAGAAGCGTTGAAGGATCTCGATGAACACGGCATTGTGCGCATCGGCGCTGAGGTTGGCCCCAATGACATCCTCGTCGGCAAGATTACGCCGAAGGGCGAGAAGGAACTGTCGCCGGAGGAGAAACTGCTGCGCGCGATCTTCGGCGAGCAGGCGCGTGAAGTGAAGGATTCATCATTGCGTCTGCCGCATGGCGACCGCGGCAAGGTGATTGATGTCAAGGTCTTCACCCGCGATGAACACCCGGACCTGTCCGCCGGCGTAGAGAAGATGGTGCGCGTGAGCGTGGCCCAGCGACGCAAGCTGACCGTCGGCGACAAGATGGCGGGGCGGCATGGCAACAAGGGCGTGATTTCCAAGATTGTCACCGTCGAGGACATGCCCTACATCGACGGCGGCGTGCCAGTGGAGATCATCCTCAACCCGCTCGGCGTTCCCAGCCGCATGAACATCGGTCAGATTCTCGAATTGCACCTGGGTTGGGCGGCCGATCGCCTGGGATTCCGCGCGATCACGCCGGTATTCGACGGCGTCAAGGAGCAGGAGATTCAGGCCGAGCTCGGGCGGGCCTGGATGATCGACTGGGCCTGGAAGCTGACCACCGAGCGCGCCTGGGAGAACCATGAGCGGCTGGCCGGGGTTGCCGGGATCACGCCGGAAGATTTCGACGATGATATGCACGTCATCTGCGCTTATCTGGTCGACCGCGTGAGCGAATCCGGTTTATACGACAATGAGGCCATCATCCTGGAAAGGGATGAAATTTATGTGCGCCGCGTGGCCGTGGCCGAGATGCTGCGCGAATATGGCTTTGACCCGGACGCCGTGATGGTATATGACAACAGCGAGCTCTCAATCGAAACCCGTGATGAGCGCGACGCAAATGCGGTCGAAGTGTCGATTCGCCTTTGGATTCAGGAGTTCGCCTTGGAATCGCTTGAATTGACGGACGATATGTCGCTGCGCGAGCTGTTTGATGTCGCCAACCGCATCATGTTCGCAACGGGGGTTCCGGTGCCGCATTATGGCAAGCAGACCCTGTATGACGGCCGCACCGGCGAGCCCTTTGATCGCCATGTCGCCGTTGGCTACGTGCATATGCTGAAGCTGGCGCACCTGGTGGAGGACAAGGCGCACGCCCGCTCGACCGGTCCCTACAGCCTGGTCACGCAGCAGCCGCTCGGGGGCAAGGCGCAGTTCGGCGGTCAGCGTTTTGGCGAGATGGAGGTCTGGGCGCTGGAGGCTTACGGCGCGGCGCATATCTTGCAGGAGATGCTGACGGTCAAGTCCGATGATGTGCAGGGCCGCGTCAAGACTTACGAGAGCATCGTCAAAGGCGAGCCGATTGAAGAGCCTGGCATTCCCACGAGCTTCCGCGTTCTGGTCAAGGAATTGCAGAGCCTGGGCTTGTCGGTGGAGGCGATCACCGGCGCGGGCGATGTCATCCGCTTCGGGAAGTATGACGAGCAATCCCGCAAGCCGCAGCCGGAGACGGGTCTGCTGGGCTTGGGGACGGGTTAACGTCAACGCAACGAATGATACTATAAAAGGGCGCGTCAAAGTTGATGCGCCCTTTGTCGTTATGCTCTCTTCCAGCGCGCGCAACCCAACGCGTCATCGGGCACGAACGCCAGCAGTCGCTGACAGTTTCGACGCGAGGTTTCCCGAGAAGATAAAGTCAGATGTTGAGAAATTCCTAATTGGCGCCATGCACCGTCAAGCCGCCTAACAAGACTCGTGCGTCTTGTACGGATTTCCCCGTCGCATCGGTCGCCCTGACGCGCTGCTGATCGATATTTCGATATAAGCCTGTAAACACGTCATAGCGCCCAGGCTCTAAATCCTCAGGTATGGAAACTTCCCAAATCTCACTGTCGGCGAGACCACTGTACCAGAAGCGTGTTGGCAAACGCGAACCCAATGGCGACTGGTCAAACCCCCATTGGGCGCCGCTCGATTCATGAACAAAATGCAGGAACTGCGTGTAATCTTCGCGAGTGTCCTCACTGCTTTGCCATAAGAATGACAACGCCAGGCTTTCACCGGCTGTTACGCGGTCAGGCAGTCGAACCGGTCCAAGTTTGAATCCATTTTCAAATGCAGCGGCGTATTGCGACAGGGGATGATCAGCTTCCGCCCGCAGCGCAAACTCGCCCAGAATTACTTGTTTATCATTCAAGAGACGGAGGTCGCTGGTTGCGATGCGATGTATTTTGTAATCGTCTTCAGGCGTTTCCCAAAGCTCCTCCCAGAGTGAAAGGACGACCCACAGCGCGCGATTGGGCGGTGTTCCGGGCGGTATGTCCACCTCAATCCACTGACGGGACACCGTCTGATAGCCGGGGTTTGCCAGCAGGTGATCCGGAATCCAGTCACCGTAATCGTTTTGGCTGGCGACGGAATCGCCGGTTTCCTGATCTACAAGATGAAGTGAAAAGCCAAATAATGGGAATATGCGCGGGTTTGCGGTCACAAATAGCTGTACATGAACCGAGTCCTTATCTTGATCTATTCGGTAACCATCCAAACTAAAGTCAGATTCGAAGTGCACCGCGGCCGGCTTGGCATATAGCCAGTATTCCGAGCGCGGAATGAGGATGCTCAGGACGAGCAGGATAATCCATATCAACGGAGACAAATAGAGCGCGAGCCGAACGCGCATTGAGGGCATCGGCGCAACAGTGGAAAAATGACCGAGAACGGCCACCAATACCAGCCAGATCCCTACGAATTCCAAGCTTTCTTCAAAAACTCCGGGCTTCAAACAATTGTTGGTCTTTATGACCCCCAAAATACTGCACACCACCCGTTCATAACTGTAAATGTCCAGGAAGAGGGCTCCAAAGGCGCTCGCGCCAAGACCCGCTAAAAGGCAAAAATGCCAGACCTTCGCCTCCCGCGTAGAGCGTCGGGCTAAAGCTACAGTTATAAGGACAATCGAGGCGCCAAGAGCGGCGTAAATCTCCGACCAGTAAGGGGCGAATTCATGCAACTTGTAGAATTCATCAGAAGCGGTATATAGAAATACCAGACCTATTCCCGCCAGGTAAAGGCGAAATCTGGCACGCCTTGTTTTGGCCAGCCAGGCGGTTAGCAATGAAACAGTTGCAACCACCGCAAGCTGTGTTGACGCAAGTGTAGCAGGGATGTTGCCTTCTTTTGTTAAGTTCCAGAGCCATGCGCCGCCGGATAATTCCCGGGATATGAAAATCACAAGCAACTGGATAAACAGAAAAGCAAGCGCCAACTTTCTGGCGGAAGGCGACAGGCGAGGGATAAGCAGACGCAGACTGAAGATGACGACCGGGACGAAAATCGCCAAAAGGATGATGCGGATGAACATGGGTTTTGAAACTACGATCTCGAATCCGCCCATCGGCTAATGCCCTGTATACGAAACTCAACGCACAGTCTTTGATGATGTGTAACCTTTAGCTATGATAGCAGATATTCTATACGATTTCGCGCGCCGCGCTTGCCCGTGGTTCTCAAATCATGTGCGCCCGGCACACCACAGAGGGCATACCACCTCGCGAATTTAACCCCGCTTCGTGTACAATTGCACATGACAAAAGATGGAGTGAAACCCAGCTCAACCTTGCTTGATTTTGCCGAAGTTGTATGCTAATCTCACAGATGTCTGATTTGTTCCAAAAAGCACAAACGGTTGAACCCCGATGCCGACCGTCCTAGAATTTGGTCCTGTCACCGCGCTGCTGGTCATTTCTGTCGTGCTGGCGCTAATAATCGCCAACATTTCCCGGGTGATGGGCCCGCGCCGGCCCACTTATCGCAAGTCGGTCCCCTATGAAAGCGGCATGAAGCCGATCGGGCCGGCCACGCGCCGCCTGCCGGTCAAATTCTATTTGGTCGCCGTCTTGTTTATCATCTTTGATATCGAAGTAATTTTCTTTTTGCCTTGGGCGGTATCCATGCGCGACCTGGGCGTTTACGGGCTGGCAGTGATGGCGGTCTTCACCGTGATCCTCATTGTCGGCTTCGTCTATGAATGGAAGAAGGGCGGTCTGGAATGGGAGTAAGCTCAAAGCTGGGGAATTTGGGAATCGTCACCACCACCGTCGAGCAAGCCGTCAACTGGGGGCGTACGGGCGCTATGTGGCCCTTGCTGTTTGGCTTGGCCTGCTGCGCCATTGAATACATGAGTTCGCAGGCGTCGAGTTATGATTTGTCGCGCTTCGGCATGGAGTTGAACCGGGCCACGCCGCGGCAAGCGGATTTGCTTATCGTCTCTGGACGCTTGACGCGGAAGATGGCGCCGGTTGTGCGGCAGTTGTATGACCAAATGGCGGAACCGAAGTGGGTCATCTCGATGGGCGATTGCGCCTCTTGCGGTGGCGTCTACAATAATTACGCCATCGTGCAGGGCGTCGATGAGATCATCCCGGTGGATGTGTATATCGCCGGCTGCCCGCCGCGCCCGGAGCAGTTGCTGCACGGCATCTTGACCTTGCATGAGAAGGTCAAGGGCGAGCGCATCGCCGATTGGGCCTGAGTTGAAACGCGCCAAGGCTGTTGGAAGGCTGGGTGTATAAGGTATGGAAATCCCGGTGGCAAGAGATCCGGTTAGCGCGGTGCGTGAGGCATTTGGCGACGCGCTGCTGCACGTGAAGGAATTCCGTGGCGAGACGACGATTGTCGTCGAAGCTTGGCGCCTGGGCGATGTGCTGGACTTCCTGCGCGTCAGCTCCGGTTTGGTTTATAACATGCTGTCAGACGTGAGCGCGGTCGATTATTATCCGAACGACTATGGTGATGCCTTTGACGGCGAGGAACGCGATTATCGGCCGCAGCGTTTTGGCGTGTCTTATCACATCTTGTCGATGCTCTACAATCGGCGGCTGCGGGTGAAAGCCTTCGCGGCCGACGAAGACCCGCGCCTGCCGACGGCGACGGTCGTGTGGCCGGCGGCCGATTGGCTTGAACGCGAGATCGCCGATATGATGGGCATCGTCTTTGAAGGGCATCCGGACGCCCGGCGCTTGCTCATGCCCGATGACTGGTACGGCCATCCGCACCGGCGCGATTATCCGCTGGGCAAGGAAACCGTGGCCTTTTCATTTAATGTGGACGAAATTCACGAGCACAAGCCCTTCGCAAGGGACTAACTTCCGAGGTCGATATGGCAGTTGCTGAGCCGACACAATCTATTGAAGCGCAACGCCGCTGGGAGGGCAGCCTCGACGAGCTGCGCGGCCTGGTCTCGGAACGGGCGATCACCGGCGAGACGATGCTTCTCAACATGGGTCCGCATCATCCCAGCACGCACGGTGTATTGCGGCTTCTTCTGGAACTGGATGGCGAGCAGATCGTCACTTGCTTGCCCGACATCGGTTTCTTGCACACCGGCATCGAGAAATCCATCGAAGACAAAAGCTATGAGAAAGCGGTGCCGCTGACGGACCGCATGGATTATCTCTCGCCGATGTCCAACAATATGGCTTTCTCCGCCGCTGTGGAGAAGCTGCTTGATTTGGATGTGCCGGAGCGTGGACAGATCATCCGCGTCATTTGCCTGGAGTTGGCGCGCTGCGCCAGTCACCTCGTCTGGCTGGGCACGCATGCGATTGACATGGGCGCCATGAGCGTGCTGCTCTATGCCTTTCGCGAGCGCGAGCGCATTCTCGGCATGTTTGAGATGCTCTCCGGCCAGCGCATGATGAGCAGCTACATCCGGCCGGGCGGGGTCTGGCGCGATGTGCCGGCCGATTTTCTGCCGACGATAAAGCAGTTTCTGAATGACTTCCCGGCGAAAGTGGACGACTACGAAGCGCTGCTGACGAAGAATCCGATTTGGCGAGACCGGGCGCAGGGCGTCGGCGTGATCGAGCCCGATGTCGCGCTCGCTTATGGGATGACCGGACCGGCGCTGCGGGGCAGCGGCGTGAATTGGGATTTGCGCAAAGCCCAGCCCTACTGCGGCTACGAAACTTACGAGTTTAATGTGCCCCTGGGCGAGCACGGCGATGTCTACGACCGATATTTGATTCGGATTCATGAATTCCGCGAGAGCATGAAAATCCTGAATCAGGCGGTGGCGCGGCTGGAAACGGTGAAGGGGCCGTTCCGCTCGGAGAATCACAAATATTGCCCGCCGCTGCGCAGCGAGCTGGGGCAGAGCATGGAAGCGGTAATCCACCATTTCAAGCTTTGGACCTACGGCTACGACGCGCCAGATGATGAGATATACAATGCCATTGAAAGCCCGCGCGGCGAGATCGGCTGCTATATTCACGGGACGGGCGCCAACAAGCCGCGGCGCGTGCATTTCAAGACGCCGTCCTTCATTCATATCAGCGCGCTGCCGGTTGTCGCCAAGGGTTATTTGCTGGCCGATATGGTGGCGATCATCGGCAGCGTCGATATCGTGCTCGGCGATTGCGACCGTTAAACCGCGTCTCACTTGGATGGACGCTTTTGTGTAGTGATTAATGAACGGATTCCCGCGGCGCAACCGGGAATCTGTTTACGAAGGAAAGCAGCGCATGGCGATAATCGACAATCCGAAATACACAGAGCGCATCAATCAGCATTTGGCGAAATACGAGACCAAGCGCTCGGCGGTCATGCCTCTGCTTTACATCGCGCAGGAAGAGTACGGCTGGGTCAACCAGGCTGGCATCAATGAGGTGGCGGCCTTGCTCAACCTGGATCCTACGCAGGTCAAATCCATCGCCGGCTTCTACACCATGTATTCGGAAAAGCCGAAAGGTCAATACTGGCTGCAGGTTTGCACCGACCTGCCTTGCGCGCTGAAGGGCGCTGATGAGTTTCACGCCTGGCTGAAAGAAGAATTGGGCGTGCAAGAAGGCGGCACGACCGAGGACGGCATGTTCACGGTGGAGCATGTGATGTGCCTGGCGGCCTGCGACAAGGCGCCCATGCTGCAATGCAACTTCCGCTATGTCGAGGATCTTGATCAAGACAAGATGCTGGCGCTGCTGGCGAAGTGGCGGGCCGAAGCAGGTCATTCGATGAACGGGCGCGGCCAGTAATAGCGAAATAGGAAACCAGGGCGATTATGCACATTCTTTTGCGCGGACGCGATATCGACAACATCAAAGCGCTTGATGTCTACGAAGCGCATGGCGGCTTCGCCGGCATGAAGAAGGCGCTGGCCATGAAACCGGCCGAAGTGATTGATATCGTCAAGGCATCCGGCTTGCGCGGGCGCGGCGGCGCGGGCTTCCCCACCGGCGTCAAATGGAGCTTCATCCCCCAGCATGAACCGGTCAAATTTGTGACCGTCAACGCCGACGAAAGCGAGACCGGCACCTTCAAAGATCGCGAGATCATGGAGGAGAATCCCTACCAGTTGATCGAAGGTTCGCTGATCTGCGCCTATGCGATACAGGCCAAAGCGGTCTACATTTATTTGCGCGGCGAATTTTGGGATATTGGCGATCAGCTGGACGCTTGCATCGAGGCGCTGCATGAGAAAGGCTATGTCGGTGAGAACATCATGGGCTCCGGCTACGATTGCGAGGTCTACACACACCTCGGCGCCGGCGCTTACATCTGTGGTGAAGAGAGCGCGCTGCTCAATAGCCTCGAGGGCTACTTGGGGCAGCCGCGCGTGCGCCCGCCATTTCCCGCGCAGAAGGGCGGCGGCTTATATAAGGAAGCGACGGTCGTCAACAATGTCGAGACGCTGGCGAATGTACCCTACATCCTGAGCGAAGGCGCGGACGCGTTTAAGACGATCGGCACCGAGCAGAGCACCGGCAACAAAATCTATTGCGTCAGCGGCCATGTGAAGCGGCCGGGCAATTACGAGCTGCCGATGGGCACAAGCTTCCGCGAACTGCTGTATGAACACGCCGGCGGACCGCTTCACGAGGATCGACCCTTCAAGGCGATGCTGCCATCGGGCGGCTCGGGGCCGATCGTGCCGCTGACCGATGAAGTGCTGGATACGCCGATGAGCTATGAAGACTGCGCCAGCATTGGCACCATCATCGGCTCGGCGTCCATCATCGTCATGGATGAAACGGTGGATATGACCTGGGTGGCGTCCAAAGTGACCAAGTTTTTCAAGCATGAAAGCTGCGGAAAATGCACGCCCTGCCGCGAAGGCACGTATTGGCTGGATAAGGTGATTGATCGGATTCTTGAAGGGCGCGGGACGCCAGACGATGTCAAGCGCATCGCTGATGTGGCCGAGAATATGGCGGGCACGACCCTCTGCGCGCTGGGGGACTTCGCGGCCAACCCGATCATTCATACGATTCGCCATTTTCCCGCTGATTTCGCGCAGCATGTGCAGGCTTAAGGCGACTCGGGAGAATCAATGACATGAGCGCGCACGGCATGCTGGGCCGGTTATTCAAGACTGTGTTGAAGTCGCCTTTGGAGCGCCAACGCGAGGATGTCCGGCGGCTGCGAGAATTGAGCGGCGCGATCGACCAAGCGCCGGCGGATTTGACCCACTACGTGTTGCGGGGCGAGCTCAATCTTGATCGTGGGGAGCATGCCCTGGCGACTGCCGATTTTGAGCGCGCGCTGGAATTGGCGGAGAAACTTGACGAGAGCAAGGGCTGGCTGGTGCTGGAGCAGGTGATGCGCGATCGCGCGCTGTACGGATTAAAATCTGCGCGGGGCGCGCTGCGCCAGCGGCCCAGCTTGCGGCCAGTTGCAAATGTGGAGGCCTGAATGACCGACACGGTGACAATCAATGTCGATGGCAAAGATTACCAGGTAGCGGCCGGGTCCAACCTGGTTGATGCCGCGAAATGGCATGCGGGCAACGACATCCCGGTGTTCTGCTACCACCCCAAAATGGAGCCGGTGGGCATGTGCCGGATGTGTCTGGTGGAACTGGGCACGCCCGCCCGCGACCGCGCGACCGGCGAGGTCATGCTCAACGAAGACGGCAGCCCGCAGATCCGCTATTTCCCCAAACTGCAGACCGCCTGCACGACGACGGTCAGCGACGGCATGCACATCAAGACGAACACACAAGAAGTGATTGACGCGCGCAACGACGTGCTCGAGTTCCTGCTTTCCAGCCATCCGCTAGATTGCCCCATTTGCGACAAGGGCGGCGAATGCCCGCTGCAGAATTTGACGATGCGCCATGGCCCGCAATCATCGCGCATGTATTTTGAAGACAAGCAATTATTGGAAAAGCATTATCCACTGGGCGATCTGATCTTCCTCGACCGTGAGCGCTGCATTCAATGCGCGCGCTGCGTCCGTTTTCAGGATGAAGTGGTCGGCGATGATGTGCTGGCCTTCCATGAGCGCGGACGCCGGCTGCAAATCATCACCAACTCGGAGCCGGGCTTCGATTCTTATTTCAGCGGGAATACCACCGACATTTGTCCGGTTGGCGCCTTGACCACGACCGATTTCCGCTTCGGCGCGCGGCCTTGGGAGTTGAATGAAGTGCCGAGCATTTCGCCTTGGGACGCCGCCGGCGAGAACATCAGCCTGAGCATGCGGCTCGACCGCGATTTCGGCGGCCGCGCCTTGATCAAGCGAGTCATGCCGCGTCAGAACGAACGCGTCAACGAGATCTGGATCAGCGACAAAACGCGCTTCGGCCATCACTTCACGCGCAGTGAAGATCGCTTGACGCAGCCGCTGATGAAAACCGGCGATGTGATGCGCGAGTCCAACTGGTCGGCTGTGATGCCGCCTTTGGCGGGCGCGCTGCGCGATGCTGATGGCGATATCGCCGCGATAGCTGGCAGCGGCATGAGCAACGAAGACCTCTGGGAGCTGCGTCAGCTTGTCGAAGGGCAGGGCGGCGCGCGCCTCGGCGCCTGGATGCCGACGCATGGCGGCGCTGAAGCGGTCGCCCAAGTGGGCGTCGGCTTTGGCACGAATCTGGGTCAGCTGGGCCGCGGCGACGCGATTCTGGTGATCGCCTGCGATCTGGAAGAAGAGGTGCCGATTTGGCGGCTGCGGCTGAAACAGGCGCAGGACCGGGGCGCTTATCTTGTCGTCGCCAACGCCCGCCATACGCGGCTGGAGGACTTCGCCCTGGAAGGGGCGCGCAACGACAAGGTGGTCGAGGGCGATGCCATCCGCTTTGGCGCGGGCGCAGCGGTTTCGGCGATGCAAAATCTCAACGCTGATCATCCCGATATCGCCGAGCGCTTGAGCAGCGCCGAGAACCTGGTGATTGTCTCAGGCGCTGACGGGCTCACGCTCGCCGGCAGCAAGGCGCTGGCGCAAGCGGCGGCCAACTTCCTGATCGAGACCGGCCACGTCGGGCGTCGCAACAACGGCTTGCTTTCGCCACTGCCCGGCGCCAACGGCATGGGCCAGCATTACCTGGGATTCAGCCCCGATGCGACGCTGGACATCATGGCGAAGCCGCCGAAAGTCCTGCTCGTCGCCCAAGCGGAATTGCTGGACGATGATCCGGCGGCGCGGGCCTGGCTCAGCCAAATTGAAACGATCATCTATGCCAATTTCTTTGACGACGGCATTTCGGAGATGGCCGATTTTGTCCTGCCAATTCAGTCATTCGCCGAGCGTGATGGCAGCTTCGTCAATGGGGAGCGGCGCGTGCAGCGATTCTATACGGCGCAGGGACCGGTTGGCCAGTCAGTGCCGGCCTGGAAATTGTTTGGCGGCATCCGTCAGGCGCTTGGCGCCGGCCCGCTGAAGCCTTCTGCGGCCGCGGTAATGCAGGACTTGAGCGCCATTATCCCTGAATTTGAAGGCATCAGCTATAAAGCTTTGGCGCAGGTCAAGCGCGAATTCCCCGATGTGGGCGGCCGCGACCAGTATTATGGCGGCACCGCCTACGCGAATACCGGTGGGCTCGGGATTCAAATACCGGCGCGGGCAGACGCGCGCAAGCCGCGGACGAAAAAGGTTGGGTCGGATGAGGCGCTGACCTTTGAAGAAGGCGAAGTCGCTATCATGCCAATCACGCGGCTTTACAATCGCCAGCGCAATTTCCGCCCGTCGCTGATCGTCGAACCGCGTATCCTGGCGCCAATTGCGCTCATCAATGCTGCCGATGGCGCGGCAATGGAAATCGCCGATGGAGACTTCGTTGAGATTCGCGCCGGCGATGCGAGCGTTCGCGTGCGGGCGGCGCTGAGCGGCGACATCGCTTCAGGCGCCGTTGCGCTTCCCAGGCATGTGACTGACGAGGCGATTCCAATGACGATCACCGCCGGCAGCATCAGAAAAGTCGCGGAAGCGGTCGCCCTCGCGGGCCGATGACAGAGGATCTGGACTATGAGCCGTAATGTGAAGATAGCCATCGGGGTCGTCGCGCTGGGGGGGCTGGCCGTCACGATTTTGGCGCTGGCGCTCATCATCGCCAACCTGGGCGCCATCGCGAGCTGGATCGGCTTCGACGACGCCGGCAACCTTGATGGACGTCAAGGCGCGATCGGCATGCTGCTCAACCCGGAGGCGCGCGTCAACAATGTAATCCAGTGCCAAGATGACGCCGGCTGTTCAGCGCTCTGGCCGATCATATTTGCCGCTGGTTTCGCCTTCGTCATCGTCACCGGTTTCGCCTACAGCACCTTGCTGGAGAGGCGTCTGTTGGCCTTTCTGCAGCATCGCGTCGGCCCGAATCGCGTTGGACCGCTCGGCTTTTTGCAGCCGGCGGCGGACGGCCTGAAGCTGGTCTTCAAAGAGGATTTGATCCCGGCGGGCGCCGACAAGTGGGTCTTCCGATTGGCGCCGATGATCAAGGTGATACCGATTTTGATGATCGCGGCGGTTGTTCCGATGGGGCCGGATCTGGTCTTGCCCTGGTTCGCGCCGTCGCTGGGCGATGTCTGGTTTCAGGTGCCGCAGGGCTTGGTTGATTCCAATGTCGGCATACTTTGGGTGATCGCCATCACCAGCATCGCCACTTACGGCGTCGTGCTGGCGGGCTGGTCGAGCGATAACAAATACGCCATGTTAGGCGCCCTGCGCGCGTCGGCGCAGATGATCAGCTACGAGCTCAGTTTCGCCTTGACGCTTGCGGTGCCGGTGATGATCGTCGGCAGCATGTCCATCGGCGACATTATTGATGCCCAACGGAATATCTGGGATTGGTTCGTCTTTCAGAATCCATTGGCGGCGGCAGTCTTGATTCTGGCGCTGCTGGCGGAGACGAACCGCGCGCCATTTGACCTGACCGAAGCCGAGCAGGAATTGACGCAAGGTTACATGACCGAATACAGCGGCATGAAATTCGCGCTCTTCATGATGGCGGAATACCTGGGCATGATCGCCGTGAGCTTGGTGGCGATCGCCGTCTTCTTCGGCGGTTATCACCTCTGGCCGATGGACGGCTTGCCGATTCTGGCGCCGGTCATATTCATTCTGAAGGTCTTCCTGATGCTCTGCGCTATGATCTGGATCCGGGCGACGCTGCCGCGCATCCGCTATGACCGGCTGATGCAATTCGGCTGGAAAGTGATGATTCCGCTGGCGCTGCTGGCGGTGGCTTGGACGGCGGTGTCGATTGTCGTGGGCGATGCCCTGGGCGGCACCGCCTATCCCTTCATCTCCGGCGTCGTCTTTGTCGTCGTCCTGTTGATTGGCGCATTGGCGCTGCGGCGCCTGAGCCAGGAGCGGGACAGCGAAGAAGCGATTCCGCTGGAGGACGACCCGGCATACACTGGCGAGCGGCGCGGTTTGGGCTGGGCGCTGGTACACCTGGTCGGCATGTTGATCGCGATTCCGCTGGTTCAGATTCAGTTTCTGCTCAGGTCGCTTGAGGGCTTGGCGAGCTTTGGGCGGACGCCGGAAGAAGATCGCGTGCTGGAAACGGGCGAAACCGCCATCAAACGAGCGGCGAGCGATTAACCGAGGCGCGCAAGGCAATCAACTCGAAATCGTCCGGGCGCCACAAGAAATGAGGATAGGACTATGAACGTCATCAAGGGTTTTCAAACGACATTGAAGCATCTAATGGATGACGCCGTAACCGTGCAGTATCCGGAACAGGTGCAGAAATTCCATGATCGCTACAAAGGCCGTCATCATCTGCGGCGTTACGAGAACGGCCTGGAAAAATGTATCGGCTGCTCGCTTTGCGCGGCTGCCTGCCCGGCCGACGCCATCTGGGTGGAGGCGGCGGAGAACACGGACGAAGCGCGCTACAGCCCGGGCGAACGCTATGCCAAGACCTACGAAATCAATATGCTGCGCTGCATTTTCTGCGGTTATTGTGAAGACGCCTGCCCGACTGAGGCGATCCAACTGGGGCATGAGCATCAGATGTCATTCACCGATCGCCGCGATGCGATCTACACCAAGGAGATGCTAATTGACGCGCCGGAACAAGGTGGGCAAGACACGCCGCAGGAGGTTGAAGCGGGCGCCTTTGACCGGTCGATACCGGATATGGAAGACCCATCTTAAGTTAACTACAGAGGACACAGAGGACGCCGAGATTAGAACTGAAATGGCTTTCGCGCGCGCATTCGTCAGTAATTCACTTGGCTACCTTGTGCGGCCGCTTTTGACGGGATGACAAATTCGACCAATTCATTCCGGTAAGGCTTTTCCTCTGCGCTCTCTGTAGTTAACTGTTTGCCTGCGCGGTTGTCGGCAATGCAAATTGAAGCGAAATGGACATTGTGCTAAAATGCACAAAGTCGTTCTGAGCAGGATTTAGATCGTATGGAATGGTTGTTCCTGGCGGTAAGTTTTGTAGCGGTGCTGGCGGCCGCTATGATGCTGACGCGGCAAAACGCGGTGCACAGCGCCCTCTTTCTGATCGTCAACTTCGGCTGCGTCGCCTTTCTCTACCTGATGCTGGACGCGCCCTTCCTGGCGATGGTGCAGGTGACGGTCTACACTGGCGCGATCATGGTGCTTTTCCTGTTCGTCATCATGCTGCTGGGGGCGGAGACCACCACCGATACCTCCGGGCGGACGCGCTGGCTGGGGCTGGCTGGTTCCGCTGTCGCGATCATTCTCCTCGTGATTTTCGCTTTCCCAATCGCGTCGGACATGCTGGCGGACGACAAGGCGGAGCCGCTTGACGCGCAAGCGCAGCTGCGCTTAATCAATGCGATTCCCGGTGGAGAAGCCGAAGCATTCACCGTGATGGAAATGGGTTTCGCCATGCCGCTGGCGGGCACGGTGCGGGCGAATGTCGCGCTGGACGCCGTCGACGCGTCCCTGCCCGATGGCAGAATCGACAGTGTCATTTACGATGATTCGCGGGCAGAGGCGCGCGCCTACCGCGAACTTGCAGCGGGCGACTACACGGTCGCGGTCGGGGTCGGCGATGGCAGTTATGCCTCGGGTCCGATCTTCACCAAAGACATGACGCTGACGCCGGATTCGGCGACATCGGTGCTGGTCTTCGAAAATGCCGAAGACTTGATTGATGTGACTGTGCTTTCCGATGACCTCAGCGCGCCGGCCGTCGGCAAAATGCGCCTCACGCTCTTCAACGCCGTCACTGACCGGCAGGTGTCGCTGGTCGACGTCGGGCAATACACCGAGCGCCGCACTTTGTGCGATGACGGTTCTTGCAACCGGTTGATCCCCCATCGCCGCCTGATCGATCAGCTGCCCGCCGGCGATCACATCAGCCTTGAACTCGACGAAGGCGACTACAATTTGGCCTTCGTTGATCAAAATCAGAATGTCTTGCGCACCTTGGCCAATTACCGAGCCGAGCGTGGATTGATCGAGACGCGCGTGCTGGTGCGGGAGCCGGGACCGCCCGGCAGCCAGGCGAGCTACCGAGCCGCCGTCTACAACGCGCTGGCTGTGCCGGCATTTGGCAGCCCAGAGGCGGTCGGGCAAGTCTTGTTCATCGAGTATGTCTTGCCGGTGATGCTGGTGGGCATGCTGTTGCTGGTCGCCTTGATTGGCGTGATTGTGCTGGCGCGGCCCGATGCCCTGGCGCAGGCCGAGCGCCGCCGCATCAACCGCCGCCGGCGGGTCAATCGTCCGCTGGTCAGCGTGATCTCGCAGCAGACGGGCGCCGATGTATTGAGCGGGGAATACCAGGCGAAGCTGCCTGGCGGTCCCGATGATGGTTCGGCCGAGTAATGGCGGGGGAAAGCAGGCGATGAATCCAATCGGCACCGAACCCTATATCGTCTTGAGCATGGTGCTGTTCTTGCTGGGCGCGCTGGGCGTGCTCATGCGCCGGAACGCCATCCTGGTTTTTATGTCGGTTGAGTTGATGCTGAATTCGGCGAACATTGCATTGGTGGCTTTCGCGCGCGAGTGGGGCCAGGTCAACGGGCATGTGTTTGTATTCTTTGTGATGACCGTGGCGGCGGCCGAAGTAGCGGTCGGCCTGGCGCTGATTGTGAATATCTTCCGCGAACGCCGGAGTATCAATATTGACGACTTGCAGCAGATGCGAGGCTGACAGATCGCCATCGGAAGAGGCTTGAGCCAATGGAAAACCTCCCGCTTCTAGTCCCGCTTGTGATACTTGTGCCGGCGCTCGGCGCATTTGTCAATTTTTTCTTCGGCGCCAGGTTCGAAGAAAAATGGTCGGGCTATATCGCTTGTTTCGCTTCCATCTTCGCCTTCATTATTTCATTGCTTCTCTTGACTTATGTGACGGGCACAAACGGCGGCGCCGCCGTCGTCTACCCGCCCTTTGTTGATGGCTGGCTGCGGATCGACTCCATCGGGCTCGATATCTCCTGGCAGCAGCGGGTAGATTCGCTCAGCGTGACGATGATGCTGGTCGTGACTGGCGTCGGCTCGCTGATTCATCTCTACGCCCGCGGCTACATGCACGGCGACAAATGGTATCCGCGCTTTTTCGCCTACCTGAATATGTTCCTGGCCTTCATGCTCATCCTGGTCACGGCGAATAATTTCCTGATGCTATTCGTCGGCTGGGAGGGTGTGGGCTTGTGCTCCTTCTTGCTCATCGGCTTCTGGTGGGACAAGAAGGCGCCCGAGGGCTGGAAGAACAGCAACGCCGCGCGCAAAGCCTTCATCGTCAATCGCATCGGTGATTTCGGCTTGCTGATGGCGATGTTCTTGATCTTCTGGACCTTTGGCACGCTCGATTTTCATAAGGCGGGCGAGCTGCCCAATACCGAAGCGAAGTACCTCGTTCACTGGCGCGAGCACAACGGTCTGCTGGACCATAAAGAGGACGCGGAAGCGGCCGGCGACGACTATGACGAGGCTTACAAGTGCGTCCCGGCAGGCGGCGATGGACATGCGGATGAGGCCCACGACGATGAGGCGCACAGCGCCGCCAATCCGCTTGCCAACGATATTCGCGCCATCTACTGCGACAATCAGCATTTTGATGTCGAACTCCTTGGCGTTTTCGGGCAGACGACCGAGCGCTTTGGCCAAGGTGAGATTGTTGACTTCGGCAGTTTCCAGATGGCATTCGATGATGTCATCCTCTTGATCGCGCTATTTGTGCTTCTCGGCGTCACCGGGAAATCGGCGCAGATTCCGCTCTTCGTCTGGCTGCCGGACGCGATGGCGGGGCCGACTCCGGTGAGCGCGCTAATTCATGCGGCGACGATGGTGACCGCCGGCGTGTTCATACTGGTGCGCTCCAATGTCTTCTTGTGGGAGTTGAATCACGGCGGCTATGTCATCGGCTTGATCATCACGCTGGTCGGCGCGGGCACTGCGCTCATGGCGGGTTACATCGCGCTGGGTCAGTGGGATATCAAACGCGTGCTGGCTTATTCGACGATCTCGCAGCTCGGCTTCATGGTGGCGGCGGTCGGCATTGGCGCTTACGTGGCGGCGATGTTCCACCTGGTCACGCATGCGGTCTTCAAGGCCCTGCTCTTCCTCGGCAGCGGCTCGGTAATCCATGGCGTTGAGCACGGCCATCATCACGCGCATGAGCATGGCCACGGCGATGACCATCACGACGACGATTCGTCCCCCCATAGCGATGGGGGGACCGAGGGGGGGTTCGATGCCCAGGATATGCGCAATATGGGCGGCTTGCGCAAGCGGATGCCCATCACCTACATCACATATCTGATCGGTACGTTGGCGCTGGCCGGGATCTTCCCCTTCGCCGGCTTCTGGTCGAAAGACGAAATCCTGGCTGATGCCTGGTTTGAGGGCTTTGAGCACAACGACTTGAGCGGCTTCATCGCCTTTGGCGTGCTGCTGATCGCGGCCGCCTTCACCGCCTTCTACATGTGGCGTCAAATCGTGCTCGTCTTCTTTGATGACGCGCGCAGCGAAGCGGCTGAGCAGGCGCCGGAGAGCAATGGCGCGATGCTGCTGCCGCTGCTGATTCTGGCGATTTTCAGCATCTTCATCGGCTTCATCAATGTGCCGAAGTCAACACCGATTTTCGACGGACTCTATGCCTCCTACGAGTTTAAGCATTTCCTGGAACACAGCCTTGTCAGCGTCTCGCGCGGCCACTCATTGGATTTCAATGTCTCGGTCGCCGGCATCGCCCTGGCTCTGGGAATCGTTTCCATACTCGTCGCCAATCGCATATACAAAGGCAATGGCTTGGCGAGCGGCAATCGCGATCTGCTGGAAGCGGGCGGCGGCTCGCGGGCGCTTTTCCGGCTGGCCAACGCGCGTCTCTATTGGGACGAGATTTACACCGCTGTAATCGAGCAGCCCTTCAACAGGCTGGCGACCTTCCTCGCCGACCGCGTTGACTGGGATTTCCTGCACAATTATTTCCACGACAGCATCATCAAGCGCGGCTTCGACACGATTGGCGAATTGCTCAGCAAGCCATTTGACCTCGGCATTGTCGACGGTGCGGTAAATGGCGTTGGCCTGTTTGTGCAGCGGGCGGCGGAGTGGATGCGGCGCTCGCAGACCGGCTACGTGCGGCTCTACGCGGTGGTTCTGTTCATCGGCGTTGTCGCGGTCATTGCCCTGATGATAACTCCCTTTATTCAGACGCTGCTCGCAGGCGGCGCTTAAGGAGAACGCAGTCCTATGGATGTAACTGGACTTTCGCTCACTACAATCACGCTGTTTCTGCCGATGGTCGGGCTGGCCATTCTCTTATTCATGAATGGCGAGACACAGAAGGCGAACCTGAAGTGGGTTGCCTTCGCGACCAGCGTCGTTACTTTTGTCGCGTCGGTCCTGATGTGGGTCAACTTTGATCCGTCCACGGCCGGGCTGCAGATGGTGCAACGCAACACCTGGGCCGAAGTCTCGCTGGGCGAGTCCGTCATCAACGTCAGTTATTTCGTCGGCGTCGACGGCATCAGCATGCTGCTCGTCCTGCTTACGACTTTCATCATGCCGATCTCGATCCTCGGCTCCTTCGGCAGTCACATCTTTGAAGAGCGCGGGCGCGAGAAGCTCTACTACATCTTTCTGATGCTGCTGGAATGGTCGATGATCGGCGTCTTCGTGGTTCACGATTTGATCATCTTCTACGTCTTCTGGGAAGTGACGCTGGTGCCGATGTATTTCCTGATCGGCATCTGGGGCTCGGAAGAGCGGATCTACGCCGCCGTCAAGTTCTTCCTGTATACGATGGCAGGCTCGATTCTGATGCTGATCGCCATCCTGTATGTTGGCAATCGTGCCGGCACCTTCAGCACCTACAGCGCCGGCGGCGATGTCGGCGTGATCGAGCGCGTGCATTCCTGGGAGGGCGAGGGCACCTACTGGGATGCGGTTGGCCCCGAAGGCGAAAGCGAAGGCGCGGGCTTCCTGTTCAATTCAGTTGAGAGCTGGCTCTTCCTGGGCTTCCTGGTGGCCTTCGCCATCAAAGTGCCGATCTTCCCCTTCCACAGCTGGCTGCCAGACGCGCATGTGCAGGCGCCAACAGCCGGTTCGGTGATCCTGGCCGGCGTGCTGCTAAAGATGGGGACCTATGGCATCGTGCGTTTCAACTTGAATTTATTCCCCGAGGCGACGGTGGCCTGGGCGCCGACCATCGCCTTTCTCGGCGTCGTCGGCATCATCTATGGCGCCTGGGTCAGCTATGCGCAAGACAACGTCAAGAAACTGGTCGCTTATTCGTCGGTCAGCCACCTCGGCTTCGTCGTTGTGGGCATCTTCGCTCTCAACGCGCAGGGCCTTCAAGGCGCGACCCTGCAGATGGTCAATCACGGCATCAGCACCGGCGGCCTCTTCTTGATTGTCGGCATGCTCTATGAGCGCTGGCATACCAAAGAGATGGCTGATTATGGCGGCGTCTGGAAGGTGATGCCTCTGTTCGGGGGGATCAGCCTGGTCATCTCGCTCAGCAGCATGGGCTTGCCCGGCTTAAACGGCTTCATCGGCGAATTCACGATTCTGCTCGGCTCGCTAGGCAGCGATTATCTTGGCTTCGCTTTTACGCTCTTTGCGACGCTGGGTGTCATCATGGCGGCGGTTTACCTGCTGAAGATGTTCCAGCACGTCTTCATGGGCGAATTGAAGCGGCCACTGAGCAGCGAGGAGGGCTACAAGCTGACCTGGAGCGAGAAGGCGGCTTTCATCCCGGTCATCATCATGATCTTCTGGATGGGCATCCAGCCGATCGTCTTCTTCAACTTGCTGGATGTCTCGGTCGATAGCATCGTCGCCCTGTTCGTTCGCTAGGAGAGCACATGTTTGAATCGCCCACCATCGCGGAGTTCCTGGCGCAGTCCAATCTGGCGTCTACGCTTCCCGGTACGCTGCTGCTGACCTGGACGCTGATTCTGGTCCTGGTTGATCTTTTCGCCGGCGAAGACCGCGCGCATTGGACGCCGGTGATGGCATGCGTCGGCCTGGGCGTCAGCTTCCTGGCGAACCTCTTTGTCTATGCGCCGGCGGAAGGCGAGCAGGTCGCGCTCTACGGCATGTTTGTCGCCGACGCCTTCACCGGCTTCCTGAATATGGTGATTCTCGTCGCCACTTTGATTGCGATCCTGATGAGCTGGGATTATCTCAACCGCGCGGATATTCATCGTGGCGAGTACTATATCCTGGCGCTGATTTCTTCCGCCGGCGCGATGTTCATGGTTGCCGCCAACGATCTGATTGTCATCTTCGTCGCGCTCGAGCTTTTGAGCATCCCGCTCTACATCTTGTCAGCTTTCCGCTCGATCAAGAATGACGGGAGCGAATTGGCGCTGAAATCAGAAGAAAGCGGCATGAAGTACTTTATCCTGGGCGCCTTTTCCAGCGCATTTCTGGTCTTCGGCGCGGCGCTGGTCTATGGCGCGACCGGGGCCACCAACATCCCGCAGATTTTCAACCTCGCCGGCGGCATCGTGGGCGAAACGTCGTCCGCCGCCTTCTATCTCCTAATCGGCGCCGCCTTGCTCATTGTCGGCCTGGGTTTCAAAGTGGCGGTCGTGCCCTTCCACATGTGGACGCCGGATGTATATGAAGGCGCGCCCACGCCGGTGACGGCTTTCATGAGCGTGACCGCCAAAATCGGCGGCTTTGCGGCGCTGCTGCGCGTGCTGGTAACTGGGCTCTCAGTCTTAGTCCTGGCTGAGGGCGGGGCGGCGGTCTGGCAATCGACAGCGACCGTGATCGCAATATTAACGCTGATTTTGGGGAATTTTGTTGCCATATCGCAGCGCAGCTTGAAGCGGATGCTGGCATATTCTTCGATCGCCCATGCTGGTTACATCATGGTGGCGGTGGCGGCCGCCGGCACAGCCAATGTCATTGACGCCGCCACGCAAGGCGCGCTCGTTTATATGATGGCCTATATGTTCACAAATCTGGGCGCCTTTGCGGTGGTCATGGCCATTGAAAAAGAGGACGGCAGCGGCGGCAATATCGAGGACATCACCGGTTTGGCGCGCTCGCGCCCGGTGATGGCGATGGCGATGTCCATCTTCATGCTCAGCTTGACCGGCATTCCGCTGACCGCCGGCTTCGTCGGCAAGTTCATGGTCTTCGCTTCGGCGATCCAAGCTGGCTTGTTTGGCCTGGCGGTTGTCGGCGTTCTGACCAGCGTCGTGAGCGCGTTCTATTATGTGCGCGTCATCGTGAATATGTACCTGCGCGATGGCTCGGGCGAGCTGCAGCCGGCGCTGGAAACCCCGTATGTTCGCTGGGCGATTAATATCGCGCTGGCGGGCACGATGATCTTCGGCATCTTTTACCCGCTGGCGACCAATCTGGTGAGCATGGTGAGCATCGCCTAAGCTTCTTTGGTCAAATGGCGCGGCGCTTGGACGGGGTTGAGCCAGGGCTCGCCTCGTTTTCAATTTTCGCGATATTCGGTATGATGCAGTCAAGCAGATCTCCTGGGCGATCATGACACGCAGGGAACGCGAAGGCTTTCTCTGGATAATTTTTGCGGCCGCGGGCTTTTCCTTCACGCCGACCTTGGTGAAGCTCGTCTACCAGCATTCCAATTTTGAACCGATGGATATTGCGATCTGGCGCTTTCTGCTGGCGGTCCCGATCATTTGGGCGCTGGTGTTGTTGAGGCGGCGCCCGGCGGGTGAATCCGCGCGCGAGATGATGCCCATCGCCCAATTGCTGGCGATCGGCCTCATTGTGTCGGCAGCGGTGCTGGCGGCATTCTTCGCCCTGGAGCGCTTGCCGGGCAGTACCTATGTCGTGCTGCTTTACTCTTATCCGGCGATGGTGGCGCTGCTATCGCGGCTCATGGGGGAGAAGATTAAGGCGAAGACCTGGCTGGCGCTGGCGCTGGCGCTAATTGGCGTGGCGCTGACGGTGCCGGATCAATGGACAGCCGAAAGCGCTGATGCCGTTGGCGTCGCCTTGGCCTTGCTGAACGCCGCGATTCTGGCCGTTTATTATCTGCTCGCGCGGCGCGTCCTCGCTGGCCTGGAAGATGTATCGCGGGCGAGCGCGATCATGATGAACGGCACCCTGGTCACAATGCTGCTGCTGATCATGTTGCGCGGGCTGCAACTGCCGCAGAACGCCATGACGCTCATGCTGCTCGGCGGCGTCGCCGTCCTGGGCACGGTCCTGCCCGTCTTCGCCGTAAACTTCGCCTTGCAGCGCATCGGCGCCGCCCAGGCTTCGCTGGTGAGCACGGTGGAGCCGATCTTGTCGATGATACTGTCCATGCTCATCTTGGGCGAAGTCATATTCGCGCTGCAATGGCTGGGCGCTGCCCTGATTGTCGTCAGCGTGCTCATCTTGCAGCTGCGCCCAAGAAACCGGATTGATCTCAATATCGCCCACGAGGCGGGATAGGGAATGGACAATGAGCCCCGACCAACTGCCGAGTGAACACCTGAGAGATGTCAAGCGCAATCGGCACGGGCGGCTTTCGGCGCGTCAACGGGTCGAGCTGATTACGGAACCGCTGGCGACGCTCATGCTTCTTTCCGTGCCTCTGATCCTGATCGCCGGGCGTTATGGGCCGGCCGGGCGCACGGTCGTCTTGGCGCTGGTCGCCGGCTTCGTCATCACCATTGTGCTGCGCGCATTGCGCTTCTCCCGCGTGAAACTTAATTATCGCATTCTATTCGCCGAGCGGCTGCACCCGCGTTGGATGTTCTGGCGTAAAACGGTCCTGACCAACAGGTCTGGCGAGCCCTTTCGCTTTGACCAGCGGCTTTCGCGCAAGACCAAAATCAAGCCCGACCAATCGCTTCATGTTTATTACGTAGAGGCGGCCGGGCGGCGCATCCTGCTCAATATGACGCCCCGCGATCATCCGCAGGCGGAACATGCCGAGCCGAGCGACAGCTTCACCTATGCCGGCGGCACGCTCTATGGCGACTGAGGAAGGGACCACCCTCCGCAGGTGTCGTCCGTACCTGTTCGAGAGGCTGGCATGAGAGCGATGGGCGTGCATGATGTGCAGGCGGCGCTGGACCGGCTGCGCTTGGACATCGAGATTATCACCTTTGACCGCTCAACCGCCACCTCTCAGCAGGCGGCGGACAACGTCGGCTGTGAATTGGGGCAGATCGTCAAGAGCCTCGGCTACATGATAAACAAGACGACGCCCGCGCTCGTCTTAACCAGCGGCGACCAGACTGTTGACGATCGCAAGCTGGCGGCGCTTTACTCGGTCGGGCGCAAGAGAGTCCGCATGATGAATGCGGAGCAATGCCTGGCCATTCTCGGTTATCGGCCCGGCGGCGTCCCGCCAATTGGTCACCGCAGCAGCGGCATTGATCTATACCTAGATGAAACGCTCAAGCGATTTGAAACGGTCTACGCGGCCGGCGGCGGCGCCAGCGCGATCTTCCCCATCAGCCTGGATCTTCTGCGCGAGGTGACGGGCGCTACCTTTGCTGATGTCGTCCGAAGTTAAGGCGCTGCGGTCGGATCTTGCCTGGCGAAACCGACCTTATTGACTGAAGGCGCCGACCAGGCTGATTTTCTCCGCCAACTTCTCAAGCAGGTCCAGCAGGCGATCTTGCCAGAGGCCCTCTTCCGCCGGCATCTGCACCTCGGTCCGCGTGACCTTGATATCCTCGCCCAGCGTCAGCGCCAGCAGCTCGCGATTGATTGTAGCGAGGAATGGCAGTTTGAGCCGAATTTGATCGCGCGGCAAGGTGATATGGGTTGCATGGATCGCCAGCGCCATGACCTTGACCTGGATCTGATAGAGCAGACCCTCCACCGCTGCTGGCAGAGGACCGAAACGGTCGATCAACTCCGCCCGCATGAGATTCATCTCGTCAATGCTTTTGATGCCGCCAATGCGCCGATACAGCTGCAGGCGCAGCGCCATCTCCGGTATCCAGTCCGTTGGCAGGTAGGCTGGCAGCGGCAGGTCAATGATGAGGCGCTCGCGCGCCGACGCAGGCGCAAGACCGGCATCGCTTGCCGCCGCGCCGCCTCGCTGCTCCTGGACCGCCTGCTGCAGCATCTCGGTGTACAAATGCAGGCCGACGCTGGCGATGTGGCCCGACTGGCGCGTGCTCAGAATGTCGCCGCTGCCGCGCATCTCCAGGTCGCGAATGGCGATCTGGAATCCGGCGCCCAACTGCGCGTTTTCGGCCAGCGTCTCCAGCCGCGTGCGCGCCTCCGGCGTGAGCGAGCCGGCGCTGTGGAAGAAATAGGCATAGGCCTGCTGGGCGGAGCGGCCGACGCGCCCCCTCAGTTGATAAAGCTGGGCGACGCCGAAGTGATCCGCCCGATCGACAATCAGGGTGTTGACGCGCGGCATGTCGATGCCGTTTTCGATGATTGAAGTTGAAATCAGAATGTCATATTCGCCGCGCGTAAATTCGGACATGACTTTTTCCAGCGCGCGCGGCGGCATTTGTCCATGCGCGATGGCGATGGCCGCTTCCGGCACGATTCTTTCAATCCGGTTGCGGATGATATGGATGGACTGAACGCGATTGTGCACGACGAAAACCTGCCCGCCGCGCTCTAGCTCGCGCATGATCGCCAGCCGGCTCAGCTTGTCATCCCAGGCGCCGACCTGCGTGATTACCGGCAGTCTTTCTTCGGGCGCCGATTGGATCATGCTGATATCGCGAATTCCGCTCAAGCTCAGGTAGAGCGTGCGCGGTATCGGCGTCGCCGTCAGCGTCAAGATATCTATGCGCGAGCGCAGCTTCTTGAAATGCTCCTTATGCTTGACGCCGAAACGCTGCTCCTCGTCGATGATCATCAGGCCAAGCTGCTTGAAACGGATATCAGCTGAGAGCAGGCGATGCGTGCCGATCACTATATCAACTTCGCCGCTGGCCAGCCTGTCAGTGATTTGCGCCTGCTGCGCTTTGCCACGGAAACGGGAGAGCATTTCGATCTCGACCGGGAAGGCCGACAAGCGAGACTTGAAGTTTTCGAAATGCTGCTGCGCCAGCACGGTTGTCGGCACCAGGACAGCGACCTGCGCGCCATCTTGCACCGCTTTGAAGGCGGCGCGCAAAGCGACCTCGGTTTTGCCAAAGCCGACATCGCCGCAGATCAAGCGATCCATGGGCTTGCGCTCATGCATGTCGGCTTTTACTTCCTGAATGACGCGCAGTTGATCTTCAGTTTCGACGAAGGGAAAACCGGCTTCCATCTCGTGCTGCCAGGCGCTGTCGGGGCTGAAGGCGTAACCAGAGGCTTGGGCGCGCCGGCTGTAAACTTCGAGCAGCTCTTTGGCTTCCTCTTCCGCGTTGCGGCGGGCTTTGTCGCGCGCCTTCTGCCATTGATCCGGCTTGCCCAACTTGTTGAGCTTCGGTGGCGTTTCTTCCGCGCCCACGTAGCGCGAAAGGCGGTCGGCCTGGTGGATGGGCACATAAATGCTATCCGCCCCGTGATACTCGACCAGCAGATATTCACGCTCAGTGCTGTTGAGGGTGCGATGGCGTAGACCGGCGAATCTGCCGATGCCGTAATCGACATGCACGACATGCGTGCCTTCTTTCCAATCGGTGTAGGACGTGTCTATCGCCACCCTCGCGCGCGCGCCTTTCGTTTCGCTGCGCCGCCGTGGTTCAGGGCGTGACCAGCCGAAGATTTCGGCATCGGTGATGAAGTGCAGCGCGCCGCCATCGCTCGCCAGCGACCAGCCCTCCGCCGCCGAGCCGCGCACGAAACGCAAGGACGCGGGCCCCGGCGCCTCCTCGACTGATTCGACCGTTGAAATAAAGGCGGATGCATCCTGCTCGTACCAGAGATTCTCCAGCCGCTCGACCTGTTCCGTGATGATCACGGCGCGGTCGCCATGATTGCGCAGCTGCCGGGCGCGATTGAGCAAGGGCCGCAGCTGCCCGCCGAAACGCTCCCCCGGCGAGAAGAGGCGCGGCGCGTCGCCCGCGGGCAGATTGGCCAGCTCCAGCGTCGTCAGACCGTCGAGATCGGCTTGCAGCGCGCTCCAGGACAGATAGGGCGCTGGATGATCGGCAGCGATCTGCAATGAAGACTCGGCATCGCCGCGGTTGTTTTCCGCCGCCTCGCTGATTTCCTCCGCCATCGATTCGAGAAAATCAGGCTCTTCAAGAATTATCAGGGCATTTGCCGGCGCGTAATCGAGCAGGCTGGCCGGCCGCTCATAGAGATAAGGCAGATAATGCTCAATATGGGCGAAGGCGCTGCCCTGCGATAAAGACTCGATGTCGGCGCTGATGCTGGTAGAGCTGGCGCTGTCTTCGCCGATTGCGCGCAGCCAAGCCTCTCGCTCGGCGCCGATGGCCTTTGTCATGGCGGGCAGGGCTTCGCGGGCCGGCGCGATAGTGGCCGATTCAACGCGGTAAATGCTGCGCTGGTCGCCCGGGTTGAAGCGGCGCAAGCTCTCAACTTCGTCGTCAAAGAACTCGATGCGCAGGGGATAATCACTCGCCAGCGGGTAGATATCGAGAATGCCGCCGCGCCGGCTGAAACTGCCGGGTTCAAGCACGACGGTCGCCGGTTCATAACCCATGCCTATCCAGCGCAAGATGAGCGATTCCATGCGATGCCGCTGCCCGATTTCGATTGTGATCGACGCGTCGCGAAATACTGATGTGGGTACGGTGGCCTGCATGACAGCTTTGGCTGACGCGACGATGACGACATTCTTCTGGCTTTGTGATAGGGCCAGCGCGGACAAGCTATCGATGCGATTGCGGATAACGCTTGCGTCCCAGGGGGCGCGTTCGTAAAAGAGCGCAGAGGGCTCGGCAAAGCGGTACAGGCGCGCGCTGTCGGCCTGCCAAATCGGCAATTGCTCGCTGACGTTGTAGGCGCGCCGCAGGGCCGCGGTTAAGAAGATTATCGGGCCGTCCCAATCCGCCGCCAGCGCCGCCAGCAGAAAGGGCCGCGCCGAACGAACGACATTGAACTGTGTATGCTGATTGGCTTGCGCGAGCTCGGTGAGCAGCGACTGATAAACCCTGCATTCGCGCAGGATGTGCAGGAGCCCTGACAGATTCAGCGACATGGATGCCTTCGATAGTTGGATTCAAGCGACGGATCAGTATATCAGAGCGGGTGACGAGCCACTAGACACGAATCAAGCCGGAGCCGGCCGATTCACGCTGGCTGAAGGCCTGGCGCAATCGACCGTTGAAATCCTGACCGGTGACGGAGTAAAGTGCACTTATGTTCCCAAGACAATTGCATCCGATGACGCGCCACATCCTCGCGCTGATGCTGCTGCTGGCTGCAATTCCAAGCGGCTTTCCGCAGTCGCAATCTGAAGAGCTGCCCCCCGCCGTTTGTGATATCGACGGGCGAAGCACGCAGCGGCGCTTCTATCAGCGCGGCATTGCGCCGGACGACCTGACTGATGTTACGCTTTGGCGGCTGTCCGATTTGAGCGCGCAGGGCATCGAGCCGAGTATCATTGAACCCGGGCTGGCGCTCTTGGCGGAATCGCGGACGCGGCAAGCGCTCATCATCATGCGCAACGGGCAAATCGCCTACGAAGCCTATTACAACGGCAGCCACGCCGCCGACAGCAACAATATCGCCAGCGTCTCCAAGAGCATGCTATCGGCGCTCGTCGGCATCGCTATTGAGGGCGGGTATTTCCAATCCAGCGAGGACAGAATCGCCGATTATTTGCCCGCCCGCTATGAAGCGCTGATGGCGCCGGGGCTGCGCCGCCTGACCCTGCATGACATGCTGACGATGACGCATGGTCTGGCCTGGGAGGAGAATGAGGCCAGCCGGCTATTGAACCGAAGCGGCGATTGGGTGGCTGATATCCTGAGCTTGCCCCAGCGCCAGGCGCCAGGCGCGAGCTTCAATTACAGCACCGGCGTCTCACATGTACTGTCCGCCGTGTTGACCGAGGCGGCCGGCATGAGCGTCTGCGAGTTCGCCCATCGCTTTCTGTTCGAGCCGCTCGGTATCGAAGTCGAGTTCTGGGGCGTCGATCCGCAGGGCTATTTCACCGGCGGGCACAGCGTGAGCATGACCGCCCGCGAGATTGCGCGCTTCGGCCAACTGTATCTTGACGAGGGGCGCTGGGGCGGCGAGCAGATTGTGCCGGGCTGGTGGGTGGCGGCTTCTACTTCGCCGCAAATCGACATCGGCAACAATTACGCCGGCTACGGCTATTACTGGTGGCTGAACCAGATCGCCGGTTACGATATGTATTCGGCCTTGGGCGCCGGCGGGCAGATCCTGCACGTGATTCCCGGCTTGCGCCTGGTGCTGGTGACGACGCACGGCTATCGCGGCAATCAGCGTGATTATGCCGAAGAAGCGGAATCTTATGAGTTCCTCTGGAATTATCTGATCCCGGCGATCGAATCCCCCTAATCCACCAGCGCCTGATAGGTGAGGGCGCGGAAGTCCTGCTGGAAGAGCTGCACATTATCCATGATTTGCGTCATGATGATGCCGACCAGCTGCTCCTGCGGGTCGACCCAGAAATTGGTGGCGGCCGCGCCGCTCCAACCGTAGGTCCCGTCGGAGTTGAGCACGCGAGTCTGCGCGGCATCCATGATGACATCAAAGCCGAGGCCGAAGCCTTTGCCGGGCATGGGGCTGGGGCCGATATTAAGCGGCAGCAATTCCGCTCTGATATGATTGCGCGTCATGAACTCGAGGGTCTTGCGCCCGATTATCCGCGCGTCATCCAGTTCGTCTTCGTTCAAAAGCGCGTTGGCGAAACGCCAGTAATCCGCCGCTGTCGAAACCAGACCGCCTCCGCCCGAAGGCGCCGCTGCCGGCTTGCAGTAATCTTGAGCGGGGATGCCCTGCGCGCCCTTATACACTTTGAGAGCGCCGGTCAAGGGATCATGTTTATAAAGTTCAGCCAGGCGCTCGACCTTGTCCGCCGGCGCGAAGAAGTCGGTATCAACCATGCCGAGCGGGTTGAAGATATGTTCTTTCAGATAATCTTCGAATGGCATGTCCGCCAGCACTTGCACCAGATAGCCGCATACATCGGTGGCGATGCTGTAATTCCAGCCGCTGCCCGGCTGAAAGCATAACGGCAGTTTCGCCATGCCGGTGATCTTCTCTTCCAGCGTGGCGCTTTCGTTGCGGAAAATCGATTTGCGATACATCTCGTCAATCGGACTATCCAGGTAAAAGCCGTAGCTCAAGCCGGCGGTATGGGTGAGCAGGTGATGAATCGTCATTTGCGGATTCTGCGCTTCCAGCTGCTGCCCCAGGTAGCCCATGCCGCTTAATACTTTCGTCTCGCGGAAGGCGGGAATGTAGCGGCTGACCGGTTCGACGAGTTGGAATTTGCCCCGTTCATGCAGCTGCATCAGCGCGATGGACGTGATCGGCTTGGTCATGCTGTAGATGCGGAAAAGCGTGTCGCGCTCCATCGGCAGCTGCTTTTCCACGTCGCGGTAGCCGCAAACCTCGAAATGCAGCACTTCCGATTCGCGCCCGACCAGCGTGACAAAGCCGGGGGCCAGCCCCTCGTCCACGTATTCACTCAGCCGAGCGGTGATATTGTTGAGTCGTTCCGACGACATGCCGATGGATTCCGGCGCCATGATCTGCATTTTCAGCTAACTCCTCTCATTGGAATGCGGCGCTATCGGGCCGCGCATAGCGCTTTTAATTGCCGCTGATACTCCAGCGCTTTGGGATGCTGCGGATTGATCGCCAGCGCCTGCTCGACAGTTAGCAGCGCCGCCTCACTGTCCGCCCGATTCATGTAGTCGGCCAGAATGAGAAGCCGCGCGACTGCTTTCTTCCGATTCGCTTGCGCCAAATACCAGTCCGCAATCGCGCGTTGTACATCGACCAGCTCGGGCTTGATGGTCACTGCTTTGACTCGCTCGGCGTTCGCCAGGGCGCCTTCTCCGCGTGCGTCTAAAATCGCCGCCAACTTCAAATGCCCGGCGACCGCCGCGTCAAGCATGCCCAGTTTCCTTTGAAGCGCGATCAATTTCGCCAAGGTTCTGGTATCGGAAGGCGACAACTCATGCGCGCGCTGAAGGACGGCCAGCCGCGCTTCCGGGTCTTGCTTGCTGCGCTCGTCAGCCTGTCTTGGCGCATCGCCATTGTATCGCGACATGGCGAGGTCGATGCCGTCGCCGAGCCAAGCCTCGATGGCGTCCGCCGCTCTCGCCGCCACTTCGGCGGCTAGAATGGCGTCATCGCCCTTGAAGGGCCGCAGCACATAATCGACCGGCTGCATTTTGCCGGGCGGGCGCCCGATGCCAAAGCGCAAGCGCGCAAAGCCACCGCCGCCGAGGTGCTGAATGATGCTGCGCAAGCCATTCTGCCCGCCATGCCCGCCCGCTTTCCGCAATCGCAAGATGCCGAATGGCGTGTCCAGGTCGTCATGCACAACGATGAGGCCGGCGCGGGGAATGTCATAGTAATCCATCAGCGCGCGGACTGCTTCGCCACTGCGATTCATGTAGGTCAGCGGTTTGGCCAGCTTGACGCGCAGGCCGCCGATGCTGCCATCCCAGGTGTGCGCTCGTTGTTCACTGCGGCCGGCGCCCAGCTGATGGCGCGCCACCAACTCGTCAATGACGCGCCAGCCGACGTTGTGACGCGTCTTCTCATATTTGTCGCCAGGATTCCCCAGCCCCACGATCAAGCGAAACTCAGCCATAAGCGGTGAATCGATTTCTCCTCGCCGGTATGTTAGCAGAGCCGAACGAAACTTGTACAGCGAAGAAGGCGCTCAAAACTCGCTGTCATCAACGTAGCGCGGGTAGGTGGACTTGGCTTCGTTCGCTTTGTCGAGGTCGAGATCCAGCGAGACGAAGGGGTCCGCGGCCGAGGTTGTCGCGAGCACGGCGCCATCGGGATCGCAGATCCAGCCGGCCCCGCCCAGCGCGAGCTTATCTGCATGACCGGCGTGATTCGACGAGAGGCAGAATGCGCCTGAGACGACCGCCGCCGCCCGACCGCCGGCCAGCCATTTATCATTCGTATGCAGGGGCGTGCTGCGCGGATTAAGCAGCAAATGCACCGCGCGCCTGCCGTAATCACGGGCGTGCTGCATGAACCAGAGTTCTGTGCAAATCATAAGCCCCAGCGACAGCTCGACAGCGCATACCGGCTCGAAGTCAATCGGGGCGCGGTCATACCAGTTGGCTTCCCAGTAACCCTTATCGTTCGGCAAGTAAGTCTTGTGATGAATCCAGCGAATCCCGCCGTCAGCCGTCCAGAGATAGGCGGAATTAAACCGCTTGCCGCCGACATTCCGCGGCGCCGTGCCGACGATGGTCTTCACGCCGAGCTCGGGCAGCCTGCCAAGCCATTGCGCGTGGTCATGGACCGCCCGCGCCCAGGTTAATTCGCTTCGCCGGGGGGAGGCGCAGAACCAGGGCAAAAAACACATCTCGGGCAGCAGCAGCAGGTCGGTTTGCTCCGACGTAACATGCCGCCGAAGCCGCGTCCATTCGCGCTCCAAAACTCGCGCGTCAAGTTGCGTGATGGTCGCTTTCACTGGCTTCGCCGCCGCTCAAGCCAGCTCATGCTGCTTGCTGAATTGCGTTTCGTAGAGCTTGGCATAGAGGCCATCTTGCCCCAGCAGTTGGCTGTGCGTGCCGCGCTCGACGATGGCGCCGCGGTCCAGCACGAGAATGGTATCGGCGGCCAAAATCGTGCTGAGCCGATGGGCGATGACGATGCTGGTGCGCCCCCGCATAATGTGGCTGAGCGCATCCTGGATTAAGGCTTCCGACTGGCTGTCCAGATGGCTGGTCGCCTCGTCCAGCACGAGAATGCGGGGATCCTTCAGGATGACGCGGGCGATCGCCATACGCTGCTTTTCGCCGCCGCTTAGCCGATAACCGCGCTCGCCGACGATGGAGTCATAGCCCTCGCTCAAACCCATGATGAAATCATGAATGTGGGCGGCTTTGGCAGCGGCTACGATTTCCGCGTCGCTGGCGGCGGGCTTGGCATAGAGCAGGTTGGTGCGGATGGTGTCATGAAAGAGGAAGGTCTCCTGCGTCACCATGCCGATGTGCTCGGCCATTGTGCTCAAGGTCAAGCGGCGCAGATCGCTGCCGTCGAGGCTTATCCTGCCGGATGATGGGTCGTAGAGACGCGGAATCAAGTAAGTCAGCGTCGTTTTGCCGGCGCCGCTTGGGCCAACCAGCGCGACAAGCTGACCGGGCTTGATATAGAGGGAGATATTTTGCAAAGCCATATCGCGCGCTTGATGCCGGACAGCGTTCGCCGGCGCGCCATTCTGCCGCCGGCCGAGGTCGCCAGAGCGCGTTGCCGTCACGCTGGCGAAGCGGCCGATTCGCTCGACATCGGAAAGCAATTGCCCGTCATCAATGTGGTAGCGGAAGCTGACATCGTCAAAGACCAGCTCGCCCTTGACATCCGCCAGGTGAAGCGCGTCATCGGCTTCGGCGATCTCCAATGGCAGGTCGATGATCTCGAAGACGCGTTCGAAGCTGACGATGGACTGGGCGAAATCCACCGGCGCGTTTGTCAGCGCCTGAAGTGGTGTATAGAGCTGCGTCAGATAAATGACAAAGGCGACGATTGTGCCTATCGTGAAGACGCCCTCAATGACCAGCAGCCCGCCGACCCAATAGACCAGCGCCGTACCCACCACGCTGACCAGGCCGATCAGCACGAAGAATTGACTGCCGAGCACGGCCCGCTTGATGCCGGCGTCGCGCACGTCAACCGCGCGCTGCTCAAAGTGCTCCACTTCGGAGTCGATGCGCCCGAACAGCTTGACGAGCAAGGCGCCGCTGATATTGAGCGTCTCATTCATCATGGCGTTCATTTGCGCGTTGTATTCCATTTGCGCGCGCGCGATTTTTTGCAGCCGCTTGCCTAGCCGCCGCGCGATCAAGATGAACAGCGGCAGCACAAGCACGCCGACAACGGTGAGCCGCCATTCCAGATAAAGCATCATCGCCAGCGTCGCAACCACCGTGAGGACATTCGTGATTATGGCGACGATGGTATTGCTGATCGCATTCTGCGCGCCGACCACGTCATTGTTCAGCCGGCTCATCAACTCGCCCGTTTTTGTATTGGTGAAGAAGCGCAGGGACATCTGCTGCAGATGACGATAAAGGGCGATGCGCAAGTCGAAGATGACGCCTTCACCGATGGCGACATTGTACTTGCGCTGTATGATGCGCACGACGCCGCTGATTAGCGGAATCATGACCATCGCCAGCGCCAGCAGATTGAGCATGCCGATATCTTTGTTCGGCAGTGCATCGTCTATGATTTGGCGGAAGATCAGCGGATTGACCAAGCCGAGACCGGTTGTCAGCAAGATGGTGATCAACATGCCGGCGATCTGCGGCCGATAAGGACGCGCGTATTTCAGTACGCGAAAGAGAAGGCGGCGCGTGACGTTTGGCTTGGCTTTCGCCTCCAGGCCGTGCATGTATCGGAACCAGCCGCCGCCTCGCATCATCATCGTTGTCTTCGCCTCCCGCTATCACTATAGCATAGGCGGCGCGCAGCCGACATGACACCTGCGCGAAGGGCCAGGCGGCCTGACCATTCGGCTAGGTCGGGCGCGGTACATTCGCTTTCATGAATGCTGCAACTGATTATTTGAGCGGCTGATGGACGGCGGCGCCGGGCTCAGCGGTCCATGGCCAAGCCGCGAACGATGGCGCGCGCGTCCGCCATATTTGGCGCGAAGAGTATTTCCCGGCCTTCGACGGCGCTGTTGAAAGTCTTTTGGATGGTGGTATAGATGGTGCGGATGGCGCCATTCGCGCCGACAACGACGCGGGCGCCTTCGTTGGGCCGCGCTTCGCCCGAAGCCAGCAAGGCCTTGGCGGCGGTTAATACATCGCGCGGAATTGTGGTGCCTTCCAGGTCGATGATCAGGTCGACGTAGTGTTCGACGCTGCCGATCAGGCGGTCGGCCTTTTGCACCGCTCCTTCCAGCTCTTCCCAATTCCATTCCGATTCGAACTCCAGAAGGACGACAGTCTTCCTTCTGTTATCCCAACGGGTGATGATCGCCATAGCGCCAATCCTGTAACTCGTCTGGCATCACAATTCGCTATACGTACGATTATGCCAGCAGTTGCCTTGAATGTCAGTATAGTCTTCGCCGCGATTTACAAGCCGGCTGGATTTAATTCGGAGCATAATACAACTCAATTGCTGACGATCTGAAAGGCGACCGGCGAGGCGAGCGGCAGGCCATCGACGCGCAGCTCCACGCTCCAGGCCCCCACGGTGAAGGGCGTATCCGTCGGATCGATGTAGAACCAGATGCAGCTGTCGTTGATTTCGTGCTCGCGGTGGAAACTGAAATGCACCACTTCCGCGCCCGCTTGCTGCCAGCTCGAGCTTATGGTTGCGCCCGCGGGAATATCGAAGGCGCGCCCAACGACGTAGATGGCCGTCGACTGCGGACTAAACCTGGGGTTCACGTCGATGGCGCAGTCGAAACTGTCGACGCCCGAGGCCATGACCACATTTTCCAGGCGCGGCCCCAGCTCTACCGCTGTCGGCGCTGGCGTTACGATTGGCGGGGTGACGATTGTCCTGGGCGTCATCACGGGCGATGCGTCGCCGGCCACAGGCGTCAGTTGGGCCGGCGCAGCCGCTGTCGGCGGGCTCTGCGTCGCCAGCTGCGGCAGCTGGCGCAGATTGTCTTCAATGAAGGCGGTGTCGGTGCCGAGGCTGATCAGGTTGGAGCGCAGGAAGCGGCCGGCTTCTTCCGCTTGGCCGACGCGCGTGGCGGCATGATCCAGCGTGGTCTGCATGCGCGCTCGGGCGACGGTCGCGGTGGATAGCAGGCGTTCCAGGCCGGCGCGCGCCTCACTGTAAACGGCGGTGGAGGTCAGCTGTGGGTCGGACGATTGGCAAGCGGTCAAATGGGCTGCGACGGAAATCAGCAGGATCGCGGCTATCCAGCGGCGAGCGCACGGCGAGAACTTGCGGATCATAATGCGGGCGATTATAACCTAGAAACGAGAAACCGCCTTACATAGCGTAAGACGGCTGGACGGAGTGGAAGCGCCGGGGACCTGCCCCCCGGGTCCGCTGGTTTCGAATCTCGCACATCTACAAGCTTAGCTCTCTGAAAAGTTTCGCGTCATGCAGCCCAGAGTGCTCGGTTCACATAACGCTAGCCGATTGAGCTTGGCGCCGTCTTATCGGCGTGGACGGCGGGCGCCCTGGCTTTTTTATGACACTCGTTGCAGTTCGCGCAGGGGGGCGAGTCTACAGGAGCGGCAGAGGGCTATCGGCCTCTGCTCCCTTCAGCCGGTGGCTAAGCTACCAGCGGAAGGGGTTGGAAATTGGGTTTTGCACCTATGTGCGTTGCCAGTTTAACGTGCCTTGGCGCCACGGCTTGCAGTGCGGCTTCAACCACCAACGTCGAATCTGATTCGCTCCCGTGCTGGTTGCGGGCATCGGCTGCCCAATCAGCCGCTGCCACCACGCTTACAGTCTATCATAAGTTGCGACTAATGTGAAGGGCAGCCTCATAAGCGCTGCGCTTTAATGGAAATGGATGCTGCAAAGCGAGCGCCTAACATATTGCAGCGAATGCGGTATGATTGAATCACAGTCATTGTTCTGCGGGAAAGGCGCTGATTGTGGCGGTCGATGTCTTAATCGTTGGCGCGGGATTATCGGGCTTGATGGCGGCGCGCACGCTGCTGGACCGCGGCCATTCCGTCCATGTCTTTGACAAGGGGCGCAGCGTCGGCGGCCGGCTGGCGACCCGGCGCGTCGGCGACGACGGCCTTGCCGATCATGGCGCGCAATTCTTCACCGTGCGCGGCGCCACCTTGCAGCGCTATGTGGACAACTGGCGCGCGCTCGACCTGGTCTACATCTGGGGGACCGGCTGGTCGGACGGCAGCGTCAAGCGGACAGCGGGCGACGGCCACCCGCGTTATGCCGTGCGCGGCGGCATGAACAAGCTGGCCAAACACCTGGCCAGCGATGTGCAGGTGACGGTCGACCGCCTGGTCACCGCCGTGAAGCAGACCGACGACGGCTGGACGCTCCAGGACAGCGCAGGCGAAAGCGCGGGCGGCCGCGGGCTGCTGATGACGCCGCCGATGCCGGAGACGCTGGAATTGTTGTCGGAGAGCGGGGTGCATTTGCAGCCGGACGATTTCGCCGACTTGCGGCGGATTCGTTTCGGTCCTTGCCTCTGCGGCATCCACGAAATTGAAGGCGATGTTGATCTGCCTGAGCCGGGCGCAATGCAGGATTTCCAGAGCGATGTCTACTGGGTGGCGGACAACCGGGCGAAGGGCATTTCCGGCGCGCGGATCATCACCAGCCACGCCAACGCGAAGTTCAGCCGACAGAATTGGGACGCCTCGGAGGCGGATATCATCCGCGCCCTGGAATCGGCCGTGCGCCCTTTCCTCAAGCCGGGCGCCAAAATCGCCCATACGCAGCTCAAAATGTGGCGCTACTCCGTGCCGCTGAGGACGCATGCGCAAGAGTTTCTGCTGGCGAATGGTCTCCCGCCGCTGGTATTCGCCGGCGACGCTTTTGGCGGGCGCGGACGCGTTGAAGGCGCGTTCATGTCCGGGCTGGCGGCGGGCGAAGCGATGCACAAGGCGCTCTCGTCAGCCGAATGAAGGCCTCCGCCGTCCTTGGCGTCGACTGCTCAATTGGCTTCTGCGTGTCGCTGCAATACTGCTGATCGGCTTATCGCAGTCCTTCGGGCGACACGCTGGCGTTGATCAGCCGTGAAGAGCAGCCGGCACAGGTTAATGCCGCGATCCTGCAAGTCACGGCGGAAGCTGGAAAGTAAATCTAATCAGTGTTAGATTAGCGGTCGACCGATCGTGTTCGAGGTGACCCAGATGGATAATTCTTACGCAGAGGCAATGGCCGGCCCTCAGTTCAAACTGAGCGAAGAGCAAGAGATGCTGGTGCGGATGACGCGCGATTTTGTGGCGGACAATATCATCCCGGTCGCGGCGGAGTACGACGAGAAAGCGATATTCCCCGAAGACATCTTTCATAAGGCGCGGGAACTGGGCATCGTCAATATGCTCATTCCGGAGGAATACGGCGGCGTCGGCGCCAGCGCCTTTGAAGAAGCGCTTGTATCTGAGGAGCTGGGTTATGGCTGCACCGGCATTAGCTCGAGCCTGGGGGTGAATTCGCTGGCGATGCTGCCGATACTGATCGCCGGCAGCGACGAACAGAAGGCATACTGGCTGGGGGAGCGCGCGGCGGAGCAGGGGCAGTTCTGTTCTTATGCGGTGACGGAAGCCAACGCCGGCTCGAATGTGGCGGGCATTGAAACCCGCGCCGACAAGAACGGCGCCGCCTACATCATCAACGGCAGCAAGACATTCATCACTAACGCCAGTTATGCGCATTTCTTCACGATATTCGCCAAGACCGATGTCGCCGCCGGGCATCGTGGCATGACCTGCTTCATCGTCGATCGTGATTCGCCGGGCCTGAGCATCGGCAAGAAATTCGACAAGCTGGGCCAGCGCGCGTCGGACGCGGCCGAGATCGTCTTCGAGAATGTCGAAGTGCCGGAAGAGAATATCATCGGCGACGTCGGGCAGGGCTTCTATATTGCGATGAAGGTTTTTGATTACAGCCGACCCGGCGTCGCGGCGGCAGCTTGCGGCCTGCAGCGGCGCGCGCTGGAAGAGAGCGTCAAATACGCCGGCGAGCGGGAAGCCTTCGGCGTGCCGATCTATCAGCATCAGGCGGTCGGCCACAAAATCGCTGACATGGCGATCAACTATGAAGCGTCGCGTTTGTTGACCTGGCAATCGGCCTGGCAGGTGGACGCGGGCATATTCAATCCGCGCGTGCCGGCGTTTGCCAAGGCATTTGCCGCGGATATGGCGACAAAAGCGGCGGTTGACGCGGTGCAGGTCTTCGGCGGTTACGGCTATATGAAGGAGTATCCGGTCGAGAAATTGCTGCGTGATGTGAAGATATTCCAGATCTATGAAGGCACCAGCGAGATTCAACGCAACATCATCGTGCGCGAATTGTTCCATGGACGCTAACTTTCACCACCGAGGGCGCCGAGTTTCATTGAGGGCACCGAGGCTTCTATGGACAGAAGGTCCGCCGAATGAGTCCGTGTCGTTCTGTCCGGTGAAGTTTGTGCGAGTTTAATCTCCTCCCGTCTTCAAGGGATCTTCATGATCATTTGATGCCGTATCAAACCTTCTCTGTGTACTCGAAAAAACTCGGAGTACTCGGTGGTGAATTTCTTTAGCCGTTTTCCCCCCAATCCGTCCGGATATGCCTTGACAAGGCAAATCGCAGTTGATAACATGCGCGATTGCACTCACAGCCAGCAACCTCCGCGCGGGAGGCGCTGCGGGCTGAATTGAGGAGAAATGGCGAAAGTGCTTTGCGGGCGCAGGGCGTCTCGCCATGAGTGAAACGAAGAATGGGCGCCCTTGTGTGCGCCTGTTTCCCTGTCTGAAGAGCAAGATGCCTTTTTAGTGAAAGACGGAGAAGCCGATGCCAACAATCAATCAGTTGGTGCGCAAAGGGCGCAGAAGCAAAGGCAAAAAGAACAAGGCGCCAGCTTTGCAGTTTACCTTTAATGCCTTGAAGCAGCGGCGCGCGCGCCAGCAGAAAGGCGCGCCGCAAAAGCGTGGCGTTTGCACCCAGGTCAAGACGATGACGCCGAAGAAACCCAACTCGGCGCTGCGCAAGGTGGCGCGGGTTCGCTTGACCAATGGTATCGAAGTCTCCGCTTATATCGGCGGCGAAGGCCACAACCTGCAGGAGCACAGCGTCGTGCTGGTGCGCGGCGGCCGTGTGAAGGATCTGCCCGGCGTCCGTTACCATATCGTACGCGGCACGCTGGATACCAGCGGCGTCGACGGGCGCGAGCAGGGACGCAGCAAATACGGAACGAAGCGCCGCAAGTAGCCGCTAGAGAAGCGCGCGAGCAGGGCCGGCGGTCACGCGGCAGGCAATATAGCTGTTCGCGCGGCAGGCATGGATGCTCGTGAAGGAGAATTGATATGCCGAGAAGAAATCGCCCGCCCAAGCGGATTCCGCCGCCGGATGTGAAGTATGGCAATCTTCATGTGGCCATGTTCATCAATCGCATGATGCGTGGCGGCAAGAAAAGCCTGGCGACGGGAATCATGTATGACGCGCTGGAATCGATGGGCGAGCGCGCCAGGAAAGACCCGATCGAGGTCTTTGAGATCGCCATCCGCAATGTGGCGCCGGCTGTCGAGGTGAAACCCAAACGCGTCGGCGGCTCGACTTATCAGGTGCCGATCGATGTGTCGCATGAACGCGGGATAACCCTGGCTATGCGCTGGCTGATTCAGTTCGCGCGCGACCGCAGCGGCAGAAGCATGGCGGAGAAGCTGACCAACGAATTGCTTGATGCCTACAACGGGCAGGGCAGCGCAATCCGCAGGAAAGACGAAACACACAGAATGGCGGAGGCGAACCGCGCCTTCGCGCATTTTCGCTAGGAACCAAGGTTGACTCGCCTCTTGCGCGCCTTCGGGATTTGGATGGGAAATGACTAAATCGAACTCTGGCTTCGACCTTAACAATGTCCGTAACATCGGCATCATAGCTCACATTGACGCGGGCAAGACGACCGTCACCGAGCGCGTGCTCTATTACACCGGCATGGTCCATAGAATAGGCGAGACGCATGAAGGCTCGGCCACGACAGATTATATGGAGCAAGAAAGGGAGCGCGGCATCACGATAACCTCAGCCGCGGTCACCGCCAGTTGGGACGATCATCAAATCAATATCATTGATACGCCGGGACACGTCGATTTCACGGCGGAGGTGCAGCGCAGCTTGCGCGTGCTCGATGGCGGCATCACCGTATTCGACAGCGTCGCCGGGGTCGAGCCGCAATCGGAAACGGTGTGGCGGCAAGCCTCGGAATACAACGTGCCGCGCTTGTGTTTCGTCAACAAGATGGACCGCACCGGCGCCGACTTCGATCGCTGCGTCGATATGATGGTTGACCGTCTGAACGCCAACCCGGTTGTCATTCAAGCGCCTTATGGCAGTGGCGAGCACTTTGAGGGCATCATCGACCTGCTCAAAATGCACCTCATCACTTACGGCAATGACGAAGGCACGGATATCAACACACATCCGATTCCCGAGAGTCATCGGGAAATGGCGGAGACGCGCCGTGAAGAAATGATCGAAAAGATCGTTGAGCACGATGAGTATCTGACACTCAAATTCCTTGAAGAAGAAGTGATTTCGGATGAGGAGATCCTGGCGGCGCTGCGAGCGGGCACGATATCGGGTCAGTTGCATCCGGTGCTTTGCGGAGCGGCCCTCAAAAACAAAGGCGTGCAGGCGCTGCTGAATATGGTTGTCGCCTTGCTGCCTTCGCCGCTGGATGTCCCGCCGGTAACGGGCGAGCATCCCAAAGACGCTAGCGAATTGCTGCGGCATGCCGATGATGATGAGCCGCTGGCGGCGCTGGTCTTCAAGATCGTTTCCGATCAGTACGGCCGGCTGGCGTTCACGCGTGTCTATTCGGGCGTCTTGAAAGCGGGCACGATGGCCCTCAATTCAGCTAACGGCAAGCGCGAGCGCATCGGACGCATCGTGCGCATGTTCGCTGATCGCCGGGAAGACGTGAAAGAAGTGCACGCCGGGGATATCGCCGCCGTCATCGGCATGAAGGAGACCTTCACAGGCGATACGCTCAGCGCGCCGAACAGCCCAATTCTGCTGGAGAACATCAGCTTTCCGGCGCCGGTGGTCGAAGTCGCCATTGAGCCGAACACCAAGGCTGATCAGGACAAGATGGGCCTGGGCTTGAGGAAGCTGGCGGAAGAAGACCCGACCTTTCAAGTGGAGGTCGATGACCAGCTGGGCCAGACCAAAATCAAGGGCATGGGCGAGCTGCACCTCGAGGTGCTGGTTGATCGCCTGATGCGCGAGTATGGCGTGGATGCGCGCGTGGGGCGGCCGCGGGTCGCATACCGCGAGACGATAACGCGTATGGTGGAAATCGACACCACCTTCAAGCGGCAAACGGGCGGCGCCGGTCAATACGCGCGCTGCACGATTCGCTTTGAACCGCTACCCGAGGAAGAAAAAGCGGAGGCCACTGGCGAGCTGCTATTTGTTGACGCGATTCGCGGCGGCGCGATACCCAAAGAATACATTCCATCGGTGAAGAAAGGCGTCACCCAGGCGATTCAGGGCGGGGTGGTGGCTGGTTATCCGGTCGTGAATATCAAGGCGACCTTGATCGACGGCGCATATCACGAAGTTGACTCAAGCGAGATCGCCTTCACGATCGCCGGATCGATGTGCCTAAAAGAGGGCGTCAATAAGGGCGGGCCGGTCATTCTGGAGCCGTCGATGAGCGTGGAAGTTGTCGTGCCGGATGGATACACCGGTGCTGTCGTCGGCGATATTTCGGCGCGGCGCGGCGAGATTCAAGGCATGGAGCCGCACAGCGAAGGCATCTCGGTGATTCAGGCGCAGGTGCCATTGGGAGAAATGTTCGGTTACGCCAATGACCTGCGCAATAACACGCAGGGGCGCGGCAATTTCAGCATGGAGTTTGATACCTACACGGTTGCGCCGGAGGAAATCGCGGAAGCGGTGAAATCCGGGTCGCGCTAGACAAATGGCGGGGCGGCGCCCAGTCAGCAATTTTTGTTCGCGATTTCAGTATCATTTCACGAAGTTCACTAGAGGGGTTGTCAGATGTCTAAAGGGAAATTCGAGCGCACCAAGCCTCATGTAAATATCGGAACCATCGGTCATGTAGACCATGGCAAGACCACCTTGACGGCGGCGATTACCAAGGTGCTGGCGTTAAAGGGGCAGGCGCAGGAACGCGAATACGGCGATATCGACAATGCGCCGGAAGAGCGCGCGCGCGGCATCACCATCAATATCCGTCATGTCGAATATGAAACCGACAACCGGCACTACGCCCACGTGGATTGCCCGGGACACCGCGATTACATCAAGAACATGATCACGGGCGCGGCGCAGATGGATGGCGCCATTCTGGTGGTCAGCGCGCCGGACGGCCCCATGCCGCAGACCCGCGAGCACGTGCTTCTGGCGAAGCAGGTGGAAGTGCCGGCCATGGTCGTCTATCTCAACAAGACCGATCAAATGGACGACGAAGAGTTGATTGAGCTGGTCGAGATGGAATTGGCCGAGCTGCTGGAAGGTTATGATTTCGATCCCGATACGCCCATCATCAAGGGCTCTGCCCTGGCGGCGGAAGAGAGCGAAAGCAGCGACCCGGACGCGCCCGAGTACGCGTCGATCGTTGAATTGATGGAAGCGGTTGACGAGTGGATCCCGACGCCGATGCGCGATGTGGACAAGCCCTTCATGATGGCGATTGAAGATGTCTTCTCCATCAAGGGACGCGGCACGGTCGTCACCGGCAGCGTCGCGCGCGGCACGCTGCTCAAGGGCACCGAGGTGGACATCGTTGGCTTGCGCGACGAAATCGTCAAGACGGTTGTCACCGGCATTGAGATGTTCAACAAAGAGCTGGACCAGGCGCAGGCGGGCGACAACGCCGGCATACTGCTGCGCGGCATCGGGCGTGAAGAGGTGCAGCGCGGCATGGTCATCGCCAAGGTTGCTTCGATTACGCCGCACAAGAAGTTCAAGTGCGAGGTATACGTATTGCGCCGCGACGAAGGCGGGCGCCACAAAGCCTTCTTCACCGGCTACCGTCCCCAGTTCTACATCCGCACCATGGATGTCACCGGCACAATCACGCTGCCTGATGGCGTTGAGATGGTGATGCCGGGCGACAACGTGAATCTCGATGTGGAGTTGATCACGCCGGTCGCGCTGGAACGCGGTTCTTCCTTCGCCATTCGCGAGGGTGGTTTGACGGTGGGCGCCGGCCGCATCACCGAGATTCTTGAGTAGCTCCGTTTAGGACTATGGCGCCGGGGGCCGGGTCAAGCGCTTGGCTCGCCGGTCAATGCCACCGTCCAGGCTGAGCAGACAAAGGTTGCGCAATGGCAAAAAACAAGATTCGTATCCGATTGAAAGCATACGACCACCGCGTACTCGATCAATCGGCGCAGCGGATTGTGGATACGGCGGAACGAACTGGTTCGCGTGTGGTGGGCCCGGTCCCGCTGCCCACTCGGATTGAGCGCTTCACCGTCAGGCGTTCGCCCTTCATCGACAAGGACTCTCAGGAGCACTTCGAGGTGCGGACGCACAAACGGCTGATTGATGTGCTTGATCCAGACAGCAAGACAATCGACACGCTCATGCGGCTGAACTTGCCGGCGGGCGTGGATATCGAAATCAAGATTTAGGCGCCCCGCTGACGGCCGCTATCGATACGAAGAAAGCGGGCGCCGGCGGAGATGCTTGACGCGGAGAGGGCCCGAGTGGAGGCTACGCTCATGAAAGGCATGATTGGCAAGAAAGTGGGGATGACCCAGGTATTTGATGAACGGGGCACGGTCGTTCCGGTCACCGTGATTCAGGCGGGCCCCTGCTATGTGACGCAGGTGCGCAATAGCGAGCGCGAAGGCTACGTGTCCGTGCAACTCGGCTATGGCGAGACCAAGCCGAAGAACCTGACCAAGGGACAGCTGGGGCATCTGCAGAAGCTTGACCTGCCGGCGCTGCGCCACCTGCGCGAGTTTCGCCTGTCGGAGAAGGCAGATATGGGCGTCGAGGCGGGCCAGGAGATCAAGGTTGATGTTTTCGAGCCGGGCGAGCTGGTTGATGTCATCGGCACCAGCAAGGGCCGCGGCTACGCCGGCACGATCAAACGCCATGGCTTTGCCCGCGGGCCCAAGACGCACGGGCAGTCGGATCGGATGCGTTCGCCCGGTTCGATTGGCATGTGCGCCACGCCCGGCCGCACGCTCAAGGGCAAGAAGATGGCGGGGCGCATGGGCAACGATCGCGTGACGGTTCAGAATCTGCCGCTGGTTGTGGTGGATGCGGAGAAGAACTTGCTGGCGGTCAAAGGATCGGTGCCCGGCGCCAAAGGCAGCATAGTGATGATCAAGCCGGCGGGCAGACGCGCCTGATTGAAACGCAGCGAAGGAAGCGGGAGATGCAATTTCCAGTGATGGACAGCGCCGGCCGAGAGGTATCGCAAGTTGAGCTGCCGGCCGACATTTTTGAAGCGAAGATAAATCTGGGTTTGATGCACCAGGCCTTTGTGCGCCAGATGGCCAACGCGCGCCAGGGGACGCACAGTACGCGCTCGCGCAGCGAAATCAGAGCGACCGGCGGCAAGTGGTATCGCCAAAAAGGCACGGGCCGCGCCCGTCATGGCGCCCAGAGCGCGCCGATATTCGTCGGCGGCGGCTTGGCGCATGGTCCCAAACCGCGGGATTACACGAAGAAATTGCCGAAAAAGATGCGCAGGGGCGCGATCCGCTCGACATTGAGCGCCCTGGTTCGCGATGACCAATTGGTCGTCGTCGACAAGCTGGAAATTGAAGCGCCCAGGACAAAAGCCATGCGCGAGTTGATCTCGACGCTGGTGGGCGAGCAATCGGCTTTGCTTGTGGTCGCGCCGGAGCAGAAGACCTTGCGCAAGGGCGTTAGCAATTTGCCCAATGCGCATTCGATCATCGCCAACTACCTCAACGTTCGCGATCTGCTCAAATACGACAAGGTGATTATGTCGCTGGATGCCCTGGACGTCGTCAAGGGCATTTGGGGGGCAGGAGCATAACATGGCCGAACTCCATTTGTACGATGTCATACGCCGTCCGGTGATTACGGAAAAGTCGACGAAAATGGCGGACGGGCAAAACAAGTACGTTTTCGAAGTGGCGCGCAATGCCAACAAGATCCAGGTCAAAGAAGCGGTCGAGGAGATCTTTGAGCTGGAAGGCAAGGTCGTCAAAGTCAATACGATGGTAATGCCTGCGAAGCGGGGCCGGCGCGGGCGCAGCACCTATATTCGATCCCGACAGTGGAAAAAGGCGATTGTTACGCTCGAAGAAGGCGTATCAATTGAGCTCTTCAACGTTTAAGGGGAGCGTGAGCGATGCCAATCAAGGTTTACAAGCCGACTTCGCCCGGCCGCCGGGACATGACCGGCTATTCATTTGAAGAAATCACCAAAAGCAAGCCCGAACGCTCGCTGACGCGGGCCATGCGCAAAAAGGGCGGCCGCAACAATACCGGGCGGATCACAGTTCGCCATCGCGGCGGCGGTCATAAACGGCGTTATCGGCTCATCGATTTCAAGCGCAACAAGGAAGATTGCCGCGCCGAGGTGATCGCGATTGAGTATGATCCCAATCGCTCGGCACGCATCGCTTTGCTGCAATATGAGGACGGGGTGAAGAGCTATATCATCGCGCCGATGGGCGTCAAGGTCGGCGACATGATCGGCAACGGCGCTATGAGCACGCTGCGGCCGGGCAACAGCCGCGCCTTGAAGGACATACCACTGGGCACGGTGGTGCACAATATCGAGATGCGCCCCGGCAAGGGCGGGCAGTTGGCGCGCTCCGCCGGCACATCGGCGCAGATCCTGGCGTCGGAAGGCAAGTATGTGACGCTGCGTCTGCCGAGTGGCGAAATGCGCATGATACTGGAGACCTGCCGCGCGACCATCGGCCAGGTCGGCAATGCTGAACATGGCAACGTCAAGCTGGGCAAGGCGGGGCGCAAGCGCTGGCTTGGCTGGCGGCCGACCGTTCGCGGCTCGGCGATGGACCCGGCCAGCCATCCCCACGGGGGCGGCGAAGGCAAAGCGGGCATCGGCATGGCGGCGCCCAAGACGCCATGGGGCAAGAAAGCGCTGGGCGTTCGTACGCGGCGCAACAAACGCACAAATCGCTTCATCATTCGCCGCCGCGGCAAACGACGTTAATTTCGGGAGACATCAACATGTCACGTTCATTAAAGAAGGGCTACTACGTCAGCCCGAAGCTGTTGGAAAAGATTGAACGGCTCAATCAGCAGAACAAGAAAATCGTGATCCGCACCTGGAGCCGGGCGAGCACAATCTTCCCGCAGATGGTTGGTCATACAATTGCGGTTCACGATGGCCGGCGGCATGTGCCGATCTATATCACGGAGAACATGGTCGGGCACAAGCTGGGCGAGTTCGCGCCGACCCGAACCTTCCGCGGTCATATCACCGATAGCAGACGATAGAGGACGGAACGATGGAAGTGCGCGCAATCACGAGGTATCTGCCAATCTCGCCGCGAAAGCTGCGCCTGGTCTGCGACAAGGTGCGCGGGATGGATGCCCAGGAGGCCCTCATCGTATTGGATTATATGCCGCAGAAGGGCTCCACCCTGGTGAGCAAAACCTTGAATTCAGCGATGGCAAACGCGGCCAACAATTTTGACCTAAACCCGGACGACCTGTATGTATCGCAGATTTACGCCGGCGACGGCCCGACGCTGAAACGCTTCAAGGCGGGCGCCCGCGGTCGATACAAGCCGCGCTTGAAGCGCACGTCGCACCTCTGGGTGATTCTGTCTGAGCGAGAGGAAGAAGACTAATGGGACGCAAAGTACATCCAAAAGGCTTCCGTCTGAAGGTGATCCGCGAGTGGGACGCTCGCTGGTACGCCGAAGGCGAACGCTTCGTAAATTTGTTGATGGAAGACCGCAAGATTCGGAAATACCTGAAGGCAAAGACGAAGCGCGCCGGCGTCTCTCGTATCGAGATTGAGCGCCATCCGAATCTCGTGATTATTACGATTAATACGGTGCGCCCCGGTTTGATAATCGGTCGCAAGGGCGAGGCGGTCAAGGAATTGCGCCAGAATTTGCAGGAGATGACCGGCAAGACGGTCAAGGTCGAGGTCAGCGAAATTGAGAACCCGGACCTTGACGCCACCCTGGTCGCGGAGAATGTGGCTTCACAGCTGGTGCGGCGCATCGGCCACAGCCGGGCGATGAAACGCGCCATCATGCAGGCGATGCGGCAAGGCGCGGGCGGCATCCGCGTCGAGGTGAGCGGGCGTCTCGGCGGCTCTGACATGGCCCGGCGCGAATGGATGTTTGATGGTCGCGTGCCGCGCAATACCTTGCGCGCTGACATTGATTATGGATTCGCCGAAGCGCTGACCACATTTGGTCAGATCGGCGTGAAAGTGTGGATTTACAAGGGAGACATTCTGCCGGGCGAGGATCCCTTCAGCAGCCCGGCGCAGCGTCCGGCCGATCATGGCGGGCGCCGCGGTCGCCGCAATTAACAGGAAATTCGAGCCCGCGTAGGGGCGAGCCGCTGGCTCCCCCAAAAATAAGCGCGCCAACTGTAGGAGCATGAATCATGTTAATGCCGAAACGCAGAAAGTATAACAAGCAGATGCGCGGGCGAATGCGCGGGGTGGCGCGCCGCGGCGCCGTCGTGCAATTCGGCGATTACGGCCTGCAGGCTTTGGAGCCCAGCTGGGTCAGCAGCCGGCAGATCGAGGCTTGTCGCCGGGCGATGGTGCGCTACATCCGCCGGCGGGGCAAAGTCTGGATTCGCATCTTCCCGGACAAGCCGGTGACGCAGAAGGCGGCCGAAACCCGCATGGGCAAGGGCAAGGGCGCGGTCGAAAAATGGGTCTGTGTGGTAAAGCCGGGGCGCATCCTTTTCGAAATGAGCGGTGTGCCTGAGGATGACGCGCGGGAAGCGCTGCGCCTGGCATCGCACAAGCTGCCGATCAAAACCAAGTTCGTCAAGCGCTTTGATCCCATTTCCGGGCGGGAGGTGAGCTGATGTACATCGACGAGATCCGCGCCCTGTCCACCGACGAAATCCTGGACAAGATTGAAGACTTGAAAGTGGAGATGTATACCTATCGGATTCAGAAGGAATCTGGCGAATTGAAAGATACAACACTATTCCGCAAGACACGGCGTGATATCGCCCGCCTGAAAACGGCGCTGCGCGAGCGCGAACTGGCGGCGGAGCTCGTATCGGAAGGGGGGCAGGATGCCGAATAACCGTAAACGCCTGGTCGGCACAGTCGTCAGCGACAAGATGGACAAGACCGTTGTCGTCGCGATTGAAAACCGCAAGATGCATCCGGTGTATCACAAAGTTGTGTCGTCGACCAAGAAGGTGATGGCGCATGATGAAACGGGCGCCGGCGTCGGCGCGCTCGTGCGCATTGTGCAGAGCCGGCCCATAAGCAAACGCAAGCGCTGGGTGGTGGAAGCGGTATTGGAAGCAAGGGAACAGCTGGGGACTTAGGCTGTCGCCAGATTCGCGAACGGAGAGTGTCTAGAGATGATTCAAACGGAATCGCGTTTGAAAGTAGCCGACAACAGCGGCGCGCAAGAATTATTGGTCATCCGCGTTTTGGGCGGTTCGAAAGTGAAGTACGGCTATGTCGGCGATATCGTGGTAGGCACGGTCAAATCTGCTTCCACCTCCGGCGGCGTCAAGAAGGGTGAGCTCGTGCGGGCGGTCATCGTGCGGACGCACAAAGAATACCGCCGCAACGACGGGTCAACCATCCGTTTTGATGACAACGCGGCAGTGGTCCTGGCGGAGGACTTGGAGAACCCGCGCGGGACGCGTGTCTTCGGGCCGGTTGCGCGAGAATTGCGCGACAAGGGCTTCATGAAGATCGTTTCGCTGGCGCCCGAGACTTTGTAGGCGAGGGGATAGTATGCAACGAGTGCAGCAAGGCGACACGGTCGAAGTCATCGCCGGCAAGGACAAGGGTCTGCGCGGCGAGGTGGTCCGCGTCATGGTGAGGAAAGACCGCGTGATCATCAATGGCGTCAATATTATGAAACGCCACCGAAAGGCGCGTCCGGCGCCGGGCGGGCAGCAGATACCGGCGCAGATCATCGAGTTTGAAGCGCCGCTCCATCTCTCGAATGTGATGGTCGTCTGCGGCAGCTGCGATGAGCGGACGCGTGTGGGATATCGAATGAACGATGAGGGCTTCAAAACGCGCTATTGCAAAAAGTGCGATAGCCCCATCAAGGTCTAGCGGAGCGAGGCGAACAAATGGAAAACCGAATGTACACTCGCTATCTGGAAGAAGTCGTGCCGACCTTGACCGAAGAGTTCGGTTACAGTAATCCGATGCAGGTGCCGACGATCAGCAAGATTACGCTGAACATCGGCGTCGGCGAAGCGATCGATGAGCCGCGGTCGCTGGATGGCGCGGTGGAGGACCTGAAAGTCATCACCGGGCAACAGCCGGTGGTCACGAAGGCGAAGAAGAGCATCGCGACATTCAAACTGCGCGAGGGGCGGGCGATCGGCGCGAAAGTGACCTTGCGCAAGGAGCGCATGTGGGCGCTTTACGACCGTCTGGTCAATATCGCCTTGCCGCGCATTCGCGACTTCCGCGGTGTGCCGGCCAAGCTGGATGGGCGCGGCAACATCACGGTCGGCTTGCGTGAGCAGTTGGTCTTCCCGGAGATTGATTTCGACAAGATCGACAAGGTCCGCGGTATGGAAATTTCGATTGTCACAACCGCGAAAACAGATGAAGAGGGCCGCCGGCTGCTTGCGCTGCTGGGGATGCCCTTCCAGGGCAACTAAAAGGGGAGTCTATGGCGAAGAAATGTATGCAATTTCGGGAGCAGCGGCGCAAGTACGCCGTGCGCGTGCGGCATCGCTGCAAGGTATGCGGGCGCCCGCGCGGTTACATCCGCCGCTTCGGCTTGTGCCGGATATGCTTCCGCGAAATGGCGCTCGAAGGCGAGATTCCCGGCGTCGTGAAGTCGAGCTGGTAGGAGGCGTCCAAAGTGTCTAATGTGACAAATGATCCAATTGCCGATATGTTGACGCGCATACGCAACGCATTGCAGCGGGGCATGACCGAAGTCGGCGTGCCGAAGAGCACAATCAAGGTCGAGATCGCTCGGATTCTCAAGGAAGAGGGTTACGTTGACGATTTCTCGGTTGGTGAGGAGAGCCCGGTGCCGCTGATAAAGCTGCAACTGAGGTATTTCGGCACTCGGCGCGACCGCCGGCCGGTTATCACCCAGCTCAAGCGCATCAGCAAGCCGGGGCGGCGCGTCTACCGCAAGCGCAGAGAATTGCCGATCGTGCTGAGCGGCACCGGCATAGCGATAGTGACGACGCCAAAGGGCGTCATGACCGCGCAGCAAGCGCGCCGCGATGGCGTTGGCGGTGAAGTCTTGTGTTACGTTTGGTGACGGAAAGGGAGTCGACATGTCGCGCGTAGGACAACAGCCCGTGCAGCTGCCGGAAAAAGTGACTGTCAAAATCGACAGAAACACGGTGACGATCGCCGGGCCCAAAGGCGAGTTAACGCGGGACTTCAACCCAGATTTGGCGATACGCCAGGACAACGGGTTTATCATCGTCGAGCGCCCGTCGGACCTGCGCCATCACAAGGCGCTTCATGGGCTTACGCGCGCGCTCGTGGCAAACATGGTGCAGGGTGTGTCTGAAGGATTTCGCAAGACCTTGGAGATTCAAGGCGTGGGTTATCAAGCCACGCTGCAAGGCGCGAACTTGCAGCTTCGCCTCGGGCATTCGCACGATGTAGTGATTGAGCCGCCCGCGAACATCAGTTTCGATGTGCCGCAGGATTCGCGCGGCACGATCATTCACGTGGACGGCATCGACAAACAGGTAGTCGGTCAGGTGGCGGCGGATATCCGCGGCTGGCGCCCGCCCGAGCCCTACAAAGGCAAAGGCGTGCGTTACCGGGGCGAGTATGTGCGCCGCAAGGCTGGCAAAGCCGGCAAACGCTAAACGCTAATCACGGCATGCGCCGGTCGGGTAGTCGGCGCCGCAGAGGAACGGACAATATGGCTGATATCACTGGTCGAAGGAAATATGTCGCTCGCAAGCGGCGGCATCGGCGTGTGCGCAGGCACGTTTCCGGCACGATGGCGCGCCCGCGCATGAATGTTTTTCGCAGCAATCGGCATGTGTTTGTGCAGGTGATCGACGATATCGAAGGGCGCACGCTGGTTTCTTGCTCGACTATTGACAAGGAAGTGGCGCCGCAAGTGACGCAGATGAAGAAAGTGGAAGCGGCCAAGCTGGTCGGCCAGACGGTGGCCGCGCGCGCGCGCGAAGCCGGAATCGATACGGTAGTCTTTGATCGCGGCGGCTTCAGGTTCACAGGACGCGTCGCCGCTGTGGCGGAAGGCGCGCGCGAAGCCGGTCTGCAATTCTAGGGTGGAGATGAAATATGGCTGAAAGAAGAAGACGGGATTCGCGCAGGAATCAAGAAGAGCGCGATGAATTCGATGAGCGCGTGGTCGATATCCGCCGCGTCGCCAAGGTAATCAAGGGCGGTCGCCGCTTCGCCTTTCGCACCGTTGTGGTTGTCGGCGACAGTCGCGGCAATGTAGGCATCGGCATTGGCAAGGCGCGCGCGGTGCCCGATAGCATCCGTAAAGCGGCCGAGCGGGCTCGGCGCAATATCGAAGGCGTGGCGCTCTCTGGCGCGACCATCCCCTACACGGTCATCGGCCGGCATGGGGGGGCGCGTGTGCTGCTGAAGCCGGCCGCGCCCGGTACGGGCGTCATTGCCGGTGGCGGCGTCCGCGCGGTGTTGGAGGTCGTTGGCGTCCGCAATATCCTGACCAAGAGCCAGGGAAGCGCCAATCTGCTGAATGTGACGATGGCGACGCTGGATGCCTTGCGGCAGCTGCGCAGCGCCGAGCAGCTGGCGGAGATGCGCGGCAAACAAGCGCATGAGGTGGCGCCGTTTTGGGAGCGCCGCAAAGAACGAGGTGCTGAGCATGCCTGAGCGCCAAGGGAAGATGCTTAAGATCACGCTGGTCAAGAGCCCGATCGGTTACAATGGCCGGCAGAAGGAAACCGTCAGATCGCTCGGTTTGCGCCGCATGAGCCAGAGTGTCCTAATCGGCGATGCGCCCCAGATTCGCGGCATGATCGCCAAAGTGAGCCATCTGGTGGAAGTGGAAGAGGTCGAAGCGAAATGAAACTCCATGACTTGAAGCCTGACCCGGGCTCAAAGCGCAAACGCACTCGCGTCGGCCGTGGCATCGCGGCGGGCAAGGGCAAGACCGCCGGGCGCGGCCACAAAGGCCAGGGCGCGCGCAGTGGCGGCGGCAAGGGTCCCTACTTCGAGGGCGGTCAATTGCCATTGGTGCGGCGGCTTCCATTCAAGCGCGGCTTCACCAATATCTTCGCCATCAATTATCAGGAAGTGAATGTCGATATGCTGGAGGCGCGTTTCGAGGACGGCGCCATGGTCGACGGCGCGTCTTTGGCGGCGGTTGGCCTGGTGCGGGATGCGGATCAGCCGATCAAGGTATTGGGCCGTGGCGACTTGGGCAAAAAGCTGGAAGTGCATGCCAACAAGTTCACCAAAAGCGCGGCGGAGAAGATCGAAGGCGCCGGCGGCAGCGTGCATCGCCATGCCCTGCTAGTAACGGGCGCGCGCGCGACAGTGAAGAAGATGCGCAAGGTGGACCTGGAGCGCCTGGCTGGCGAGGGCGGCTGAGTTCGATCCTGGAATTTATCACCCGCGGGCAGAACTTCATCGGCGTCGAATGCGTATAAGCTGTGAGGGCGGGTATAGAGACCGTTGCCGCGTTACCCCGTGGCGCGTCTCTTGATTGACAAGGAAGCGATTCTATGATTCAAGCATTGAAAAACGCCTGGCGTCTGCCGGATGTGCGTAACAAGCTGCTCTTCACCGTTTTCATCTTGATCGTTTATCAGTTTGCCGCCCATGTTCCCGTTGTCGGCGTGGATCGCAATGTCTTGCGGCAGGTCTTCGAAAGCGGCAGCAGCGCTGGCAATCTTATCCAGGTGATGAACTTGCTCTCTGGCGGCGCCGTCGCCAATTTCAGCGTAATCGCCAACGGCGTTTACCCCTACATCACCGCGTCGATTATCTTCCAATTGCTGGTGCCGATTGTGCCGGCCCTGGAGCGCATCCAACGCGAGCCGGGCGGGCAGGAAAAAATCCAGCGCTACACTTACTATGTGGCGATTCCGATGGCGGTTTTGCAGGCGCTGGGGCAGATCAGCATCTTCAACCTGGCGACCGGCACTGGCGCCGAGATCATCCCGGGCTTCGGTTTCGGCCTCGGCAGCAACTTGCTGCTGACGGTCTCGGTGCTGACGACCATGACGGCCGGCACGATGTTCGCCATCTGGCTCGGCGAGTTGATCACGGAACAGGGCATCGGCAACGGCATCTCCATCATCATCTTCGCCGGCATCGTAGCGCAGGCGCCGCAGAATCTGATCCGCTTATTGACGCAGCAGCCTGATCGCAGCATCTACAATCTGGTGCTGTTCATCGTCATCACCATCCTGAGCGTGCTCGCTGTTGTCGTGATACAAGAAGGCGTGCGGCGCATACCGGTGCAATACGGACGCCGTGTGCGCGGCAACCGCCAGTTCGCGCAGCAGGACAGCTTCATTCCGCTGCGAGTCAACCCGGTCGGCATGATTCCGCTGATTTTCGCCCAGTCGATCATCACCTTCCCGGCGATCATCGCCAGCCTGTTCCCGCCCGGCGCCGTCGGCAATACGATACAGACGACCTTTGGCAATCAGCAGGGTTTGCTCTATTGGGGCACATTCTTCTTGATGACGGTCGGCTTCACCTTCTTCTACGCCGAAGTGATGGTTGGCAATCAGAATCTGGCGGAGACCCTGCAGCGCAATGGCGGTTTTATCCCCGGCATTCGCCCTGGAAAGCGCACCGAAGATTACATCAAAAGCACGACGCGGCGCATCACTTTCGTGGGCGCGTTTTTCCTTGGCGTCATCGCCATCATCCCGGGCATGGTCGATCTTGTGAACCGCATCATCTTCCCATTGGAGGCTTCAACCTCGGGCGCGGTCATCAACGCTGGTCTGGTCATATCCGGCTCCGGTTTGATCATTGTGGTCGGCGTCGTCATCGATACCATGCGTCAACTGGAAGCGCAGCTCGTCATGCGGAATTATGAAGGATTCATGCGCTAATCCGCGTGAAGGAATCACGTTTATGAGCCGAGTATATGATCTCGGCTTTATTTTTGCCGGGCGCTGTTGCGCCGAATTGAGGCAGTTTGCTAGCGCGAGCGGATGGCGGGGGTCTGCAGTATGAGTCTGTATGTGGTCTTGATGGGGGTACAGGGCGCCGGCAAGGGCTTGCAGGCGAAGCTGATTGAAGAGCGCTATGGCATCCCGCAGGTATCGACCGGCGATCTCTTCCGGGCGATGCGCACGCGCAGTGATTTGCTGGCGCGGAAAGTGCAAGACATCATGGCTTCGGGTCAGCTGGTTGATGACGACACAACTAACGCCATCGTGGCCGACAGGCTGGCGCAGGCGGACGCGGCTAATGGCGTGATCCTGGATGGCTATCCGCGCAATGCCATACAGGCGGCCTTCCTCGAAGCGCATCTGCGAGAGAAGGGCGCTCGCGTGAATGCGGCGCTGCTGCTGGAGCTTGATCTCTATGTCGCCTTCAAACGCGCATTTGGCCGCGTCACGGCTGAGGACGGTTCGAGCTACAACTACTATTACAACGCTGACGGCGTCGACTTTCGCTGGACGGCGCAGGCCGACGAAGCCTTTCCTCCGCGTCTGGACGCGGCGCTTGCCGACAGCGGAGAAGCGTTGAAGCGGCGGCCGGATGACGCCAGCGCCGACGCCATCATCAAGCGCATCGACACATTTCTGGAAACTACGCAGCCCCTCATCAGCTATTTTGAAGCGAAAGGCATACTGCGGACGATTGACGCCGACCAAAGCATTGATGCCGTTTGGTCCGATATCAAGCGCGCTCTATCGACCGTCTAAGTCATGGCGCCGATTCTGAAATCACCTGATGAATTGCAGATAATGCGCGAAGCCGGTCGCATTGTCGCCGTAGCGCATGAAGAAATGCGGCTCGCGATCCAGCCCGGTGTCACCACCAAGGACTTGGACACGATAGCGCTGACGGTGCTGGGCGATCATGGCGCCGAGCCCTGTTTCCTCGGTTACGCGCCGGGCGAACACCCGCCGTTCCCGGCGACAATCACCGCCTCCATCAATCAGGAGCTGGTGCATGGCATCCCCAGCGATAATCGTGTCCTTGAAGAGGGCGACATCATTGGCATTGACGTCGCCTGTTTTCATCAGGGATTCGTCGGCGACGCGGCTTTCACGCATCCGGTCGGCGACGTATCGCGCTCGGCAGAACGCTTGCTGCGGGCGACGGAATCTGCTTTGACGGCGGCGATAGACGCCTCTGTCGTTGGCAACCGGATCAGCGATGTCGCCAAAGCGACGATGAAGCGTGCCGGCAGACTGGGTTATAGCGTCGCGCGCGAATACACCGGGCACGGCGTCGGCCGGTCCATGCACGAGGAGCCGCAGGTCCCCAATTGGTGGCATAGCAGGCGCAGCAAGCACAAGTGGGAAGATTGCGATCTGCAAGTGGGCATGACCTATGCGATCGAACCGATGCTCATCGCTGGGCGGCCGGATCTGATGGAGCTGGAAGACGGCTGGACCGTGGTCACGAAAGACGGCTCGCTGACCGCCCATTTCGAGCATACGGTCGCGATCACGGAAGACGGCCCTGCGATTCTAACGCTGCCATGAAACAGTGGTGCAAACGGTGATGAAGCTGTTCCTCGGCTTTTGCGTTCTAATGCTGGCGTTCAATGCCGCTGCCCAAAGCATTACCCCCCAATATGAGACCAGTGACTGCCCCGACAGCATTCGACGCCTGGCGCGCGAATACAGCGCTGAAATAAGTTGTGGCTTTCTGGTCGTCCCGGAAGATCGTCAGGCGCGCGAGGCAAGTTGGGATCTTGAACGATTTGTCGCTCAAATTGCGGCGCGGCAGCCAACAGGCAAGGCGCCAATCCTGTACCTGGCTGGTGGGCCGGGCGCGCCCGTAGCCGAAGACATCGCGCAAATTCTGCAATCGCAGCTGCATCAGCGCTACCAAATCATCGCAATCGACCAGCGAGGCGCCGGTTTTTCGCGCCCCTCACTCAATTGTTATGAGCTGGACGACCAGACGGATTATCTCGATCCCGCTTGGAGTCAGCCTTGTTTTCGGCGCCTAGTCAAAGAAGGTATCGCCTTGCGCGCCTACAATAGCGCCAGCGACGCCCATGACTTGCAGGACTTGCTGGTGGTGCTGGGTATCGACAAAGCCAATGTCTATGGCTTCTCGTATGGTTCGCGTCTGGCATTAACCTTCGCGCGCGACTTTCCGCAGCGCATCCGGGCGCTCATGCTGGATGGCGTGCTGCCGCTGCACCTGAACATTTTTGAAGAGCTGGCGCTCAATGGCAATCAATCCGTTGCCCGCATATTCAGCAGCTGCGACGCGAACGTGGAATGCAGGCGCGCCTATTCAAATTTGCGAAGTTCATTCAATTATGTTATGGAAACTTTGGATCGGAGCCCCGTTGAGATCCAAAGGGAGGAATATGACTATCCCATTACGATAACGGGCCAGGACTTCGTCTTCGATGTGCGCTACAGCCTCTATGAGAAACACTTGATTCCGTTTTTGCCCGCGAAGATAGATGCCTATGCGCGGGGGGAATATGACTTTCATCCAGCTCGTGTAGATGGGGAAACGGCACCGATAGAGACGGACGCGCCGGACACATCCGATTTATCCAGCGAAGGGACCTTGCTCAGCTTCCTCTGTGCGGAAGAGGCGCCCTTCAACCGGCGAGAACTCATTGCAAATCGGGCGGCGAACCTGCATGGCGTGCTGAGACGCGCTTGGGTCGAGTGGGCAATTTCTTACCTAAATGACTGCAAAAGCTGGGATGTGCCGCGATCTTCTGCACGGGAGAACCAACCGGTGGAAAGCGATATCCCGACGCTGCTGTTATCGGGCTATTTCGACCCGGCCACACCGCCGCACTGGGGTGAAGAGGCGGCGAAACACCTGGCGAACAGTTGGCATTACGTGTTCCCGGATGCCGGACATGGCGTACTGTTTACCGCTGACGCGGCCTGCGCTGAATCGATCGCGCTGTCCTTCCTCGCCGACCCGCAGCGCCAGCCCGAAGACGTCTGTATGGAGGGCTTGACTTCGCCCGACTTTTACATCCGCCCCTGACTTTGACCGAATGCAGAAAGCGTCCTTTACCATTTGGCGGCCTTGTGATAAACTGCCCGTTCGCACTCAATCGCGCGATATGGCATGCAAAGCGATTGAAGCGTAGGAAGTATGTACATAACAGTCAGTTGGCGCATCTGCAGCAGGATGGCTCTGTAGAGTGTGCGCCTGTTGGCGACAGTGGAAACTGCGGGTTGAAGCAAAACTAAGGATAAGCAAATGAAGGTATCAGCAAGTGTCAAGCGCCGTTGCCCGAAATGCCGGGTCATCAAGCGCAAACGCCGCGTGATGATCATCTGCGAGAACCCGAAGCACAAGCAGCGGCAGGGCTAGCCCGGCCAGGGCACATAAAGGAGGAACACGATGGCTCGTATTGAAGGTGTCGATCTGCCACGTGACAAGCGCATCGTCATCGGCTTGACTTACATCTATGGCATTGGCAAATCTACCAGTCAGAAGTTATTGAATAGCGCCGGCATTGACCACAGCACCCGCGTGCGCGACTTGAGCGAGAGCGAGTTGCAGCGCATCCGCGAGGTGATTAGCGGCTTGACTATTGAAGGCGACCTGCGCCGGCAAACCCAATTGAATATCAAGCGTCTGATGGAGATCAATTCTTACCGCGGTCTGCGCCATCGGCGGCGTCTGCCCGTTCGCGGGCAGCGTACCAAGACTAACGGGCGCACGCGCCGCGGCAAGAAGCAGACGGTTGCCGGTCGTGGCCGCCGTCGGGGCGCCACCAAGAAATAGATCGCGGCTTGGGCCGCCGTTCGCAAGCGGCTTGATTTCTTAGAGCGGCCACCTTTGTATCGCGATAGACGGTGGTTATTGACAGCGGAAACTTAGTCCTTCGGGAGCGTATGAATGGCAAGAGCAAGGCGAGGCAGTCGCGGAACTGCCAGACGGGTCTTCAAAAATATACCCTACGGGCAGGCGCATATTCATGCCACCTTTAACAACACGATCGTGTCCATGACCGATCAGTCGGGCAATGTCATCACCTGGGCGAGCGCCGGCACCTCCGGTTTCGCCGGCAGCCGCAAGAACACGCCCTACGCGGCGCGTATGGCGGCGGAGACGGCAGCGGCCAATTCACAGCAGCATGGCATGAAAGAAGTCGATATCTTTGTGAAGGGCCCCGGCCCCGGCCGTGAAGCGGCGATACGGTCAATTCAACAAAGCGGCTTAAAGGTAAGATCAATCTCTGACGTGACCCCAGTGCCGCACAATGGCGTTCGCCCGCCAAAGCGCCGGCGCGTTTAGTCGAAAGGCAAACCTGGCTATATGGTATACCCAACAGAGACCGCGTCAATCGGGTCAAGCACGGCCGATGCCAACATGGTGACCGCCAACATGGTGCTGCCGCATCAGGTGGAGAGCCAGAACATCACAAAGGATTACGGCCGTTTCGTCGTCAGCCCGCTGGAAAGCGGCTATGGTTTGACCCTGGGCAACGCTTTGCGCCGTGTCTTGCTCTCGTCGCTGCCGGGCGCCGCCGTGACGAGCATCCGCGTCTCCGATGTACATCACGAATTTTCCGAGATTCCCAATGTGCGCGAAGATATGACGCAGTTGATCTTGCAAATCAAGCAGTTGCGTCTGCTGCTTCACGGCGTCGAGAGCTCGCGCCTGCGCCTCACCTATAGTGGCGCCGACGGGATTGTGACAGCCGCTGATATCATCGCGCCGCCGGAGGTGCAGATCGAGAACCCAAGCCTCTACCTCTTCACCGTCGACGGGCCTGATGTCAATATGGAGATGGAATTAGAAGTGCGCAGCGGGCGTGGATTCAGCCCGGCCGAAGACCGCGGACGCCTGCCCATCGGCGAATTGCCTGTGGACGCCATCTTCAGCCCCATCAAGCGGGTGAACTTTGAAGTCGAGCGCGCCCGCGTGGGGCAGCGCACCAATTATGACCGGCTGGTGCTTGAGCTTTGGACCGACGGCACGATCCGGCCGGAAGAGGCGCTGGCGCAAGCGGCGCAGATCATGATGCATCACCTCAAGGTGGTCGCCGGCGTTGATGAAGACTGGTTCCAATCCATCGAATTGCCGCCGCAGATAGAAGACGAGCCGACATATCCACCGCTGTATGACAAACCGATTGAAGAGCTGGACTTGAGTGTGCGCGTCTTCAACTCGCTCAAGCGGACCGGCATCACGTCAGTGGGTGATGTGCTGGACATGTTGAACCGTGGCCAGGACGCCATGTTGGCGATCCGCAACTTCGGCGAAAAATCGCTGGATGAGCTGGAATTGAAACTGCAGGAAAAGAACTACTGGCCGCATGAGAAGACTGAGTAGCAGATAAGCGAGGCGCAACAATGCGACATCGGCGTCATGGCAAAAAACTAAACCGCAGCGGCAGTCATCGAAAAGCCTTGCGGATGAATTTGGCGAGTCAGCTGCTGATCCATGGACGTATCAGGACGACCTTCCCCAAGGCGAAGTTTGTGCAAGGGCATGCCGAGCGCTTGATCACGATTGCCAAACGCGGGCTGGCCAAGGCGGAAGCGAAAGGCGACAACCTGGTCGCTGTTCACGCGCGCCGTCAGGTTGCGCGCCGCTTGAACAACGATCGCGATTTGGTGGGTGTCGTTTTTGATGAATTGGCGCCGTTGTATGCCGATCGGCCCGGCGGTTACACGCGGATTCTGAAGCTGGGGCCGCGTAAGGGCGATAACGCCGAGATGGCTTTGATCGAGCTGGTGGACTACGCGGTGGAAGATTGAAGCCGGGCGCTATGACGCGGTATCGCGCGGCGCTGGCTTATGATGGAACCGCCTATCAAGGTTTTCAGCGGCAGCCGGCGCCCGCCCCAACGATACAATCCGCGGTGGAAGCGGCGCTGAGCAAAGTGACGGCGCAGGAGGTCCGCGTTGTCGCGGCCGGGCGAACCGACACAGGCGTGCATGCGCTGGGCCAGGTGATTGCCTTCGATAGTGATTGGAAGCATGGCCAGGATGAACTGTTGCGAGCGGTCAATTCTCAGCTTCCGTCCGATATCGCCCTGCAGGCGCTGTGCCCACAGGCTGGCTTCCATCCGCGTTTTGACGCGCTTTGGCGGCAGTACGCCTATCGTATCGCGACGCCGGTGGCGCGCCAGCCGCTGCTCGAGCGGCAGGCCTGGCAGCTTGTTGGCGTGACGCTTGATCTTGAGCGCATGAACGCGGCGGCGGCAATCTGCCTGGGCGAGCATGACTTCGCCGCCTTTGGCACGCCGCCACAGGCGGGCAGCAGCAATACGGTGAGACAGGTCTATCTGTCGATATGGGAACAAGAACTGGGAGACTATGGCTTGACTTATATCTATCGAATCCGCGGCAGCGCATTCTTGTACCACATGGTCCGGCGCTTGGTTGGCATGCTGGCGCAGGTGGGCAGAGGCATCATGACGCCGCGTGAATTCGAAGCGATTCTGCTGAGCCGGGATTTAAGCAGAGTGAAGACGCTGGCGCCGGCCAAGGGGCTGATACTGGAAACGGTTGGCTACCCGGCGCGTCAAGAGATTGAGACATCAACGCCGACGGCCATTCGACCGGCGGCTGCGCTGGAGGGACAAACATGAGACAAATGGTGCAGAAGACCTACGCGACGACGCCAGCCGTCATTGAGCGGCGTTGGTGGGTGGTGGACGCGAAGGGCATGACGCTGGGGCGCGTGGCTTCAAAAGTGGCGCCTTTGCTGCGCGGCACGCACAAGCCATACTTCACGCCCCATCTCGATACGGGCGATTATGTCATCATCATCAATGCCGACAAGATTCATGTGACCGGCAAGCGGATGGACCAGAAAACCTATTATCGCCACAGCGGTTATCCGGGTGGTTTGCGCTCGATGACCCTGCGCGAAATGATGGACAAATTCCCCACTCGCGCGCTGAAGTTTGCTATCAAAGGCATGCTGCCCAAAGGGCCGCTTGGAAGGCAAATGTTCAAGAAGCTCAAGATTTACGCCGGCGCCGACCATCCGCATCAAGCGCAGCAGCCGCAAGACCTGGAATTGTGAAAAGGAATGAAGAATCAAATGTATCGCCGAGCGCTGCGCTGATGAGCCGCCCGCGCGATGCAGGATTCGGGGAGCGAATGAATGTCTGCACAGTATTATGAGGGGATCGGCCGCCGGAAGTCCGCTTCTGCGCGCGTTCGTTTATTCCCCGGTGGCACGGGCCGCTTTATCATCAACGGGAAAGAAGGCTTGGAGTTCATGCCGCGCCTGGGTGATATGGAAACCTGCCTGGCGCCGCTGACCCACATCGGGGGTGAACGCCACTACGATGTCTCGGTGCACGTCAATGGCGGCGGCATCACCGGCCAGCGTGACGCGATCCTGCTGGGCATCGCCCGCGCCCTGGAAAAGATTGACCCGGACCTGCGTGGCACACTCAAGCGGGAAGGTTTCCTTTCGCGGGATGCGCGCGTCAAGGAACGCAAAAAGCCCGGCCTCAAGCGCGCCCGCAAAGCGCCCACCTACACCAAACGCTAGTTTTCAATTGGAACTTGCTTCAGGGTCAGCCGGCGCTCGCGATGGGGGCTGGCTGATTTTCTTAGCGCCTCGCATGATTGTGGCTTTACGACCTAACTGAGTTTCCGATGATCACCGTATTGGGGCTGGGCCCGGGTTCGCTCAGCGATTTAAGCCTTCAAGCCTGGGAAAAGATTAGCGCTGCCGAGACGCTGTATCTGCGCACGGCGCGTCATCCCTGTGTCGCGGCGCTGCCATCGACCTGCGAAATCATCAGCTTTGATGACATTTACCAGCGCCATGATGATTTCGAAGCGGTTTATGCCGAGATCGCGGAGCGGATACTCGATATGGCGCGCGACGGGGAGGACGTGCTCTACGCGGTGCCGGGCGATCCCCTGGTTGGCGAGGCGACGGTCACCGAAATCCTCCAGTGCGCCCGCGCGGAATCGCTTCAAATTGAAATCGTGCACGGCATCAGCTTCGTTGAGCCCTGTCTTTCATTGTTGGGCATCGACGCGCTGGATGGCTTGCAAGTCTTTGATGCGCTGGCTGTGGCCGGGCAATATCACCCGCCCATCAGTCCGGCGCTGCCCGCGCTGCTGGCGCAGGTTTACAGCCGGTCGGTCGCCTCCAACCTCAAACTGACGCTGATGAACCAGTACGATGACGACTACCCGGTCAAGTTGATCCACGCGGCTGGCACGGCCGAGAGCGCGGTCGAGTCATTGAAGCTCTACGAAATCGATCGCAGCTCTCGCATTGATGTGATGACCACGCTGTACATCCCGGCGCTGGCCGAGTTGGGCAGCTTTGAAGCGTCGCAGAATATCATCGCGCATTTACGCTCGGCGGAGGGCTGCCCCTGGGACCGCGAACAGACGCACAAGTCATTGCGTCCCTTTCTGGTGGAAGAAGCGCATGAGACGCTTGAAGCGCTGGATGGCGACGATGCGCAAGCGCTCTGTGAGGAAATGGGCGACCTGCTTTTGCAAGTCCTGCTGCATACGCAGATCGCCATCGACGACGGCGAGTTCAAGATGCCCGATTTGCTAAAGCGCCTCAACGAGAAATTGATTCGGCGTCATCCGCATGTTTGGGGCGATGTGGAAGCAACGGGCGACCTCCAACAGCTCTCGCGCATCTGGCAGGAGGTCAAGGCGGCGGAAAAGCCCGACAAGCATGAATCGATGCTGGACGGCGTACCCAAGGGCGCGCCGGCTCTGTTCGTGGCCCAGCGATACTCGCAGCGGGCGGCCAAAGTCGGTTTCGATTGGCCGGATATAAGCGGCGTCGAAGGAAAATTCGAGGAAGAACTGGCTGAAGTTCTCGCGGCGACATCGACGGAAGCGCGCGTCAAAGAAATCGGCGATTTGATTTTCGTGTCGGTCAATTGGCTGCGCTGGCTTGGCGTCGATGATCCGGAGAGCCTCATGCGCGAAATTAATGCGAAGTTCTACCGGCGCTTCCGCCATGTTGAGGCACAGGCGGCCAAAGCGGGCAAGTCCCTGGCGGATTGCGACCTGGATACGCTCGATGCCTGGTGGCAAGGCGCCAAGCGGCTAGAGTGCTGACGCCGGCGATTCAGGCCGCGCTTGACGCCGCCGCGCTTGGCCAAGAAGTAGTCGTTCGCCTGTCGCGAAATGCCATCCTCTGCTACGATTGCTTAGAGATCACGATGACAGCCGAGGGCAAACAGGAGCTGCGATGAAGGCGCTTATTTTGGCGGCGGGGCAGGGAACGCGCTTGCGCCCGGTGACCTTGACCATGCCGAAGTCGCTGGTGCCGGTGGCCAACCGCTGGCTGATAAACTATGCGATGGACGCGCTGAAGAAGGCGGGGCTGACTGATATCGGCATCGTCGTCAACAGCATGGATTCGCCCATTGTCACCAACCTGGGCGACGGCGGTCTGCTCGGCGTCAATATCGAATACATCGTGCAGGACGAACAGCGCGGGCTCGCCCATGCCACTGGCCTCTGCCAGGAATTTGTCGGCGATGAACCATTCACCGTCTTTCTCGGCGACAACATCTTTCAAGATCAAATGACCGGCTTGCTCACCTCCTTTGCCGATTCGAAAAATGAAGCCGCGGTTGTACTAGGTAAGGTGCCCGACCCATCACGTTTTGGCATCGCCGAAATCGATAACGGCAACATCGTCCGCGTGGTGGAAAAGCCGCAGGAGCCGCCCTCTAACCTGGCGATCGCCGGCGTTTATCTCTTTCGCGCCTCAATCTTTGACGCCATCAAACGCATCAAGCCTTCAGGGCGCAACGAGTTGGAAATAACGGACGCTATCCAGGTGCTGATTAACGATGGACGCCCCGTCGCTTCTTATGAATTGAACGGCTGGTGGATTGACGCCGGCAAGCCCAACGCCATCATCATGGCGAATCAACTGGTGCTGGAGGAACTGCCCTACACGCCGGCGCCGGAGAACGGCGGCCAGGTCGAAGGCGACAGCGAAGTCTCGCATCGTGTGCTCATCGGCCGCAGCAGCCGCATCATCGACAGCGTCATCCGCGGCCCCGTCATCATCGGGCAGGACACGGTCATCCGCAATAGCTACGTTGGGCCTTACACATCGCTTGGCGACAACGTCATCGTCGAAGGCAGCGAAATCGAAGCCAGCATCGTCATGAAGAATTGCGAAATACGAAATATCCTCGGGCGGATTGATCGCAGCCTGCTGGCCGATAACGCCCGCGTCACGTCAGCGACCAACATGCCGGACGCGCATCGCTTTGTCTTGGCCGAAAACAGCTACGTGCAATTCTAGCCCCTCACTTGAGCGGGCGCGGCGGCAGGAGACGCTTGCGCTGCAAGAAGGCCTCGTCGGGTCCCTGCCAGGCGACAAGGGCGAAATCGACTTTGCCGCGCGCGTCAAAGCGGACGCCTTCCATTTCCAGGCGCTGTCTCTGTTCATCGGCCTGCGGGCTGCCTTTGGGAAAACTGATCGAGCCTTGACTGTTGATCACCCGGTGCCAGGGGATGGACAGCCCGCGCGGCGTCTTCCGCATTGCCGTGCCCACCCAACGTGGCGCCAGATGTCGCATGCGGGTAGGCGCCATGCCCTCGTCGGGCGGGATCATCGAGGCGATTTGACCGTAAGAGCTGACGCAGCCCGCCGGAATTTCCCCCACGATATCCCAGACCAGTTGGAAGAACGATTTAGGATTGGGCGGATTGAACATGAAACCTCCTGACAAGCCGTCATCAGTCATGGTCTGCGGCCGAGCTTAGGTTTTTGGGAGATCGATTATGCAGATAGTTGGGCTGACGGTGGCGGTGGTCAACATGGTGGAAATGTTGCGATTCTATAACGCCGTCTTCGACGCCGGGTTGAAAGCAACGGTGCATATCGGGGACGCGCAATTTTATGCCGGCGCCCTCTGTGGCATGAAATTGACCTTCTGCCCCAACACAATCGCCGGCGTCATCGCGGAACAAAATCGCCAGCAATTCCGCTTTCAAGTGGATGATATCGAGGCGGTGATGAAGAAAGGCTTGGCCAATCACGGCTGCGAGATCAATCCAATTGAAGAATACAAAGGGGCGAAAGTCGCGTCCCTGGCTGACCCCGACGGCAACACCATCGAATTCGTTGAGATCCTCTCATAGCTCGCCATCTATGCTGCCGATCAGCTCCGCCGGCGTGGGACTGTGATTGCCGAAATAACGCACGACGATGCCGCTGGCGTGATTCGCGAGCATGACGGCATCTTCGGGGTCCGCGCCCGCGGCCAAGGCCAGTGCGAGGGTGGCGATCGCGGTATCGCCCGCGCCTACTGTATCAAAGACATCGCTGACTTGCGGCGCCGGGCAATGCACTGCGCGACCGTTCGCCGCTAGCGTCGCCCCGTCGCTGCCGCGCGTGATGATCGTCGCCTGCCGGATGCCCAAGGCATCATGCAACTGCAGCGCCGCCTCACTGAAATCCTCATCGGAAGCGAGCCCGCGATTGAGATAGCGCCGAGCGTCGTCGGCGTTGCATTTGATGACATCAAGCCGGCTGAAAGTCTCAAAGCTGCCTTGCGCATCGGCGGCCAGCAGCACGCTATAAGCGGCGCAGAGATCGCGCATTCTTTCTACGAGGGCGGGCGTGAGCAAACCGCCGTGATAATGCGATAGCAGAACCGCATCGGCGCCGTCCAGCTTGCTCCCCGCGAACTCGATGATGAGTGATTCTGTTTCGCGGTCGATCGGGCGGCGGGTCAATGAGTCGATGCGCGTCACCTGCTGCGGGAAGCGCAAACCCATCTGCGCCAGGATGCGCGTCTTGACCGTCGTCGGCCGGTCGGCGCGGCTGATGATACCGCCGGCCTGAATGCCCTGGTCGGCCAGGATCTGCTTGAGCCGCTCGCCAGCCGCGTCCTCGCCAACCACCCCGAGTTGAAGCGCGCGGCTACCCAATGAGACGATATTGGCGGAGGGATTGGCCGCGCCCCCGGCGACATAGCGCTTCGACTCCAGCTCAAGCACGGGGATGGGCGCTTCGCGGCTCATGCGCATGACGCGCCCGGTGACGTATTCGTCCAATATCACATCGCCGACCACCATGATGGTTCGGTTTGCCAGGCGCGGTACCAGGGATTTGAGTGACTCAGACATGCCTAGTGTTCATTCCATTGCCGATGGCCGAGCGTGAGTTTACCTTAAACCAGCCTAGCATCAGACAGTCTGTTTCGCCTGCGTTTGGTCGGGCTTGCGCTGGCGCCATACGGCGAAGACGAAGCGCGGCAACCGCAGCATCCGGCGAAAGCGCCAGGGCTGACGGGCGAGCCGGTAAAGCCACTCCAAGCCACGATCCCGCATCCAGCGCGGCGCGCGCGGCACGACGCCGGCGATGAAATCAAACGAGCCGCCGACGCCCATCGCCATCGCCACCTCCAGCCGCGGCAAGTTGCGCGCAATCCACTTGTCCTGCTTCGGCGCGCCATAAGCCACCAGCAGGATGTCGGCGCCGCTTGCATTCACCTTGGCGACGATTTCATCTTCTTCGTCCGCGGCCGGGCTGCCACCGTAGACGCCGGCGACGATCAATCGAGGATGTTTTTCTCGCAATGCCTCCGCGGCCCGCTCGGCGATGCCCTCGGCCGCGCCGAGAAAGTAAATCCGCCAGCCCGCCTCCGCCGCATACTGCGCGATCATTGGCACGCCATCGGAGCCAGTAACGCGCTCCCGGATTGGCGCGCCAAGGTATCGGCTGGCCCAGAGCAAGCCAACGCCATCGGGCACACAGATGGTGGCCCGATTCAGAATGTTGAAGAAAATGGGATCGCTCTGCGCGATCATGATGAACTCCGGATTCACGGTACAAACATGCTGCGCGCCCGCGCCCACCGTGATCCACACGCCGATTTGACTCATCCAGCCCTTGTAGGTGATGGCATCGACCGGGACGCCGAGTATCGTCAAGCGGCTCTCCCCCCCGATCCTCACTGGCGCGGACGAGGCAGATGGCGCTGCTGTCTCTGGTGAACGCCCCGGGTCCAGCAGACGGGCGCAGGCTTCAAGCGCTCGGCCTGGGCTGACCAGCTTCATGCAGCTGCGCGCCGGGCAGCCGTCGCGGGCGCCAATCCTGTGCCCGACATAGCTGCATGGGCTGCATTCGACGCCGCTGCTCAGCACTGTGGCGCGGCTTCCGATTGCCCAGGGGCGCCAGGCGGCCGGATTGCTCGGCCCGAAAATGCTGAGTACCGGGGTTCCCGTGGCCGCGGCGATGTGCATCACACCGCTGTCCGCGCCGATGAAGAGCTCCGCGCGCGCGATGACATCGGCCAGTTGCGGCAGGCTGGTCTTGCCCACCAGATTAATCGGCCTCGGGTGCAGCAGCGCTTCCAGCTGATGGCCGTCATCGGCGTCGCCCCCGACCAAGACGATTTCGGCGTCGTATTGATCGCGCAAGCCAATGGCGACCGCTGCGAAACGCTCAACTGGCCAGCGCCGCGCTCGGCTGTAACCGCCGCTGCCCGCATGGACGACGATCGTCGGCTCGTTGGATGCGGCAAGCGCGCTTTCTGGGTAGGGCTCGCGCCGGACTTGCGCCGGACGGGCCTTGCTGTCCGCGCCCAGCAGCGCGACCAGATTCAGCCAGTATTGCGCCTGGTGCAAAGCGCCGAAGCCCTTGTCGTCGATGGAGTCGGTGAGGAAGCCGATGTTGTGATTCTTCAAGCCGATGATCCGCCGGGCGCCGCTCGCTTTCGCCAGCAGCCAAAACTTGAAGACGCCCGTTCGCAGCGTGAAATGATGGAAGAAAACGATCGTGTCATAAGCCGACGTCGCCAGACTCGCGAGCATTCGCAGGTTGGCCGGCTGCATGAATTCGCGGCTGGCGCTGCGCCCCGATCGTCGGAAGGGAATCTGCCTGTTGGTCATGCCTGCGGGCACGAGGGGCAGGGCCTGCTCGGAGGCGAGGAGGTCAATCTGCGCTTGCGGGCGCGCTTCACGCAGAGCGGCCATCGCCGGCGTCGTCAACACCAGATCGCCGATATCCGCCAATTGCACCAGTAGTATGCGCTCGCTCGCCATAAGATTCGTTTCGATTGGCAGCACTCATTTTATCAGATTGCCTAGCGGCTGCTGTTCGCGCCTATGATTGCCTCGTCGAAAGCCGCCAGCACTTCCGCGGCAGCCGCGCTCCAACTGAAGCGCCCGGCGCGCTTGAAGCCCCGTGCGATCAAGTCAGCGCGCAGGCCCCCGTCATCGCTGCAACGCCCCATCGCCGCCGCGATGTCCGCGATATCCAGGGGGTCGACCAGCAGGCCGGCGTCAGCGACCAGTTCGCGCAAGCTGGAGCTCTTGCTGGCGATCACCGGGCAGCCGCAATGCATCGCCTCAATGACGGGGAAGCCGAAGCCTTCGTGCAGGCTGGGGAACACCAGCGCCATCGCCCCGGCGAGCAAACCGCCCTTATCGGCCTCGTCAATGTAGCCTGTGACGTGGACATTGTCCGCGCCTTCAAGCCAGGCTTCATCGAACAGCCAGCCTTTGGCGCCCGCCAGGACCAGCGCGCCGTCATGGTCTTCCCGCCAGCGGCGGAATGCCTGAATCAACCGCTTGATATTCTTGCGCGGCTGCAGCGTGCCGATGAAGAGAAAATATCGCTGCGGCAGGCCATATTTGGCGCGCACGGAATCGATGGCCGCGGCCGCGGACGTTGCATCAAGCGCGTCAACACCCGGATAGACGGTGCGAATCTTGCCGGCCGGCGTACTGTAGTAATGGCCCAGGTCAGCGGCGGTCGCCCGGCTGTCCGCCAAGACCAGCGCGGCCCGGGCCTGGCTGTAACGCGTCGTGATGTCCAGATAGAGACGCTGAAGAAGGGGATGGGCGGCGGGGAAGTGTTTGTATCCCAGGTCATGAACAGTCACGACTGCCTTGCCGGGAAAGAAAAAAGGCAAGCTATGCGCCGGCACAAAACTTAGCGCGGGCCTGGTTTTCCATAGAGCCGCCGCCCAGCGCAGATGTGTCCACAGCCTGGGCGATTTCAAGACAAACATGTTCACATGCCGCGACCGTTCGAAGAGATCCGCCGGCGGCTCGTCGCGGAAATACAGCGCGAGACGAAAAGGCTGGCGGCGCGCGTCATTCGCTTTAATGAGCGACTGGATTAGACGAAGGGCATAGTGCTCGGTGCCCGTTGGCCGCGCTTTGGTGCTGCGGCTGGCGTCAATGGCTATGGCGCCCGGCATGACAGGGCTTGCTCTCGCCTGACAACGGCATCGCTATACATGCGCCCCTCGTCACAAGCTGATGATTTGCCCGTCGCGGCGGTCGCTGTAAACATGGCGGGTATCAACAAGGACTCGGCTATTCCGCGCAATCTCTTCCCAGTCGAAGGCGGCATGATCGGTGACGACCACGACGCAATGGGCGTCGCGCAGCAACTGCGCGCTATAGCATTTTGATTGCAAGCGCAGTTCGCTCTCCAGTTGAATCTGGGGCACGTGCGGGTCACAATAGGCGACTTCGGCCCCGCGCTGACGGAGCAGGCTGATGATATCCAGCGCCGGGCTCTCGCGCACGTCGTCGACATTCGCTTTGTAGGCGGCGCCCAGGATCAATATCCGCGAACCGCGCACCGCCCGTTCATGATTGTTCAGCGCCTCGGTGATCTTGTCGATCACATAATAGGGCATTGAGGTATTGATCTCGCTGGCCAATTCGATGAAGCGGGCTTTGTAATTGAGCGTCTTCAGTTTCCAGCTCAGATAATGCGGGTCGACCGGTATGCAATGGCCGCCAAGGCCGGGGCCAGGGTAGAAGGGCATGTAGCCGAATGGCTTGCTGGCGGCCGCTTGAATCACCTCCCAGACATCAATATCGAGCTTATCGCAGATCAGCGCCATCTCGTTGACCAGCCCGATGTTGACCGCGCGAAAGGTATTCTCCAGCAATTTGACCATTTCCGCCGCCGTCGGCGACGAGACCGAGATGATCTGGTCGACTGCCGATTCATACAGGGCCGTCGCGATTTCGGCGCAATTCGCCGTGATGCCGCCGACCACCTTGGGCGTGTTGCGCACGGTGTACTCAGCATTGCCGGGGTCGATGCGCTCGGGCGAGTAGGCGACGAAGAAATCTTCGCCAACTGTGAAAGCGCCGTCGACAATCTCGGGAACAACAATCTCCTCAGTTGTGCCCGGGTAGGTCGTGCTTTCCAGGACGATCAGCATGCCCTCGCGCCGAATCTCGGCGATTGAGCGAGCGGCGTCAATGATGTAGGACATGTCCGGATCGCGCGTTTTTCGCAAGGGAGTCGGTACGCAGATGCTGATGGCATCGACGGCCCGCAGGTCATCATAACTTGCGCTGGCAAAGAACCTGCCCTGAGAGACCCAATGTTGAACCCGCTCGCTGGGCACATCGTCGATATAGCTGCGGCCCTGATTAAGCTGCCGAACCTTATCCCTGTCTACGTCTATGCCGGTGACGCTGAAGCCGGCCTCGGCGAATTCCACCGCCAGCGGCAGCCCGACGTAACCCAGGCCGACGACCCCGACCCGCGCCTCTCGGTCAAAGATCTTTTGCAGCAGATCATGCTTGAAGGCCACGTTCGTCCAGCCTCTCGTGCTTCGTACAAGATGATTATCGTACGCTCATTATACACGCCGCGGTCAAAATCAGCGTATGCCGCTGCGGGCGAAGCTCTCCACGAATTGACGCTGGAAGACGAGAAACAAGATGACCAGGGGCGCGATGACGATGAGCGTGCCCGCCATCAACTGCCCGTAGAACGCGCCTTGATCGGTCGTCTTGATGAGTTTGTTCAGCCCGACCGTCAGCGGCCTGATTTCGGCCGATCGCGTGATGATGAAGGGCCAGAGAAACTCATTCCAATGAGAACTGACGGAGACCAGGGCAAAGGCCAGATAAGCCGGGATCGCATTGCTGACATAGACGTGTCGAATCACCTGGGCGAGATTGGCGCCGTCGATGCGCGCCGCTTCTTCCAACTCAATGGGCACTTCGCGAAAGGTTTGGCGCAGCAGCAGCACGCCAAAGGCCGAGCCCCAATAAGGCAGCATGAGCGCGAGGCGCGTATCGAACAGGCCGAGAATGTTGATCATGCGGAAGTTCTGCACCAGCAGCACGCCGGACGGGATCATCAGCTGCAGCAGTATTATCATGAGCAGGGCGTTGCGGCCCCGAAAACGCATGCGAGCGAAGGCATAGGCGGCGCAAGTCACGGTGGCTAGCTGGACGGCCAGCGTCCCGCCGACGAACACGATGCTGTTGATATAGTGCAGGCTCCAGGGCGCGACCATGCTGGCGCGTTCGTAATTCTCCAAGGTCACTTCGCTGCCGAAAAAGATGTTGCCATTGGTGACCGGTTCATTCTCAGGCCGCAGGCTGACGAGCAGGGTGAAGACCAGCGGAATGAGAAAAATGGTGGCGATGACCAACCTGGCCGCCAGCGCCGCTCGCTGGAGGAGACCGCTCGAGCTGCTCATGCGTCGCTCTCGTCACGTTCAAATAAGAGAAAATTGCTAATGGTAAAGGTCAAGACGACGCCAATAAGCACGATTGTCATGGCGTTGACATAACCCCAATTCCTTCGCTCGGAGATATTCTGGAAGATGAGATAAAGCAGCAAATTGGCGGAATCCGCCGGGCCGCCTTCGCCCAGCGCCTGCAGCTGTTCCACCGTTTGAAAGGCGAATATGAAGGACACGACAATGACAAAAAGCAGCGTCCGGCGTAGAAGCGGCAAGGTGATGGCGAAGAATTGCTGCAATTCGCCGGCGCCGTCGAGCGAGGCGGCTTCATAGATGTCGCGCGAGATATTTTGCAAACCGGCCAGAAAAAAGATCATGAAATAACCGGCCTGTTTCCAAATATTGACGATGATCACCGATAGCAGCACCAAATTGCGATCGCCCAGCCAATTCAAGCCCGGGTGCCCAACGGACTTCAGCACCGCGTTTGCCAGGCCGATGCTGTCGGAGAAGATGAATGACCAAATGCTCGCCGCCCCGATCAAGGGCAGCAGCGAGGGATAAAACACGGCGAAGCGCCACAGCCCAAGGAGCGGCTGTTGGTGATTGAGCAGCAGCGCAAGCAGCAAACCGAGCGGTACGCCAAGGGAAACTGTCGCCAGCGCAAAGATGATGGTGTTGCGAAACGTGCGCAGAAAACGCATGCCCATGTAGTGGCTGTCGTCGAAGAGGTCCTGGAAGTTCTGCAGGCCGACGAATTCGGGCGGCTTGCCGGCTGCGTTGAGGCCGCGCGCCGGTTTGTACAGGCTGTCGTTGACCGTGCGGAAGGCGGGCGCCACGTTAAACATCAGCACGAGCAGCAATGTCGGCGCAATCAAGAGATAGGGCTGTAGATACGAGATCAGAGATTTGCGCGGCGAAGGAGTGCGCATTGAATGGCCTGGATTACGCAGAACTTCTTGGGGCTGGCCGCTGGTGGTTCGTGCCATCGCGCCTTTTCTACCCCATCCCCCGGCCCCTTCCCCAGCAAGCTAGGGA
>WTGN01000081.1 GCA_011523545.1 Chloroflexota bacterium | reverse complement strand
GGTTTGGGGTGGGGGCCGAGGACGACCGACCCCTGCGCGAGGGCGGGCGTGGCGCGCGGGCTTATGGCGAGGCGGTTAGTGTGTATTTGGCTTTTGCTGTTGATCGAATAGCGAACACGCTCTGTACTATTGCCCGATGGACCCCCGGTCGTGATCAAACTGTCACGGCGTTTGCAAGACAAGCAATACCGATGACATGGGATTTTCCAGACGTAAATCCATTTTCTGGCGCTGCCGGGGATCTAACCGTAGCTATAGCATCAATGGAGAAAGCGCTACGACAGTTTAAGGTTGCGACACCTGCGCATATTTCACAGGAGGACGCGACGACGCTGAGTTTTAATGCAGTGATTCTCTCTACCGACCCACCTTACTATGACAACATCGGCTATGCAGACTTATCGGACTTCTTCTACATTTGGATGCGCCAGAACTTGCGCAACGTCTATCCTGAAATATTCTCAACCGTCTTGGTACCAAAATCCCAGGAACTTATCGCCTCCAAACACCGTCATGGCAGTCCAGATGAAGCAAAGGATTTCTTCGAATCGGGCATGCTTGAGACATTCAAGAACATACGCCGCTTTGTTCGGGATGATTTCCCACTGACTGTTTACTACGCATTCAAGCAGCAAGATGCGGGATTCTTGACTGACGGAACGACCGGTGAAGTCGCAAGCACCGGCTGGGAAACGATGCTCGCAAGTCTCATAAAATCGGGATTCAGCATTTTGGGAACTTGGCCGGTGCGCACGGAATGTCGCGCAAGGATGAACGCAATGGGCACAAACGCCCTCGCATCATCCATCGTGCTCGTCTGCCGGCCGCGACCCGAAGACGCCCCCGCCACCTCACGCCGCCGCTTCCAAGACGAGCTCCGCGCCAAACTGCCGGACGCTATTGCCGAGATGCGCACCGGCGAGATCCTGCCGGTCGACCTGGCGCAAGCCAGCATCGGTCCGGGCATGGCGATCTATTCGCGCTACAGCCGCGTGCTGGAAGCCAATGGCGATCCGGTCAGCGTGCGCCAGGCGCTCAGCTTGATCAACAATGTGCTGGCGGAGACGCTCTACGAATTTGTCGGCGAGGTCGATGAATACACGCGTTTCGCTATCGATTGGTTCCAGCAGCATCAATTCGAGGCGGGCGACGCCGGCTCAGCCGAGACGCTGGCGCTGGCGAAAAATACGTCGCTGCCCGGGCTGGATCGCGCCGGCTTGATTGAGTTGGGCGGCGGAAAGGTGCGCTTGCTGCATTGGCAGGAGTATGATCCGGGCCGGTATGACCCGCAGCAGGATGACCGACCTACGGTTTGGGAGGGCACGCATCACTTGATCGAACGCTTGAATACGCACGGCGAAACCGGCGCGGCCATGCTGCTGACCCGGATGTCACCGGAGCTGGCGGGCGCGGCGCAGGATTTAGCTTTCAGCCTATACGACATCTGCGATCGCAATGGCTGGGCGCGGCATGCCCGCGATTACAATGGCTTGATCGCCAGCTGGCAAGGCAGCGATGGCATTGCCAGCGAGGCGGCGCGTTTGAGGAGTGAGCCGGGGCAGGGCGCGCTGCCGATAGACCTGGATTAAGCGCTCGCAAGCGCAGTCGCCTGATCGACCTTGAGGATCCTGGACTAAACTGACAGAGGACCGTGTGTTGCTCACAGCAGCGCTTCCACTGCAACCGCCATTCGCAAACAAAGTGCCTTTTTCCGTTCCTGTTTCCAGCTGTACTGAATCGGTTGAATGGCGGGATGACGAAAGAAACACGAGCTTTCCATGACGACCGGCGCTGTTTTCAACGCGCCCACCCCAGACCTTAGACAGCAGCCGCAATCTGGCTCAGCGGGTCAATTAGAATGGTGGCAGCTCGCGAATTTGATGTGGTATATCAAACCAGATGATTCTCCGGCATCTCTATGTTGAGATGTTTATAGATGACGGCTAACTGATCCTGTACATGCTTCCGCTCGTCTTCGGCATCCGCGATATGGACTGTCCCGGCGAATGCCGCAGCATACGCTTCGGTATCATCAAGCGGTATTGGCCCAGCCAATGACTCCAATTTTGTAGCCCGATCAAGAGACGCTTTCATCTCATCATATTCAGGTGGAAGAAAACCCTCATAGTGCTCAGCGCGCGCCTCCCATTCCAGTGCAATCTCAACACGGTATAGGGCCAGCGACTCTTCAAGAGTGAGATCGGCCCAGTTAATCTCAGTTTCATCGAATCCGGGAACGACTCGCGCAGTTTCATCATATCCCGGGATAATTCGCTTTAGGTCCGCTACCAGGAAATCTTGCACCTCCGCTTTTGTTGTCCAGCTTCGGTCCCTCTCGCCCGGAAATGCTTCGGTGAGACCCCACTGAAGAAGAAGGCTGACTTCAGGTTGTTCGAATCCGTCAGCTTCCGCTGGGAATTGTGCCTGATCGGGCACAGGCACTTCCTCTGCTGACGATGACGCAAAGGGCTCGGACGGTCCCAGCCGCGTCGCAATCCAGGGTTCGTCCTCGAATAGACCATCAGGGGCAATCGTCTCCAGGACGTGGGTCAGCTCTTGAACGATGTCCTGCTCTTCATCGGGCGCACAGCCAGTGATGATCTTTAGTCCCCCGGGCGACGGCTTCGGGATCAGCCGCGTACAAAGCCTCGCAGACGGCAGTCGTCTTGTCTTCGCTGCTGTCGCGCGTGCCTTGCGCAGCGGCGCCTATGAAAGGAAACAGCCCGCTCGGCTCATCTTCGGGCGACCATTCGATATCCGGCGGCAAATCGGATGTGGACGGCTGGCTCGAAGCCTGCTTCTGAGATTTAGCCTCGCTGTCGGACTTGTCACTGCCTGTGCCGTTGTGTTGGCCGGAAACGAATCCAGATCAGCGCCTCCTGACCGCGGTGGCGAGCACGTAGGCGCCCGCTTTGCGTTTCTCAGGGCGCGGGGATATACGCGGTGATATTCGGGAGGCTCAACGCGATCAGAGCAAAGAGCAGCCTTCGGCAACGCGACGCGGCAGGCCGACGGGTATCGTCTACATCGCTAAGCCACGTCGACTCTTGTCTCTGTCGCATTTCAGGTGGAGGCAAAACATCAGACAATGCATGACACCAAAGCTTGTGACCGATTCAGCGTCAGCCTGCGATTGACCGTGTACAAGCGCCACAGAGTGCTGCATTGTTCAGGTCGGCATCTGCCCATGCAACTAGTCTCATTTTTTACATGTTGCGCCGACGCTTGCTAAGTTGCGCAACCCGACTAATGATCTTCTGAAGGTATGGCGCATGCGAAGTCTGCTGGGCCGATATTTTGCAATGGTATTACGCGCATGTTATGATCTGTCCGTCGTTGGCTTATACGCCGCGTTACTATGGTCGACGCGAACAAGTAGCTGTGAGGTTGAGATCAAGGCGTCGACTGAACTGAAGTACACCTGTTCTGTGATTGGCGAAGTTTGAAGGAGAAAGAGAAATGAAGAAAAGAAGTTCACTTTCAAGAAGGCAGTTTTTGCGTACTGCTGGAGCGGGGCTCGCTTCCCTGGCGCTTACGGGCGCGCCCGCCAGCCGTTTGCTGGCGCAGGGCGACACACTGCAATTCTATGGCTGGGATTTCCAACCGGATACCATTCGCCAGCATTTGGACAATTTCACGGCGCAATCTGGCACACCTGTTGACCTGCACATCATCCCCAATGTTGGATACTCCACTGGCCTGCAGACGAAGATCCTCGGTGGCGTTCACATGGATGTCTACTACAATTTCAAATACAACTCCACTCGCTTCTTTAATGCCGGTTGGGCGCGGCGCATGGACGACTTGCCGGACGCCGATGCGGTAATGGGCGAGATGTTTGCCAGTTCCGTTCCTTCATACACAACGCCGGACGGTCAGCTAATCAGCATGCCCTACTTCAGCGCCGTCCACGTCTTGCACTACAACGAGCGCCTGCTCAGCGCGTCGGGCTTTGATGCGCCGCCGGAGACCAAGCAGGATCTCTACGATCAGTGCGCGAAATTGAAGGAAGATGGTGTAGACGCGCCCTATCTGGCGTACTGGATCAAGGAATTCTGCGAGGAATACTTGCAAGTCTATCTGCTTTCGGAAGGCATCACACCCTTCTCGCCGGATGGCGAACCGGCCTTTGCCGATGATTCCCGGACGGCGGACGTCTTCGAGTGGTGGCAAGCGATGTTCCAGGACGGCATGACTTCCCCAACCCAATTGACCGACCAGCCGGGCGAACAGATGACAGCCATGCAAAACGGCACGTCAGCTTTCTACGTCTTGCATCACTATTTCCTGAAACTGATGAACAGTGGCGGCGGTCCAGAAGTCGATCATCTGCGCATTGCCGGCCGCATGCCGGGTTCCGATGGCAAGACCTTCCAAATGGGCGAAGTTGTACAGATGTCCGATGGTCCTAACGTCGACAAGTCGTGGGATCTAGTCAAATTCTATACCTGGAAGGACGCGAACGGTGAACGTTCGGTGCATAAATCCTGGGCAGCGGCAGCCGCCTTGGGCGCGCCATATCCTGACTTTTACGATGACCCCGAGGTGCAAGCCAACTACGGTGACTACTACGACTTCGATCAGATCAAGGATATGTTCGCGAACAATTCCGACGTAGTCCAGGCGCGCAACCAGCCTTGGTACAGCGAATTCCAGACTCATGTTGGCGATGAGATACAGCGCATGCTCCAAGGGAATCTGGCGCCAGCCGACGCCGTGACCAGTCTGGCGGACAAAGTACTGGAACTGCGCGAGCAATATTCATAAGTTGTTGTCCACTCGGCGACAATCGTAAAGCGCGATTGCAGTGGCGTACGGATTGGGACCTTAATTCGCAATCTGTACGCCCTTTTACCAGCACAAGTGGCGAAGGCGCCGTTGCAGGTACGAGGCAGTGGCAACACGACTCATAAGAACAACAACAACAGCGCAACAGCGCAAACACTGGGACCGCAAGTGGATTCCATATGTGCTTCTTGCGCCCGCTCTCATTACCATATTTGTCATCATCCTCAGCCCTTTAGCTACTACGATTTACTACAGCTTTTCCAATATTGATCTCATCCGCGATCGGACAACCTTCGTCGGTATCGACAACTACGTTGAGCTGTTCAGCAGCCGTCTTTTCTGGAAGGCGGTAGAAATAAACTTAAAGTTCGCTGCAATTGTTGTGACCGTCCCGACGCTGATAGGTCTGTTCTTTGCCTTGCTGCTGGTAGAAAACTTCAAGGGCCGTAGCATTGGCCGAACCCTGTTGATCTTGCCCTGGGCTCTGCCCTGGATCGTCGTTGGTTTGCTGTGGAATTGGGTCGTCAATGCGCAGTTCGGCGCGTTGAATGGCCTGCTCTACACTTTGGGTTTGATCGACAAATACATTCCCTTCATGGCAAACGAAGACTGGGCTCTGGTCTTTACGGCCTTGGCTTCCGCTTGGCGACAGACCTCCTTCAGCGCGATCCTGCTGCTGGCGGCGCTGCAAACGATTCCGGAAGATCTCTACGACGCCGCAAAGGTGGATGGCGCCGGGATGCGCGCGCGTTTTCGCTTCATCACCTTCGCCTGGCTGCGCCCCACGCTCACCATTGTTCTACTCTATAACGTGGTCCTGGGTTTCCTGCAGTTTGACGCCGTCTGGATTATGACACAGGGTGGACCGGGCGATGCGACCATGCTCATCTCGGTGCTGCTATATCGCTATACCTTTATCAATTTCGATCTCGGTATGGGCGCCGCAGTCTCGAATGTGCTGGGTTTGATCACCATGGGCGTCGGCCTGATCTTCGTGCGTCTGATTTATCGGTCGCATACGACATACGCCTAGGGCCTGGCCATGAGCCACTTGTATCGTAATTCTTGGCACGGTCTAGCACGCAAGTTGGTCACGTATATCGCGTTCTTTTGTCTGCTGTTCTGGGTTGGGTTTCCCGTCTATTACATGCTAATCACCAGCTTTATGTCTGCACCCGAGCTCGGCGCCAAACCACCAAATTGGATTCCCAAACAGCCTACTATTCAAAATTATCGGGAAGTCGTGACGGGCGAATCAACAGTACGAGGCGAGCATAGCTCCCACGGCGAGTTCTCCCGCATGATGCCCGCCTTGCTCAACAGCACTTTTGTCTCGGTGGCGGTAGTCTTTTCGAATCTCATCGTCGGCGGTATGGCTGCATACGCGTTTTCCCGCTTTGACTTTCGCCTTTCGCGGATCGTCTATCTCGGAGTCTTGATGACCCGAGTGCTACCCGCCTTGAGCTTGATAGTGCCGCTATTCATCATTCTGCGAAAGCTCGCCTTGATAAACACGCTCTGGGCGCTGATTCTCACCTACACGATTTTCATTCTCCCGCTCACGATCTGGATTCTTCGTGAATATTTCGACACGCTGGCGCGCGATATCGAAGAGATGGCGCTTATCGACGGCGCGACGCGGTGGCAGGCTTTCCGCATGGTGGTTGCGCCGCTGGCTGTCCCCGGAATGATCGCGGTTGGCGTCATGTCGTTCATGGAAGCTTGGAGCGAATTCTTTTTCGCGCTTACGCTCACGAATTCGCTAACTTATCCACCACTGTTGATGTCGTATCGAAATCTGGCGCAGGTTAACTGGAACGGGCTGGCAGCGGCGACCACAATCGGCGTCCTGCCGCCGGTTACGGTGGCATTTGTCTTCCAGCGCTACCTCGTGCGCGGCTTGAGCGAAGGCGCAGTGAAAGGCTAGCTAAGGGTGGCGCTTAGAGTTAGTGTCCTGAAGTCAGGCAGTATCCGCAAGATCGCTACCTATTTCGCGTTCTTTTGCCTGCTCTTCTGGGTGGGTTTCCCCGTCTACTTTATGCTGATTACCAGCTTTATGCGCGCGCCTGAACTGGGCGCCAAGCCACCGCACTGGATACCGCCCGAGCCGACAATCGAGAATTATCAGGAGGTATTAATTGGCAAAGCCGGTGAAGTCGGCGGTTATGGCTCCACGACCGAATTCACGCGCATGATGCCCGCGCTGCTCAACAGCACCTTTGTCTCGGTGGCTGTGGTCTTGTCGAATTTACTCATCGGCGGAATGGCCGCGTACGCCTTTTCCCGCTTTCGATTCCGTCTATCGCGGGCTGCCTACTTCGCGATCCTGATGACGCGCGTGCTGCCGGCATTGAGCCTGATTGTGCCGCTCTTTGTCATATTGCGAAAACTGAAATTGGTGAACACGCTCTGGGCGCTGATTCTCACATATACGATCTTCATATTGCCGCTGACGATTTGGATCCTGCGCGAATACTTCGATACGCTCGCCCGCGATATCGAGGAAATGGCGCTGATTGACGGCGCGACCCGCTGGCAGGCTTTTCGCATGGTGGTGGCGCCGCTTGCGGTTCCGGGAATCATCGCCGTCGGCGTCATGTCATTCATGGAGGCTTGGAGCGAGTTCTTCTTTGCATTGACACTGACTAACTCTTTGACCTATCCACCTTTATTGATGTCGTTTCGTAACTTGCATCAGGTCAACTGGAATGCTCTTGCTGCGGCGACCGTCATCGGCGTTATCCCGCCTGTCGTCATCGCCTTCGTATTTCAGCGCTACCTCGTGCGCGGTCTAAGCGAAGGCGCAGTAAAAGGATAGAACGATGTCGGTTCGGCTCGGCGTTCTAGGCGCGGGGATAATCGCTAAGTCATTCATGGAATCGGCGCCGGATGTGCCCGGTTTGGACGTCGCTGTCATTTGCGATATCGTCGAAGATGCCGCTCGCGTTCTGGCGGAACCGCATAACATCCCCACGGCGACGGACTACCATACCGTGCTCGCCAATGAGACGATAGAAGCAGTATATATCGCGCTGCCTCACCATTTGCACGAGCACGCGACGATCGCCGCCGCCGAAGCGGGCAAGCATATCCTGCTGGAAAAACCGATGGCCAATTCGCTGGCTGAGGCTGACCGAATGCTCGCCGCCCAAAAGCGCGCCGGCGTCAAATTGATGATCGGATTCACCCATCGTTTTCACTCCGAGCTGGAGACGGCGAAACGGCTGATTGACGCGGGTGAACTGGGGCTATTGACACTGGCTGTCGATGTCATGACAACGGGTGGCGTGATACCCGGCTGGTTTTGGCAGAAGCCGCGGTCCGGCGGCGGCGTCTTGCACGTTAACGGCGCTCACAGCTTCGATCGCTTGCGCTGGTTGATGGGCTCGGAAATTGTCGAGGTATTCGCTTATGCGCAGACTTACGACACGCGCAAGACGGTCGAAGACAGCGCTGTGGTCGCGCTGCGCTTCGCCAATGGCGCGATGGGCATGACTGTTCACAACTGGGTGACCGATACAGAGCTGCCCTTCAAGTGCGATTTGGATATCCATGGCACTGAGGGAGCGATCCGCATTGACACCTGGAATTCACTAGAGTTCTCAAATACCCATCACACTTGGCGGCAGCGGCGCGAGCGCGATGAAATGTTCCAAAAGGAAATCACCGAATTCGTCAACGCGATCGAGGAAGACCGCGAACCCTGCGTAACCGGCGAAGATGGCCGGCGCAGCCTGGCATGTGTGCAGGCCGCCTATGAATCCGCGCGGACGGGAAAACCAGTCAGATTGGACAACTGAAACGGAGGGTAAGGCAATGTCAAAAAAGGTACGAACGATCACGGGCGATGTTGCGCCGGAAGCGCTGGGGCGGACACTCATTCACGAGCACCTCTGCGTCGATTGGGGCGACTTGCTGGGGCGGCCGAAAGTTCTCGATTTCGACCGCGACGAGATGGTCGACCGCATGGTCGCCAAGATGGATGAACTCTATGCCGCCGGCATCGGCGCGATGACCGAATGCACGCCCATCGGCACCGGGCGCTATCTCGATCTCTATTTCGATGTCGCTCGCCGCAGCAAAGTCAAGCTAATCTGCTCGACCGGCTTCTTCCACGAATCCTGGTCGCCGATGCACCTCTACGCGCAGCTGATGGATATCGACCAGATGGCGGCGCTCTTCGTTCGAGAAATCAACGAGGGCATGGGCGACACGCTGTTGAAAGCCGGTCTGATCAAATGCGCGACCGGGGAAGGGCAGATCTCAGCGAAAGAAGAGGAAGTGCTGCGCGCCGCATCGCGCGCCCACAAAGCGACTGGCTGCCCCATCATCACTCACACCACGGACGGCTTGGGTCCCGAACAGCTCGACATCTTTGAATCGGAAGGCGTTATGCCCGACGAGGTCATCCTGAGTCATATCGGCTGCCAGCCCGATCCAATCACCGGGTCAGAGGCGGTCTTGCGCCGCGGCGCCAACGTCAGTATGGACCGCATCGGTATGGTCGGCGCGTTTTTCGAAGACGAGCACTGGCTGGAAGTCGTCGGCAACGCCATCAAGAAGGGCTATATCGACCAGATCATGCTCAGCCACGACGCCGCCGTGTTCGCGCATGGCTATGAAGCCGCCTCCGGTGATGATGTCTGGGATGACTACACCTACGTCTACACGCAATTCGTGCCGAAATTGCAGAAAGCGCATGGCGTCACCGACAGCCAGATCGAGACCATGTTTGTGACCAACCCGCAGCGGGTATTGGCGTTTTGATGGCGACACACATAAGCGAGCTTGACACACCGGCGCTGATAGTCGATATCGACAAGTTGAAATTCAACATCAAGGACATGGCAGATTTCGCCGCTGCCAACAACATTCGGTTGCGTCCGCACGCCAAGACGCATAAGACGCCTCAGATCGGCAAACTCCAGTTGGAAGCCGGCGCTGCTGGCTTGACTGTCGCTAAGCTTAGCGAAGCGGAAGTCTTCATCGACGCCGGTTGCGACGAGATTCTGGTAGCGTATCCGCTAGTCGGTAAAGCGAAACATCGGCGACTGATAGAACTCTGCCAGCGAGCGCATATCACTACCGTCGTCGACCATTTGGATATTGCCTCCGCGCTTTCGCGTACCATGAACGCGCAGGGACTCGAACTGCCGGTGATGGTCGAGGTAGACACTGGGCTGAATCGCTGTGGCGTGCGCCCGCTTGAGCCAGCGCGCAAGCTGGCGCAGAACATCGCGCGACTGCCAGGACTGCATTTTGCCGGCTTGCTGACCCACGAAGGACATGCTCAACTGGCTGGCGCGCCAGACGAGGTACGCTCGTCCGGGCTATCGGCCGGGCAGATGATGGCGGAAACTGCTGAGCTAATCCGTAAATCCGGCTTGGAAGTACCGATTATTTCTGTCGGTTTGACCGCCACCGCCAAAATCACCGCGACCGTTGATGGCGTAACCGAGACGCGCCCTGGCATCTATGCCTTTTATGATCGCAGCGAGGTGCTGCACCAGGTTGTAACGCCCGACAGATGCGCCGCGCGCGTATTGGCGACGGTAGCGACACGCCCGACCGCCGATCGCATCATCCTCGATTCGGGCACGAAAGCGCTGACGAGCGACCGCGCGGGCGTCGCGCCACCAGTGACGGGGCACGGCTATGTCATCGATCATCCGGATTGGGAGATTACGAGCCTCAGCGAAGAGCATGGCGCCACGACCATAGCAGACGACGATCCAGTACAGATCGGCGAACAGGTCCAGATCATCCCTAATCACATCTGTCCGGTGATCAACCTCTTCGACAGCATGGCGATTACTCAGGGCGAGCGCGTTATAGACGAATGGGTGGTGGCAGCGCGGGGCAAGTCACAGTAGGGGCGAAAGTCATGAGCAAACTAAGACTGGGAATTATCGGCTGTGGCTGGATCGCGCCCTTTCATGTTCAAGCGCTGAATCGGCTTAGTGATCGAGTCGCCGTGGTTTGGGCTGCCGATCCCGAAACAGAGCGGGCCGAAAGGATTGCCGGTTCTTTGACCACGGGGGATGCCGAAGTTCTTGGCAATTATCGCGATGGATTGGAGCGCGTAGATGCTGTTTCGATTCTTGTGCCGCATCACTTGCATCATCCAATCACGCTGGACGCGCTGCAGGCGGGCTGTCATGTGCTGCTGGAAAAGCCCTTCGCGCTGACGCTGGAAGAAGCCGATGACATGATCGCCGAAGCCGAGGGGCAGGGTAAGACGCTGATGATTGCGCTCCCGCATCGATACCGCAAAAGCACGCAAGCCTTCAGACAAATTATCGACAGCGGCGACTACGGCCGCTTGTTCATGCTGGACGCGTTCATGGACGAGGACAATCGCGAATACGTCACCGGTGGCTGGTTCGTCAAGAAGGCGACGCTTGGTGGCGGCGTGTACTTTTCGGCGTCGGCGCATATGCTGGATGTCATGCTCTGGATCGCGGGCGAAGTACAGTCCGTGTCGATGGTCGGCGCAAATGCCGGCTTGCCAATGGAAGGCGAAGACACCGCAATCTCAATTATCAAATTCAAAAACGGAGTCCTTGGTACGACGCGTCATACCTGGTTCTCGCCCAAGCCGCATCGCTGGTACACCATGCGCGCTTATTGCGAGCGCGCGGTAATCGCCCTGACGGTCCACCCTCTGGGCAAATTGGCGGTCGAAGGCGTCAACTGCGCCTGGAGCTCGCAAATCACCGTCTCGGAAGCTGGAGCGGATGAGAAGGTCCTTCTCGATAGCGACGAAGGGTTGGACTTGACCGAGGAAGTACGTCACTTCTTTGACTGTGTCGAAAGCGGCGCGAAACCGCAAACTGATGGACAGGTGGCGCGGCAGCTTATGAAGGTCGCGCTGGACGCCTACCGCGACGCCGAAGTAACGGGGGCGAATTGATGTACGATCTGCTTATTATCGGCGGACGTGTCGTTGATGGTACCGGATCGCCCTGGTATTGGGCAGATGTTGCGGTCAATGAAGACACCATCGTCGCGGTCGGACACTTGAGCGGCGACGCCGCCCGGCGGACTATCAATGCCCACGGTCACATTGTCAGCCCGGGTTTCATCGACATGCACACGCATTCCGACTTGCAGCCGCTGCTGAATCCCTTGCATGAGTGCAAGCTCTATCAAGGCGTGACCACCGATGTCATCGGGCATGACGGGCTGGGGCTGGCGCCAGTGACGCCGAAGACGCGCGAAATATTGACTGACCAGTTGGCTGCCTGGAATGGGCTGCCAGACTTCGATCGCGATTGGTCGACCCTGACGGAATATCTGGACCACTTTGATGGCGGCTCAGGCGTTAATGTGGCAACCCTTGCCTCGCAGGGCACGGTGCGCATGGCCGTTGTTGGCATGGATAATCGCGAGCCAACCGAGGCCGAGATGACGCGCATGAAAGCGATTATCGATCAGTGCATGCGGGAAGGGGCGATCGGATTGTCGACCGGCTTGACCTACGCGCCCTGCATGTTTGCCAGTGATGACGAACTGGTGGAACTCTGCGAAGTCATAAAACGTTATCGAGGCTTCTACTGCCCGCATCATCGCAATTATGGTACCGAAGCGCTCAAGGGTTATTGGGACTCAATCGAAATCGGGCGGCGCTCGGGCGTACCCGTGCATCTGACACATTGTCACCTCAGCTTTGATATTAATCGGGGCCGCGTCGGCGAATTGATTGCGATGATTGACCAGGCTCGCGCAGATGGCGTCGAGGTCACAATGGACGCCTACCCCTATCTGGCCGGCCAGACCTACTTGCACGCCTTCCTGCCGAGTTGGGCGCACGAGGGCGGCAACGCTGCCATTCTGGGACACCTACAAACTGAAGAGAGCCGGGGCAGACTGCAGCACGAACTGGAAGTTGCCGGCTCCGATGGCATGCAAGGCGTACCGCTGGGTTGGGATATGTTAAGAATAGGCGGAATTATTGGCGATCATGACCCGGAGATCATCGGCATGAGCTTGCCGGATGCCGCCGCGCGCGCGGGCAAAACACCCTTTGATTTCTTCGCAGATATCCTGATTGAGACGCAATTGGGTGTTTCAGGACTCGCCTTCTTCGGAATCGAAGAACATGTGCAGACCATCATGCGACACCCGGCGCATGTCGTCGGCAGTGACGGCATCCTGGTCGGCGGGCAGCCACATCCGAGAGGATGGGGTTCACACGCGCGTTTTTTGTCGCACTATGTGCGTGACCTTGCTTTGCTCAGCTGGGAGGAGGGCATCCGCAAGATCACTTCCGCTCCAGCTCGGCGCATAGGCAGTCTCGATCGGGGCATCGTCCGCCCGGGCTTCAAGGCGGATCTTGTCGTATTCGATCCTGATAATCTACGCGCCACCTCCACTTACGACAATCCGCGCAGCAATGCCGAAGGCGTCACCGACGTAATCGTGAACGGTGTGCGGGCCTTGGCGGATGGGCAGGTCACCGGCGCCACAGCGGGCCGCGCGCTGCGCGATCCCTTCGGCCGCCGGCATGAACGCCACACCAGCTTTTAGTCATTTCCGGAGAAGCGTCGAATGCAGAGCGCAAGAATAGCTGATGTACGCGCCTATATCGTCGATTCGGGCGGAGCGGATTACCATGATCAAGCGCATGGGCACTGGATCATTGATACGCCTATCGCCAACCCCATGTCAGTCTATGAGGAATACAAGGCATCGAGAACCAGCTGGGGCATTAACGCGCTGGGAAGCATTATTGTCGAAGTTGAATTGAACAACGGGATGACAGGCGTCGGTATCAGTACCGGAGGCGAGCCCGCCTGTTTCATCATCGAACGACATCTCAAACGCTTTCTCATCGATCAGTCCCCGTATAATGTCGAACTCATCTGGGATCAGATGTGGCGGGCGACTATGCCCTACGGGCGTAAGGGACTGGCGATTCATGCGATTAGCGCCGTTGATCTGGCAGTCTGGGATGCGCTGGGCAAACTGCGCGATGAGCCGGTTTACGCAATGCTGGGCGGGGTGACCAAAGACAAACTACCCATGTACGCGACGACGATACGCCCAGATCTGGCGCAGGAGATGGGCTTCCATGGCGCCAAGCTACCGCTCATGTATGGTCCCGCCGACGGTGTAGAGGGCTTGAAGCTTAACCTGGCTCTGATGGAAGCGTCGAGAGAACAAGTTGGACCGGATTTCCGACTCATGTTCGACTGTTATATGGCGCTCACCGTACCCTACGCCATCGATTTGGCGCGCGCGCTGGAACCTTGCAAGGTCTACTGGCTGGAAGAGTGTTTGCCGCCGGACGATTATGACGGCTGCGCCGAATTGAAGGCGTCTGTGTCATCCTGTTTGTTCACCGGTGGCGAGCATGAATACACCCGCTACGGTCACCGCGAATTGATCGCGCGCAAGTGCTTCGATATCCTGCAGCCCGATTTGACCTGGGTCGGCGGTTTGACCGAAGCGCGGCGCATCGTCGCCATGGCATCCGCGTATGATATTCCGGTTATCCCGCATGGCTCCGGCATTTATGCCTACCACTTGCAATACGCCTTTACCAATTGCCCGATGGCGGAGTTCCTCATGATGAGCCCGGCCGCCGACCAGATCGTGCCGATATTTGGTGACATATTCCTTGAAGAGCCCCTGCCACGAGACGGCTACCTCACGCTGCCGGACAGACCGGGCTGGGGGGTCGAGCTCAATCATGATGGGCTCAGTCTGGCCAGGCCCTGCGTCCAGGATTAGCCTGACAGAGCCTTAGCGCAGTCCGTGATTGCGGCTCATCTCCTTCAGCACATCTTCTGCGACATTAAGCGTGCGGTCGATATCCGCATCCCTGTGCGCCCCGGAGATGTGATTTCGCTTCATCGCCAGCGGCGGCATCAAGATGCCTCGTTTGCACATTTCACTGCGGAACATAGTGTCCGCTTCGGTATTGTTGCGCAGCAGGTCAGCGTAACGTGTGATCGTCCCGCTCATGAAGTAGGGCACGAAGACCGATCCATAACCGGCAACTGTCATGTCGATATCGAGGCGATCAGCGATCTCCTGCATGCCTCGTCGCACTTTGTCGCCCAGGCGGAATATCCGTTCATGCACCGTCCCATCTTCCAGCTCAGCAATGGTGGCAAGCGCCGCTGCGGTAGCGACCGGGTGTCCGTTGTAAGTGCCGCCTACAAAGACGTCGCCGCCCGCGCTGGAAAAGCGCATCATCAGATCATTCCGGCCCGCGAGAACAGCACAGGGATATCCGTTGGCGATGGCTTTCGCCATCGTCGTTAAATCGGGCAGAATACCAAGTTTCTCCTGATAACCGCCAAGCCCATGCCGGAAGCCTGTGATCACCTCATCAAAGATCAAAATGATCCCGTGCTGGTCGCATAAGCTGCGTAATGTTTGGACGAAGTCCGGCCGCGGCATCACACAGCCGATATTGTGCGGGATCGGTTCCAGGATGACCGCTGCAATGTCGTCACCTTGCGATTTGAGTTCGGTCTCCAGCGCTTCGCGATCGTTGAACGGTAGAACGATAGTATTCTCAATCGCTTCCGGCAGCATACCGGCGGAAGCCGGGTCCTGCTGGCCGATCTTGTCCGGCGCGCTGTTGATGTTCATTAGTAGATAATCGTGCCAGCCATGAAAACAGCCCTGAAACTTTACCAGCTTCACCCGCCCTGTCACCGCGCGCGCCAATCGTTGCGCGAGATAAGTGGCCTCTGTGCCGGAGCCGAAGATCAGCGCCTTCTCTGCAGAAGGCACATGCTCGACCACCTTTTCTGCCAAGAGAATCTCAAGCTCAGTCGTCCCGACGCCGGTAAGGTCAACCTGCGTCATTGCTTGCGCGACGGCGGCGTTAACCGCGGGATGATTGTGGCCCAGAATAATGGGGCCGAAGGCAGCGTGGTAATCCAGATAGCGCGTCCCGTCTGCATCATAGAGATAAGCGCCTTCGGCGCGCGCCCACACCTTTGGGTCGGCTAACCCGCGCGTGCCGGAGTTGACGCCACCCGGTGTGACCGCAGTGGCCCTATCGAAAAGAGAAGCGTTTGTCATGTCAGCTCAATCCCAGCAGCGCTAGCGAATCGCGGTAGATTATTTCTTGAAGCTTGTCATCGGGGATGCGCGGAAAAGGAGTGCCTGAAACGATGTCGTTTACCTTGTGCAAGGCGTCAAAGGTTTCGGCCGCAGTCGTCACAGGATAATCGGAAGCGAAGAGCAGCTTGTCGAGAACATTCCACTCTGTCGCTTTAATCATCGCCTCGTAATAGCCAAAGGCGCGATAGAACAAGCCGGAAATATCGGCGTATACATTCGGATGCTTGCGGATGACGACGGCGGTATCCACCGTCCAGGGATGGCCCATGTGCGCCATGATGATCTTGAGATCAGGGTAGCGCATGGCGACTTCGTCCATCAGCAGCGGGTGGGCATACCGAATCGGCGCCATGCGTACGGGCGATGTGCCCTGATGAAAGAGTACCGGCAACCCATACCGTTGCGCCCGCTCATAAATCGCCAAGGCGCGCGCCTCGAGCGGATGAAATATCTGATAATTGGCGCCTAGTTTAATGCCGCGCAATCCCAAGTCACACCGGCATCGCTCCAATTCATCAAGCGAGCGCGGGTCATGAGGATGCAGAGACATAAAGCCGATCAGTCGCTCTGGATAAGCCTGGACAAACACCGCCGTCTTGTCATTGACATTTCCTGGCAGATCCGAAGCGCCATCAAAGCCGCTGACGCCGCCAACGCTATCACCCGGCGCCCAGGCGACGCCAAACACAATGCTGATGTCGGCGGGCGTCTGCGCCTTCATATATTCGTCCCAATTATAGACGGCGCTCACGGCCCGGTCCGGGCGCCAAGCCGGGCCTATAAGCCGTTTCTCTTCCGGAACGTCGCCGCGGAATTGCGGCGTGTGTGAATGCACATCAATAATCATGATATTTTCGCGGCTCCTATATACGTCCGCTCACGCGCTGTCGCCGGCGTAGGGGGCCGAATTCGAAATCGTACGGAAATGTTTTCTGTTTCTTCCGCCGCTAAATCTTAACACACGGGCGCTGACTCTGGAGAATCGTGAAAATTTTTAAACGCCTCTGGTCGTCGTTGTCATTGAGGTTATTCCCCAGCCGCGATGCGCGCCAAGGTATACCTTAGGACGGCGAATAGTATTGTTTGAGGCATGGCGCTCAGATCATGGAAGCGCTACCAGTAGTCGAGACGAAACGCCTGAGCCGATACTTTAAAGGGGTGGTCGCTCTTAAGGAAGTCAGCGTCTCAATTCAAAATGGGCGTGCATGACGCGACTGCATTCGTGATGGGTGACCGGACAGAGGGCATTGGTGACTTGCGAATGCTGCCGCTTTAGCCCCACGCATAAGAAGAAGACCAGTTCGGTGCTTGAAGCATCTCTAACATGGGCAACGTTACATCGTTAATATTTGACACATCCATGCTAGTCGGTTAAAGTTTCCGTACGCGGTTGTGCGGGTAAACTATATGATTTCTTGGAAGATGAGATGAACCGGCGAATTCAAGATCTGCGATTGCTGACGCAGCCTATCCCCATATTCCCTGCAACGCGATCCTCTCGTTACGATAAAACTTGCACGGCGGATACCGCTCAACCTATTGGGCGCGACCTGCGCGTTGTAAAGGACGCGTCTGTGGGTCAGATCGAGTGCCTGAAGGACGCATACGTCAGTTACGTGTAATGGGGTAACGCCGAAATAACCATAGACTGCAGGGAGGGTAAATGGTGAATTGAGTCAATCGTGTTCTGTAGCTGTTTACGGGACGCAGTACGGTCAATAGTATAATCTGGAGGTCGAAGATGTTTAGACGCTTACATATCTTAGTTGTTCTGCTTCTGCCGGTTGCCCTGCTTGCAGTGCAAATCACCGCCGGACAGGGCATGGCTTACAGCGAGGCGCCGGCGCTGGCGGAGATGGTCGCCAACGGGGAACTGCCGCCAGTCGAGGAACGATTGCCGGCCAATCCCTTGGTCGTCGAGCCGATTGAAGAAGTCGGCGTTTACGGTGGAACCTGGCTGACATTCGGCGACAATATCAGCCGCTTGTCGAATATGGTGATCTGGCAAGACATCGGCTTGCTGATGTGGAACAACGAGCAGAACGCAACCGTTCCAAGTCTGGCCGAAAGCTGGGAGATCAGCGAGGACAGCCAGGAGTTCACCATTAAGCTCCGTGAGGGCCTGCGCTGGTCGGATGGAGCGCCCATGACCGCCGATGACGTCATGTTCTGGTATGAAGATGTCATCAGCAATGATGAATTGCGTCCGGTGAAGCCCGGTTTTATGCGTACGCCAAATGGCCACGTCGGCGCGGTTGAGAAGATTGATGCTCTCACGGTCGTCTTCAAGTTTCCCGAGCCGCACGGCATGTTCCTCACGCTGCTGACCAAGGAGTTCCACACCTATCTGCCCGCGCATTACATGAAACAATTCCACAAGAACCATGTCTCTGAAGAGGAATTGCAGGCTGCAATCGATGAAGCAGGCGTCTCGAACTGGGTTGATCTCTTTTATCTGCGCTGGAATACCTCCGGTGGCGGCAACAGCCGCGGCATGAACAATCCCGATCTGCCAACGATGCTGGCTTGGGCGCCAACGGTGGAGCCTCCGGGCGACCGCTTCGTATTCGAGCGGAATCCTTACTTCTTTGCTGTCGATACTGCGGGCAATCAACTGCCCTATCTCGATCGGGTCGATTTTCGCGTTGTCGATGGCGAGGTCATGAAACTGCGTATTCTGGCGGGTGAGCCGAATTTCCAGGCGGCGCGCGCGCTGACCTTCGCCGACATGGCGCTCTATGTCGAAAATGCCGAAGCCAACGAATACGAAATCTTGCGCTGGGGCGACTTGCAGATCTCCGAAGCAGCGCTTTGGATCAATCTTAACACGCCGGATCCGGTAGACCGTGAGCTCTACCAGGATGTGCGTTTCCGCCGCGCGATGTCATTGGCCATCAATCGTGAGCGTGTCAACGACACCTTGTACTTTGGCCAGGGTCAAGCCACGGCGGCGACATTGCCGCCCGTCGAATCCCGCTACTACAAGGAAGAATATGCGCGCGCCTACACAGACTATGATCCGGATGGGGCGAATGCGCTGCTCGACGAGATTGGTCTGACGGAACGCGACGGCGATGGCTTCCGGCTTAAGCCTGACGGTAGTCGTCTGTCTATCGTGATTGAGGTGCCAAATAATCGACTGCCGATGATCGACAACTTGAATCTCATCCGCGACGATTATGCCGATATTGGCGTCGACTTTATCATTCGGCCGATCGATAACGCGCTCTGGGGACAGCGGATGCGCGCCGGCGAGATGCAATTCGTCGGCTGGCCGATGGCGAAAGCTGCCACCGAAACCGATCTGGTGCCCATCAGCACCAACACAGATTGGGCGCCGCTCTGGGGTCTCTGGTACCACACCAACGGTGAGCAGGGCGAGGAACCGCCGCAGCACATCAAGGATCTGCAAAATGTCTGGACGCGAATCCTGGAGACGGCTGACCAAGAAGAACGCGACATGCTCTACGATACAATACTGCGGACGCAAGCGGAGAACATGTGGGTGATCGGCGTGGTCGGGCCCCTGCCGAAGCCGGTGATCAGGAAGACCTGGTTCCGCAATGTGAAGACGGACTGCACCTGGAGCTATCACCACGGTGGCTTCATCGGCTGCACCGATCCCTTCGCGTTCTGGATCGAGCCAGAGCATCAGTAGCGGCGACCCTTGCTCGCCGAAACGAAAACCGTAGGGGCGGCCGAACCGCTGTGTTTAGGCGCGGCAGTGGGTCGCCCTCCCGCCACTGTGCGAACTGTAGGGGCGACCCAGTGGGTCGCCTGCTCGCCACAACTTGTCCCATTGCTACGACGGGCGTTTCAGCGAAACGCCCCTACGAATCAACGAACGAACGAAAGGCAACGTCATGTCCGAATACGATATTCTGGCAAAGTATGAGGGATTGCGTCTAACTGACGTCTGTGACGGAATGGATGCGCTGCGGCGACAAGACATCGGCTTGGTCGCTGGCGACATCCGTCCTCTCTGGCGCGATATTGATAACTTTGCGCATCGCTTTTGCGGCCTTGCGTACACGGTACGATTCATGCCCACCGCGCGGCCCGTCGACGCCTACGAACCGGCGGACTTCGAAACCTGGAAGGGCAACTGGTATCGGACATATGCCGGTGGCCCGCCCGTTGACGAGATTCAGAAGGGCGATGTCATCGTCATAGACGGCGGTGAGATCGGTACCGTCGGCTTTATCGGATCCAACAACGGCTTCGCCTGGATCGCTGCCGGCGCAGTCGGCATCGTGACCAACGGCGGCGCCCGCGATACTGACGAGCTGATCAAGCAGCGCGTACCGGTCTATTCCCGCCGTGTTACCCAGTCTATACGCCCCGGACGTCTGGAGTTGGATTCGACGCAAATCCCGGTCAATATCGGTGGCGTTCTCGTCAGGCCTAAGGACCTGGTTTTGGCCGATGGCGACGGCGTCATCGTTGTGCCGCTGGAGATCGCCGAAGAAGTGGCGAAGCACGCCTGGGTCGTCGCCGAAGGGGACAAACGCGGAAGGCGACGCATTTACGAAAGAATGGGCCGAGAACCGGATTGGACGGTCGACGTCTAGCCAGGGCGACAATGGCAATGGCGAATTGCGGGCTTTGCCGTCTGGAAGGTGGAGCCCGCATGGGATGATCTAACATGCCGCAATACATCGTCAAACGCATACTGCTGATGATTCCGACGCTGGTTGCCTTGTCGATCTTCATTTTCGTGCTCACACAATTGCCGCCGGGTTCTTACCTCGATTCGATCGTCACCGAGCTTGAGTCGCAGGGAGAGTCCATCTCGCAAGACCAGATCGAGAGCCTTAAAGTGCGTTATGGCTTCGACGAGCCTTTGCATGTGCAGTATCTCAAATGGGTGTCCGGCTGGCTGCGCGGAGATTTCGGCACCTCCTTCACCTACTACGGCCAGCAGAACCTGGAGGTTATCTCTCATTTCCTCGGCTACACCGTCCTGATTGCCTTTAGCACACAGCTCTTCATTCTGATCGTCGGCATCGCCATCGGCATCTTTTCGGCGACGCACCAGTACACGCTGGGCGATCATTTCGCGACCTTCGTCGGTTTTATCGGCCTTTCAATCCCCAACTTCCTGCTTGCGCTGATCCTGATGTATATCGGTTATTTCGTATTTGGGATTCCGGCGCTGGGCGGTCTGTTTTCCAATGAATACTTGGATGCTCCTTGGAGCATTGGCAAAGCCCTGGATTTGCTGGCGCATCTCTGGATTCCGGTTGTCGTGCTGGGGACAGCCGGGACCGCTGGCATTGCGCGGCGGATGCGTGGCAATCTGCTCGACGTCCTCAAGATGCAATACGTGGCCACGGCGCGCGCAAAAGGATTGCGCGAAGGCGTTGTCGTCCGCAAGCACGCGACGATGAATGCCGTTTCGCCTATTATCATGGCGGTCGGCATGCGCTTCCCCGAAATATTGTCCGGTTCCACGATCGTATCGATCGTACTGTCGCTGCCTACCCTGGGACCTGTGCTATACAAAGCCTTAACCAATCAAGATATGTATTTGGCGGGAACGATTCTGTTCTTCCAGAGCCTGCTTCTCTTGGTCGGCAATTTGCTCGCTGACATTGCGTTGGTCGCTGTCGATCCGCGCGTCGAATTTGAGTGAGGATGCGCAAAATGTCTGAGGCAGCGCGCACGCCGGCAAAGCTAGCAGCTGGCAAACAGCAAGGTCTGTCCCAATGGGATTTGATGTACATCAAATTCAGGCGGCATCGCCTGGCGATGTTTTCGGGCGTGTTTCTCATACTCGTTTATATCGTCATCTTGTTCGCTGAGTTTTTCTCGCCGTATCCAACAAATGAGAAGTTCGGCAAATTCGTGCACACGCCGCCGATGCCGATCCTGTTTTGGGACGGAAGTACTCTATCGCGCCCCTTCGTTTATGGCTACAAGCAAGAGCTTGATATCGAGACATTCCAACGGACATACGTGGCCGACACGACCCAGAAGTACTATCTGAAGTTTTTCACACAGGGGTCCGAATATAGCTTGCTTGGCCTCGTTACCACCGATATCCATTTCTTTGGCGTGGACGAACCGGGCTTGATATTTTTGTTCGGCACCGATCGTTTCGGGCAGGATGTATTCTCGCGCGTGCTCACTGGCGCGCAGGTCACGCTGACCGCGGGGATGCTCAGCGTCGCCATCAGCGTGGTGCTGGGCGCGGTGTTGGGTACGCTTTCCGGCTACTACGGCGGCGTTGTCGATTTGATCGTTCAACGTGTAATCGAATTCTTGAGTTCCATTCCACGCATTCCCTTATGGATGACGCTGGCGGCCGTAATGCCGACCGATTGGTCCTCCGTGCGCATCTATTTTGGCATCATCACCATACTGGCTTTTTTGGGCTGGATGGGCATGGCGCGCGAAGTTCGCGGCAAGGTGCTGATTCTCCGCAGCATGGATTATGTCATGGCGGCAAAAGCGGGTGGCGCATCTAGCGCCTACAACATTTTTAAGCACATGCTGCCCAACGCGCTCAGCCATATCATCGTCGTCGCTACGTTGGCGGTGCCCGTCATGATCATCGTGGAGACCTCCCTGAGTTTCCTTGGCTTTGGCATTCAGCCGCCGATGACCAGTCTCGGCGCCTTGCTGCGTGAAGCGCAGAACGTGCAATCCGTGGTTAACTTCCCTTGGCTGTTCAGCCCGGCGATCGTCATCATCGTGACTACCCTGGCCTTTAACTTCCTGGGCGATGGTCTGCGCGACGCCGCCGACCCCTACTCGCAGTGACAATGGAAAGCGGACGGCCAGTGTCTACGCGACCCACCACTGAGCAGCACGATACCCTCCTTCGCGTGCGCGGCCTCAAAACGCATTTTCGCACCGAGCAAGGTATGATCCGCGCCGTTGATGGAATCGACTTTGAAATCAGACGGGGCGAAACCTTTGGCATCGTCGGGGAGAGCGGCTGCGGCAAAAGCGTAACCGCCTATTCAATCATGCAACTGATCGAACGCCCGCAAGGCGATATCGTCAGTGGCTCAATCGAGTATATGGGTGAAGGCGGTCGCCCGATCGAGATCGCGGCGCTGGACCCGAACGGTCCGGACATGCGAAATTTGCGCGGTAACGAGATAGGCATGATTTTCCAGGAACCGATGACCTCGCTCAATCCAATCTATACCATCGGCAATCAGATCGTCGAGGCGATCGTGCTGCATCAGCGGGTGAGCAAAGTGGAGGCGCGCAAACGCGCGATCGAACTGCTAGATCGCGTAGGCTTGTCCGACCCCCAAAACCAGATCGACGATTATCCGCATCAATTGTCCGGCGGCATGCGGCAGCGCGTGATGATTGCGATGGCTCTGTCCTGCAACCCCAGACTGCTGATCGCTGACGAACCAACCACCGCCTTGGATGTGACCGTTGAAGCGCAAATACTCGATCTCATGCGCGATCTTCAGCAAGAGTATGACATGTCCATAATGTTGATTACCCATAATCTTGGGGTCGTCGCCGAAAACTGTGATCGTGTAATGGTGATGTATTTGGGCAAGGTCATCGAAGAAGGCAGCGCAGTTGATATCTTCTACAATCCGCGCCATCCCTACACCCGTGGCTTGCTGGCATCAATTCCACAGATCGGATTGAGTTCCCGGCTTATGCCGATCGACGGGGCTGTGCCCATGATGCAGGATATCCCGCAGGGCTGCTATTTTGCGCCACGCTGTCCTCATGTCATGGCTATCTGTGAAGACGAGCCGCCGATGTTTTTCCCGACGAATGCACAGCGAGCAAAATGCTGGCTTTATTCGGCTGAGGCGCCGCAGCAGCATGTCAAATGAAACTGTCCTTCAAGTCAAAGAACTGAAGAAGTATTTTCCGATACGGAAAGGCATATTCAAGCGAACAGTCGGCTGGATACGGGCGGTTGATGATGTCAGCTTTTCCGTGTCCCAGGGACAGACGCTGGGTTTGGTCGGCGAAAGTGGCTGTGGCAAGACCACAACCGGGCGCTGCATTCTGCGGCTGTATGAACCGACCGCGGGCTCGATTCTCTATCGACTTGATGACCAGCTCGAAAACATTGTTGAATTCAATCATGCGGAGATGAAACGCGTTCGTCAGAAGCTGCAAATCATCTTTCAAGATCCTTTCTCGTCGCTAGATCCACGAATGACGGTACATGACATCATCGCCGAGCCGCTGCGCATCAACCGCATCGGTACGCGAGCGCAACAATCCGACCGCGTGGAAGAACTGCTGGATTTGGTTGGACTGAATGCGGCGCAGATGAATCGGTATCCCCACGAATTCAGTGGCGGGCAGCGGCAGCGCATTGGCATCGCTCGCGCCCTGGCGCTAAATCCCGAAGTGATCGTCTGCGATGAGCCCGTATCGGCTTTGGATGTTTCGGTTCAGGCACAGGTTCTGAACCTGCTGATGGATCTGCAGGAGCGGCTCAACCTCGCCTATCTGTTTATCGCCCATGACTTGAGTGTGGTGGAATATATTAGCGAGCGAGTGATCGTCATGTACTTGGGGAAAATCGTTGAGATTGCGGATGCGACCGATCTTTACGAGTCACCGCGTCACCCATATACCGAGGCGCTCTTGGGCGCCATTCCCATTCCCGACCCCCTGGCTAAACGGACCCGCAAGCCCTTGACCGGGACAGTTCCCAGTGCCGCCAACCCGCCAAGCGGCTGTAACTTCCGCACGCGCTGCGCCTATGCGCAAGATGTTTGCGCGCATGAGGAGCCGCCTCTTATGCATATTGCCGGGGATCGTTCGGTCGCATGTCATTTTGCTGATGAACTCGAACTGACCGGTTTCTCTCGCGGCGGGGCGTCACGGCTCCCTGTTCATTCGGCGCTTCCAGACTTGACGGGCGCTTCCTCAACGGAAGGTTCACCCGGGTGAGCCAGTTCAATACGGATCAGCGGCTGAAGGTAGAAGCGGCCTATCAGTTAGTGCAGCGTATCTTCGAGGCGGCCGGTCTGCCTCAAACGGACGCCGCTATTGTGACTGACAATCTTGTACAAGCCGATCTGCGTGGACATAGTTCGCATGGCATCTCCCGCGTGCGGGTGTACTGCAACCGCATCCGCGATGGTCTCGTTGCCACGGCGCCGGAAATCACAGTTATCAATGAAACGCCAGCTGCATTCCACCTCGATGGCGGGCACGGTATGGGTGCGGTGGTCGCCGCCAAAGCCATGCGAATGTGCATGGAAAAGGCACGGTCCAGTGACATCGCCATGTGCTCTTTGCGAGCGGGCACACACTTCGGCATCGCCTCCTACTACACGATGCAAGCGGCTGACAAAGGCATGATAGGTTTCGCTTGTTCCAACGCGCCGGCAACAATGGCGCCCTGGGGTGGCATCACGCCAATGTTGGGTACCAATCCCTTCAGTATCTCCGTTCCCGCAGGGCGCCACTCGCCGATTGTGTTTGACAGCTCCAGCAGCATCGTCGCCCGCGGCAAAATCAATCTGGCGGAAATCGAAAACCGCCCGATTCCGCCGGGTTGGGCTATAGACGACAAAGGACAGCCCACGACCAATGCGACCGAAGCGCTAAAGGGCTCGGTGTTACCCTTCGGAGAACACAAAGGTTACGGCATCGCCCTGATGATCGACATCCTTGCTGGCATTCTCAGCGGCGCTGGCTACGGCCCTCATATCGGCCCCTTATGGAATAATTCGGAGACGCATCAAAACCTCGGTTTTTTCCTCTTGGCGATCAACATTGCCGCCTTTCGGAACGAAGAGGATTTCAAGGCGGAGATTGACCAGATGATCGACGCGATCAAAGCGAGCAAAAAAGCGCCAAACACGGATGAAATTCTGATTCCCGGGGAGATCGAGTTTCGCAACGGGCAGTACAATCGCAAACATGGCATTGTCGTTGGCCCAGGCGTCCAGCGTGATTTGGAAGCGCTTCGCTGCGAATTCGCTTTGGAGTTTGATCTCGCGGCGCATCTGCATGCCGTCTAAATGTCGCCTTCATTTGCCCTGGAGAATGAGAAAACCATGACCATCATTCCGCCAAATCGTATGAAAGCTCTGCTGCGTTCGGGAGAATCAGTTGCCGGCACTATGTTGGCGGAATTCCGGCAGCCGTCGGTCATGCAAGTGCTAAAGAACGCTGGCTACGACTTCGCAACAATCGACATGGAGCACGGCGTCTTCGATTATGAATCGGTTGCTGATCTGAGCCGCTTCGGGCGCCATATCGGCATCACGCCGCTTGTGAGAGTGCCTGACAAACAGTATCCCTATATCGCGCGTGCCTTGGATGTCGGCGCGCAAGGCATTATGGTTCCGCGATTGCGCTCCGCGGAGGATGTTCGGGAAGTGGTCAATGTCATCAAGTATCCACCATTTGGCGAGCGCGGCTGTTCGCTAAACAGAGGACATACCGATTTCCATGGCGGACCGCTGCTTGAAAACATGCGAGCGGCAAACGAGGAAACACTTCTCATCGTTCAAGTCGAGACTCGTGGCGCGCTAGACGCGATCGAAGAAATCGCCTCGATAGCGGGAGTGGATGCATTGCTCATTGGTCCGACAGACCTTTCGATTGACTTGGGGGTGGCCGGTCAATTGGATGCGCCGCCGCTGATTGAGGCGATCAATTTGACTTTGGCAGTTTGCGAGCAACATGGTGTCGCAGCGGGAATCCAGATCACGAATTTGGAATGGTTAATCCACTGGGCAGAGCGGGGAATGCGTGTGCTCAGCGCCTTTTCAGAGGTGGCCTTGCTTCAGCGGGGCGGAACATCCGTCACCCAAGAACTCGCGAGATTTCGCTAGGTATCCTCACCCGTGACGCGCCAATTAAACAGCCTTTGAAGGTCGCGGCTCGTGAAATGACTTCGGGGAACGGCAGACGGACCACCGGACCTGTGTCCGTTAAGAATTCAAGTGTAAAGTGTCCATTACTTGCTATTCACAGGCAAATGACTATATGCACAGTTCCTATGCAGCAGAATCTCACGCCGATCAAATGCTGCACAGTATGACTATGTGTCGGGCGCTCTCTTTCTCCACGCCCTGCCGGTCCTCGAAAAACTCGAGGTGCATTAATACTACAAGCCTTAATCCTCGCCTGAAAGCCGAGGTTGCTGCGTTGGATCATATAATGTGAGCGAGTTCAAACTGCTGGCCGATTAAAACATCCCAGTTGCCATGATTGATCAGTTAGTCAGGCGCGATGTCGATATAACCCGCGTCCGGCATGTGAGGCCGGAAGGCGCGCCGGACCCGGATCTGCTTGAGTATGCTCACGAAAACGGATATGCATTACTGACACACGATCAGAAGATCGCTCGTCATATTGCCGCACGGCACAGAGAAGGCACAGGCCATGCTGGCGTGTTTATCGTCGTCAGGCCGGATAATCCGAGGATACTTTCATGCCCGGCAGCGCCCTAATATCGCTCTACGCGACTCCTGGAGCATTGCCTTTATCTTAGGACCTGCCCATGAAGCCTTCGTAGCAGCGCTGACTCTCGCCTTCACTTCAAGACTATACACCCAGCTTGCTGGGATGCTCGCCATAGAGATGGCGAGAGGGCCGCGCCGCGTAGACACAGGCGGTCGGGGATGGGGTTAAAGATTCGCGCTCGAATGACCCTGTATCGGACAAGCCATGTAAGGGCGTCTTGCTGAAGCGCCCGTAGTTCGCAACTGCAGCGTCGGCGATCCATCGAATCGCCCTTGAAATTCAGCTGGATCTGTTTGATGCGCAAAGGTGAAAAGTGCCGCTTTGTGACCTCATAAATTCTCGGTGTACTTGGGGGTATAATCTCAATTGCTTGCCAGTTCTGAGACCTGAAGAAAGGGAAACCATGCAATTCGAATTCGCCAGCGCGGCGCGCATCATCTTCGGCGATGGCAGCGCGGACCAACTGCCGCAGCTCGCTCGTGACACGGGCGGCCATGCCCTGCTCATCACCGACAGCTTCCAGCCGGCATCGGTGAAGCGGCTGATTGAGGCCTTGCGCGACGAGCGCCTGCGCATCACCCACTACAGCGTCAGCGGCGAACCGACAGTGGAAGTGATCGACGAAGCGAAGGCCATCGCCAGCTCGGCCGGCTGCTGCTTCGTCATCAGCATCGGCGGCGGCAGCGTCATCGATACGGGCAAGGCCAGCGCGGCGCTGATCCCCAACGACGGCGACCTGCTAAATTACCTGGAGGTGATCGGGGCGGGCCGCAAGCTCCTGGCGGATCCACTGCCTTTCATCGCCCTGCCGACGACAGCGGGCACCGGCGCCGAAGTCAGTAAAAACGCCGTGATCGGCGCCAAGGCGCATCGCGTCAAAGTCAGCCTGCGCGACAACCGCATGCTGGCCGATATCGCCCTGGTCGATCCGCAATTGACGCACAGCCTGCCGCCGCCGGTTACCGCCAGCACGGGCATGGATGCGCTGACGCAAGTGCTGGAACCCTTCGTCTCCCACCTGGCGAATCCACTGACTGACGGCATGTGCGCCGAGGGTTTGCGCCGGGCGGGCCGCTCCCTGCGCGCCGTCTATCATGAACCCGGCCATGCCGACGCCCGCCGCGATATGGCGCTGACGAGCCTGCTGGGCGGCCTGGCGCTGGCCAATGCCAAGCTCGGCGCCGTGCATGGTTTCGCCGGCGTCCTAGGCGGGATGTACAACGCGCCCCATGGCGCCATCTGCGCAGCCCTGCTGCCCCCTGTGATTGACGCCAATATCAAGGCTCTGAACGCGCGCGAGCCGACTAATCCCGCCTTGAAGCGCTACGAATACGCCGCCCAATTCTTGCTCTTTGACCGGGCGGCAACGGTGCGAGACGCGCTGGAGTGGATCGGCGAAACGAGCGACATGTTCGGCATTCCCGGGCTCGGCGCTTACGGCCTGCGCGAGCAGGACTTTGACGAGATCGTCGAGAAGTCCAGCGCCTCCAGCAGCATGAAGGGCAACCCAATCGAGTTGAACGCGGAGGAACTGACATCGATTCTGAAGGCGGCGCTCTGAGACCGCAAAGATACGAAAGATACGAAAGGACCTCCCCCTTCCTGAAGTTTCGGGTGAGGGGGCTGGGGGTGGCCAGTCAACGGCGCGGCCGCATCATCGTCACGATCTACCTGCTGGCGGTCGTCTCGATTCTGCTCGTCGATCGGCTGGCGGCGCCGGCATCGGAAGTGGTCGAGAATGCGCTCCTCTTCATCTCTGATGTCGACTCCATCGACGCCGGGCGCAACTCAAATTCGGTCTACCGCATCGCTTTAGACGGAACTAGCATGAAGCGCATCGTCGGCTCCATCGCGCACGGCGACAGCTACTTGCGCATCAGCGATATCGACTGCGACCCGCGCTCACAGCAGCTTGTGATCGCCAGCCATCGGCGCGATCTCAACGGCTTCCATCATGCTCTGCTCGATGGCTCGGGTCTGCATTTGGACAAGCCGGCCGCCGGCGACCCGCTTTCAGCGACGCGAGACATCGCGCTGGCGCCGGACGGTGTCAATATCATCGTCTCGCGCCAATTCGAAGAGTTCTCGGAACCGCGCTTCGGCCTCGTCTTCGGAGATTTGATGAGCCGCCGATTCCAGCGCATCAAGAAGCCGACCTTGTCGCGTTCTTACAGTTCGCCAGTATTTTCACCTACCGGGCGGCTAATCGCCTACATTATCAAGCGGCGCATTGGCGAAGGAAGCCCCGCCTACCAACTCGTTATTGCCAGACCCAGCGGCAGGGACGAAGCTGTCCTTCACGAAACTCTCTTGCGGATCAGTGATGTCGATTGGTCGCCGACCGGCGATTGGCTCGCGGTGGTGGTGGATCGGCAAGTCTTTCGCATTCGTCCCTACGGCGGAGAACTCAGCAAGTTGACCGACCACCTCGGCGGTGCGACATCGCCGCGCTTTTCGCCCGATGGCGCGCGGATCAGTTATGTCACGCCTTCGACATTCGCCGGCCAGAATCAGCTCTTTGTCATGAACGCCGATGGCACGGGGAAGCGGCGCGTCGCCAACATCCGCGGCGATCTCATCAACGGCTGCTGGGTTTGAGCCGCCTAATGTGACGCTTTGATTCGTTTGCGCGGCGTGAATAGGCTCCAGATGGTGAGGGCGCCAATCAGCAGCAAGGCGCTCAATCCGACAAGCGTGGCATCGTAGCCGAGTGTCATGATCGCCATGCCGCCAAAGACGGGGCCGGCCACCTTGCCGAAGTTCTGCAGCATGCCGATCAAACCCATGCCCGCGCCCAGATTCTCCGCGCTGATGCGATCGGAAACCAGTGCGATCGCCGCCGGGAAGATAAGCGCCTGCGCCAGCCCCATCAAGACCGCCGGGGCGAGGAATAGCAGCCCCTGATCCAGCAGGCGAACCAGGGGCAAAGCCGCCGCCAGGATGAGCATGCCCAGGGTGATCGCCGGCAGGTAGCCCCAACGGTCGCTCAACCGGCCGCAAAAGGGTTTGCCCAGCACATGCGCCGCTTCATTGAAACTGAAATACAGGCCGACCAGCGCCACGCTGACGCCCGCTTCCAAGGCGTACAAGGGCAGGAAAACTTTGAGCGTATAGAGCGCGATGAAGGTGACCGCCTCCAGCCCGCCGGTCAGCCAGACGGCCGGCGTCCGCCCCCCGTCGCCTATCGCCTGTCTGATATGCTGTAATATCGGCTTGAACTTGCGCCGCTTGGCCGGGCGCGCCTCCGGCAGGCGCAGGATCGGCAGGAAGACGGCGCAGCTGATGATGCCGATGATGGTGAAGACTGCCGCCGCGTCGAGCGACAGCAGCAGCCAGCCCGCCAACGCCGGCCCCAGGATATAACCGCCGCTGCGCGCCATCTGGAACCAGCCGATGTCCTCCGCGATCGATGGCTCCGTCTCGGCGGCGCGGCCCCGGTCCCGGCGTGAAAGCTCGGCGACGTAAGCCAGGGTGACGGGACCATAGATCGCCGTCGCCAGGCCATGGACAAGGCGGATGAGCAGCAATTGCTCCGGACTTTGAATGAAACGGTAGAGAAATGGCATGAAGGCGAAGAAGCCCGCGCCAACCAGCAGCCAGACGCGCCGCCCCCAGCGGTCGGACAAGATGCCAATTAACGGCTTGAGAACGAGCCCGGTGATGGTGGAAACCGAGACGATCAAGCCGAGGAAGGCGCCCGATGCGCCCAGGGAGGCGGCGAATATCGGCAGCAGCGGCGTCTTGCCCATCTGATAAGCCGAGCGCGCCAGGAAATCCGCCAGCATCAATAAGAGGAAAGGTTTGGAACGTTTCAACTTGCCTGTTCGTCCAAGGTTGCGCGCCTGTTTATGCGGCGTTCTATGCCATGCGCAGCGCCTATCGTATCAAATTTCTGTCCGCTTTGCCGCATGCAGTCGCTTGCGTATCGCAGTAACTGCACATAAGTCATGCTACAGAACAACCTACAATGAACGCAGAGAGCGCAAAGAAAACTGAATCAGAAATTTGTTCCTTCGGGCGCTTCAGCGATACCTGCCTACAGCTCGCAAAGTTGCAATGTCCATTTTTTTACCTGCAGCTACTGCAGCAACCCGATGAGGAAACAAGCTTACACTGGACTTAACTCGCGCCTTCAAACCCTTCTGCGATGCCGGCGCTGGCGAACCGTTTTACTTGCGAAATCTTGTTTTATATGCAAAATTCGCTATACTGTTTTCGAGTTGACTGCTGAGATTGGCTTAGCGGGATTCCGCCCGGATGGCGCTGGGAAAGGAGTGAGGCGACCTTGGCAAATTGAAGCGCATTCTATCGTTAGCTTGCAATTGGACAGAAGACAGGAGCAAGTCAATTATGATACGCAAACTTTTCCTGATAGTCTTGATGTTGGCGCTGCTCAGCGCTTTCGCCGTCAGCGCGCAAGACGAAGCGCAATACGCCGGCCTGGACATGGACTTGTCTGGCATCACCATCAAAATGGCCAATATCGGCGGCGGGCAGTACGAAGTCATGTACGATGCCATTTCCATCTTTGAAGAGGCGACCGGCGCCACCGTCGAGATCGTCGCCTTGCTTGATGGATTCGCCATCGACCAAAAGCTGAAGGTCGACTTCGCCACCGGCGCGGCCGATTATGATGTGGCTTGGGATCACACCAGCTTCGTGGCGCAGTACACGCCCTTCCTGCTGCCGCTGCAAGATTACTTCAGCGAAGAGGAACTGGCGCCCTTCAGCCCCGCCATCCTCGACGCGGCCACCATCGGCGGCGACCTTTTTCTGATTCCGCGCCACGCTGATATCAGCCCGATCCACTATCGCAAGGACCTCTACGAAGATGAAGCAATCGCCGCCGCCTATATGGACGCGACCGGCGAAGCATTGACCGTGCCCACCAACCTGGAAGAAATCGACCGGCAAGCGCGCTTCTTCGTCGATAATGGGCACAGCACCCTGGGTTATACCCTGGCGGGCAAGGAAGAGGCGCTGACAGGCCGCTTCTATGAGATGCACTTCGCCAGCGGCGGCTCGCTATTCGATGAGAACTATGAACCGACCTTCAATGACGACATCGGCGTCGCCGTGGCCGAGCTGCTGGCCGGCTGGTACGCCGACGGCGTCATCCCGTCGGATACGACCTCGCTGCTTTGGGACGGCGTCGCCCAGTACTTCTGCAACAACGATGTCGCCATCAAGCTGGAATGGTACGGCTGGTACGCCTACTTCCAGGATCCTGATTCCTGCGCGGTAGCCGGCAACTTCGGCCTGGCGCGCGGCTTCACCGGTCTCTCCGTCGGCGGCGACGCCGTGCGGCCTTCGGGCTGGGCGGGCGCGCATGCCTTCTCCGTCCCGGCGACGGCGCCCAATCCGCAAGCTGGCGTTCAGCTGATCAAGTTCCTGTCTTCCGAGCGCGTGGCTTATGAAGAGGCGCTGCTGGGCTTCTTGCCGACGCGCGGCGATGTTTGGGATCGCATCATCGCTGATGCCTCCGATGCCGAGAATCCGCTGGACCGCGAGCGGCTGGAGCTGGCGCGTATCCAGGTCGGCGAAGACTTCAAGACGCCGCCGCTGATCGCCGAGTGGATCCCCTTCTCCAACATCTTCTATCCCCATCTGCAAGCGATCATCCTCGGTGATGTCAGCGCGCAGGACGGCTTGGATGCGGCCGCGGCCGAAACCCGCGAGATGATGGCGGACGCCGGCTATTACTAGGTTCGCGCAACAAATCGAACCTGCAAATTGAGGACGTGTAGGGGCGAGCCACTGGGCCGCCCCTACAACTTTCCCGGCATGTTGGCAACGCGCGCTTACGGCGGCCATTTTTGTTGCTTGCTTGATATTGCTTATAATTGAGATTAATTCTTGCAGGAACAAGTTAAAATCGTGAATTGCTGACATGGCCGCCAATTCAAATAGCCCGGCGCAAAAGGAAAATCAGGCGCGCTTCGCGGCGGTTAACCGCATTGAAGCCGGCTTCTTCCCCTTCGCCATGATCTCGCCGGCCGTCATCCTCATCCTCCTGGTGGTCGGCTTCCCTTTGCTCTACTCCTTGTACGTCAGCTTTACGCCTTATGAACTGTTGAAGCCGAACAGCCTGAACTTCACCACGGCGAGAGCGCTGCGCAATTATCAGAAGCTGCTCAACGACGAGATCTTCTGGCGCTCGCTGCTGAATACGATCATCTTCCTCGCGGTGACCGTGAATCTGAGCTATGTGATTTCGCTGGCGCTGTCGCAGCTGCTGGCGCGCGTGACAGTGGGGCAGAGCGTTTTGCGCACGCTGCTGATGGTGCCGATGATGTTCGCGCCCATTCTTGTCGGCATGCAGTTTCGCTGGTTTTTCAATGCCAATCTGGGGCTGGTGAACAATTTTCTCATCAGCGTTGGCCTGATCCAGGAGCAGGGACAGATCGCCTGGCTGGTGGATGTGCCGCTGGGTATGATCACCATCATCATCGCCTCGATCTGGATGAACATCCCGGTGATGACCATCATCCTCCTGGCGGGTACCTTGTCCCTGCCTTCCGAGACCTTTGAAGCGGCGGAGGTGGACGGCGCGTCGGGCTGGCAGAAATTCCGCTTTATCACCTTCCCGCTGCTGGCGCCCTTCTCCTACATTGCGCTGACCATCATGTCGCTGGATATCGCGCGCGCCTTTGACATCGTGCGCATCATGACCGATGGCGGGCCGGCGCGGCGCACTGAAATGCTCTGGACCTACATCACGCGCCTGGCGATTGAAGACACCAAGTTCGGCTTGGGCAGCGCCATGTCCTGGATCACGGTCTTCCTGTCAGTGCTGTTTACGCTCTATTTCTTCCGCCAGTTGGTCAAGGCGAGGATCGTGCAATGAGCGCGCGATTGCGCTTCCGCGCATGTTTCGGGCGACTCACCGAGTCGCCCCTACGAGTTTGCGTAAGTAGGGCGAGGCTGAGGATCCTGCAATGAATACGCGCAGCGTCGGCCCCAACCGCTGGCGCAACGAAATAATCTGGAATGCGGTCGCCTGGGCTGTTTTGCTCCTGCTGGCCCTGCCGGCTTTCTGGATCATCATGACCGCCTTTCGTCCCAATGTGGAGATCAATACCTACCCGCCCGTCTGGATTCCCAAGCGCTTGACGCTCGAAGCCTACGCCAATATGTTCGGGCTGAATCCCGATGTGCAGCAGCGCGTCGCTGTGGAATCTTATTTGCGGAACTCGCTGCTGGCCTCCGGCATCAGCACCTTCATCGCCGTCTCCCTGGGCACGCTGGCCGGTTATGCTTTTGCGCGCTTTCGCTTCCGCTTTCATACCACGTTCTTTTTGGGCATTATGCTGTCGCGGGCGGTGCCCGGCGTCGCCCTGAGCTTGCCCCTCTTCCTGCTTTTCAACCGCGTCGGCTTGACCAATAATGTGCTTGGCCTGGCATTCGTCTATGTCGCGGTCAACATCCCCTTCACCGCCTGGCTGATGGATGGCTTCTTCCGCCAGATCCCGAAAGAACTGACCGAGTCCGCTTATATCGACGGCTGCGGCCACTGGTCCGCCTTCTGGCGCATTGAACTGCCCCTGTCATTGCCGGGCCTGGCGACAGCGGCGATATTCGCCTTTCTGGCGGCCTGGAACGAATTTCAGATCGTCAGCGTTTTGGCGCGCAACAATGCGGCGAAGACCTTTCCGCCCGGCTTGTTCGCCTTCACCGAGCAATTCACCGTGGACTGGCGCGGTATGGCGGCCATGAGCGTGATCATGATGGTGCCGGCCGTCATCTTTGTGATCCTGGTGCAGCGCAACCTGGTCAGCGGCTTGACCTTCGGCGCGGTCAAGGGTTAGCGGCCGCATCTCGGGCTGCGCGCGGAATATTGCGCTGTGCGTTGGAAATATAGCGCTGTGCGTTGGAATTGTCGCGCTGTGCGTTGGAAATATAGCGCTGTGCGTACGGGCGAGCCGGTGGCTCGCCCCTTCAGTCTGCGCATCAAGAGGTTTGGGATTCAGTCGGCGCCTAATCGCAATGGAAGACCTCTTCAATAGTCTTCCACCACTCGCCTTCAGCGCGGTCATCGACCGGCTTCTGCATCGGCATGCAGAGATCCCACCACTTCTGCGTCGTCTCGTCAGCAGCCATAGCCGCCATATCGGCGTCGAAATCGTCCCCGTGATATTCCATGTAAGCGAATAGCAGATCGCCGTAACGGTAAATGGAGTAATTGCGGATGTTGCATTCCTCGATCTTCTTCAACACGCCCGGCCAGACATCCGCGTGCAGGCGGATATACTCGGCGGCATCTTCCGGCCGTAAACCAATGACTTGTCCCAAACGCTTCATCTTGTTTCTCCTGATTTGCTCATTTGTTGAAGTTTTCCGGATGACGGTACATCACCGTCTGCAAATGTTCGCAGTACAGCGCGAGCACGCCCTCGTTCTTGTAGACCTCGTAGCTAACCTTCACCAATCCCATTTCGGCGTACTTCGGCTCTTTGCTCAACTGTGTGCGCACGGTGTAGATGGTATCGCCGATGAAGACCGGCTTGATGAAGCGCAGCTTGTCATAGCCGTAACTGAAGGTATGCACGTTGTTGTGCGCCATCAAACCCAAGCCGATGCTGAATACCATCGAGCCGGCCACCAGCCGCTTGTCGAAGATGCCTTCGTCGCGGGCGAAGATCTCATCGGCCACATAGGGGTGCATATCGAGCACGATGGCGTTGAAGATCATGCACTCGCCTTCGGAGAGGGTGCGGCGGATCGATTTGATCTTGGCGCCGATCTCGAAATCCTCGTACATCCAGGTCTCAGTATTGAATAGCGGCAAGTCCTTGTGCATGTCTACCGGTGTATTTTCTGGCATAGCGTGCTCCTCAATTTCACAGCGCAAACTCGGTCATGATGCGCCCGGTATCTTCGCCGATGCGCGGCGCGCCCTTGCCGCTCTTCAGTAACTCGCCATCGATTCGTATCGGGCAGCGGGTGGTGTCCAGCTTGACATTTTCATCGCGCGCAACTTCCTGAATCATATCGATGACCGCGAAGCCTTCATGCTGCAGCAGCCGGTCCCAGGTTAAAACATCGGCGCACCAGATATCGCGCGGCTCCAGGATATCCAGCCAATGCTGCGTCGACTCGGTCTTGAGGTGCTCGACCAGCGTCGCTTTGATCTCGTCGCGCTGCGTGAACCAGGTGGCGGGCTCGGTATAGGCGAGCAGCGGCGGGCAATCCAGCAGATCGCCCAGGACCGGTATCGAACCCATCGCCAGCGCCAGAAAGCCATCGGCCGTCTGATATATGCCATAAGGCGCGGCCAGGTAGGCGTGGGCGTTGTTGATTCGGCTGCGTTGGGGCAGTTTGCCGCCATCGTTGAGATGCGTCGTCAGCACCTCAAATTGAAAATCCAGGATCGACTCCAACAAGCTGACCTGCACCTGGCCGCCTTCCCCGGTGACCCCGCGGCGCACCAGGCAGGCCAGAATGCCTTGCACCAAATGCGCGCCCGCGAAGAGATCGACGACCGCCAAACCGAAAGGCGTCGGCGGCCGGTCTGCATCGCCATTGAGCCAGACCAAACCCGAGATCGATTGCAGCAGCAGGTCTTGACCCGGCTTGTAAACCCAGGGACCGTCGTTGCCATATCCGGTAATCTCGCCATAAACAATGCCCGGGTTGATGGCGCGCGCCGCTTCGTAATCCAGGCCCAGCCGCGTCATGACGCCGGGACGAAAATTCTGGATGATGACATCCGCCTGCTTGATCAAGTCCTTGACCCGCTCAAGGTCAAGCGCGTCTTTCAAGTTGGCGGCGAAGCTCTCTTTGTTGCGATTGATCGAATGAAAGAGCGTACTCTCGCCATCAAGCTCCAACTCGGAGATGTATAGCTGCCGGCAGAGATCGCCGCCGTCCGGGCGCTCCACCTTGATGACGCGCGCGCCCAAATCGGCCAGGCGCAATGCCGCCGAAGGGCCCGACAGAAAAATGCTGAAGTCCAGTACCAGTAAACCTTCCAGTGGTCGCATGGTCTCTCTTGTCTCCTGAACGGCTGCGTCTATAGGATTCGACGCGCGGACGCCTGGCCAGCCCCATCCCGAAGTGCAGTGTCTACACGCCTAGAACGAGGGAAGGGGCGTAAAGCGCTAGCCGGCAATCGCGCTTAAAGTCCCTCCCGCTTTATGGGATGACTGCCATACAGAGGGCAGGACGGACTTAGGGAGGGAGATAGCAAAGCGCATGTCTACCTTTGTCGCTACTCGCCAAATCTGTTTTGCTTGCAAAAACACTTTTTATCCGTAAAATATAGTCAGCAAAATGAGTTCTGTCAAATGATCGGGCGGATGCATTTTCCGGCCTTTGGAGGCGCAGATGGTTACGGTTGATACGCATCAGCATTTTTGGAATCTGGATGAAGTCGCTTATCCCTGGCTGGTGCCGGCCTACGGTCCCATCTACCGCAACTTTGACGCGGCTGAATTGGCGCCGCAGTTGGCGGCCACAGGCGTCGACAAAACCGTGATCGTGCAAGCGATGGACTCTTACGCCGATACCGATTCGATGCTGGCGATCGCGGAAGCCAATGATTGGGTCGCGGGCGTCGTCGGCTGGGCGCCGCTGCATGACCCGGCCGAAGCCGCCAGGAAGCTTGATGAATACGGTCGGAATCCTTATTTCAAAGGCATGCGGCATCTCATCCATGAAGAGACGAACCCGGACTGGGTCACCCAGAAGCAGGTGATTGAAGGCCTGCAAATCCTGGCCGACCGCGGCCTGACCTTCGATGTCGTGGCGGTCTTCCCCAATCATCTTAAGCATGTGCCGACGCTGGCCGAGAAAGTGCCCAACCTGAAAATGGTGATTGACCACCTGGCGAAGCCGCCGCAGGGCGACGACGATCGGGCAGTCTGGCGCGCGCAATTGGCGGCCGCCGCCGAAAGCCCGAATGTATATGCCAAGATCTCGGGCTTGAACACGGTGACGCCGGACTTCGAAAACTGGACCTATGAAGATATCAAGCCGCTGGTGGATTACGCCTTGGAGCAGTTTGGCGCTGACCGCCTGATGTTCGGCAGCGATTGGCCGGTGGCCGTGCTCGCCGGCGACTACGCCAAGGTTTGGGACGAGACCAATAAATGCCTGGCCAACCTGTCAGCGGAAGAGCGAGACGCAATCCTCGGCGGGACGGGCAACAACTTTTATGGCTTGGGTTTGTAGGGGGGCGGATCTGTAGGGCGCCTAAAGTCTATGCAAACGCCCTTCAAGCTGACGTACTTGTCTTGCCAGTCCGCCAAGCTCGCCATTGAGTTGCCGATTCTCTTCGCGCAATTCGCCGAGCTGATTGCTGTGTTCCGTGCGTAATTCGCGTATAGTTCTATGCGACCTTCGTTCCGATTCCCAGGCGATGACGAACATGAGGGCCACCAAGATCATCAGAACGCCGCCAATGGATAAGTTCAAATCGATAGTCATTTCGCTTGCCTTTCATTGTTGACGAACAGTCTAATTGCGATGCCCTCGTTGTTCCCAGTCGGGCCTATACTTGAGGCAAGGGCGTCCCCCCTTGCTGGCTTGATGCGTAAGCGGCTTCCACCGTCGCCATCGTCAAAATAGCGTCCTCAACCGATGTGGGCAGGGACGCGGTCTCGCCATCGGCATAGCGCATCAGGCTGGCCATCGTGCCGATGAAGGCTTCCGGAAACCATGATCCCTTGATGTCGAGCGTCTGCCAGCCAGGGGCGCCGCCCTCGCCGGGCAGGATGTACTCGAAGCGATCCGGCACGCCATCGGGATAATTCATGTTGAGGCCGGCGCGGATTTGAATCGCGCCATTGCTGCCCTCGAATTTCACGTAGGATTGATGCTTCTCGCCGCCGTAGGCATGGCTGTGATTGGTCATCACGTTGACGCGCGGATTCTCTCCGTAATCCATGATGATCATGGAGCGCGCGCCCCCGCGCAGGTCGGGCGCCGATGGGTGGCTTATCGTCCTGGCGTAGACACTTTGTGGATTGCCGCAGAATGAGCGAATCAGATCGACGTAGTGGATGCTGTGATACAGAATCTCGCAGCGGGGCAAGGGGAATAAGAAGGGCCACAAATGCCAGGGCGTATTGCACTGAACGCGAAATTCGACATCGTACAGCTCGCCCAGCAAACCCTGCTCAATCATGTCGCGGGCTGCAATGACGAACGGGGCGAAACGCAGCTGAAAGTTGATCGCGGCGAGCAACTCGCGTTCGCGGCAAATGTCCAGAATCCCTCGCGCTTCGGCCAGGTCTTCACCCATCGGCTTCTGGATGAGCGCGGCGCGGCCTGCGGGTATCTCGCGCAGGATGTCGGCGATCGCGCCCCCGGGCACGGCAATATCGAAAACGGCATCCGCCGGCGCCCCCTGGATCGCTTCTGACAGCGAGCCATAGAGCCGCGGGATGTCGAATTTGTCAGCCATCATGGCGGCGCGTTCGCCATTGATATCGAAACCACCGACCACATCGAAGCCAGCCAGCCGGTAAGCGGGGTAATGCGCGTCATGCACAATCCCGCCCAGACCGATGCTGACGATTGGCCGCGGCCTGGCGGGCAGGATCGCGGCTTGCCGAAACTCAAATGCTGGCATGCGCGTTCATCCTCTATAACAAAGTAGACCTGTAGGGGCGACTCATTGAGTCGCCCGAAACCCACACCATGGAGTGTTCTCCATTTGTCATTACTTAGTCTCAGCTACAGCGTAGCCCTGCAATACTGGCTGCCCGATGGAGTCGGTCAAGCCGGCCCGCTGGTTGATCTGGCGGGCGCAGCTTAGCAAGGCGTCGGTCACTGCTTGCGGGTCTCTGCATTGCCGGCTGGCCGTCAGCTGCGTGATGGCGATAGCCGCCGTCACGCCGACCGCCGGGTCGCCAACGAGCACGGCCGTATCCTGCAAACCGATGAAGGATTCATCAACGGCGCTGGATATGCCGCTGATTTGGATATCCGCGATGCGCTGCCAGAACAGCTCGCGTTCACCGGCTGACATTTGCCGGTAATCCGCGTCTTCCTGCAGGGTGGCGTAGCGGCTCGCCTCGTCCATCACCGCCAGCAGCAAGCGTCCGGACACAGTCGATACAAGCGGGAAGGACGTGCCGACTGATACCGAGATCTGTACCTTCTCCGGGCTTTCCGCCTGGCCGACAACGAGCAGCTGACGATGCTGAATGATGCTGATATGGCAAGACTCCCGAATCGTCCGCGCCAGTTCTTGCATCGGCAAAATGGCGACGCGCAGCAGGTGTTTCAGCGGCGAATGACGATTCGCCAACTCAAAGAGCTTGAGCGTGAGGCTGTACTTGCCGTATACCTCGTCCTTGATGACGTAACCGCTGTCGACAAGGCAATTCATCGTGCGAAAGAGTTGGCTTGTGCTGTTTGCCATCTGGTCGGAGATTTGTGACAGGGAGAGCGGCTCCGACGCCCGCGCCAACAACTCAATGACGGCCAGCCCCTTTTCCAGGGCCGGCACACTGTAATTGGGCGCTGTTCGCCTCTCAGGCATCGCATGGCTTTCTATATTCGAGCCTTATGCCGCGGGCGCGCCCGCCTTGCGCTGTACAAGATAAAGGTGCTGGCAGGCGAGCACGATCTTGCCCCCCTGGTTGAAAACTTCAACCTGCTCAACGACATAGCCGAGCTCCGGCCGTTTGGGATAGTCGCGCTTCTCGCTGATGGTGGCTTTCACGGTGATGGTATCGCCAATATAAACCGGTCGGATAAAACGGATGCGGTCGTATCCGTATGAAAAGGCGACGGGATTGATTTCGTTGGCGGTCATGCCGATGCCGATGCTCAAAATCAGCGTACCATGGGCGATGCGCTCTTTGAACTCCTGCGTCTTCACCCATTCGGCATCCATGTGATGGGGGAAGAAATCACCCGTCTGGCCCGCGTGCAGCACGATATCGGCCTCCGTGATCGTCCTGCCGATCGTTTCACGGCTTGAGCCAATCTCGTAGTCCTCAAAATACGTCGTCTTGATCATGGATTATCCCCGGTAACCTGCCTGGCTGGATGAATGCGCGCCCATGAGTTGACAAGCGCGCCCACCGTCACTATATTTTGCAGATAAAATTGCATTTTGCAAGCAAAATTGAATGTGAGGTGTGGGGGATACTAGATGCGTCACGCAATCGACCTGGCTCTGCGTAGGGGCGAGGCGGTGACTCGCCCTCCGGCGTGCGCAGACAAGGACCTGTAGGGGCGAGACTTGTCTCGCCCTAAAGCGCGCACAATCACGAGCGTGGGCGACCAGGTTGGTCGCCCCTACACATGCTCACTGTTAAGCGTTCATCATTCTGTGTGAAGCAAGTTTTGACTCACGAAGGACTGTGGTAAAGATAGCGAAGGAGTAGACGACGCATGGAAAACAAGACGCTATTGCGCGGCATCACCTGGAATCATTCGCGCGGGTTCGTCTCGGTCGTCGCCACCGCGCAGCGCTTCAGCGAGATGCGCCCGGAGGTGGAAATCCGCTGGGAGAAGCGCTCGCTGCAAGAATTCGCCGACGCGCCGATTCAGGGCCTGGCGGAAGACTATGACCTGCTGGTGATCGATCACCCCTGGGCCGGTTACGCCGCCTTCAGCCAGGTCCTGCTGCCGCTGCAAGATGTGATTCCCGAAGCATTCATGCGCGATCAGGCGCGCAACTCGGTAGGCCATTCCCATGCGAGTTACATCTTCGACGGCAGTCAATGCGCGCTGGCGATTGACGCGGCGACGCCGGTCGCTTCTTATCGGCCCGATCTGCTGGCGCGCTATGAGCTGGAACAGCCGCGTACCTGGCGCGAGCTGCTGGCCTTGGCGCGCATGGGGCGCGTCATCATGCCGGGGATTCCCATCGATACGCTCATGAACTTCTACATGCTCTGCGCGACACAGGGCGAAGCGCCCTTCGTCGGCGATGAGTGGGCGGTTTCAGATGCGCTGAGCTTGCAGGCGCTGGAGCAATTGCGGGAGCTGGCGAGCCTTTGCCCGCCGGCTATCTTCGACTGGAATCCAATCGCGGTCTATGAGGCGCTCTCGCGGCGCGACGACTTCGTCTACTGCCCATTCGCCTATGGCTATTCGAATTATTCCCGCGGCGGCTACTCGGGCCATCTGCTTATGTTTGACGACATGGTGGATATGGATGGGCAGGGGCGCTGCCAAACGACGCTCGGCGGGACCGGCCTGGCGATTTCCGCCCGCTGCCAGGCGCTTGAGATCGCGCGAGATTACGCCATGTTCACCGCCAGCCCGGCGATTCAAGGCACAATCTTCTTTGACAGCGGCGGGCAGCCGGGCCATCGAAGCGCCTGGCTGGATGCGGAAGTGAACCGCCGCTCGAACAACTACTTCCGCAATACCTTGCCGGCCCTGGATCGCGCTTACCTGCGCCCGCGTTTCCCCGGTTATCTGCATTTTCAGGATCACGCCGGCGCGCCAATTCGGGACTACCTGATGCAAGGCGGCGACAGGCGGGCGGTGCTAAATGAATTGAAACGCCTCTTCGCGGACGCCAAGGCCCTCTACCGCGAGTAAGCCCCGCCATTCGATGTACGTCCTCTTGACCGCGGCAACTGTAGGGCTTGTCCGTTACTGGTTGGCACATTGCCGACTGCATGACCTGCAACAGATTTCCAAAGCTTCACCACAGAGGAAGTGAGGAAACACTGAGGACACAGAGGGATGTGCTGTTGTACAGCAAATGACGCTGTAGGGGCGTTTCGCTGAAACGCCCGCTTGCGCCGTCGAACACCAGCAAGTCTTGCTACGACTTTGCTGTGCGTACGGTCGAGCAGGTGACTCGCCCCTTCAGCACCTGCTCGTGACCGCCTTTGCGTTAATGTGACTTAGTAGCGAACAAGCCATGTAGGCGCGACCTTGTGAGCCGCCCGCCCACGCCCAAACGCTATTCCACCTTCAGCACCACTTTACCGAAGCCGGCATTGCTCAACATGGTGTTGAACTCGGCCATATTCCCGTCGACGAGCTCGCTGAATTTGCCGGCCACGCCGTCGATATCGGCCGCGATTTCCTCAAAGGCGCCGTACTCGTAATCGGTCGGCTTGTAGTCACCCATGTTGACGTTGAAGCTCAGGTTGCTGAGCTGCATCGCCAGGCGGTCGCCATGGTTCATGGCGTCCGGCCAGCCGGCGCGCGTCTCCGGGATCATCAGCTCTTTTTCGACTTCCAGCACTTGCTCTTCCAGCGCTTTGGCCGCCTCGATGATGCCCGCCGCCGATTCCAAGCCAGCCAGCCGCTCGCGCCAGCCCTTGAGTTGCGTCCGCAGGTCGCGCATCTGATTGATGGCTTTGTGCGTCGCCGAGACCTTGTCGCGTATCTTCAGCAGCAGGTCAAACTGCGCTTGCAGGTCGGCCTGGCTCGCAGTGACGCCGGCTTCCTTCACAATCTCGAAATCCTGACTCAAAACTTCGTCGCCGACCGTCAGCGTGACGCGGTAGCGGCCGGGCACGGCGTGCGGCCCCTTGATGAAACCCTGCTGATGGTCATCATGCGGGGCGACTTTAGCCGCATCCGGATAGCGCAGATCCCAGACGAAGCGATTCCAGCCGGCGTTGGCCGGGATGCGCAGTTCTTTTGGCGTCTCCTCTGTTCGAGTACCAGCCGCCTTTTCTTCCTCGTCGGCGTGCAGGCTCTTGAATGTCTTCACCTCATTGCCGGCGCCATCGTCGATGCGCAGCGTGATGGTCGCTGCCGGCTTCTCGCGCAGATAATAAGTGATGACCGCGCCGCTGGGCGGATTAACCCCGCTGTCGAGATAGGTGTACTTGACGCCATGCTCGGGCGTCTCCTCTTTGACATAAGCGGCGACCGCGCCCAGCGTGCTCATGTATTGCTTGCCGTCGCCGCTTTCGAACAAGCCCTCGAACATCTTCGGCAGCCAGCGCTCCGTCGTCGCCGGCTTCAGCAGATGCGCCGCCTCCCCCTCGAGATCTCCGTAGGGGCGAGCCATTGGGTCGCCCGATTCACTGGAGACCAACTGATGCAAAACCGACACATCATCCAGTAACCAGAACGAGCGCCCATGCGTCGCCACAACCAGATCGTCGCCCTTAATCTTCAAGTCGTAGATGGGCGAAATCGGCAAGTTCAGCTGAAAGCGCTGCCAGGACGCGCCGGCGTCAAAAGAGATGTACAAGCCGAACTCCGTACCGAGATAGAGCAGGCCCGCGCTAGACGGATCTTCCCGCAGAACGCGGCAGAAATGATCGTCAGCGATGCCCTGGACAATCAAGGACCAGCTCGCGCCATAATCGGTCGTCTTGAAGACATAGGGCGCGTAATCGTCGTTCTTGTAGCGGGTGGCGGTCACGTAAGCAGTCGCGGCATCATGCGCCGACGGCTCGATCATTGTGAACATCATCCGCGTGTCTACCCCCGTCGGTCCCTCCGTGGTAACAGGGGGAGGCTGGATTTGTGCTCCCCTCCCACCATCTCTATGGTGGGCATCTGATGCTTCGGGGAGGGGCTGGGGGAGGCGTTGGTCAGTGGTCGGCGTGATATTCGCCCAGTTCTGGCCGCCGTCCTTCGTGATATGCAGCAAGCCATCATCCGAGCCGGCCCAGATGACGCCCGGCTCATGGGGCGATTCCGCCAGAGTATACACGGTCGCATAATGTTCAGCGCCGACCGCGTCCCGATTGATCGGCCCGCCCGAAGGTTTGAGCGTTTCCGGATCCGCCCTGGTCAAATCGGGGCTGATCTCCGCCCAGCTCTGCCCCTCGTCGGTCGTCTTCAGAATCTGGTTGCCGCCGATATAGAGTGTTCTGCTGTCATGCGGCGAGAAGACGATGGGGTAGGTCCAGGCGAAGCGGTACTTGTCCGCCCCGGCGCCCAAGCCGGTCGAGCTGCGCGGCCAGGTCGATATCAGCCGGATCTGCTGACTGCGATGGTCGTAACGCTGCAGGCAATTGCCGCCGCCGGCCGAGCTGCCGATCGCGCCGACATAGACGATGTTCGAATCCGCCGGATCGACCGCGATATAGCCGCTTTCGCCCGAGCCGGTGATATCGCAGTCCTCCCACATGATCGACGAGTAGCGGCTGCGGCTGGGCACGCGCAAGCTGGAATTGTCCTGCTGCGTCCCATAGACGTAATAGGGTTCGTTGCTGTCGACATCGAGGTGGTAAATCTGCGCTGTCGGCTGGTTGTAAATGCTCGACCAGGAAAGCCCGCCATTCAGCGAGACGCAGGCGCCGCCGTCGTTGCCGTGGATCATGACCTTGTTCTGGCTCGGGTTGATCCACAGGTCGTGATCGTCGCCATGCGGCGTCGTGATTTCCGTGAAGTTGTGGCCGCCGTCGGTCGATTTCCAGAAGTTGAGGTTGTTAATGTAAACCGTGTTGGCGTCCAGCGGGTCGGCAGTCAGGTGCATATAATACCAGGCGCGCGAGATGAAGCGGTTGTCCTTGCTGCCGACCACCCAGGTGTCGCCATAATCATCGCTGCGGTAGATGCCGCCATCAGGCTGATTCTCAATGATCGCCCAGACGCGCCCCGGCTGCGCGGGCGACGCCGCCAGTCCGATCTTGCCCAACAAACCCTTGGGCAGGCCCTTGTTCGCGCTGATGTTCTCCCAGCTGTCGCCGCCATCCAGCGAGCGCCAGATACCGCTGCCCTCGCCGCCGGATGAGATATTCCAGAAGTTTCGATAGGCTTCCCAGAACGCGGCGTAGATGACGCGCGGGTTGTTCTTGTCGATTGTCAGGTCGATGGCGCCCGACTTGTCGCTGACGTGCAGGACGTTTTCCCAACTCTCGCCGCCATCCTTCGAGCGGTAAACGCCGCGCTCCGGGTTCGGCCCGAAGGCGTGACCAAAGACAGCCGCATAAACCAGATCGGCATTCTGCGGATGACTGCGGATCTTGGCGATCTGGCGCGTGTCCTTCAGGCCGAGGTGCTTCCAGCTGCGCCCGGCATCGGTCGATTTGTAGATGCCATCACCGATGGAGACATCAATGCGGATGGTGGTTTCGCCCGTGCCGGCGTAGATGACGTTGGGGTCGGCCGGCGCCACTTCCAGCGCGCCAATCGAAGACGACGTGAAATAGCCGTCGCTGATGTTCTCCCAGTATTGCCCGGCGTCAGTAGTCTTCCAGACGCCGCCGCAGACGCCGCCGAAGTAGAAGGTGTTCATATCGCGCGGGTCGCCGGCGACAGCGACCACGCGCCCGCCGCGGAAGGGCCCGATGCAGCGGAATTCGGCTAGTCCAGCGAACTTGGAATCGGTCATGGGGTGTTCCTTTGAGCTTGGTCGAGAGTGATGGGATATTGTAGCGCGGCGCATTTCGATTCACCACTGAAGAGCAGCGGTAGAGGCGACTTGTCAGGTCGCCCGCTGCAAATCACTGGCGCCGCCGTGTCGTCCGGCCATGGTCGACGGCCGTGCCACGACCATTGCGGAACGCCTATTCGGCAAATGGCTTCGCGACTTTCGATCAGCGCGATATCAGGACATTCCAAGCCTGTCCCTAGTATTTCGATGTAAATCCTGGCCTGGCGGCGCAAACAAAGTTAGTCGGGTCGCTTCTCCTCACCCGCCAATAGAGGCACGTTATACTGCTGGCGTTATCGCTGTTACCCGAGACCGTGTCCTGCTCTGAATCGCAGTCGGCGCCGGTGCAAGTCTGGTCGTATTCCAGTTTTGCCTGTTCATTGTTGTCATTGGCGTTGTCATTGGCTTGCTCAGTTGCGCGCTCTTGCCGCTGCTCGCTTTTCCGGCGGTTGCTGCTTTGCCCCGAATCGGAATCGCTGCTGGTCGGGTTCTGATTTTGCGTATTTTCCACTAGCTGGCCGCCACCGCCGCCAGGCTGGACGCACTGATCCGCGGTGCCGATGAAGACGCCAGCCGCGACCGCCGCTTCGCACCAACCGTAAACCCAGTCTTCATGGGATTGGCAATTCGCGCCTTCTTCATTACAGGTGTTGCCGGTGAATTGGGACGCCTTCGCCGCGCTCGCCGGCAACAGCGCGGGTAGGCAGGCTACGATGAAGATTACGATGTGTTTCATTTCAGCTCGCTTTCAGTAGCTCGATTACGAAGTCAGCTTGGTTAGCCTGCACTAAGACGACATGCTTTAGACACATCTTACGAAAAAACTGAGACAAATTCATGTATTGTGCATAAATTGAAGCGATTGAGTGGATTATGGTTAACTCGCTTAACGCGGCGCCCTCGGAGGTAAAGAAGAATACCGCGCCCGTAGCGCCCACATTTTGCTTGCAGCCCGCCACCGCGCTATATTACTGGCGCTATGACAAACAGAGGCAACACGATGAAAGCCAAGTTGATCGCCGTCGCGATAGCGCTGTGCTTGCTCATCAACCCGGCCTGGGCGCAGGATTACAGCATTCGCACCGAAGCCAACACCAACTTGCGCAACGGCCCGGGCCTGGATCAAGACTGGGTCGAAACAGCGCCGGCTGGGGATGTCCTCCAGGTCACCGGCCGACGCGGGCGCTGGCTGAGGATCAACAGAAACGGGCGCGAATTGTGGATGGCGAGCTGGGTGCGTCACAGCCGCGTACATGGCGACCAACGCGCGGCCGGCGCCGACATCGACAATTGCTGCTTCCTGGACCGCCAGTGCAGCTCGCAGGAAGAATGGGAAAGCGGCTACTGGGCTTTCCAGAACCAGCAATGCGCGGTCCAGCCAATCCCGGCCAGCCCGAAATCATCCGCGAGCCAAAGCGCGCCCAGCGTTGACAACTGCTGTTTCGGCTCCTTGCGATGCGCGAGCGATCAAGACTGGCAGCGCGGTTACCTCGCCTATCAGCGCAATCAATGCAAACATCCCGATGTGCGCATAATCGGCGGTGCGCGGTTTGTCGCCCAGGTCGAAGCCGCGCTTGACCTGCTCAAGTCCAGGGCGCTGTCCTGGTATGCCTACACGATCAAGGAACTGAAAACAATCAGCGAAGTTCCCGGCGGCATCGCAGGCGTCAATGTAAACTTGAGAGTGTTTCATTTGCCGCCAAACCATGCTTATCTCCACAACAACGCCAATCTGGATGACGCCCTAGTCTGGCTGGCCGGCGTGCTCGTGCATGAGGCTTGTCATATCTACCGCGATAAGGAAGGTTGGGCTTATGGCACCGCCTTCGAGCGTTTCAGAGAAGAGGTGTTCTGTCAGACGGTGCAAATTCAAGCGCTGGATGTATTTGATCCCAAGAAACGCTTCCATGACTACCTGGGCGAGCTGCTCAAGGACTTCTACAGCCGCGGCTACCAGCTATAACCACGCCCAGCGGGAAACGTGTAAGGCCTGTCCGGTAGTGGCTGGTACAATGCTGACCGTTCGACTAGAAGCAGAATTCTATAGTTTCACCACAGAGGAACTGAGGAACGCACAGAGTTCACCGAGAGATGTATTGTTTTCCCACAAGCGACGCTGAAAGGACGATTGCCCCGCCGTGTCTACGCGCGGCGCTGAATCGCCCGCTTGCGCTGTCGAACGGCAGCAAGCCATGTCATGAATTTATGGCGTGTACGGGCGAGCCGCCGGCTCGCCCCTACAGATTTTTCCTTTAGTCGCCGCTGAGTTGTCATGGCTCGGTACCGGACTAGCATTGTAGGGGCGACTTATCAAGTCGCCCGACTACGCACTTGATCGCTTTGACTGCGACGAGCGACCCGCTTGGCCGCCCCTTCAGCCTCCATGACAAATCCTTGACAACCCCGCCTCACGTCCGTTCTAATCTATGCCCAGCAGCGAAGGGAGCGCGCCATGGCACAGGTGAAATTCACACCCAATCTCAAACGCTTCTTCCCCGACCTCTGCCCCTGCGAGATCGAAGCCGCCACCGTCGCCGAGATCGTCGCCGCGGTAGACGAGCGCTGGCGCGGGCTGGGCGATTACATCATCGATGAACAAGGCGCCCTGCGCAAACACGTCAATATCTTCGTCGGCGATGAACTCCTGCGCGATAAGGTGGCGCTCACCGACCGCGTCTCCGCCAATACCCGAATCTTCATCGTACAGGCTTTATCAGGAGGCTAACACAATTGTCGAATCTTCAATCGACTGCCTTCCGCATCAAAGAGTCACCCCTCTCCATTGCAATGGAAACCTTCTCCCCGTTAAGCGGGGAGACCGAGAGGGGCCAAGGCCGGGGGAGGGGTTAAATGCACAACAAACTCCTCGTCGGCACACGCAAGGGCTTGCTCATCATGAGTCGCAATGGCGGCGAATGGCAAGTCGAATCGGCCCATTTCGAAGCGATACCGGTCGTCTACGCCTTCCGCGATCCGCGTACCGACACCCTCTGGGTCAGCCTCGATCATGGGCATTGGGGCGGCAAGCTGCACCGCTCGCGTGATCTGGGCGCGAGCTGGGAAGAAGTCGAAGCGCCGAAATATTACGAAGGCGCGGCCTGCCCGCCCGATTTCAGCATAGACGCGAAAACCAACTACATCTGGCTGATCGAGCCCGGCGGCGTCGATGAACCGAACCGCCTCTATGTCGGCACCGACCCCGGCGGCCTCTTCGCCAGCGATGACGGCGGCGATTCCTTTCAACTGGTCGAGACGCTTTGGCATCACCCCAGTAATACGCACTGGTTCGGCGCCGGCCGCGATCATCCCGGCACAGTCGCTATCCAGGTCGACCCGCGCGACAGCCGCAGCCTGACCATCGGCATCAGCGTCGGCGGCGTCTATGTCAGCCGGAACGGCGGCGAAAGCTGGGCGGCGCGCAACCGCGGGCTCTATGCCGATTATCTGCCCGATCCCCATCATGAGCACGGCCACGACCCCCACATCATCCTCGCCAGCCCGTCGAATCCCGATGTGCTCTGGCAGCAGAACCACTGCGGCATCTTCCGCAGCGACGACAGCGGCCAACAGTGGCACGATATCTCGGACAAAAATGGCGGACCGGCCGGCTTCGGCTTTGCGCTGGCTGTCGACGACCAGGACGAGCGCGTCGCCTGGGTGGCGCCGGCGGTCAGCGCCGAGTATCGCGTGCCGATCGAGCGCGCCCTGGTCATCTGCCGGACCGAAGACGGCGGCGAAACCTGGCAGGACCTGCGCGCTGGCTTGCCCCAGCAGCACTGCTACGATCTCGTCTTCCGCCACGCGCTTGATAAATCCGGCGATACCCTGGCCTTCGGCACCACCGCCGGCAACTTCTATGTCTCCGATGACCGCGGCGACAACTGGCGCTGCCTGACGAACAACCTGGCGGTCGTCTATTCCGTGCGCTTTATGTGAAAAGGGTGCTGGCAAAATCGCCGTCAAGTAGGGGCGATATATCATATGGCCCGAAAAAAATAGCGGGTTGGTAGGCGGGCGACCTGGTAGGTCGCCCCTACAATTATTGCTGGGATGCGTGAAAAGGAGCGAAACCTGATGACCGATAAACCCGATCTCCTTCTGAAAAAAGTGCAAGGTTGCCTCTACGGCGGCGCGATTGGCGATGCCATGGGCGGCGTCGCCGAGTGGCGCATGCCCGCCGAGATTCGCGCGCGCTACGGCTACATCACCGACCTGGTCGAAGCCTGGGACGCGCCCAACGACAGCAGCGGCCGCGGCGATGGCCGTTACACCGACGACAGCCACATGGTGCAGTTGCTCAGCCGCTGCTACATCGAACATGGCGACCACCTCGACGCCCACGAATATTTCCGCCGCATCGGCCCCATGATCGGCTATGAGAGCCGCTGGATCCCCGATCGCGGGCGGGAGATGCCGCTGGCCGAGCGACTGTTCTATCCCGAAAAATGGCTCTTCATACGGTGGCTGGCCAATGCCGACCCGCGATACGCCGGCGTCGGCAACATGGTCAACTGCGGCGCCGCCATGTACGCCGCGCCCATCGGCATCATCAACGCCTGCGATCCACTCGGCGCCTATCGGGAAGCGGTCGATGTGCTCAGCCCGCACCAGGTCAGCTTCGGGCTGGAAGCGGCCGCCGTCCAGGCAGCCTGCGTCGCCGAAGCCTTCAAGCCCGACGCGTCGGTCAGCTCCATCATCGACGCCGCCCTCAGCGTCGCCAAAGAAGGCACCGCCGATTGCATCGCCGCCATCGCCGACAAAGCCAGCACCCTGACCGACTGGAAGGAAGCCATCGCCCCCCTGCGCGATGTCATGCGCGAGTTCGACACCTCGCCCGATGACGCCAAGAGCGAACGCGGCAACGCCAGCGACGATTGGACGCCCAGCCGCTCCCACAGCATCGAAGAAGTGCCGGTCGCCCTCGGCTTCCTGGTCGTCACCGGCAGCGACTTCGAAGGCACCATCATGGGCGCGACCAACTACGGCCGCGACAACGATTCCATTGCTGGAATGGGCGGGGCGATCGCCGGCGCCCTGCATGGCATCGACGCCCTGCGCGCCGAATGGGTGGAGACCATCAATTCAGCCAACCGCATCGACCTGATGCCGCTTGCGGATGACTTGGCGGCGTTGACGCGCAAGCTGCAAGCTCAGCAGCTGGCGGCTGCGCAGGCTCGGCGGGCTGCGTTTGATAAGTTGGGTGGGTGAGGGTGAAGCTCTTGCGCCATTGCTATCGAAGGATTTTGAATTCCTGCGGGTCGGCTAGTTGCCAGCCAGCGCGTCGATTAATGGCAGTACCTTCGACCGAGACTGTTGCCCAGTCTAGGTGAGCCTTATGCGCAGTTATGTAGTCGTCTTTACCGAGATTGATCCAAAGCTTTCGACCTGATCCCCTACGATCGGTCCTTAAAACTACTATTGAACGCTCATTTTTTTCAGCGTCGTCGCTCTGCGGGTCAACTTTAGAGCTCAATCCTATAACACGCCCCTCAATCCTTTGAAACCGTGGCTTTCGCTGTTTCAGCTTGTCGCAGGCACTCTTCAAGTATTCGAGATGCGGACGCTCAACAAGAACGTTTCTCGCGTCTCTTACTCCTTGTGGGGCGGGTAGTTTTCTTGACCAGTCTATATTGTATTGAACCGGGCTAGGTGAGTACTTTGAGATTTCCAACATAGCATTACACATGTTGGCGTTGAAACCGTCCGCGATACCCTCAATAAGTGCATGTGGGTCTTGGTCCCTTACTGAATTCTCCAGATCTATTAGGCCAGTTGCGATACGCTCCATGACACGCCTTTGCAGCGGAAACTTTTCCCCAGGATCTTCAGGGTCGCGGAACAGCAGCTTTTGATATGGTTCTATTTCTCCGACTTGTGATTCAACATGATAGCTTACGCTTCCATTATCCCGCTGATGTATTTCAAAGTGCTTGAGCATTTTTCTGGCTTCTAAGTAATACTGATTGAAATACGGCTTAAGGCTACGTTCCATGTTAGCCGAATGGCCTATGAGTCGTTTGATCGGGGGCATCTGCATGGCGGCATTGTCTACGGATCTTGAATCGACTTCTATCGTCAGGATGTCACGATCAAATAGAATCAAGTTATTGGCAACCGATTCAAGAGACTGGTCTGTCAACGCCGACAAGATGCGTACAGAATGCTCAACATATACGGGATAATCAGGGGCGTCTTCGTTTACTGGCAAGACAATTTCAAATGGTTGACCATTAGCGTCTTCATAGCCTTCAAAAACGTAGCAACGTTCGTTTCTGTTGACAATTTGCCAACCAGAACGTAGAAGGTAGGATTTGATATGGTCGGTCGGTAGCGCATACAAAGCGGCATTCATTTTGCTTCTACCTGTCCACTATATGCGTCAAGTCTATCGGTATCCAGCAAGTGAGTTACGGCGTGGCGGTCAAACACTTGTGATCTAGGGATGTAAATGGTCTTTGAACTAGTTTTGGTTGTAGGTGCGCGCGGTATACGGTACCAATAGCAGCATTTGCGAAGTCGCAACATCTCCTCCGTGACCGAGAGTGGCTCCGTCCCGTCCGTCGGAAGTGCGTATAATATGAGAATTCCTAGACCTTTCTTCAATTCAGCCAGCTTGTTGTACGCATCTGCATCTACTACATAGACGACGTGATCGCCGCTAATCTTCCAGTCAGTGGTCGACTTGAGTTGACATAAGAATGAAAGCCCAGTAGGTGCAAATTTGGTTTCGTTACGAATTCGAGCGCCTGACACGACAAAGTCTATGCCGATGTCTGGCGTGGGCGGGGCGGCGGTTGCCCCGGCATCGGCTACAACAGCACGGAAATAGGCGAAGTGCAACTCCTGTTTGACAAGGTTTGGAGGTATAGGCATTCATGCAATCCGCATGGCGGCAGTCGGTAAATTCATCTCAATGTTAACATCTATTCCATAGTCAGTCTAACTTGTATCTGAACCGACAAACGTCTGTGCCCTCCGCGCCTCTGTGGCAAAATCCCCCGCCACCTCACTCCCTGACGAAGCCCGCCGGCAGCTTGGGCGGCACGTCCAGGTGCGCCATGAGCCTGTCCACCTTTTCATTCAATTCCGCGACCGCCTGCGTCAGCCCCAGCAGCGCCGCTTCGTAGGTGTCGATCCGGTCGAGGATATCGTCTTGCCCGTCGCGCACGCTCTGATATTCTTTTTCAATCCGCTTCAAACCAATGTCACTTGTCGCCAAGCCCCCTCCTCGCGCTCGCATTCAGTATAATGGCGCAATCGAATCCGGTCAAAATACCTCTGTGCCTCTGTGTCTCTGTGGCGAAAAAGATAAAGGCCAAGCCCATGTCCAAAACCGCCTCCCGCTCGCAAGACTTCTTCCGCGCCGAGGGCGTCGCGGGGCTCACGCGCCGCGCCTTCACCACCGCCAGTGGCTACGAACCCGCCGACATGGCCCGCCCGCTCATCGGCATCTGCAACACCTTCAGCGAGCTCAACCACTGCAACAGCCACCTGCGCGCCCTGAGTGAAGCGGTCAAACGCGGCGTGCTGCAGGCCGGCGGCTTCCCACTCGAATTCCCGACCATCTCCCTCGGCGAGATCTACCTCAGCCCGACATCCATGCTCTGCCGAAACCTGGCCGCCATGGACACCGAAGAGATGATCCGCGGCAATCCGCTAAGCGGCGTTGTCCTGCTGACTAATTGCGACAAGACCACCCCCGCCGCGCTCATGGGCGCCGCCAGCGCCGACCTGCCGGCCATCATGGTCAGCGGCGGGCCGATGCTCAATGGCCATTATCAGGGCGAGATCCTGGGCGCCTGCACCGATTGCCGCCGCTACACCGCCGAGTACGAAGCGGGGGCGATCAACGCCGAGACCTACAAGGCGGTCGAAGCTAACCTGGTGCGCAGCGCCGGCCACTGCATGGTCATGGGCACCGCCTCGACCATGAACTCGCTGATGGAAGCGCTGGGCGTGGCCCTGCCGGGCAACGGCGCCATACCGGCGAGCGACTCGCGCCGTACCCAGCTGGCGCAGGCGGCCGGCCGCCAAATCGTCCAACTAGTCGAGCGCGACATCCGACCGTCGCAGATCTTGACCGCCGAAGCCTTCGACAACGCCATCACCCTGCTCCACGCCGTCGGCGGCAGCACCAACGCCATCGTCCACCTGCCCGCCATCGCCGGCCGCGTCGGCGTCGACCTGCCGCTGGCGCGCTTTGATGAGATCAGCCGCCGTACGCCGCTCATCGCCAATATGCGCCCCAGCGGCGACTATCAGATGGAAGACCTCTTCTATGCTGGCGGCATCCCGGCTGTGCTGAAGGAGCTTCTGCCCCTGCTACATGGCGACGCGCTCACCGTGACCGGGCGGTCGCTGGCGGAAAATGTCGCCGATGCCGAAGTCAGCAATCGCGATATCATTCGCCCGCTGGACGACCCGCTCGCGCCAGAGGGCGGCTTGAGCATCCTGCGTGGCAACCTGGCGCCCGATGGCGCGGTCATCAAACACGCCGCCGCCAGTCCCGCGCTCTGCCAGCACCGCGGCCCCGCCCTCGTCTTCAAAGATGCTGACGATGTCAAGGCGCGCATCCACGACCCCGCGCTCGACGTGACGCCTGACCATGTGCTCGTGCTGCAGAACGCCGGGCCCATCGGCGGCCCCGGCATGCCCGAAATCGGCAACCTGCCCATCCCGCGCAAGCTGCTGAAACAAGGTCTGCGCGATATGGTGCGCATCTCCGACGCCCGCATGAGCGGCACCTCCTATGGCACGATCGTGCTGCATGTCGCGCCGGAAACGGCCATCGGCGGACCGCTCGCCCTAGTGCGCGATGGCGATGAAATCGAGCTGAACGTGGCCGAGCGCCGCTTGCAGCTGCATGTGAGTGATGCGGAGCTAGCGGAACGCCGCGCGGTGTGGTCAGCGCCGCCGCCGGCTTACACACGCGGTTACGGCCAACTCTACCTGCGCAGCGTCAACCAGGCGCCGCTGGGCTGTGATTTCGATTTTCTGCGGGGGAAGGATCCGGCCGGCCCGGTCTGGCAGCCGAAGTTTTAGATGCCGCCTGCGACATCGGCGCGCTTGAATTGCCTGAGTAACTTAAAAATTGAAGGGGTCAGAGCCCCCTCCCTGATGCGTCGGGGAGGGGGTTTGGGGGTGCGGTTGGGCTTTAGAAATCCAACGTCCCATCCGCCAAGCTCACCGGGAGCGCCGTCGGCTGCGTCACCGTGCTCTCCAGCGCGACCCGCCGCCCCTGCGCCGCCGATTCTTCCAGCGCGCACATGATATCTAACACGTGGAGAGCCAGCTTGCCACTGGCCCGATGCGGCTGCCCGGCCTGAATGGCGGCGGCCATATCGGCGACGCCGGCGCCGCGCCCGAAATCTGTGCGGTGCGTATGCGGCATTTCCAGCCAGTCGCGCGTTCCGCCTTTGACGATGTGGATCGCGCCATGAAAATGATTGGGGTCGCCCACGCTCATCGAACCGGCTTCACCGTGAACCTCCATGTTCGGCAGGTGATGCCCCCAGACATCGAAGCTGGTGACGACATTGGCGATGGCGCCGCCCGCGAATTCCAGCGTGCCGGCGATATGCGTATTGACCTCGACCGGCAGCCGCTGGCCCATCAAGGCTTCGCTGGTGGCGACGCGCTCGGCGAAGCTCATGCCCGCCGATGCCGAGACGCGCGCGACCGGCCCCAGCAGATGCACGAGCGCCGTCAGATAGTAGGGACCCATATCGAAGAGCGGGCCGGCGCCCTCTTGGTAAAAGATGCCCGGGTTGGGGTGCCAGCTCTCCGGCCCATGCGCCATGAAGACGGCCGTCGCCGCGATCGGCTTCCCGATCAGACCGTCGTCGATCGCCTTGCGCGCGGTTTGCAGGCCGCCGCCAAGGAAGGTGTCGGGCGCGCAGCCGATGCGGACGCCGGCCGCGGTCGCCGCTTCAACGACCCTTTGCCCGTCCGCGCGATTGATCGCGAGCGGTTTCTCGCAGTAAGCATGTTTGCCCGATTCGATAATCTGCAGCGAGATATCGGCATGGGCGGCCGGAATGGTCAAATTGATGACGATGTCGATGTCGTCGCGCGCCAGCATATCGTCGACGCTGCAAGCGATCAGTCCGTGCTCGGCGGCGAAGGCATTCGCGCGCTCGGCCAAAATATCGGCGCAGGCGGTGATCTTGATATTGTCAAATCCGGCGCTGCCTTTGATGTAAGCCGGCGCGATATTGCCGGTGCCGATGATGCCCACATTCAACGTTCCGGCGGGCGCTTCCGTCTCGAAGAACCGGGGACTTGCTGGCGAAGCGCTGACGGAAACCGGCCTCGCCTCCAGCCGGCCATCGGGCAAGCCGGGAGGCAGCGCCAAGGGCTGCTCCAGCGTGCTCTTGATCTCGACATGCTCGCCCGATTCGGACGATTCTTCGAGCGCCAGCATGATGTCCAGGGCGTGAAAAGCGAGATCGCCGCTGGCTCGATGCGGCCGGCCTGATTGGATTGCCTGCGCCATATCGGCGACGCCGGCGCCGCGGCCGATGTTGGTGCTGTGCGTCAGCGGGATATCGACCCAGTCGCGCGTTCCGCCCTTCAGCGCCGCTACCGAGCCGTCGAAGCGATTGGGGTCGGGCACGCTGAGCGAACCTTCGCTTCCATGGATTTCTATGTGGGGCAGGTGATTGCCCCATATATCGTAGCTCATGATCACGGTTGCGATGGCGCCGCTTTCAAACTCGAGTGTGCCAGCGACATGCGTGTTGACCTCAACCGACAGACGCTGGCCCATCAGCGCTTCGCTGGTGGCGACGCGCTCATCAAAGGTCATCTGCGCTGAGCCGGACACTCGCGCGACCGGTCCCATCAAGTTGATCAGCGCTGTCACATAATAGGGACCCATGTCGAGCATGGGGCCGCCGCCTTCCAGGTAATAAAAGCCGGCGTTGGGGTGCCAGCTTTCGTGGCCATGCGAGAGCCAGGTCGCTGTCGCTGCAATTGGCGCGCCGATCAGGCCATCATCGATCGCCTTGCGCGCGGTCTGCCCGCCGCCGCCGAGGAAGGTATCGGGCGCGCAGCCCACACGCAGGCCGGCCGCCGCCGCCGCCGTGATGACGCTGAGTCCATCGGCGCGGTTGATCGCCAGCGGTTTCTCACAGTAGACGTGCTTGCCCGCCTCGATGATTTGCAGCGAGACTTCGGCATGCGTGGCTGGCAAGGTCAGGTTGATGACGATATCAACATCGTCCCGCGCCAGCAGGTTGGCGACGCTGTAAGCCGTCAGGCCATGCTCGGCGGCGAATGCTTGCGAGCGATCTTCAAGAATATCGGCGCAAGCCGTCAGCGCAATCACATCAAAGGGCGCGCAGCCTTTTATGTAAGCCGGGGCGATATTGCCCGTGCCGATGATGCCAACGTTTAAAGGTTGCACAATGACTCCTTTATCGGGCGACCCGATGGGTAACCCCTACATTTTTGCATTCAACGGCGGGCGTTTCAGCGAAACGCCCCTACAGGTTCTGTTAATTCGTGGTAGTCGCCGCGACATATATCTGTCATTGGTGGGCAACTCACAAATTGATGGCTATGACATGAATTTGGGGATGTTGCCCCGCACGGGCGAACTGTTGGAGACCGGCTTGGCCCAGTTGATGGCGTTGGCGATCACCTTGTGCACGATTGGCATGTGAAAGATGGGATAGGTCTCGTGCCCCGGGCGGAAGTAGAAGATCTTGCCCTGCCCGCGCTGATAGCAGCAGCCGCTGCGGAAGACTTCGCCGCCCTCGAACCAGCTGATGAAGACCAGCGTGTCCGGCGGCGGTATATCGAAATGCTCGCCGTACATCTCGGCTTCGTCGATTTCGATATATTCCGGCAAGCCATCGCAGATCGGATGCGAAGGATCGACCGTCCAAATCCGCTCTTTCTCATCGGCTTCGCGCCAACGCAGCATGCAGCCGGTGCCCATCAAACGGCGGAAGATCTTCGACAGATGCCCCGAGTGCAGCACGATCAAACCCATGCCATTCAAGACTCGCTCTTGCACGCGGTCAACGATCTCGTCGCTGACCTCGCCATGCGCCATGTGGCCCCACCAGGTCAGGACGTCGGTGTTGTCGAGCACCGCTTGCGTCAGCCCATGCTCCGGCTCGTCAAGCGTGGCCGTGTGGATGTCAAAGCCGTAGGGGGCCAGCCCCGCCGCCAGCGCCCCATGGATGCCTTCGGGATAAACGTCGCCGACATGTTTCTCGAGTTTCTCATGCCGGTATTCATGCCAAACGGTTACACGTATTGGAGTCATAGTCTGCCTCGCAGCATAGAATCTTTTGAACGGGAGAGATTATGCCCGCTTCAAGGGCGATTTACAATTGATGAATTGCAAGGCAGCGCGGGTGATAGTAAACAGGACTAGGCGTCGGCGAAGCTCACCTGCTGGTAAATCTCGCTCAGCGGAATCTCGCAGTCCGGCGTCGGAATAACTAGCGTGGCGTCCATGCCCGAAAATATGCGAAGCCTCCAGTCTTCGCCGGAGCGTGTGTGCGCTTCAATCATCGGTCTATCTTGCGAAACCAAGAAGTAACCGGAGAGTGTAGGGATTTGCAGGTATTGCTCACTCTTTCTTTTCCGGTCAATCCTTTCGGTGGAGGGCGATAGGATTTCAAACAGAAGCGTAGGATTCTCTAACATGGGTGGCGAGGTCTCGTATCTGAATCTTGATTCGCCACATACGACTACTGCATCGGGATAGGTGAACGTTGCCGACGGGTCAACTTGGACTTGGATATTCATGCCAAACACTCGGCATCCCCTGCGGTACAGTCTACTTTTTAGGGCGAAGGCAAGGTCAAGGTTGATCAGGTTGTGCGAAGGAGTTGCGCCAGTCATATCGTAGACTCGATTGTCGATTAATTCGTGTTGATATGGTTGCGCGCTTTCCCATTCAAGGAAGTCCTCCGCGCTCATCATTCGATCCGCGATTTCAGTCGCCATGCTCCGCTCCAACGGCATATACTGTGACCACAAGCATACCATATCTCCGTCTGTATAGTCGGTTTTCGTCTATATCCGAGCCTGGATCCCGGTCATCGCTTTCAGCGCGCAGATTTGCCCTAGAAGCGCCTGGACGGCAGATTTGTGGAGCAATAGCTTACGCGTCTTTGAAGCGTACGCGCCGGTAAATCTCGCTCAGCGGGATTTCGCAGTCCGGCGACGGAATATGCAGTCTGGCATCCAACCCGGCATGCTCGCGATACTGCCAGTCGTCGAAGGAGCGCGTGTGCGCTTCAATCAGCGGCTTGTCTTGCGCGACGAGGAAATAGCCCAGAAGCGAAGGAATCTGTCGGTACTGCTCCAACTTTTGATTGCGGTCATACGTTTCCGTCGATGGTGACAGGACCTCAAAAAGCAGCGTAGGATTCTCCAGCGAAGCCTGCGGAGCGCCGGCGCGGATTCTCTGTTCTCCACACACAACCATCACATCGGGGTAGGTGTATGTCCCCTCAAGATTGACCAGCACACCGACTTCAACGGCAAACACCTCGCATGCCTGGCTGTGCAGTCTATCCTCGAGCGCGCGGGCAAGGTCCAGGACGATACGATTGTGCGGTCTGCTTGCGCCTGGCATTTGAACGACCCGGCCCTCTACCAATTCATGTCTGGAGGTTTGTTGGCTTTCCCATTCCAAGAATTCGTCAACGGTCAGCAGGCGTTCCGCTAATTCTGTCGCCATCATCCGCTCCAATTGTCGTTAGCGTCCACCAGGAGAATAACACATCTCCGCACAAATCATTCGGTTTCGGTTTATGGCGCCTCGAAGCCATTCAAGTCAAGCGCGCCTTTAGCCCCGCCATCGCTTCCAGCGCCTTGATGATGCCGTGGTTGCCTTCGGCGCCCAGCCCTTGCGCCTGTAGCGTCCGATACAAGTTGAAGCAGAGCGCCGTCGCAATCACCGGGATGCCCATCTCATCCGCCGCGCCCAGCACCAGCCGCAGGTCTTTCTGCTGCAAATCAATCGAGAAGCCCGGCGCCCAATAATCATTGATCACCTGCGGACCCCGGTTCGCCAGCATCCAACTGCCGGCCGCGCCGCCGGTGACAGCGCTCAGCATCTTGTCCAGATCGACGCCGCCCGCCTGCGCGAAAAGCAGGGCCTCGCTCGCCGCCAGCATATTGACCACGCAAAGTATCTGATTCGAGAGCTTGACCGTCTGCCCCGCGCCCGCCTCGCCGACATGGGTGATGGTGCTGCCCATCGCCTCGAAACAGGGCATAGCGCGCGCCACATCGTCGTCGCTCCCGCCGATCATGATGCTGAGCGTGCCATTGGCGGCGCCCTCGCTGCCCCCGCTGATCGGCGCGTCAAGCATGGCCACGCCCTTGGCCTTGAGCTGTTCGCCGATTTCGACCGTGTTGACCGGGTTGATCGTGCTCATGTCAATGACGAGATCGCCGGCCGCTGCGCCTTCAATCACGCCGCCCTCGCCCAACACAACCGCCTCGACATCGGGAGTGTCGCTGACGCAGATGATGGTGATGTCGCTGGCTGCCGCGACCGCTTTGGGTGAAACCGCGCCGGCCGCGCCCCGCTCCAGGAAAGGTTCCATGCGGCTCGCGGTGCGGTTCCAAACCGTGACCGCGAAGCCGGCTTTCATCAAGTTGTCGACCATGCCGCGGCCCATGATGCCCAGGCCGATGAATCCGATTTTTTCGCTCATTTTGGGTTGTCCTCGTATGCTTGTGCCCGTCCAGCAGGATGCGGGCAATGGTAACGTGAATGCGCTGTGGGGTACAGGTGGAGTGGCTCTATTGCGGCGCTAGCGGTAACCAGCTACGATGAGACCAACGTTCTTCGCGGCGTCTCTGATCAGTTGCAAGCGCAATGGAGGTGTAACATGCCCAAAATGGGAACGATTGAATTGATGGTTGTCGTGGTCTATCTGCTGCTCTTCCTTGTCCCGGTGGCCGTTCTCTACTTCATCATTCGCCAGGCGGTGCTGTCCGCCCTGCGCAAGTTTTATCGTGAGCTTGATGAGACCGGCAAGAAGAAAATACAGGCGCAGGCCGGTCGATGATGTCGGGCACGCTATGTTTCGCCGGTTATCGCTTTTGCAGAACGTGGGCGACTCACCGCCGCGCGTAGACACAGCGGGTCAGTCGCCCCTACAACAGCCTTTTTGGGCGAGCCGCTCCTAATCACTAGGCTTGTCAAAACTCAGCGCCCGCACTTTTTCCCAGAAGCGCTCCACATTCCCCAGCTTCACCTCATCGTAGCCGCGGATGACATCGGGCAGCTGCGCCAGCTTGACCGCGCGATCATAATTCTCACCGCTCAAATCGCTAACCGCCTCGAAAACCAGCCGCCGATATTGAACGATCAGGACGCGCTCGGTCCGCCGCACGTGATCGTAACCGAAAACGTCGAACGGCGTCCCGCGCAGGCCACGCAGTTGATACAGGGCGCGATAAACCAGCTTGAACCAGCGGCCCACTTTGATTTTGCGCTTGAGCCCGAGGGCTTTCAGAAGCGGCGGCTGCAGGTGAAAGTGCAGCTTCGCGCGCGCGCCGAATTGCTCGGCCAGCGCCGCCCCCACTTCACTCTTGAGGCTTAGGCGCGCGACTTCGTATTCGTCCTTATAGGCCATCAGCTTGAAGAGATAGCGGGCGAAGGCTTCGCTCAAGTCTGCCGCGCCCGGGCAGGCAGCTTGTTCCGCCGCGTATACGCGCTTCACATCATCGATATAAGCTCGCGCGTAAGCCTCATTTTGATAAGCGATCAACTCGGGAACGCGGATATCCAGCAGCCGCTTCAATTCGCCGGTTGCGCCGACGCCTTGGATGAGCGCAATTGCCGCCGGCGAGGGCTCGGTCTTCGTTTCCAGGGCGCCGCTCCGTTTGAGTTCCAGGTTCGCCAGCCGGCCCGGGTCGGCAAGGGCCTGGCGGCCCGCGCGAAAAGCGTGCTGGTTGTCCTCGACTTTGACGCCGTTCAGGGCGATGGCGCGCTCGATGGCGGCCGCGGACATGGGCAGCGTCCCGGCTTGATATGCGGCGCCGATGACGATCATGTTGGCCATCATGTGATCGCCAAACAGCGCTTCCGCCAGGCCGATCGCGTCGAAGAAGACATTGTCGCCGGCCAGGGTTTGGCGATTGATCAACTCAAGCAGGTGATCGGCCTCGGGATATTCGACCGTCGTATCGCGCACCATGGCGCCGGTCGGCACTTGGCTGCTGCTGACGATGGCGACGCTGCGCTGCGGATGGGCGCGGATGAGATTCTTGCTTTCCGTCGCCGTCAGCACATCAAAGACGAGGAAGGCATCGGCCGCCGCTGCCCCAATCTTGGGCGCGCTGTCAATCGGCTCGCTGCTGATCTTCAGATTCGAGACGACCGGCCCGCCTTTCTGGCTGAGCCCGGTCTGGTCCAGGGAGCGCACGTGGAAGCCGTCCAGCGCCGCCGCCGTACCCAGGATTTGATTGGCGGTGACGACGCCGGTGCCGCCGATGCCCATGAAGAGGATATTGGCCGCGCCAATGTTTCTGCGCGCCGGCTCTGCTATTTCCTGGTTGACGCGGTAGCTCAGTTTCGCTTGAAGCGCGCGCGAATCATCCGGGATCACGCTCATGAAGGCCGGGCAGTTGCCATCGAGGCAGGTGTAATCCTTGTTGCAAGAGGACTGATGAATCTGCGTCTTGCGGCCGAATTCGGTCTCGACCGGTTGGACGCTGAGGCAATTGGAGACCGAGCCGCAATCGCCGCAGCCTTCGCAAACCGCTTCGTTGATGACGATGCGCAAGCTTGGGTCAGGCGCATAACCGCGCCGGCGTTTGCGCCGCAGGTTGGCCGCGCACTCCTGATCGTAAACCAGCGCGGTCACGCCGGGCGTATCGCGCAGGAGCAGCTGCGCTTCTTCCAGCCGGTCGCGCTCCCAGACTTCCGCCCCCGGCGCCCAGGGCGCGTCCGGCGGAAACTTGTCCGGATCGTCCGCGACGACGATGGTCTGCTTGACGCCTTCAGCGAAGAGCAGGTGTGTCAGCTCGGGTACGGGCATCAGGCCGTCAGCCGCTTGGCCGCCGGTCATCGCCACCGCGGAATTGTAGAGAATCTTGAATGTCATCGTCGTGTCGGCTGCGGTCGCCTGGCGGATCGAAAGCGAGCCGCTGTGGGCGAAGGTGCCATCGCCGATGTTTTGGAAGATGTGCTGGACATCGCTAAAGGTCTCAGCGCCGACCCAGTTGGCGCCTTCGCCGCCCATCTGCGTCACGCCGGCGGTCTCGCGGTCCATCAAGATGGCCAGGGTGTGACAGCCGATTCCGGCGGCCGCCATCGAACCTGCCGGCACTATGGTCGAGCGGTTGTGCGGGCAGCCGGAGCAGAAATATGGCGAGCGCGCCGCGATAGGGATCGTGCCCAGGTCGGGCGCCCGGTTGATCTCCCGCAGCCGGCGCTCCAGCAGCGGCACGTCGACGCGCCCCGGCAGCCGCCGCCCCAAAATCCTCACAATCTCATCGGCGTCCAGTTCGTTATCGGCCTTGACCAGCTTCTTGCCGGCTTCGTCTTTCTTGCCTACGATCAGCGGCGTATGCCCGCTCCCGTAAAGCGCTTCCTTGCATAACATCTCGATGAAGGATCGCTTCTCTTCGATGACCAGGATCTCTTCCAGGCCGGCCGCGAATTGGCGCAAGATGTCCGGCTCAAGCGGGAAGATCATGCCCAGTTTTAGCAAGCGAATGCCCGCCCGTTCCAGCGCATCGTCATCCAGCCCGACGTCGCGCAGGGCGCCGCGCAAGTCATGCCAGGTCTTGCCCGCCGCGATGATGCCCAGCCAGGCGACGGCGGTCGGGACGGCGATCTCGTTGATGCGGTTGGCTTTGGCGAAGGCGAGCGCCGCGTCCAGCCGCGCATCGTGGATCTCTTGCTCCTGCTGCAAGCTGTACGGCGCGATCAGGTCAGAATTCTGCCGCGGACGCCAGCGCCGGCCATTCAACTCAAATTCCGGCTCGACAATGGACACGCGCTCAAAGCCGACATCGACGCTGCTGTATTCATCGGCGACATCGGTGACGATTTTAAAGCCGACCCAAAGGCCGCTGAAGCGCGACAAGCCGAAGCCCAGCAAACCAAAATCAAGAATCTCCTGCGCGCTGCCGGGATAGAGGATCGGCATGAGCGCGTCAAAAAGCGCCACTTCCGAGTGCGAGGGGATGGTGGAAGATTTGCAAGAGGGGTCATCGCCGGCCAGGGCCAGCACGCCGCCATGCTGCCCGACGCCGGCCAGGTTGGCATGTTTGAAAGCATCGCCGCTGCGGTCGACGCCGGGTCCCTTGCCGTACCAGATGCCGCATACGCCGTCGTATTTGGGCCCGGGCAACAGGTTGACCGTCTGGCTGCCCATGATGGCGGTGGCGGCCAGCTCTTCGTTCACCGCCGGGATGAAGCGGATATGATGCTCCTCCAGCAAGCCAGGGATGCTTTCCAGCACAAAATCCAGCGTGCCCAGGGGCGAGCCGCGATACCCGGTGATCAAGCCCCCGGTGCGCAAGCCGCGGCGCTTGTCCGCCCGATGCTGATCGAGCGGCAGCCGCGCCAGCGCCTGAATCCCGCTCATGATGACGCGGCCGCTAGCAGCCGTGTAGCGGTCTTCAAGCCTGAAGTCCGCGAAGGCGGGTGCTGGTATCTGCGTTTCAAGTGGCGCTTGTTCTTTGAGCATTCGCTTCCAAGTCGCTGAGCGGACTGATACTTCCTTTATAACAGATTACGCAGCCGATGGCATGTTCTCTCGTAGAATGGCGTGGGCAATCGCATCAAGATCAAATGCGCTAACTATGACAGTTTTTTCTCACTTAGTAATCTGTAGGGGCGTTTCGCTGAAACGCCCGACGTCATAATGGATTGCGTTTTCGGGCGACCCAATGGCTCGCCCCTACAGAATCCATCAATTAAGCCGATTTCTGGTGGCTTATGTACAGATATATTCTGAACCGATTGCCTTCCCGCTTATAATCCGTGTTTGACAAATATGCAAAGCAGGATATAATGAGATGCTAAGTGGCGAAAACGATGTGGTCAGTTTGGAGATGGATATGAGTTTTGTTGACGCTATGCCTTTGTCTGCCATATGCGCACGAAATGCGGCGCCGCCGGTTAAGGTCGCCAGACGTTTGTTCTACCCCCCCCCCCGTAATATCCACTAGTAAGACTGCTTTACTTGATTTCCGCCTGTCTCTACCAATCAAATCCATTCTCATCGCCCTCTGGCTAGCGTTCTTGCTATCGTTGTCTGGCGTTGTCGGAGCACAAGATCGAATTCCAGCAAAGGCGATTCCGAGTGTGCGGTCCAACGGCGGCGCAACAAGTTGCCATCCCTCTCCTTGCGTTTTTGACATTAGCGTTAGGTGGATTTCGCCAGCCAAGGATCCTGACGGCTATCGTGTAAGGTGGGGGATCAACGGCAAATACCGCAGCGCCAAAAGGTCGAATACCAATAAGCGCGGCAATGCTAATATTGGCGCGAACGAGAGTCGATTCACCATCCCCGAACTGCAAATCGCAATTGGCCAGACGCTGTATATCCAAGTGCGCGCGCGTTATGACGGAAAAAAGAACGGCCCGTGGACGTCACCGTTGAAGCTGACATTTCAGGGCGTCGGCGCAGGGACCTCGTGGCGAGTGGGGCGAGTGCCATAGCTCCCGCCTGCTGGGTTGCGGGCTGACCGCTCTAATAACCAGCGGAAAAACCACTGGCGCACCGCTCGGTATAGGCCGGGCGGGTTTTCTTATAATCGCTGCCGCGTTTGATGTACCAGTCGATCTCGACGCATTGTGAGCTTAAATCGCTGTCAGCCAGGCGCTCGCCGCCAGGATTGCCAGGGCGAGCAGCGCGATCATGAGGCTAAGCCGCCGTTCACGCCCTTGCAGCCGCCGCCATTCTTCGGCATCGCCCAGGCCGCGTTCCCGCAGCAGGCTGGCCCGCTCCAGCGCGGGCGCCACCCCAAATTGCAGCAGCAAGCCGCAGAGCGCCATGACGATGATTAGCGCGTGCTTGAGCAGGAGCGCCTGGCTCCAGCGATTGCTGAAGGCCAGCAAGCCCTCATAATTGGGATCGGTCGACATTTGAAGGGCGCCGGTGACGAGCAGTACCGCCAGCGCCAGATTGCCCACAATCGTGAAGCGCGCCCGCAGGCGCGTCAACAGTCGATAAAGGGCGGGCTGCGCGGCGAGCTGTTTGTTCAGCTCAGGCATGACGAGGAAGGTGATTAGAAGGATGCCGCCGATCCAGATGACGGTGGCCGCGATGTGGAAGAACAGGCTGAGCGTCAGGGCAGCTTCCGACACAAAAGTCACCCGTCCCTGATGCTTCGGGGAGGGGCCGGGGGTGGGGTAGATTGCTCCCGCAGCCAGGCCTCGTATTCCTTTTGCGCCTCGTCGTTCAGCGGGTAGTACTTGTCGAGGCGGCCGCCTTCTTCCAGTTTCATGCGCGAGAAGACTTCCCATTCTGTTTTGGCGCTGGCGGTTTCCAGGATTTTACCCGCAAGCGCCAAAGGCACAACGACCGCGCCGTCATCATCGGCGACGATGATATCGCCCGGCTCGATGAAGCAGCCGGCGCAAGCGATTGGGACATTGACCGCGTGGGGGAAGATATCGGTCTGCGTATGGAAATTCGGCGTGACGCCGCGCAGCCAGAGTCCCAGATCCAGCGTTTTCACTTCGGGAAAATCGCGGATGCAGCCATCGATAACGACGCCGTCGCCGCCCCGCGCCTTGAATGAAGTCAGCATCATCTCGCCGAAGACGCCGCTGCTCAGGCTGCCGCGAGCGTCGACGACAATGATGTCGCCGGGCTGGCAAGCCATGATGGCGATGCGGTGCAGCTCGCGCCCGGGGGCGGCGGCGTATTCATCGCCCCAGTGCAAGTCCTCGCGCTTGGGCATGAATTGCAACGTCACCGCCTGGCCGCAGGCGGTCGCGCCCGGGTTGAAGGGCGTCAAGCCGACCAGGTGCGGATTGCGGATGCCGGCCTTGGAGAGCGCGCCGGCGATGGTCGCCGTGCCGATCGCGCGCAGCTGCTCCAGCGTCGCTTGCTTGATGCGTTGGAATTGCGGAATGTCGCTCATCTTGACCCCGCCAATCTTCACCGTCCGCGATTATACCAGTTCCAGGCGCTGAATTGGCAACGGGCAGAGCATTCGCTACAAGATAATCAAGGCCGCGTCTAGCAAGATTTGCCACGTTATCTGTCCAACTGACGGCTAGTAGGGGCGACATACCATGTCGCCCGCGCTCCTTGTTTCAACTGTCGGGCGACTAGATTAGTCGCCCCTACAGGCGATGATGAGTAAACCATGAACACGTGGTAAGCTTCGCGCGACGAACGGTCACATTTCTGCGTCTCATGTCGTATGATAGCGGGAAACTCATCGTTGCGAGGTAAGGGACATGAGCCTAAGCATCGGCATCGTCGGCTTGCCCAATGTCGGCAAGAGCACGTTATTCAACGCCTTGACGCGCGCCCAGAACGCCGTCGCCGCCAACTATCCTTTCAGCACGGTCGAAGCCAACCATGCCGTTGTGCCGCTGCCCGATGAGCGGCTGACGCGCCTGCAGGGCTGGGTCGGCGTCGAGCAGGCGATTTCGGCGCGCGTTGATTTTGTCGATGTGGCCGGGCTGGTCAAAGGCGCGCACAAGGGCGAGGGCTTGGGCAACCGCTTTCTGGGGCGCATCCGCAATGTGGACGCCATCGCCCATGTCGTGCGCTGTTTCGATGACGAGAATGTTGTGCATGTGAACGCGCAGCCGCAGCCGGCGGATGACATCGCTGTCATCAATACCGAGCTGGCGCTGGCGGATTTGCAGCAGCTTGAGCGCCGCCTGGAAAAGCTGGAGCGCGAGGTCAAGGGCGAGCCCAAGCTGGCGGGTCAGCTGGAGATGGCGCGGCGGGTGGAGGCTTTTGTCGGGGCGGGGCGGCCCCTGCGCGAGTTCGAAGAGCGCGACGACCCGGATTATGTCGCCCTCGATTTCGAGATGCGCTTTCTGACCGGGAAGCCGATCATTTATGTCGCCAACATCGGCGAAGACGACCTGCAGAACGGCAATGCCTGGCTCGAGTCGGCGCAGGCGATTGCGGCGGCGGAGGGCGCCCGGTTGATCGCCGTTTGCGCCGGGCTGGAGCAAGAACTGGCGAGCTTGAGCGATGATGAACGCGCTGAATACATCAGCATGGCTGGCTTGCGGGGCAGCAGCCTGGAAGGACTGATCAACGAGAGTTATCGCCTGCTTGGTTTGATCAGCTATTTCACCTTCAACGAAAATGAAGTCCGCGCCTGGACGATCCGCCGGGGCTGGACCGCCCCGCAGGCGGCCGGCGTCGTGCACAGCGATATGGAACGCGGCTTCATCCGCGCCGAGGTCATTCCCTTTTCCGTCTTCGAGCGGCATCAAGACCGCAACGCGATCAAGTCGGCCGGCCTGCTGCAAGTGGAAGGCCGCGATTATGTGGTGCAGAACGGCGATGTGATTTTGTTTCGCTTCAACGTTTGAACGTTCTATGGCAAGTGTGGGCGAGCCACCGGCTCGCCCGTACAACATTACGATTTTGATGGCAATTTCTTGCTTGCGGCAGCATTCATCATTGTCTACCAAGTAATGCCTAGCGGCAGAAGTCGGCGATCAGATCGGTGTAGATGTCGCGGCAGCGCTCGACTGACGCCAGGTCAACCCGTTCCTCCTTGGCATGGGCGCCGGCGCCGGCCGGGCCGAGCACGACCGTCGGAACGCCCGCCTCGCCGAACAGGGCTGAATCCATCCACCAACTGCTGCCGATCAATTGCACGGGATCGCCGAGGTTCGCTTCGGCGATGCGCTTGAGCTGCTGGACGAGGGGATGGGCGGCGTCGATGTGGTAGGGGCTGCGGGCGAAGGTCGCCTGGGCGCTCGCTTTGAAATCGGGGTCGGCAGCGGCGATTTCATCCAGGATGACTTGTATTTCCGCCTCGACGCCGGCGAGGGTTTCGCCGGGGATGGTGCGCCGCTCGACTTGCAGTTTGCAATACGCCGGGTACATGGAGATCTCTTCGCCGCCGCTGATAATTGAAGCGTGCAGCGAGCCGCTGCCCAGCAGGTTGTGCGTCGGGTCGGCGCGCATCGACCGATCATAGGCGTCGAGCGCGACCAGGACTTTCCCCATTTTGGCGATGGCGTCGATGCCCAGGTGGGGGCGCGACCCATGCGCTGCCTGGCCGACCGTTTCGATATCGACCCAGACGAAGCCGCGATGGGCGATGCTGATAGCCAGCTCGGTCGGCTCCGCGATTAAGACGGCGTCGGCGGGCCAGCGCGCCCATTCCGCCAGGAGCGCTTCTGTGCCGATGCTGCCGTACTCTTCATCGACGACGGCGCTGAGCATGGCGTCGCCGCGGAGGTTCAGCGAGCGCGCCGCTTTGAGCGCGGTCATGCTGGCAGCCAGCCCGCTTTTCATATCGTAAGCGCCGCGGCCATACAGGCGGCCATCGCGGATTACGGGCTCGAAAGGCGCCGCCATATCGCTGACGCCGACGGTGTCAGTGTGCGCGTTCAGCATCAGCGAGGCGCCGCCGCCGCTGCGCGTAGACACTGCAGATCTGCCGCGAGCGATGAGAATGACATTGGGGCGCTCTGGCGCTGCCTGCTGGACGTGGACTTCGAGGCCGGCGTCCCGTCCCCAACTGGCGATGAAGTCGGCGAGGTCAGCTTCGCCGGCGCCGTCTTTGGCCAGATCGGGATTGACTGAATTGATGGCGACCAGGTCGGACAGGAGCTCGCTGAGTTCGGTCATCTGCTTGGCTTTCGTCCTACAGGAATGAGGCGCGATATTGGCGCATTTGCGCGATTTGCGCAAATGGACTCGTCGGTGGCGCAAATGCTCAATCGCTCTGCCGGCAAGCGTTTCAGGTCATGAGCAAGCCGGAATTGCGTCTGCGTGGCGGAACGATTTTCGCGCAATCCAGCCAGCTTGGATGGACTAATTTGGATAAGCGTTAACAGGATAGCGCTGCCTGAAGAAGCATTGGCGACCGAATGTTCATGCGAGTTCATTGGCCGCGAATCTGCCGCTTCACGTCCAGCAGGTCCAGCAAGAATGCGCGCGGGTCTTCCGGTGTGGGCAGCGGCAGCTGGCGCAGGGGCTCGATGAAGTCGACGGCGAGATCGCCCTCGCTGATGATGCGGTTGATCAGCTTGCCGACATCGTTGTATTGCATGATGATGGCGTTGAGATAATGCTCGTTTTCAGTCACTTTCCAGAGTTCGACGGCGGAGAGCAGGGCTTCGAGGTTGTGCACGAGCATGCCGATTTTGTAACGATATTCTGGTTCGTTGGTGGCGCCTTGCGCTTGAATCGCGTCCATTATCGCTTCGCTGGCGCGGATGAGTTGGGCCGCGTCGAGAGGCATGGGCAGTTGGCAGCAGGCGATATAATCGGCGTAATCGAAGAAGGGCGGGTGGCGGGTTTCGCGGCTGTTGTTGAGGATTTGCTTGCCTTCCAGCGGCACATAGGCATTTTCGCGCAGGATGGTCATGCGCGCGGCGAGATCGCCCGGCGCCGTCGCTCGCAGATAACGGCGCGTGTGTTTGTAGGTGAGCAGGGTGTTAAGGGTGTAATGCCCATCGAAGACCGGGTAGACAAAAGAATCGATGGCGTTGCCGCCGATGTTGGATGACTTCAAGAAGCCCTTGGAGCCGGTGACCAGCAGATTCTGCGAGAGGATGTCGTTGCATTTGAGCAGCAGCCATGACTTGAGCATGATGCCGTGGAATTGCAGGAAAGGGCTGTCGCTGAAGGCGAGGGCGCGGAAGAAGGTGAAGTTGATCAGAGCCGCCTCAAGCGCCAGATTATAGAGTTGACGGAAGACATTGCTGAAGCGGATGGGGTTGTCCCCGAAGATCGTCTTGCTCGACAGGTGATCGATGGCGGCGGGCAGCGAGTCATCCACCATTTTCACGCCCATGTAGGCGCAGTGGTACTTTGATGGCAGGGCCATGCGCTGCAAGATCTCCAGCCCGCGCCCGACCTGGCCGATGAGGATGCCCGGCCCGTCAATGTCGAATTGGGTGAGCACCATGCTGCGCAGGACGTGCGTTTCCAGGCGCTGCCAGTTGTGGGTGCTGCTGTGTGGCACGGCAAATAGCGAGAGCGAGCGCGGGCCGTTGGCTGCGGGGTCCACCTTGGCGATGACGGAGTGATAATCGGCGTGGTACGAATTATTGATCAGCCACTTCTGGCCTTCGATGCGGAAATTCTTCTCCATCGGGTCATCGGAGAGCGGCGTGGCGCGCGTCCGCACGCTGAGCAGGTCGGTGCCGGTGTGCTCTTCCGTCCAGCTCAGGGTGAAGATTTTGCCCTTGAGCTTGGCGGCCAGTTCATATTCTTCAGCGGCGACCAGCATCATATAAGCCAGCCCGCTGGCGGCGCAGGCGGTCATATAACTTGGGTTGTTCTTGAAATGGCGGGTGGCGACCAGCATCGACCCCATCAGGTTGAAGGTGGGGTAGACGTTGTCGAGCACGTCCATCATGCCGGCGCGCAGGCGCTGATAATCCAGGATGTCGCCGAATTGCGGGTCTTTGATAGTTTGCATCGAAGGGGCCGTCTTAGTAGTTCAAAGTTACTCGTGCAAAGACTGATTGACTGTGTATTGCAAGAATGGGCGAGCCACCGGCTCGCCCGTACAACCTTACGATTATTTTGGAGATTTCTTTCATACTGCAATGATTCTCATATCTCTGTTGGAATAACTTCTCTGATTTTACTGTGACGTTCTTTCGCTACTTCGCCAGGGCCGCGCGCGGAGAGGAAAATTGCTGGGCGAGGCCGTAGAGACGCAGCAAGAATTCCCGCGGCGAGCCGAAGCAGCCCAGCGGACGCTGGCGCATGAGCGGAAGGAAAGGCGTTGTCAGGGCGCTCTCGCTGATTACGGAATTGAACTGATTGACGAATGCGTTGTATTGCATGGTCACGGCATTGAGGTATTCGTCTTCGTCGGTCGCTTTCCACATTTCGCAGGCGGCCAGCAGGGCCTCCATCCAGTGCAGGAGGGCGCCGAGTTTGTAACGATGTTCCGGGTCGGTACTCAGGTCGCGCGCGTTCAGTTCGTCGGCCAGGGACTTCATCCGCGTGACGAGGCGGCGGGCATCGAGATCGATCGGCAGCTCAAGGTCTTCGATGTACTGGGCGTAGTCAAAGAAATCGGGATTGCGGAGTTTGCGCGAGTGGGCGCGAATTTGGTCAGCGCTGGATGAGCCGGCGAGGCCGAAGCGCAGGGTCGCCATGCGTTCATCGACATTGGCGCGGCGGGTGGCGCCCAGGTAGCGTTTGGCGTGTTTGGCGGTCATCAGCGTGTTGATGGTGTAATGGCCATCAAAGACGGGCAGGACGAAGGAGTCGATGGCGTTGCGGCCGATGACAGACTCGGCCAGGAATCCCTTTGAGCCGGTCACCAGCAAGTTCTGGCCCAGCAGCTCATTGGCGCGCAGCAGCAGCCAGGATTTGAGCATGACGCCGTGGAATTGCAGGAAATTGCTCGCGCTCAAAGCCAGCGCGCGATAATAGATGAAGTTGAGCACGGCCGCGCCCATCACGATGTTGTACATCTGCCGCAGCACGTTGCTGAAATTGATGGGATTCTCATTGAAGATGCGTTTCTTGGACAGGTGCTCAATGCTGGCCGGGATGGCTTCGTTGAGCAGGTTGATGCCGACGTATGCGCATTGGTATTTGCTGGGCATGGCCATGCGCTGGAGGATTTGCAGGCCGTGCCCGACCTTGCCGAGCAGGCGGCCCGGCCCGTCGATGTCGAAGCTGGTCAAGACCATGCGCCGCAGGACGTGCGTCTCCAGGCGCTGCCAATTCTTGCAGCTGCTTTGGGGCACGAGGAAGATCGAGAGCGAGCGCGGTCCGCTGGAGTCGGGGTCGGTCTTGGCGACGATGGTGTGATAATCGGCGTGGTAAGAATTATTGATCAGCCACTTGCGACCCTTGAGATGATAATCGACGCAAGCGGGGTCGTCGTGCAGCGGGCGGGCGATGGTGCTGGCGCTGAGCAGGTCGGAGCCGATTTCTTCTTCGGTCCAGCCCAGGGTGAAGAGGCTGCCTTTGAGCTCCTCGGCGATGTCGTCTTCGCCAGCGGCGATGATGGTCATCCAGGCGAGCATGCTGGCGCCGGCCGCAATCATGACATCGGGTTCATCGCCGTAGAGCTCGGCGCCGACTTGCAGCGACTTGTGCATGTCAAAATCGGGCAGGAGCGCGTTGTATAGATGCAGGATCGACCCCCGCAACTGGTCGAAGTCGACGATGGCGCCGAAATCCGGATCGTTTATGTACATGCTTGCCGGTCCAATAGGTCAGTGCGCAACTCAAGCAGCGTAGTATACGCGAACAATCGCCGTCGCTCAATAGCAGGCGGCAATGCTATAAATTTCACAAACCCGCGCATGTTGAAACACCGTGAGCGGGCGAAAGCTACGCAATGCTTTAAGCCTCGCGCACGGATTTAACGATCTCGCGCAGTTGCCGGTCGAAATTGGGGTCGGCCGCTTTGAACTCCTGGCCGCTGATGACCAGGGGCGCGCCGAAGACGACGATCTCGGCGCCCAGTTCCAGCGTCTGTATTGCTTGCGGCACGCTCAAGCCGCCGACCGCTTGCACCGGGATATCGACAGCGGCCAGCACATCCTCGAGGTCATCAAGCGGGCTGAGGCCCGGGATCATGTTGCGTTCGTCGAAGCCGGTGTGCACGATGATGAAATCGACGCCCATGTCTTGCGCCGCCCGCGCGCGGCCTGGTTTATCGGGGCAGAGCATGACATCGCACATGACTTGCTTGCCGTAGCGCCGCGCCATTTTGACCTGTTCGATGATGCTGGCGTCATGCGCCTGGCCCATGACGACGACCATGTCGCCGCCGGCTTTGAACATCATTTCGGCTTCCAGCCCGGCGCCGTCCATCGTCTTGAGGTCGACGACGATGGGCGTGTCGGGGAAGTCGCGGCGGAAGGCGCGCACGGCGTGCAGGCCTTCGGCGAGCAGCAGCGGCGTCCCGACTTCGAGCCAGTCGACGCCGGCCTTGACCGAGGCGCGTGCGAGGTCGAGCGCTTCGTCGAGGTCGATGACATCAATTGAGATTTGGATTTTGGCGTCCATGGTTTACCTCTTCCTCGGCCCCTTCCCGAATAATCAGATGCCCGCCATAGAGATGGCGGGAGGGCAGCTTTGCGTTTGCGGGCGTCCTGGTATGTTGGCCCTAGGTTTTGTGTTGCGATGGGCGACTCACAGAGCCGCCCCTACAGATTACGCTTGGGAGGGCGAGACAAGTCTCGCCCCTACATGTTGCTCTAGGCCGGCAGCAGGACCGACTTGACGTTGACCCCCGCTTCCATTTCTTCAAAGGCTTCTTCCCAATCGCCGAGGCGGTAGACGCCGCCGATGATGGGCGCGAGGTCGATCTGGCCGGTTGAGAGCAGGGCCAGCGCCCGTTCCCAGGTATCGTACAAGTGACTGAAGCAGCCTTGCAGGGTGACCGCCTTCTGCACCAGCGGATCGAGATTGAAGTCCATCGGCTGCGGCCCCCAGCCGATTTTGGTGATGGTGCCGTTGGGGCGCACCATCTCCATGGCTGACTTCAGGGCGATGCTGGCGCCGCTGCAATCGACGATCAGGTCGGCGCCGTAGCCATCGCCCAGCGAGCGGATGAGCTCGAGCGGATCGTCTTCATCGATGTTGAGCGTTTGGGTCGCGCCGATATCGGCGGCGACGGACAGGCGCCGCTTATCGACATTGGTGCCGAGCATGACGATCTCGCCTGCGCCGCGCAGCTTGGCCATGAAGAGGGCCATCATGCCGATGGGGCCGGGTCCTTGTATGACGACGGTATCGCCGGGGCGGACGACCGGCGTCTTCTCGACCAGGGCATTGTAGGCGACGCAGATTGGCTCGGTCAGCGATGCCTGCTCAAAGGAGACGTTTTCGGGGATGTGATGCAGGATCGCCGCGCGCGCGGTGACATACTGTGTGAAGGCGCCGTCGATGAGCGCGCCGTAGCCCAGCCGATGCGGGCACTGATTGTATTCGCCGGCATGACAGTAGGCGCAGCTGCCGCAGACTTCGGCCGCCGTCTCAACGGCGACGCGGTCGTCCAGGTTGAAGTTTTCCACGCCCGCGCCGAGGGCGGCGACCGTCCCGCAGAATTCGTGACCCAGCACCAGCGGCAGGGTGATCGCCCAGCTTTGATGATCCCGCCACATGTGGATGTCGCTGCCGCAGACGCCGGCGGCGCGGACTTCCACGACGACATCGCCCGGTTTGGGGTCGGGCGGCTGTGGGATATCGCGCAGTTCGACATTTTTATCCTGGCGTCCGTATTTGATGAGTGCGTCCATTGAGTTTGTCCTTGCGAGTAGCTTTTACGTGTCGGGCGACTCACAGAGTCGCCCCTACATAATGTAATTTATCCTGCGGGCGAGTCACCGCCTCGCCCCTACGGTTCGGCTTAGTCGGCAAAGTATTTACGGCGCATGTGGTGCAGGAATTCTAGCGAGGCCTGCATCTCTTCCATGCCGTTCATGCCGTCTTCAATGCTGACCCAGCCATCGTAGCCGACATCGCGCAGAATCTGGAAGATGGTATCGTAGTCGTTCAGCCCGCGGCCGGTCACCCCGTGCTGCAGCGCATCGGAATAGCCGACTGTGCCATCGCTGGCGCGCAGGTCTGCCAGGGAGGCGCCGGGGGATAGAAAGCGGTCGCTGGCGTGCACGCTGACGACGCGGTCGGCCACGGCGCGCAGCAATTCAAGCGGGTCGTCGCCGGCGACGATGGCGTTGGACGGGTCGTATTGCACGCCGAAAAACTCGCGCTCGGGGATGGCCTCCAGCAATTCGAGGAAGACATCCATCTTCTGGGCGAATTCGGGATAAGTCCAGAAGCCGTCTTTATAGTGATTCTCCAGACCGAGGATGACGCCCTGCTCGCGCGCGGCCGGCAGGACCGCCTCAATGCACTCGACCACCCATTCGATGCCTTGCTCGCGGCTGACTTCGGGGTAGCGCTGGCCGCTGAGCACCCGGCATACAGCGCCGGCGCCGCCGAGGAAGCGGGTGACGCGGATCATCTCTGCCTCATGCTCGACCGCGCGCTTGCGTAGATCGGCGTCGGGGTTGGTGAAATCCGGCGAGCAGCAGAGCATCGGCATTTCGAAGCCGGCGCCGGCAATGGCATCGCGGACGCGCGCCAGATAAGCGTCGTCGAGGCTGGTGAAGAAGCCCTCGTACATCTCGAGGCCGTCGGCGTCGAGCGCCCGCGCCATGTCGATCCAGTCAAAGACGGACATCGTGCGTTTTCCGGCGATATCATCGAGGTAGCATTTGGGAAAGGCGGCAATTTTCATGGCTATCTTCAGGCGCGTCAGCTAAAGACCGCAAGCGCTGTACAAGATGATTTGGCTGCGGTGGCCATCTTCCAATCGTTTCTCAAGGATCTTGAGCCGAGCCAGCGCCTGCGATTTTTCGGTGTCCTGCGCCGGCGGAATCGAATCATAATGAACGCGCGCGGATGCTATGCCGTCTTCCAGCGTAAGCACACGGGAATCGCCAGCGGCAATCCCCTTGGTCTTGTTCTTCAGCGTGAACAAGCGCGTGTCGCGGTAGAATTGCTTGACCGTCTCGACATCATCGGCGGTGGTCATGGTCACGGTGGTGGCGCCCCAGGCGCGCGGCCGCAGGAAATCGTACTCAACATCGACCGTCTCGCCATTGGGGTAGAGCGGCATCCACCAGTCCTCAACATCATAGGCGCACTTCAGATCGCCAATCAGGATTATCGCGGCGACGAATATGAGCGCGCTTGCGATCATGATGAGCGATGTCTTGAGGCAACCGGTCTGATTGCGATTGGCTTCCACGGCGTTTCTTCATTTCCCCTGCATTGGCGTCAAGTTTGGAGCGCCCGCCCCTTCATTCAGGCTTTGCGGCGATGGCAGGCGCAGGCCGGATTCTATCACAAGGCATGCTGGAATTGACGCGTGGAATTTTGCTATCGGCAGATGACAGCGGCAAGGTCCTGTATGGGCGCAGTGTTCGCGAACGGCAGACGCTCAGTGATTTAGACCAGCCGCGACAAAATTCGTCTATTGCATGCGGGCATAGTCCATGCTATATTGCCGCATTGTACATACATTTGTGTACAATTCAAAAATGTTCTTAGCGCTAGCGCCAGGCTTTTATGCCGGAAAAACTCGATAAGATCAGACTCGACCATAACAGCTACATTTCGCTGCATGTGCAATTGCATAATCAGTTGCGCCGGCTTATTGTGTCCGGCCGCTGGCGGTATGGGGAGCGCATCCCGACTGAAATGCAGCTCGCTCGCCATCTGGATATCAGCCGCACGACCGTGCGCATCGCCACCCAGCGCCTTGAGGTCGAAGGCTTGATCAAACGCACGGCTGGCCGCGGCACCTTTGTCATGTATCAGCCGCGGGAGAGCAGCGCGAACCGCTCCATCGGTTATCTCACTTGCAGTTTCCACAATGAAATCCACACCAATATCCTCAGCAGCGCCCAGACAGAATTGCGTTCCGCCGGTTATCAGGTGATTTTCAGCAATTCAAGAGATCGCGATGACGAGGCGCGGATCCTGCGGCAGTTGCTTGACGACGAGGTTGCCGGTCTGATGCTCTGGGCGAACGCAAAACCGACGGATGAGACGCTGTCGATCCTGGCGGAATATGAAGAGCGAGAGATTCCAATCGTCTTCATGGATCGTTCGATCGACGGCATTCGCGCGGATTATGTCGCGAGCGACAACTTTGGCGGCTCTTATGATCTGGTCCGTCATCTCGTCGAGTTGGGGCATCGCCATATTGTACAGCTCATGCCCAATATAGATGACCTGCATCCGGTCAATGAAAGGCGGCGCGGTTATACGACCGCTCTCGAAGAGCACGGCATCTTCGCTTGCGCGCCGTGGAAGATCAGCGCGCCGGGGCGTCATGAATTTCATGAGACCGATATTTACAGCCTGGTGGGCTCGGACAGCCGGGAAGTCATCCAGCAGGTTGAGAGCCTGACCGACGCCGAGGGCCCCATGCCGACGGCGATTGTCTGCATCAATGATATTCTGGCGATCGTGACGATAAGCGCCTTGCGCAATATGGGTTACGGCGTGCCGGATGATGTGTCTGTGGTCGGCTTTGACGATATCAGCCTGGCGTCGCATATCGGCGTTCCGCTGACGACGGCGACGCAGGATGCCTATGAGTTGGGCAAGGTGGCTTCGCAGATGCTGCTTGAGCGGCTGGGCGGTGAGGATCTGGCGCCCCGCAGTTATGCTGTGCCGACAAAATTAAGCATCAGAGCGTCTACGGCGGCGCCATTTGTCGGCGTCGACAAAGTAGTTGAATCATAGGGAGAGGAGGCGCAAGCGAAGGAAAACCAACAAGTTTGCTTGGCAACCTGGGCGCCGCCGACGCGCCCGTCATTTGGGTAGGCGAGTGTCTACGCCGCCCTGAATGACAAACCAATTTTGGAGTTGGCGATCGCAAACCCTATTCAATAGTTGTAGGAGTACAACACATGAATGCAAGAACCGTACTTTTCGTTCTTCTCGCCGTCCTCGTTGCGTCCTTTAGCTTCACGGCTATGGCGCAGGATGTCGCGCGTGAAGACACCGCGATCTTCGACCGTGACGGTCGCGTTGGTCCCCAGCCCGCCTTTGACAACTACAATCCCTACGTGCCGAACAACCTCAGCAATGGTGGTTTGGGCCAAGCCGTCTTCCAACCCTTGTTCATCCTGAACTACGAAACCGGCGAGATCATCCCCTGGCTGGGCGAGAGCGCATCCAGCAATGATTCGCTTGATGTATGGACCTTGAACCTGCGCGAAGGCGCGGAATGGTCCGATGGCGAAGCGCTGGACTCCAGCGATGTCGTTTTCACCTTTGAGATGCTGGGCAACCCGGAAAACGCGGGCCTCTGGCGCGCCGGCAACGTCCAGACCTGGGTTGACAGCGTGGAAGCCGTTGACGCGACGACGGTTCAGTTCACCCTGAAGGCGCCCAACCCGCGCTTCCAGCTGGACTTCCTGACCGTCAAGATCGGCGGCAACATCTTGGTCATGCCTGAGCATGTCTGGGCCGACCAGGATCCCTTCACATTCAAGAACTTCCCGCCGGTCGGTTCCGGTCCCTATACCTTGACCCACGCCGACGAGACCAACTGGATCTACGACCGCAACGAGGACTGGTGGGGCGCTAAAACGGGCGCTTTGAGCATGCCTGAGCCGCTGCGCTTGATCTGGATCATCACCGGCAACGACCAGATTCGCACCACGCTGGCCGTCAACAACGAAGTTGACAGCATCATGGACGTCACTCTGGGCGCCTTTGAGGCGATGCAGGCGCAGAACGACAACATCTTCGCCTGGGTCGATGGCATGCCCTACGTATGGCTGGATCCCTGCCCGCGTCAGCTGACCTTCCAGACCGATGTCGCGCCTTGGGACAACGCCGACATGCGCTGGGCGATCAACCACATCGTCGACCGCGACAACATCATCGAGGTCGCTTATGAAGGCGTCACCATTCCTTCGCGCACGATGTTTGTTGAGTACGGCGCGATGTTCCCCTTCATCGACGCGATTGAGGACGCCGGCATGGGCCTCAGCTCGACTTCGAACCACATGGCGGCCGAAGAATTGCTGACCGCCAACGGCTACGTTCGCGGCGGCGACGGCCTGTGGCAGGATGCTGACGGCCATGTCTTGAACCTGGCGATTCAGGTGCATGAGGGCTTCATCGAGAAGCGGCGCATCACCTCGGTTCTGGTTGAGCAGCTGCGCGCCTTTGGCGTCAACGCCAGCGCCGCAGTCATCGCCGGCCCGACCTGGGACGACAACAAGCGCTTCGGCAACTACGAAGCCACGACGGACTGGGATGCTTGCGGCTCGGTTAACGAACCCTGGGCGTCGCTGGATCGCTACACGGCGCGTCACTACGTTCCGATTGGCGAGCGTTCCTCGGGCAGCAACCACGCCCGCTGGTCCGGCATGAACAACGAGGCCTACAGCGAGATCGTCGCGCAGATCGGCACGCTCCCGCTGGGCGATCCGCAGGTCATCCCCCTGGTGCTGGATGCTTATCAGTACTTCTATGAGGACCTGCCGATCCTGCCGTTGAACCAGGCGACCAAGCTGATTCCCTTCAACAGCACCTACTGGGAAGGCTGGCCGACGTCTGACAACAACTTCAACCACCCGGCCACCTGGTGGCATTCGACGCATCAGATCATCTCCGAACTGACCAAGGCTGGCATGTAAGGATTTGATACCGTTTTGGGGTTCTCCGCTGGCGGCTGCTGGCGGAGGCCCCAGCTGAACTGGGACTAGATTCGATGCTTGCGTTTCTTAGAAATGCAAGCATTGAAAAAATAGTTTGTAAGCGCAGCGTTATATTTTTGTTTTACGCCAATAACACAGCGAAGAAAGCAACGTAGAGAAGGGCGCTGATATGGGAAGCTTCTCACTTAATTATTTGCTGCGCCGGTTGCTGGTGTTTTTCTTAACCATCTGGGTGGCGGCGACCTTGATGTTCATCATTCCGCGCCTGGCGCCGGGCGACCCCATTGGAGCGATGATCGCGCGCATGGCTCAGTTTGAGGGTTTTGTTGAAGGCGCTGATTTAATCATCGAGAGCTGGCGCAAGCGCTTCGGGCTTGACGACCCGATTCATGTTCAGTACTTAAATTACTTGGGGAATACACTGCGCCTGGATCTCGGTTATTCGATGGGGAATTTCCCGGCGACTGTGACCGAATTGGTCGGGCGGGCCTTGCCCTGGACTATCGGCTTGATTGGTATTTCCACCATCATCTTCTTCACGGTGGGCAATCTATGCGGCGCTTTGCTGGCTTGGTATAGAACGCCCAAGCTGCTAAAGCTGATGATACCGATTTCGATGTCCTTCACGTCAGTGCCGCCGGCGCTGTTGAGTTTGCTGCTCGTCTATATTTTTGGCTTCAAGCTGCCACTCTTCCCAATTGTTGGCTCTTATGGCCGCGGCATGGTGCCTGAGCTCAGTCCCGAGTTCCTCGGCAGCGTACTCTATCACGGTTTCCTGCCAGCCATGTCCATCGTGTTGGCGACATTCGGCTTTTGGGCGCTGGGCATGCGCGGCATGATGGTCACGATTGAGGGCGAAGATTATATGATCCTGGCGCAGGCCAAGGGCTTGAAGCCATTCTACGTCCTGTACCGCTATATGATTCGCAACGCGATTCTGCCGCAGATGACGGCGCTGGCAGTCTCGATTGGCACTTTGATCAACGGCTCGGTGCTGGTGGAGATCATGTTCACCTACAATGGCATGGGCTCGCTGATTTATTCCGGAATCAACACATTGGATTTCGGGCTCATTCAAGGTACGGCGCTCATCTTGATCGTCAGCAGCGCGCTGGCGACGCTGATCATCGATCTGACCTATCCTTTGATTGATCCCAGGATTAGCCTGGAGGGGAGGTAGACATGGCAGACTCCAGCAGTTCGAGCGGCGGCCCCCCCGGAAAAGACCTTGACAGCCGATATGCCGGGCTGGCGCCTGTCGCTGGCGGAACGAAGAAGGCGGGCGCGCTAAATCGTTTTGACAACCCCTGGTTGAACTGGAAGTTTCTCGCTGGCGCGTCCATCATTGGCCTTATCTTTTTCTTCGTTTTTTTGGGCAATCTATTCTGGGATACCGAGTTGGCTTTGGCCGCCAGTTCGCCATTGAACATGCCGCCGGTGGGCTTTACCAACTGGCGCGGCCAGGAAGGCATCCCCGAACACCCGCTGGGCACGGAAAACAGTGGACGCGATATGCTGGCGTTGATCATTGTCGGCACGCCGCGCACGATAGGCGTCGGCGTCATCGCCGCTTCCATCGGCATGTGCGTCGGCATCATCCTGGGCTTCTTGTCCGGTTTCGTCGGCGGCTGGGTTGATGATGTCATTCGCCTGGCGACAGATGTGACCATCACCATTCCCTCCCTCCTTGTACTGGTCGTGATTCAGTCGGTCTTGCCGAGCATCAGCCTTGTGACGATGGCGCTGCTGATATCAATGTTCGCCTGGGCGACGCCGACCCGCTATATCCGCGCCCAGGTCCTGAGCATGCGGGAGAGCGGTTATGTGCAGATGGCGCGGCTTTCGGGCGTGCCGACGCGCGACATCATGTACCGCGAGATCATGCCCAACCTGCTGCCTTATTTGGCGGCCAGTTATATCGGCAATATGACCGGCGCCATCCTCGCGGCGGTGGGGCTGGAATTGCTCGGCCTTGGCCCGCAGCGCATTCCCTCGCTGGGTGTGTCCATATTCTTCTCGATCGAGGCGGCCGCTTTGCTGCGCAACATGTGGTGGTGGTGGGGCATCCCGACCGTCATTCTGGCAGTCGTCTTCATCGCGCTGCTGCTGATCAACCTGGGGCTGGACGAGATCGCCAATCCGCGTTTGCGCAAAGCGAACTAGAGCCGGCCGGAGCGTAGAGATATGTCAGAGCAAAAATCCAACGGCAGCGACCGCGTGGTCCTCAGTGTTGACAATTTGCGCATCCATTACGCCACGCCGCAGGGCGATGTCATCGCCGTCAGCGATATCAGCTTCAATCTCTACGAAGGCGAGACGCTGGGCTTGGTCGGCGAATCGGGCTGCGGCAAATCGACAACGGCTTATGGCATCCTGCAATTGGTGCAGCCGCCCGGTTACATCGTGCATGGCAGCATTGAGGTGGATGGCACCGAGGTGCTGAACCTGGAAGAGGAAGAGCTGCGCAAGTTCCGCTGGACCGGCCTGTCGCTGATCCCGCAGGGGGCGATGAACTCGCTGAACCCGACGATGCGCGTCAAAGATCAGATTATCGATGTGATTGAATCGCACGAGGGCAAGCAGAAAGACCGCGAGGCCTTGCGCGAACGCATCTTCGAATTGTTTCAAAATGTGGGCTTGCCCAACCGCATTTACAATATGTACCCGCATGAGCTCAGCGGCGGCATGAAGCAGCGCGTCTGCATAGCGATGGGCGTGGCCCTGCACCCGACGGTGGTCATCGCCGATGAAGCGACGAGCGCGCTTGATGTCGTGGTGCAGCGCATCGTGGCGCAGACGCTGGTCAATGTCAAAGACGAGATCGGCGTATCGCTGATCGTCATCGGCCATGACATGGGTTTGCTTGCGCAGATCGTTGACCGTATCGCGGTGATGTACGCCGGCAAGATGGTCGAAATCGCGCCGGTGGAAAATGTCTACGCCAATCCGCTGCATCCATACACGCAGCTGTTGATAGACTCCATCCCGTCGATCAAAGAGCGCAAGCCGCTGAAAATCACCGAGGGCATCACGCATGACCCGCGCAACCCGCCCTCCGGCTGCATCTTCCGGCTGCGCTGTCCGTTCGCCTGGGAACATTGCGCGCTGGAGGAGCCGCCTCCGTTCATAGTAGACGACAAACACGAGGTTGCTTGTCACTTGTATGACGCGCAATTCGAAGAGAGGAGGACGAATGCCCTCGCCACTCTTGCAAATCCGTGACGCCACCAAGATATATTCGACCGGCGGTTTCCTCGGCAGCGGCAAGAAGACCGTAGTCGCGCTCGACAACTTCAACATGACGATTGACGAAACGCCGGCGACCATCACCACCATCGCCGGCGAAAGCGGCAGCGGCAAGACGACGCTGGCCAACCTCGTGCTCGGCTTCATCAAGCTGTCATCGGGCCATATCATCTTCGACGGCGAAGACATCACCGACATGAGCGACGCCCAGCTGAAGGCTTATCGCCGCAACGTGCAAGCCGTCTTTCAGGATCCCTTCGGCGTCTACAACCCCTTCTACCGCATCGACCACGTCTTTGATCTCGTCAACAAGCATTTCAGCCTGTCGGATAACCAAAGCGAATATCGCGACATGGTCGAGGCCGGCCTGAATGTCGTTGGCTTGTATGGCGAAGATGTCTTGCGCAAGTATCCGCATCAGCTGAGCGGGGGGCAGCGGCAGCGCATCATGATGGCGCGCGCCTACATGATCAAGCCACGGCTGATCGTGGCCGATGAGCCGGTGTCGATGGTGGACGCCTCCCTGCGCGCCTCGATTCTCGATGCCATGCTGCGCCTGCGCGATGACTACAATATCTCGTTCTTGTATATCACGCACGATCTGAGCACGGCATACCAGATCGGCGATCAGATTTATATGCTCTATCAAGGCACGACCGCGGAGCGCGGCGCCGCCATGGATGTCATCGACGCGCCGCAGCACCCATACGTGCAACTGCTGATCGACTCGGTGCCCGTGCCCGACCCGACCGACAAATGGGATGTCAACATCAGCCTGCCCAGTGAAGAGGAAATGCGCACGGCCGCCGCCGTCGGCTGTCGCTATTATCCGCGCTGCCCCCACCGCATGGACAAATGCCTGGAAGAGCAGCCGCCCCTTTTCAAGATGGACAAACCCGCGCACGAGGCGGCCTGTTACCTCTATGAAGAGCGGGAGATCGCGCCGATTGAAGCGCCGATTCTTTACAGCAAACCGAAGACGGACGCGGTCATGCAACCGGAGCGCCGGTCGCGGGCGCCGCTGGCCGCCGCCGTGATCCTGTTGATTGTGGTAGCGGCGGTCGCCATTTATGCAATCAATCAGAACAATGCCGCCATCGCCGCCGAAGCGACGGCTGAAGCCCGGGCTGCGGAAGCGACTGAGGCGGCCGCGACCGCGCAAGCCGAAGCGATCGCCCAGGCGACCGCCCAAGCTGAAGCGGCCACGCCGGAACCGACGCCGATCCCGGAGCAGGACTTCAAGCTGTCGCCTGATGGGGAGGTTGACAAGGGCGCGCTGGCGCTCAATGTGGTGACGGTGGATGAAATCGCTGGCGAAGGCGACATTCATCAATATACCTTTGAAGGCGTTGAGGGCCAGGAAGTCACCGTCAAGATTCGCACGGGCGGCGGCGGTTTGAGCGGCGGCAACCTCAACTCGCCTTATGGCACGATCTATGGACCTGACGGCGAATTTGTGGCGCCGCTGGGGGATACGGCGGTGCGACCGCGCCGCAGCTACAACGCGCCTCTCGTCTTGCAGGCGGGCACATACACCATCATCGTCGGGGCGGCCGAAGTTGATCGCTATGGTTTGGTCGGCGACGCGCCTTACCAGATCGAAGTCGAAGGCGACGCACCCGAGAGCGAACCGACGCTGGCGCCAACGCCGATCCCGGAGCAGGACTTCAAGCTGTCGGCCGATGGGGCGGTTGACAAGGGCGTGCTGGCGCTCAACGTCGTAGCGATAGACGAAATCGCCGACGAGGCTGACTTGCACCGTTACAGTTTTGAAGGCGCCGAGGGCCAGGAAGTCACCGTCAAGATTCGCACCGGCGGCGGCGGCTTGAGCGGCGGCAACCTCAACTCGCCTTATGGCACGATCTACGGACCTGACGGCGAATTTGTGGCGCCGCTGGGTGATACGGCGGTGCGACCGCGGCGCAGCTACAACGCGCCTATTGTCTTGAAGGCGGGCACGTACACCATCATCGTCGGGGCGGCCGAAGTTGACCGCTATGGCTTGGTCGGCGATGCGCCTTATCAAGTGGAAATCGAGGGCGACGCACCGCCGGCGCTGCCGGAACCGACGCCGATTCCAGCGCTTGATCCGACGCCGCTGCCGCAGCCCGACTTCATCTTGTCGCCTGCTGGGGCGGTGGACAAAGGCGCGCTGACATTGGATGAGGCGACTTTGGACGAAATCGCCGATGAGAGTGACAAGCACAGTTACCGCTTCGAGGCGACCGCCGGCCAGAACGTGTCGGTCAAGATTCGCACGGGCGGCAGCGGCTTGAGCGGCGGCAACCTCAACTCGCCTTATGGCACGATTTATGGACCGGACGGCGCATTTGTGGCGGCGCTGGGCGATACCGGGGTGCGGCCGCGGCGCAGCTATAACGCGGCGCTGACGCTGAATGCGGGCGTATACACCATCATCGTCGGGTCGGCGCAGGTGGACCGCTATGGCTTGGTCGGCGACGCGCCTTATCAACTGACGGTGGAAAGCCTGGAGGGCTAGCGCCTGACGATGAATTAGCCTTCAAAAAGGGCCATCGGCATTAGACGGCCTCTCCCAAGCGTGGGCGAGCCACCGGCTCGCCCGTACAACGCCGGTGACATATATGTAAGTTCTTTACACTGTTTAATTAGCTCACAGCCAGCTTGCAGTGGCTGATGCATTGTGCGATTAGATTTGACTGAGGGGGACAGTTGACATGCTAAGTCAGGAGCAAATTGATTTTTTTCATGAAAACGGTTATCTGCGCATTCCGCAGGTCTTCAACGAGGCGGAGATCACGGCATTGTCGGACAGCCTTGACCGGCTGATTGAGGATTGGTCGATCACCAGCCCGGGCTGGTCGGGACCCTGGCGCGATGTTTACCTGGACGAGGAAGTGGAGAAGCAGGTGAAGCTGACGGCGATGCATGACTTGCACTTGTACTCCGATGCCTGGATGCGCGCCGTCACCCATCCGAAGCTGACGAAATGCCTGTCGCAGCTGCTGGATTCGAGCGTCGAGCTGCATCACACCACCATGCATATCAAGCCGCCGCAGACGGGTCATCCGTTCCCGATGCACCAGGACTCTCCCTTTTACGAACACAGCGACGGGCGCTTTCTCGATACGCTGGTGCACCTGGATGACACCTTTCACGAGAACGGCGAAATCCGCTTCCTGGCTGGCTCGCACAAGATGGGCAAGCTGCCGCATATCTTGAAGAACCCGGATGGCACGCCTTGCTCACCCCATCTCAACACGGACGATTACAACCTGGAAGACACGGCGCCGGTGCCGGCGAAACGCGGCGATGTGGTCGTCTTCCATATTTACTGCATTCACGGCTCCTACATCAACCAGACGCAAGAGCCGCGCCGCATGGTGCGCATGGGCTTCCGCGACCCGCATAACGACCAGCTGGCCGGGCAGAGCAATGGCCGTCCCGGCTTGATCGTGCATGGCTATCGCCAGCGCCGCGGCGACGAAGAACTGCTAAAACAGACCTAGCGCGAGCGAATCCCCTTGCCCGAAAAAGGAGCGCTGGTCATCGGCCTGGACATCGGCGGAAGCAAAACGCTGGCGGGCCTGGTGGCGCGCGACGGCGAGATCAGCCGGACGCTGCAAGTCGCGACGGCGCCATCACAGGCCGCCATTCTGTCGAGCGCCCGGGCGCTCTGCGAGCAGTTGCTGGGCGCGTCTGAAGCGCCTGTGCTGGGCATCGGCATCGGCAGCGCCGGCATTATTGATACCGGTGCAGGCAGCGTCATCTTCGCCAATGAGAACATGCCCGCCTGGAGCGGCACGCGCCTGGCGGAATTCGATTTCGGCGCCGACCTGCCGATTGCGGTCGAGAACGATGTGCGCGCGCTGGCTTATGGCGAGGCGGTTATGGGCGCGGGCGCCGCTTATGATTCGCTGCTTTGCCTCACCGTTGGCACGGGAATCGGCGGCGCCTTGATTATCAATGGCGAGGTCTGGCATGGCGTCGACTACAGCGCCGGCGAGATCGGTTATTTCGTCGTCGATTGGGATGGGGACGACCCGTTGATCCTCGATCAGTACGCGTCCGGACCGGCGATTGAGCGCGCTTATCAAGCGGCAAGTGGCAGCGAAAATCGGCTGCCGCTCACAGAAATTAGTCGGCTGGCGAAAGCTGGCGACCGGACAGCGATTGAAGTCATCGAAGTGAAGGCGCGGCGCTTGGGCATCGTCCTGGCCGGCGCCGCCACCGCCTTGAATCCGGCGGCGGTCGTGGTTGGCGGTGGCGTGCCCCAGATCGGCGCGCTCTGGTGGGAAGCGCTTGCGGCCGCCTTTCGCGAGAATTTGCCGCCGCCAGTTGCTGCGACGCCGCTCATACCAGCGACGCTGGGCGCCAACGGGGTCATGCTGGGCGCGGCGATGCTGGCGTGGAAAGCTATAGAAGCATGAAGGCCGAGACATTTCTTGCCGCCGTCAAAGGCAAGCTCATCGTGTCCTGCCAGGCGCTGCCAGACGAGCCGCTGCATGGCGCTGAGATGATGGCGAAGATGGCGCTGGCGGCGAAGATCGGCGGCGCGGCGGCGATACGCGCCAACGGACCGGCGGATATCGGCGCCATCAAGCGCGCCGTTGACTTGCCGGTGATCGGTTTGTACAAGCAGGGCAGCAGCGGCGTCTACATCACGCCGAGCTTCGACGCGGCCGCCGAGATCACGGCTGCCGGCGCTGATGTCATCGCGCTGGATTGCACCGATCGGCCCCGGCCGGATGGCGCGCCCGTCGGCGAATTGCTGGCGCGCATCCACGGCGAGCTCGGACGCCCGTGTTTCGCTGATGTATCGACGCTGGACGAGGCCAAGGCGGCCGCCGATTTGGGCGTGGCGATGGCAGGGCCGACGCTCTCCGGCTACACGGAAGGCAGCCCGGCGCAGGACGGCCCCGACTTCGAATTGCTGGCGCAAATGATCGAGGCGTTGCCGATCCCGGTGATCGCCGAAGGGCGGATTCATACGCCGGCACAGGCGCGGCGGGCGCTGGACATGGGCGCTTGGGCGGTGGTCGTCGGCTCGGCAATCAGCCGCCCGCGCACGATCACGGCGCGTTTTGTTGAGGCGCTGGAAATGGAACCGAGTTAATCATGTGAAACAGATTGGAAATCAGGAGCCAAAGTGGGCGAGTCACCGCCTCGCCCCTACAATGACCCAGGGGGAACAGGAGAAAACATGAAAACAATCGCATTCCTCGGTGTGGCGCATATCCACGCGCCCGGCTTCATCAAGCGCGTCCAGGAGCGCGCCGATCATTTCACGGTGAAAGCGGTCTGGGATAGCCAGCCGGCCCGCGCGAAAATCGCCGCCGAGCAGTTTGCTTGCGCCGCGCTTGACGATTACCGCGAGATCTTGAACGACGGCGAGATTGAGGCTGTCATCATTTGTTCGGAGACATCGCTTCATCTGGAGTTGGTGGAAGCGACGGCGGCGGCCGGGAAAGATGTCTTCGTTGAGAAGCCGCTGGGCATGGGCGCGGAGGACGCCTACGCCATGCAGCGCGCGATTGACGCGGCCGGCGTGATCTTCCAGACTGGGCATTTCATGCGCAGCATGCCGGCTTACCGCCAGCTGAAAGCCTGGATCGACGCGGGGACGCTGGGCACGATCACCCGTGTTCGGCATTCGAATGTGCATCAGGGCGCTATCGCCGGGATATTCGATCAGGGGCGCGGACCCTATCTGGATTGGCTCTGGATGACCGATCCGGCGCTCTCGGGCTGTGGCGGCTTTGGTGATTTGGGCGCGCATTCGCTCGATATTTTGATGTGGCTGATGGGCGATGTGCAGCGCGTGACGGCGCAGGTGGACCGACTGCTAGGCAAATATGATTGTGATGAGTATGGCGAAGGCATACTGCGCTTCAGCAATGGCGCGATCGGCAGCATCGCGGCCGGCTGGGTCGATGTCCTGCGGCCGCAGGAGATTTTGCTCAGCGGAACTGAGGGCGTCGCCTATGTTGACGCGGGCCTTCTTTATGTACAATCGGCCAATCTGCCGGGGACGGATGGCGGAGAATGGACCGATTTGCCGGAGGCGCTGCCGCATGCCTTTGAGCTTTTCCTCAATGCCATCCTCGGTGGTGACGCGCCATTGATTTCAGCGAAAGAAGCGGCCGACCGCAGCGCCGTGATGGAAGCTTTGTACCAAGCTGCGGCAACTGAATCCTGGGTTCAACCCAAAACAGCCTGAGAAGGAGCAGCCAATATGAGCAGTTTGAAGGTGGGTGTCATCGGTGTCGGCGGGATCGCCCGCACGCACATGCCGGGATGGGCGGCCTCGCCCCATGCCGAAGTGATCGCGGGCGCTGATCTGGTTCCCGAAGCGCTGGAAAGCTGGGGCGCGCAATGGAATATCGGCAAGCTGGAGACTGACAGCGCCGCCGTCATCAATGACCCGGACATCGACATCATCGACGTCTGCACGCCCAATATGTACCACGCGCCCTTGTCCATCGCCGCGCTTGAAGCGGGCAAGCATGTCATCTGCGAAAAGCCGCTGGCGCCCACCCCGGCCGATATTCAGCGCATGATTGAAGCGCGCGACAAATCGGGCAAGATGCTGATGACCGCGCAGCATTTTCGCTTCGCCGGCACGTCCAAGGCGCTGAAGGCGGAGATTGACGGCGGCGCGCTGGGTGAGATTTATCACGCCCGCAGTTGGATGCTGCGCCGCTCCGGCATTCCGACCAGCCTCGCTTTCTTGTCGCGCCAGCATGCCGGCGGTGGCGCTTGCATCGATATCGGCGTGCATATCCTTGATTTGACGCTCTGGATGATGGGCAACCCGGAACCGGTCTCGGTCACTGGCGTCGCCCGCCGCGAGCTGGCCAGCAACCCGCTGGCTTTCGGTCGCTGGCCGCGGCACGGGCGCATCCCCGAGGGCATGGATGTCGAAGAGATGGCGATGGCCTTCGTCCGCTTCGAAACAGGCGCGACCCTGGTCTTCGAGATTTCCTGGCTGCTGCATCACGATATCGAGGGCGAAGATATGCAGATGTGGCTCTATGGCACGGGCGGCGGCTCGCATTGGCCGAAATGCGAGATTTACGACACCAACTACGAAAGCATGCAACTCTACAATCGCGAATTGCAGCTGACGCAGAATATCTCGGAGCCGCATGCGCAAGAGTGCGTCGAGTTCGCGCAGGCGATTGTCGATGGCGCGCCCTCGCCGGTGCCGGCCGAGCAGTCGCTGCAGGTGCTGAAGATCCTCAACGGTATCTACGACAGCCAAAAGACAGGCCGCGAGGTGATGCTCTAATCCCGATAAATTGGGAATTGTAGGGGCGACTCGGTGAGTCGCCCGCCCCCCAACAACCTATTGACATCAACGGGCGAGCCACCGGCTCGCCCCTACATATCTTGACGGAAAGTGAGGCAAATTTTGGAAGGCGGCAGATGCGAAAGTCACGAATTCTTTTGCTAGACGTCGTTATATTGCTTTCGTTCCTGCCAGCCTGTGGTACGATGCCGCCGCCGCCGACGCCGAAGCCGGTTATGCCGCAAGCCGGGCTGTGGAGCCAAAGTTACACCGGTGAATGCGCCGGGCGCGAAGCGGAAACCTTGCTGATCACCCAAATGGATGAGTCGAAAATCGTCTTCGGCGAATTTGAGCTGCTGCGGAATGAAGCGGGCGAATACGCGGGCAGCGCGGTTTTCTATGCGCCCATGCCGGTTGACGGGCGCGACATCCCTTATGAGATCAGTTATGTGCTGCGCGCCTCAGAGGGTGGCGGCTTCAGCGGGACGGAGACCATCATTGAAGGCGGCGGTCACGGGCTCGCCTGCCCGATTGCATTGGTCTACGAAGGCGCAGAAGTAAATCAACGCAAGTAACTAAAATTTTACCACCGAGTACACCGAGATTTTATGAGGTCACCGAGGGGCTTTCTACACCATTGAATATCAAGCCGATCCGGCAGCATTGTAGGGGCGACCCAATGGCTCGCCCCTACAGCTCCGCATTGTTAGCGATACCGATAAGGGGCAGGTTGCGCGGGCCGGGGGAGGGGTAGAAATCTCATTCCACGGGATAGGCGATCGTCGTGATGAGACTTTCGATCACCCCGCCGCTGGCGTACATGCGCGAATACTGCACCGAAATCGGCACATCGCTGCGGACGCGAATGCCGTAGGGCACATCGAAGGGAATCCGGAAGCCGCCGATTTGCTCCGGCTTGTCCAGGCGGACGTGCGGGCAGCGCTTGGCCGGCACCGTGATGGCGATGCCCTCGACGGCGTCCCGGTCTTCAAAGTAAAAATCGAAGATGACATTGGCATCGTCGGGCGTCACATTGAGGATGCAGACCGATTCGTGATTTTTGTTGACGGGGTCAGCATCGGCCGGCGCCGCCAGGTAGGCGTCGGGGATCAGCCAGGTTAACGCGCCGTTTGTGGGCATGGGGGGCGATTCCTTTCGATTATCGTCATCATGAATCGAGCGAATGATATCGACTTTAGCTTCTACCAGGTGAGAATAACAGGGGCGAGCCACCGGGTCGCCCGCAGCGCGAGGTCATCGTCTGTGGGCGAGTCACCGCCTCGCCTCTACGATGTGTCGTCGTCGACGAAGAGCTTGCGCCGGAAGATTTCGTCGGGCCGGCGGTAGAGATGCCAGATCTCGTCGTCGGGCAGGTAGGTGGGCGCGCCGGTCAGCAAGGCGCCGAGGTGGATGCGCGCCGCTTTCACCGCCATCGCGGTGATATGGAGAATCTCTGAAGGCGTATCGCCCAGGGCGATCATGCCGTGATTCTCAAGCAGGATCACTTTGGGCGCTTCGCCAAGTTCTTCCATGTAAGCCTGAACGCGTTCGCGCATGAGCAGCGCCAGCGGCAGGCCCGGGTCGGCATAAGGCGTCAGGACGGATCGCGGTCCGCAAAGCACCACCTCATCGGGGAAGCGCCGCTTCATGGCGAAATCGGCGGCCTGCTCGCTGCACATCAGTTGATTGATGGCGCTCGGATGACTGTGGCCGACGAACTTGACATCGCAGTCCGTCAGCAGCATGGCGTGGAAGCTGACCTCAATGGATGGGCTTAACCCCCCCTCGGTCCCCCCCAATGAATTAGGGGGGATGGGCAACCCCCCCTCGGTCCCCCCCGAAGCGTCAGGGGGGATGGGCAACCCCCTCTCGGTCCCCCCCAATGAATTAGGGGGGATGACGGCTGATTCTGTGATTGCTTTTTGTTCGCTGAGGGTTTGCGGCGGCGCGTCCAGCATCGCCAGCATGGGCGCGAAACGCAGGGCGACGAAGCCGTCTTCGCCGATGTTGCGCATCTGATGACCGCTGGCTTTGACATAGAAGCGCTCGTCGTCAATGCGCATGGAGGTGTTGCCTTCGCCGATGATGGCGTAGTCCAGCGCTGGCTCGCCCAGGGCGCGGGTCATGGCGGCGAGGTCGGAGAGATTGTGGGTCATTGTGGGCCTCCACCGTAAAGGATTGTAGGGGTCAGCCATTGACTGACCCGAATTTGACGATTGCACCAGCGGGCGACCTGTTAGGCCGCCTCTACAAAAGGTGAATTGGGCTGCGGTTAGAAGTCGAAGTCGTTGATGTTGTCCGCCGTGAAGGCGAAGGGCGGGCCAAGCAAGACTTCGCTGCCGTTGACAACCACCAGCTCGCCCAGGCGCCCGGCCATGACCGAGGTATCGCCCGGCTTGAAGTCGCCATCGACAACCGCGCGCATGACATAGACGGCGGCGTAGCCCAGGTCGACCGGGTTCCAGAGAATGACATCGCGGACGCAGCCGTCGTTGACGTAGGGCTTCATGGCGTTGGGCGTCGCCAAACCGACGACCGCCACATCTTCACACAAGCCGGCCTGGTTCACGGCGTCAGCGCTGGCGGGCGTGGCGACCGAGGTCATGCCGAAGATGCCATCGAGGTCTTCGCCGTATTTGTTGACGAGGGTCTGCGCTTGCTGGAAGCTCAGCCCGGCGTCTTCCTGCGCCTCAAGCGTTTCCAGCCATTCCAGATCGGGATAGCAGGCGCCGGCGTAGGCCCACATTTCGGCGATCCAGCGCGCCTGATTCGGCGTGGTGAAGGTCGAGGTGACGATGCCGAAGGAGGCGTCCGCGCCCATTTGATCGACCAGGCTGTCGATCAGGGCCTTGGCGATGCCGTTGAATTCGGCCTGGTTGACGAACCACTCGCGGGCGTCCGGCTCGCTGTTGGCGTCATAGCCGACGACATGGATGCCGGCTTCCAGCGCCTTGCGCAAGACCGGCGCAATGGCGACCGGGTCGTTGGCGGCGAAGAGGATGCCGTCGACGCCTTGCGTGATGTAGCTGTCGATGACCTGGATCTGGTCGTCGATATTGGCCTCGGTCGGCGCGTCGGTGGTGACGGAGACGTTGCCCAGCTCTTCGGCGGCTTGCTGCTGCCCGAGCGTGGTGGCGGCGAAGTAACCGATGCCGACCAGCTTGGGCACGTCGACGAGCGTGATGTCCATGCCGGCCATGTCATCGCCCATCATGACCATGCCGCCGTCGTATTCCATCATCTCCATGTCTTCTTCCATGTCGTCGCCCTCGTCCATCATCTCATCGCCCATGCCGCAGGCGAGCGGATTGACAGCGAGATCGTCGGCGCCGTCCCAGCGGTCTTGCGCGCTGAGCGGCATGCTGACCAGCGCCAGAAGCAGCGCCAGGATCAAGGTGATTGCGAGTTTCTTTTTCATGAGTTGGACTCCAAATTGACAAGTGGTTAAACGATATTGCGATTCGTGCTGTTTGTTTGACGCGATGCGCCTCCTTTCAGTTCAACTCAACTGCCAAATTCGCCACAAACGAAACCTGTAGGGGCGAGCCATCGGGTCGCCCATCCTTGCGTTAGCGCGCATTTTAGAGCGACTCACAGAGTCGCCCCTACAGATTTCGTTGCGGGCCGCCAACCCCACCCCCCGGCCCCCTCCCGCCATCTCTATGGCGGGCATCCGACGAG
>WTGN01000064.1 GCA_011523545.1 Chloroflexota bacterium | reverse complement strand
GCTTTTAGCTACCACTCCCTAGCTCGCTGGATGCCCGCCATCTCTATGGCGGGCATCCAGCGAGCTAGGGAGTGGTAGCTAAAAGCTGCTGGGCGCAAGATATTTTGCGTGGGCGGCGGCATTGTCGCGCGTTTGTCTACAATACCATCCACTCATGATTTCGTACGGGCGAGCCGGTGGCTCGCCCCTACACGGTTCTTCTGCCGCTTACAAAAACTGATAAGCCGGCAGGGTGAGGAACTCGCTGAACTCGTCGGCGCGGATCATTTCGTCAAACAGTCGCATCGCCCGTTGGAAATGGCCGCTCTCGAAGCGCGCGTCGCCGACTTCGCTGCGGATGGCGTCCATCTCTTCTTCCAGCAACTGGCCATAAAGCGCGAGCGTCAACGGGCGGCCATCCGCCAATGCAGCGTTGTGATGCAGCCACTGCCAGACTTGTGCCCGACTGATCTCGGCTGTGGCGGCGTCTTCCATCAAGTTGTAGAGCGGGACGCAGCCGTTGCCGCCGAGCCAGGCTTCCAGATATTGGATGCCGACCTTGAGGTTCAAGCGCAGGCCTTCTTCGCTGATGTCACCGGCGCTGGGCGTCAAGAGGTCTGCGGCGCTTACGTTCACATCCTCGCGCTGCCGCTCCACTTGATTCGCCGCCGGCATGTATTCGTTGAAGACATCGGTCGCGATCTGCACCAAGCCAGGGTGCGCCACCCAGGTGCCGTCATGGCCTTCTTTGGCCTCGCGCAATTTATCGGCGTAGACTTTATCCAGCGCCGCTTGATTCGCCGCAGCATCATTGCGGATGGGGATTTGCGCCGCCATCCCGCCCATGGCATGGGCGCCGCGGCGGTGGCAGACCTTGATGACCTGCAGCGTGTAATTGCGCATGAAGGGCACAGTCATGGAGACCTGCGCGCGATCGGGCAGCAGATAATCGGGATGCTTGCGCAGCTTTTTGATATAGCTGAAGATGTAATCCCAGCGGCCGCAGTTGAGCCCGGCCGAGTGCTCGCGCAATTCGTAGAGGATCTCCTCCGCTTCAAAGGCGGCGGTGATCGTCTCGATCAGCACGGTCGCTTTGATCGTGCCACCTGGTATGCCGAGCGCCTCCTGCGCATGGATGAAGACATCGTTCCAGAGGCGCGCTTCCAGGTGGCTTTCCAGCTTGGGCAGGTAAAAATAGGGGCCTGTGCCCCGTTGCAATGCCGGGCGCGCATTATGGAAGAAATACAGCCCGAAATCGAAGAGGCCGCCCGGAATTGGCGCGCCATCGACCAGGAAGTGGTCTTCATTGAGATGCCAGCCGCGCGGCCGCACAAGGAGCACCGCCGTCTCATCATTCAATTGATAGAAGCGCCCATCGGGATTCGTGAAGGTGATCGAGCGGTCGATGGCGTCGCGCAGGTTGATCTGCCCCGCGACCATGTTGTCCCAGCTGGGGGCGTTGGCGTCTTCAAAGTCGGCCATAAAGACTTTGGCGCCGCAGTTGAGCGCATTGATGACCATCTTGCGCTCGGTGGGCCCGGTGATCTCGACGCGGCGGTCTTGCAGGTCAGGCGGGGCCGGGGCGACGCGCCAAGTGGGGTCGTCGCGGATAGCGGCGGTCTCCGGCAAAAAGTCGGGCAAATCGCCGCTGTCGATGGCTGCTTGCCGCGCGACGCGCGCTTGCAGGAGTTCGTCGCGGCGAGAGGTGAAGCGGCGGGCGAGGTCAGCGAGGAAATCGGCCGCTTCAGGCGAGAGAATGGCTTCGTACTCGGGCCGAATTTCGCCGGTGATTTGGATGCCGGGGGAGTAGTTCTCTGTTTGCATATTATGTCCTTCCTAACCATGTCTATTGGTGGTGGATAGGCAAATATAGGACAGAAATCGATTATCGAGTAGAGGATTTGGTGACTGGGTCGTCAGGTGTACCGAACCAGAAGATGTATAGGGCGGGTTGCGTGACACGATAAAAGTATGGACGGCGTACTCGAAAAGGTCTATTGCAGGCGATGAGAATCTCGTTGCAATTTCATAGCAGTTTTACGTAACTGGACCTTTGCAAGATTGCCCAGAAATTCTGGAACCGTGTACGGTGGATTCTGCAGTCGTAAACGGACTGTGCGTACTGCTCTCCAACACTCATGCGGGTGTTGATCGAGTAACATTGAGAGAAAATCATCAGGATGATAAACCTCTATTGCGTAATTGGCTAGCAGATCGGGGGGGAAGTGTCCCAAATTCTGTGTCACGATAGTGTCACATTCACCCTGTATGGCCGCGGCCAACACATGACGGTCTTCGCTATCGGGCAGGGTTAGGTCGCCGATACGGTGTTCGTATCCCGTTATAGTTCCTTCAAACCAAAGTTGTACCATGTGTTGCTGAGTTCGCGCTACTTTCGCTGGATCGTGGTCAGCTCTAAGTCTGCGGTCAATGGCCATCCATTCGCGAAAGACGTCCGGCGACCACCTTGGCCGAAACAGTTTCTCCACCGCAAGTTGAAGTAGAATATCCCGTATCGGGGCGGGATACAGGATATTCGTATCGAGCATTACGGCGCTTGGAGGTTTGCTAGTCATAGTAACCTTGCTCTTGCGCCTCGGCCACCATTCTGTCGAGAATAGTTTCGCGCCTGCGGCGTAGCTTTCGATCAAATTCCATGACATCCTCCCTTCTGATTCGCCGGTGGTTTCCGACTCTGAAATACGGGATTTCACCGGCGTCCAACAGCTTTATCAGGTGTGGTCGCGAGACATTCAGAATGCTCGCTGCCTGACTAGTGGTAAATTCTGAATGCAATGGCGTGACGGCAATGCCAAGCCCGTTCGCCTTCATTCTCAACATACCCAAGAGCAGTGTCACGATTGTGGCAGGAAGCACGATTATTTCCTCTTCCTGGTCACCTTCGACACGAATCTTCAGGTCTTCTCCTTTCTGGATATGACGCTCCAGCGCGACAGATGATTCATGTGCAATCGTGGACTCCTTGTTGGGCAGTGGCCGCGGCCTACTCTCCAGCAGGGCAGAGGTCATTGCGCAATCCTCTCTACCCTCCTCCGAGAGTTTTGTGGCAGACCGCCTGTGAACATGCATTCACGGCAGCCTTATATTTACTCATTTTGTCTCCTCTCTAGAAAATGAACACTGACTCATAGCCTAACACACAAACGAAACAAACGCAATAAGTGAATTATCCGCAAAGAGCAGCCAGGCAGCCCGCTCCGCAACGTCGGCGCAGGCCTGCGCATACACAGCAATCGCGCTATTATCGTGGCGGGTTAAGGCCGGGCGGGGCATGGATCCGGCAGATTTGGAGGTTTCGATGGGCCGGCCTTCATAGCCGCAATGGCATGACGCGACGCCTCAACCCGCGAAGAGCGGCGTCGGCGTCCCCTTCACGCCGGGCTTGTAACTGAAGAGGCTGCCCGCCAGCGGATATGCCGCCAAGTCCTCGTCCGACATCGCGGCGCTGGCTGAGGTGATATAGAGCGTATCCAACTCGGCGCCGGCGAAGGTGCAGCTGGTGATATTGAGCGCGGGCATCGGCACGACTTCCAGAATCTCGCCGGCCGGCGAATAACGGGTGATGCGCGCGCCGCCAAAATGCGCCACCCAGATGCAATCTTCGCTATCAACTGTCATGCCGTCGGGCACGCCCTCGTCATCCTGCGTGAACTCGGTGAAGACCCGCTTGTTGCTCAACGATCCGTCCGCGCCGATATCCAGGGCGTAAATCACCCGCTTGATGCTGTCGGTGTGGTAGATGATCGTATTGTCGACGCTGAAAGTCGGGCCGTTGCAGATGATGTAATCGGTATCGACCTGCTGTACGCTCAAGTCCGGGTCGAGCCGATAGAGCGAGCCGTTGGCGCCGACCTGCTCGATATCCATCGTGCCGGCCCAGTAGCGCCCGCTGTTATCGACCTTGCCGTCATTGAAGCGGTTGCCGGGCTGGTCGGCTTCCGGCAGCTGGATCGGCGTGGCGGAAAGCACATCAAGGTTGATGCTGGCGAAGCCGTCCTGGATCGTGCCGATGAAACCGCCATCCCGCCGTGGGTTCAGGCTGGTCACGGCGAAATCGAAAGTCCAGGTTGTTTTGGCGCCGTCCGCCAAACCGTAACGGTGGACCTTGTTGCTCATTATATCGACCCAGTAAACGGCGTCCTCCGCTTCCACCCAAAGCGGTCCCTCGCCGAGAACCGCGCGAATCTCCCAAACTGTATTTACGTCGCTCATTGTCGTTTCCTTTCGCCAAAATATGGGCGACCCAATGGGTAGCCCCTACAGTGCCTTTCTGTGCGTACGGGCGAGCCGCCGGCTCACCCCTACATAATCTCCGATTGCAATGAGCCTATTCTACCAATTCGTGACCGAGCCGTCAGGGCGGCGCAGATGAAGCAGCTCGCCCATTTCAAACGGATATTTGCCGAGCGCGTCGGGATTGAACTCGATGCCCAGCCCGGGCGCCGTCGGCGGCAGCAGATAACCATCTTCCCATTCCGGCTGATTGAGCACGAGATCGGGCATGCTCTCACCGGGGCGGCGCGGCAATTCCTGCACGGCGCAATTGGGCACAGACAGGCAGAAATGCAAAAAGGCCGAGGTGGCGACCGGCCCGATGGGATTGTGCACGGCCAGGTCGATATAATGCGTCTCGCAGGCGGCGGCGATCTTCTTGGCTTCGGTGATCCCGCCACAGATGCAGAGGTCGACGCGGGCGAAATCGATCAGTTCTTCTTCGATAACCTGGCGGAACTCCCACTTGGAATTGTATTGCTCGCCGGCGGCCAGCGGGACGGTCGTCCGGTTGCGCAGATTGCGGTAAGACTGCGGGTTTTCGACGCGCAGCGGATCTTCGACAAAAAAGGGACGATAGGGCTCAAACTCCTGGCAGAGCCAGATCGCATCGGCCGGATCGAGGCGGGTATGCACATCAATCGCCAGCTTGACCTCATCGCCCAGCGCCAGCCGCAGCGCCTCTATCTCTTTGATGGCGCGGCGGACCGCAGCCTGTGGCTCAAGTATCTTGCCGGGCACGTGGGCCAGCCCCCAGCGCAAGACCTTCCAGCCCTCGTCCAGCGAGCGCTGGCAGCACTCGACCAAGGCTTCGACGCTGTCGCCCACATTGTGATTGTAAGTGAGCATGCGATCGCGGGCGCGCCCGCCGAGCAGGTCGTAAACGGGCACGCCCAGGGCCTTGCCTTTGATATCCCAGAGGGCGATGTCGATGGCGGCTATGGCGGCGGTTAAGATGCGCTGGGCCGGGAAGAAACCGCCGCGAAACAGCACCTGCCAGAGATGCTCCGTCCGGAAGGGGTCCTGCCCGATGAGCAGGGGCTTGAAATGCTCGATGGCGCCGCGCACGGCCAGCTCGCGCCCGGTGATGCCCGCTTCGCCGATGCCGCTGATGCCTTCATCGGTTTCGACCACGACGAAACAGAAAGTGCGCCATTCTTTGGCCAGATAAACTTTGACATCGCTTATTTTCATAAGATGCGTTTCCCTTTTTTTCTGGCACATCAATCGATATGCGCGGGCGGGCCACCGTCTCGCCCCTACAAATGCTATGGCTTCCAATGTAGGGGCGACTTATCAAGTCGCCCGTAATCCAGTTAATAGCGCAGCCCGAAACCATAAGGAAACAGCGGATCTTGCGAATCCCGCGGCATATCCGAGCGCTGCAACCGCACGGCCTCCATGGATGATGGCAGCTCGAACGGCAGCTTGCCCTCGGGCCGCGCCCGCCCAAAGATGACATCCAGCGCGGCGGCGTCGCTGGCGGCGAAATTGGCCACCAGCCCGGCGGCCGCCTCGGCGATCTCCGGGATGACCGCGGCCCGTTCCAGGTAAATATCGACGATGGTCGGCACCTGCGCCATGATAGCCAGCAGCCGGCTGAGCTCCGGCTCCTTGAAGTCCAGGTCGCCCTGATGGAACATCTGCTCGAGGAAGAAGTCGCTGCGCGGTTGGAAGGGCGTCGCCAGGCGCAGAATCGCGAAGTCGGCGTCTTCGGGCTTGTCGACCACTTCGCCATAGTCGGCGGCGGTGGCGGCATCCAGGTTCTCGATGTAGAGCCGTGGCCGCCCGGTCAGGGGCAGGCAGCCGTCATGCTTCAGCAGCACCATGGAGCGGCGCTGGGCGCTCTCACCGGCGGCGCGGAAGGCCGGGCTGCCGGCGATATCCGCGGCGGCCGACGCGTCGACCGTGCAGCGCTCGAACAGGCCCAGGCGGAATTTGTCGCGCAGAAGGCGGCGCGCGCTTTCGTCTAGGCGCGCCTCACTCAGTTTCCCCTCGCGCACTAACTCCACGATCAGCTCGGGGCAGGACTCGCCGCCGAACTGGTCGACGCCGGCCTCCAAAGCCTTGACGATGCGTTCGGGCACAGTCAAATGTTCGACGCCCCAGGCGCGGGCCGGGAATGGACTGCCCATGATGTTGTCATCGGTGAGCACGCCCCAGTCGGTGCAGACGACGCCGTCGAAGCCCATCCGCCCGCGCAGCAAGTCAGTGATGATGCCCTTGTTGAAGGCGAAGCCCACCTCCTCGTAATCCGTGCCCATTGGCTTGGCGTAGTAGGGCATCATGATGGCGGTACCCGCGTCGATGGCGGCGGCGAAAGGCGGTAGGTGATAGTCGAAGTTGCCGCCCGGGTAGGCTTGCTCGGCGCCATAGGGAAAGTGCGGGTCGCTGCCATCCTTCTGCGCGCCGCCACCGGGGAAGTGTTTAGTCGTGCAGGCGACGCTCTGCGGGCCCAGCCTATCGCCCTGGAAGCCGCGGATGTAAGCGGCGGTCAGGCGGGCTGTCTGCGCCGCATCCTCGCCAAAGGTGCCGTTGATGCGCCCCCAGCGCGGTTCGGTGGCCAGGTCGACCATCGGGTGCAAGGCGGCGCGCAAGCCCACTGCCAGGTATTCCCGGCGCGCGATGTCGGCGAATTCCTGCACCAGCTCCGGGTCGCCGATGGCCGCCAGGCCGGTTGTCTCAGGCCATTGCGAGAAGCCGGGCGTGCTCATCATGGCGCCCATCTGCTCGTTGCGGCTGTGGCGCGGGTCGCTGGATATTGTCAGGGGGATGCCCAGGCGCGTCTCGGCCGCCAGCCCCTGCAGCTGGTTCAGCCAGTCAGCGGTCTCGGCCGGCGGCGCCGAGCCAACCAGGTTGAAATGCGCCAAGCCCTTGTCTAGAAGGTCGCGGATCGAGGTGCCGAAAAACGGATTCTGGCTTTCCGCGTCGAAGCTGCCATCGGGGCTGATCATGACCATGGTCTGGAACATCAGGCCCGCTTTCTCTTCGACAGTCATGCGCGTCAGCAGGTCGTCAACGCGCTCGTCGATGGCGCGGGCGGGGTCTTTGTAAGCGGGGCTCTTGGTCATGCAAACTGTCCTTGTCTGATTAGTTCAGTCCGTAGAGGTCACTGTACTTGTTTTCGAGATAATCCAGCAGGGGCGCCGTATTCAGCCCTTCGCCCGAAACGCGCGTCAGCAGCTCGTCGGTGCTGTAGGCGCGGCCATGCCGGTAGATCTTATCGCTCAGCCAATTCAGCAGCGGCTGATAATCGCCCGCCGCCAGCTCACCCGCCAAATCGGGCATCTGCGCCCGGGCGGCCGCCAGCGCCTGCGCCGCCATGATGTTGCCGATGGTATAGCAGGGGAAGTTGCCAAAGCCGCCAAAAGACCAATGCACATCTTGCAAGACGCCGCGCCGATCATCCGGCGGGGTCAGCCCGAGATATTCCTCCATCTTGGCGTTCCAGATTTCGGGCAGATCATCAACCGCGATCGCGCCTTCCAAGAGCGCCATCTCGATCTCCGCCCGCAGCATAATGTGCAGGTTATACGTGACTTCGTCCGCTTCTACCCTGATAAGGCTGGGGCGGACGCGATTGACCGCGCGATAAAAGAGCTCGGCATCGGCCGCTGCCAGCTGGGCCGGGAAGGCTTCCTGCAGGCGGCTGAAATGAAGTCGCCAGAAATCGCGGCTGCGCCCGATCTGGTTTTCCCACAGGCGCGACGAGAATTCGTGGGCGCCGAAGCTGGCGCCGCCGACGGCGTACTGCCCGATGAAATCGGCCGTCAGCGCGGTGCGCGTCAATTCGGGCGCGATATTCTGCTCATAAAGGCCATGCCCGGCTTCATGCAGGGCCGCGAAAAGCGACATCGGCAGGTAGTTGGCATCGTAGCGGGTGGTGATGCGCACATCGTCGCGCGTGAAAGAAATCTCGAATGGATGCGGCGCGCTATCCAGGCGCCCGCGCGTGTAATCAAAGCCGATCAAAGCCGTCAATTCCAGGCAAATGCCTTTCTGCGCGGCGAGATCGTATTCAGCGTCCCACAGGTTCAGCGGCAGCGGCGCGTCAACCGAGGCGATCCGCTCAAGCAGGGGGAGGATGCCGGCTTTCAATTCGGCGAAAATCCGCCCGAGCCGAGCGGAGGTCATGCCCGGTTCGAATTGCTGGACCAGCGCGTCGAAGGGATGGTCGCTGTAACCAATCGCCTCGGCCAACTCGATATTCAGCCCGAGCATCCGCTTAAGCCAGGGCTTGAAGCTGGCGAAGTCATCGGCGTCTTTGGCCTCCGCCCAAGCCGCTTCCGACTGCGCGCCGAGCGCCGCCATTCGCGCGACCAGTTCCGATGGTATGCGCCGGTGGATGTCGTAAGCGTCGCGAACCTGCCTGACAGCGCGGACCCGGTAGGAGTCGGCGTCTTCGCCCGCGATCTCAGTTTCGGTGGCATCCAGGAGGCGGGCGGTTTTCTCGCTGACGAAGGTCGACTTGGCGAGCTTGGTCAGGGTGGCCAGTTGCCTGCCTCGGCTTGCAGCGCCGCGGGCGGGCATCATCGTGCGCATATCCCATTTCAGCGTATTCAGCGCGCAAAGCAGGTCGTGATATTCGCCGATGCGCGCCGCCAGATCATCGTATGCCGTCATAGGCGTCTCCGTCATGTGAGGGCGAGGCCTTGGGTCGCCCGCGTTGTTTTGCTAGGCTTGGATCCTTGTGATAAACTAGCAGAAAGGCGCTAAACGTACAGGGAGAGAGCCAGCGATGCTTACGGATGACATTCGGCTGGAGCGGATTGAAGGCGAATACCAGACCGTCCGCCGCGCCCAAGACAAGGTCTTCGATAATCTCAACGGGTTGGGCGAACGTTTCGATAATCTGGAGGCTGCCGTGCTGGCCAATCGCCAAGCGATCGAGGCGAACCGCGTGGCGATCGAAGCCAACCGCATAGCGATCGAAGCCAACCGCGACGAGATCATATTGCTGCGCCAGGCAGTTGCCGAAAACAGCAGAATGCTGGCTGATATTATGGATCACCTGCAAGTGCCCAGGAAGCGGACCGGCTTTTCGCACGATTAAGCGCCCATTCGCTCCGACCAATTTCTTATATCGAGCGCATCGCCCCGCCATCGACGCGCAGAGTCGCGCCTGTTATGTAACTTGCCGCTGGCGAAAGCAGAAAGGCGCCGGCCGCGCCGAAGTCGTCGATCGTGCCATAACGCCCCAGCGGGATACCGGCGATGGCGCGCGCCTTCACTTCGTCCATGGAGAGCCCGGTCTTCTCCGAGGTGACGGCGTCCAGTTGGGCGACGCGGTCGGTGTCGATGCGCCCGGGGATCAGGTTGTTGAGGCGGATGCCATCGCCGGCCAGCTCATCGGCCAGGGTCTTGACCATGCCGGCCACACCGGCGCGCATGATCGTCGACAGGCCGAGGCGCGGAATCGGCTCCTTGATCGACCCCGAAGTGACCGTCAGTATCGAGCCGCCGTCCGTCATGTGCGGGATCGTCCCCCGGATCATGCGGAAGCTGCTGATCAGGGTCAACTCGAAGGCGGCCTGGAATTCGGCTTCGCTGACTTCCATGATGGTCTTGGCCGGCGGCCCGCCAGCGTTGACCAGCAGGCAGTCAACCGCGCCCCAGGCGGCGACAGTCTTCTCCACCCAGGCTTGAATATCGGCGGCGGCGCGCACATCGCAGGCCGTGGCCAGCGTTTCAACGCCATACTCGGCGGCGATGGTTTCAGCGGCGGCGGCCACATCCTCAGCGCTGCGGCTGCAGAGCGATACGCGGGCGCCATTGGCGGCGAGCGCTTTGGCCACCCCATAACCCAAGCCCTTGCTTGAGGCAGCGACCAAGGCGACCTTGTTCTTGAGTCCTAAATCCATGTTTCTTTGTCTCCCCTCAATTCACCAATTGAGTCAATAAACCTTGCACGGCATAAACATCAACGCTTTTGTTGAATTTCTTTTCAATCGGCTGCGTGTTGCTGCCAATCCAAAGCTTCAATTCGGCATCCAGGTCAAAGGTTCCCGTCGTCTCCACGCTGTACATGGTGATCTTGCTGTAGGGAATCGACAGGTATTCTTTCTTGCGCCCGGTCATGCCTTGCACATCGACCAGGATCAGACGGCGATCGGTGAAGATCCAGGTGTCGCGTATGACTTTGAAACCGGCATAGACTTTTTCATCGTCAGCGAGCAGCCGGCCGAAGTCCCGCTGGATGCCCTCGCTGCTTACCGCTCCGGCGTTGCCAATCAGTCTGCCCAGCATTGATTGTCCTTTGAGTTGTGTGAGCGCCTACGGGGGCGATTATAACGTTTGCCGCTGATATGTTCAGCGGGGAAATTGCGCGTCCGGTATTGAAGTCCTAGGATTACACGTCGAATTCTGTAGGGGCGACTCTGTGAGTCGCCCTACGAGCACACACTTTTTCAAGGACGGACGTTTCAGCGCCGCGCGTGGACACTGCGGGTCAAACGCCCCTACAGATTCCCATTTCGCGGGTTCGTTATTTTGGGTGCGCCGATTCGTGACGCCCGACCGGCTATGGTAAAAGATTGTAGCTTGTCCGCATTTACAACGCGGCAGCCGCGCCACTCAGCTCAAGACGGCGCGGTGAAAGTGGGTGCGGCCGGAGAAGGGATGCAGGACCACGCCGGAGACATGGCTGGCCATCACCATAAAGGTCGCGTAGAAATAGGGCACGATGATGGGCCCTTCATCAAGAAAGAGCCGCTGAATCTCTTTGTAGGCGGCGGCGCGCGCCTCCTCGTCGAGGGCGGAGCGGGTGAAATCGATCAATTCGTCAAGCCGCTCGTCCTGCCAATGCGATTCGTTCCAGGTCGCGTCGGATCGGTAGGCGAGGTCAAGGTAGATCTGCGGCACCACTCTATCGCCCCACCAGGTCACGCCCAGGTCGACATCCAGCCATTTCTGGACCCAATAATTGTTCTCTTCCTCCAGCTCAATCTCGACGCGGATGCCGGCCTCCTCCCATTGCGCCGCCATCGCCTGGGCGAAATCGGGCATGACGCCGCTGTTGGGCACATGCAGGATCATATCCAGCCCGCCGGGATAACCAGCCTCGGCCAGCAATGCGGCGGCGGCGGCTGGATCGCGCGGCGGCGGCTCGGCATCATCGAGGAAGTATTGGGCGAAAGAGGGCCCGATGGGCGAGTCCTTGCCGATTGCGCCAAAGCCAAGCTGCACGCGCTCCCATACGGCGCGGCGGTCGGTCGCCAGTTTGAAAGCCTGGCGGACGCGGATGTCATCGCCCGGCGGCCTGTCCGCCCGTATCCGCGTCATGTGATGCGCGTTGGTGGGAATGTCGAGTGTGTTGAAGCGGAAATCCCCGCTGAAGTTGAGGAAGCTGAAATTGTCGAGGCGCAGGATGCCATCAGCCGTCCCGCCCTGGACCGCCGCAATCGCCGCCTGCTGATCATCGAAGAAGAGGAATTCGAGGCGGTCGATGGTGGGCGCGCCCCGCCAGTACTGCTCGTTGGCGCGCATGATTGCCCGGTCGCCGGCGATCAAGTCTTGCATGATGAAGGGGCCGGTGCCGTTGAAGACTTCGCCGGTGTTTTCCGCGCCCGCTTTGAGCATGACGATCTTGTACTCGCTGAGGCGATAAAGGAAGTCGGGGTCGGGCGCGCTGAGCTGGAAGACGACGCTGTGCTCGCCCGCCGCTTCGACGGATTGGACCGCCGCCAGGACATCGGCGATGGTGCCGCCGGCCTCAAGCTGCCATTGAATCGACCAGACGACATCGCGCGCGCTGAATGGACTGCCGTCATGGAAGCGGGCATGCTCGACCAGATGAAGCGTATATTGCGCGCCGTCATCGCTCCGTTCCCAAGACGACGCCAGCGCGGGAACCAGGTTGGACGACGCGTCGGTTTCGACGAGGTAGTCATAGAGCGCGTTCAAGACGGCGATTTCGCTCATGCCGGAGACGGAGCGCGGGTCCAGTTGGGCCGGCGTCAGCCAGGCGATGCGCAGGGCGCCGTCGCTCGCCCGGGAAGGATTCAATCGCGCTGCGTTGTCGAGCGCAATCGTGCCGACCGCGCTGGTCATGCCGGCGGCGAAGATTTTGAGCAGGTCGCGGCGGGAAGGCGCCGATGAACGCAGTCTGGAATCTCTCGTAGCCATGCGCATCCTCCCAATTTCGCCCGAATCATGCCGGCGCGAGCCATCTTATAATGTAGTGTATTGCAATTCAGAGGCAAATGTCAAACAGGCGTATCACATCTCTGGCGGCGACGGCCATTGCCGGGCGCTCAAAGTCAATGGGAGCGCGATTGGACGCGGGACAGCTACCAGGTTGGGATGGTTCTGTCTCGCAGCGGGCACATCAACCGTAGGCTTCGTACCAGGTCTCGCTAGCTTGCGGCGGTTGGAAAAAGTCCGACCAGGGGCGGGCTGCCGAAGCGGCGATATCCAACAGCTGACGCAGGCGAGGACGGGCGGTCGCCTCCAGGAAGGCGGCCCGCTCAGCCGTTGACATGGCGGCCGCTTCTTTCCAGATGGCGCGCCCGGCGAGGAAGCCGCTGGCGCCGCGCTCGCAGGCGACCTGCGCTTGTGGCTTGAACTGGTCAAAGTCGACGCCCGCGCTTAATAATACCCAGGGAACAGCGCAGGCTTCGCTTAGGTCCTCACAAGCCCGCTGCCATGCTGTCCGATCCCGGTTGAATTTGATATCCAGAGGGAACTCCATTTTCAGCACGTCGGCGCCGCTGCGCGACAAGCGGCGAGCGGTCTCGATAACGACGGCGGCGCGCTCGGTGGCGAAAGCTTCGCTGTCTTTGGGCAGGGCGGGATCGAGACTGTATGACATCGGCTCCAGGAATACGGGCAGGTCCCACTGATGGCAATCGGCCACGACGCGGCCGACCAGGGCTTCCAGCTCTGCCGCCAGCGCGCCGCTGCCGGGATGATAATAGACCATGAACTTGACCGCGCTCGCCCCGGCTTTGCGGATCTTCTCGGGCGTCCAGCTCGGGATGAGCTCGGTCACGCGATAGCTCGCATCGCCACTGTAGCCGCTTTTCTCGAGCGCCAGGAGCAGGCCTGATTTCGCGTTCATGCTCATGGCGGCGCTCAAGCCATAAGCGGGATCGGTGAGGACGGCGCTTGCGTCTTTGGACAAGGCTTCGATGATTTCGCATTTCACTTGCACCAGCGTGTCATAGGCAGCCCCGGGCGGCATCATCTTGCGGTAGCTGCCGCGCTGGTCAAAAGCGACGATGCCGAAGACATCGGCCTCGGCCAGGCTGCTGGCTTTCAAGCCACGGTAGCGGCCGGGCGTGAGTTGAACGGGCATGGTTTTCCTTTCTTGGATGAATCACCTTGCCTTGATTGGACGCGGGCGAGCCACCGTCTCGCCCCTACAACGTGTACCTCAATTGTTGCTTGTAGGGGTCAGGCGGTGACTGACCCGTTGCCAAAGTATTCAATTGTTTCAAACCAGTCCTGTCCTCAGCTTATTCTTTGGGAAGGGCTTAGGGGGACGGGTTTGGCAATGTGCCTTCAAATCATCACCGCGTTTTCGCCATTGTCGGCGCTGCCGACGATGTGCCGGACGATCAACTCTTCGGTAGCGTCGGCGCGCGGCAAATTGGCGACCACCCGGCCGCGGCGCATGATCACCATGCGGTCCGCCACCGCCATGACATCGTGCATCGTATGGCTGATGAGGATGACCGGGATGTTTCCCTCGCGCAATGAACGAATCAGCGCCAGCACCTTGCGCTGCTCGGGCACGCCCAGGGCGGCGGTCGGCTCATCCATGATCACCAGCTTGGCGTTCCAATACATGGCGCGGGCGATGGCCACCGCTTGCCGCTGCCCGCCGGAGAGATTGACCAGCTTCTGCGTCAGCGACGGAATATGGATATCGAGCTCGTCGAGGGCGCCGGCCGCCTCCTGCCGCATGTAGTTGTCATCGGTGACCGGCAGCAGGCCGAACAGCCGCCGCGTGACTTCCTTGCCCAGGAAGACGTTGGCGCCGACATCGAGGTTCTCCGCCAATGCCAAGTCCTGGTAGATGGTCTCGATGCCGCGGCTGCGAATATCGGCCGGGGCATGATGCGTGATATCGACATCATTGAAGATGACGCGGCCGCTCTCGGGGCGGTACACGCCGGAGATGCACTTGATCAGCGTCGATTTGCCGGCGCCATTGTCACCGAGCAGGGCGACAACCTCGCCCGGGCTCACCGCGAAATCGACATTGTCAACCGCGGTCAAGCCGCCGAAATGCTTGCTTACGCCGGTGGCGGTGAGGATTGCGTCAGACATTGCTCTGCAGCCTTTCCAGCGGTCCTGCCAACCCCCCTCTAAATCTCCCCCCATTGAAATAGGGGGAGACTTGCCGCAATGACGGCGACTCCGCTAGCACATGAGAAACCTGGGCCGCGTATAGGTATCGGCGCAAGGAACCGTTCGCTTTAGCTGCGCTCCCCCTCTCCATTGCAGTGGGGAGGGGGCTGGGGGGAGGGGTAGACCTAAACACTGCTTTGCAGCCTTTCCAGCGTCGTCTGCAGTTGATTGACCAGCACGGCGATAATGATGACGACGCCAACGACGATGAACTGCCAGATGGAATCGATGTTCAAGATCACGAGGCCTGTCTGCAAGACGGCGATGATCAGCGAGCCGACGACCGCGCCCATGATATCGCCTTCGCCGCCGAAGAGGTTCGTCCCGCCGATGACGACCGCCGCCACCGATGACAGCAGGGCGGCCTCGCCCGCTTGCGGCGCGCCGGCTGTGAAACGGAAGAGATGCAAGACGCCGGCGATCCCGGCGGTGAAGCCGCAAATCACGTAGATAATGATCAAGTGGCGGTCGACATTGATGCCGGAGCGGCGCGCCGCTTCCTCGCTGCCGCCGATGACATAGGTGTGGCGGCCAAATTTGCTGCGCGCCAGGATGAAAGCGAATACGACCACCACCAGCGCCGTGATCAGCACCGGATAAGGCAGCAGCTGCGAGACGAAGCGGAGCTGCTGTGGCGGCAGATCGGGCGGCAGCGAGAACCACTCGAAGCCGCGATCGGGAATATAGAACAGCAGGCTGCCATTGCCGATAGTGCGCAGCGCCTCGCGCAATTCGGCCGAGAGCCCGCGCACCACCTGCTGGCCATCGGTGAGCAAGAAGGCGACGCCGCGCACGATGCCGAACATGCCCAGCGTGGCGATGAAAGGCGGCACCTTGATCCTGGCCACCAGCACGCCATTGACCAAACCCGGGATGAGCGCGACCGCCAGGCCGCCCAAGACCCCCGCCAGCATGGCGAATTCGACATCCGCGCCGCTATCGGCCAGGTCGCGCATGACGCGGGCGGTGGTGACCGAAGACAGCCCGACCGTCCAGCCAATTGACAAGTCGATGCCGGCGGTGATGACGACATAGGTCTGCCCGATCGACATCAGCATGATCAAGGTGCTTGTGGTCAGGATTGACGAGAAATTGCGAACGGAGAAGAAGCCGGTGCCAGTCAGCGAGAAGAAAACCACCAAACCGAGCAAGAAAAGATAAGACCAGCTCTTGGTCAAGAATTCCACAAAACGGGCATTGACCAAGGGCTGACGTTTTGCCTTGTCGGCTGCCGAAATCTCTGCCATGCCGGCATCCTTCCCTGCTGCGATTATGCGGGCGCGCCCCGCGAAGAAGCCACAATTCGCCTATTATACCCAAATGCGCGCGATTTGCAGGTTTTTTGCCCCGCCGTCAAGGGCAGTCGCCTCAAACTTCTTTTACCACCGAGTACACCGAGTTTTGGTGAGGGCACCGAGGTTTATTCTACGCCATTTAGTATTAGGCCGATCCTGCCGCATTGTAGGGGCGAGCCTTGGCTCGCCCGTCGTAGTGATATGATAGATTTTCGGGCGAGTCACCGCCTCGCCCCTACGGGTTTCGACAAGATTGAAGACGGAATAAAGTAGATTCATTAACGGAGCAAACACAGAGGGTCGCGTAGGTCGCGTAGACACTGACCGCCGACACAGCGGGTCAAACGCCCTTACAGAATGAATTCTCGGCGAAAGATACATCCCTCTGTGCCCTCTGTGTTTCCTCATCTTCTCTGTGGTGAAGTTTGTTCGCCGGTCAGTTCTATTGCGTCTCTTTCCACCATTCAGCAATCGCCTCGAATATCAGGGCGATTGTTGTCGCGCCCGGGTCAATGTGTCCGCAGGCGCGCTCGCCGAGATATTTCGCCCGGCCCTGCCGCGCAATCAGCGCTTCTGTTGACAGGGCGCCTTGGCGGGCGGCGGCCGCGGCGCGGCTCCAGCCAGTGCCAAAATCGTCCGCGCTTTCAAAGGCGATGACCGCCGGCGCCAGCGCATCAACCATTGTCTTGTCGCCGACTTCAGCTTGGCCGCGCGCCTTCACGCCGAGCAATCCAGCTTTTAGAGCCGCTTCCATATCGCTTTTGTGCAGGCGGTCTTTTCCGCGGAGGGGCGCGACGCCTTTGAAGAACAGCGTGCCAAAGAGGGCGCCGGACGCGCCGCCCATGCGATTCATCATCGCTTTGGCTGTCGCCAACCACAGGTCGCTCGGGCTTGGCTGATCGAGCGCCGCGATCGCCTCCCGGGCCGCGGCGAAGGCGGCGCTGACGTTGGTCCCGTGGTCGCCATCGCCCAGGGCCGCGTCCAGCCGGTTCAAGTGCGCGCGCATGCTTTCGACGCGGCGCGCAATCGCCCCCATCATTGCGGCGAGCTGCGCCGATTCGAGCGTCATCATAGCTGTTTCATATAGGCGCCGTTGGCGGGCGCGTCCCACAGCGCCTTCAGTTGATCATCAACGCGGCAGAGCGACAGGGCGAAACCGGCCGTCTCCAGTGTGGTGGCGTAGGGGCCGATCCAGGATTTGTAGACGCGAATACCAGCTTCGCGCAGTTTGAAAGCGACCCGCCGGTAAAGGATGAAAAGCTCCATCAAGGTCAAGCTGCCGCTGTTATTGAGCAGGACGAGCGCCTCATCGCCGGCGCGGAAGGGGAGGTCGTCGAGGATCGGCGGCAGCATCAGATCGATGGTCGCGTCGGCAGGTAGCGCCTCTTGCCGTCCGCGTCCGACCTCGCCGTGCAGCCCCATGCCGATCTCCATGTCGCCCGCGGCCAGCTCGAACATGATCTCGCCGGTAACCGGGCTGGCGCAAGAGCTCAGGGACATGGCCAGGCTGCGCGTGCTGTCGCGGACTTTTTCCGCCAGCGCTTTGGCGGCGGCCAGGTCGGCATCGCCTTCGCAGAACGCGCCCAGCATCTTCCAGACGAAGAACAAGCCAGCCGTGCCGCGGCGCTCCTGCTCGCGTCCCTTTGGCGCGCTGGAGATATCATCGTAGAGGATCACCATATCGACATTGTCGATGCCTTCCAGTTCACAGAATTCGAGCGCGAGCTCGGCATTGAGCCGGTCGCCTTCGTGATGTGAGACGCAAAGCAGCGCGCCCGCTCCGCGATCGGCGGCGCGGATGCCGGCCAGGATGCGCTCGGGCCCCGGCGCGCTGAAAATATCACCGACGATGTTGACATCAAGCAGTCCGCGCCCGACCCAACCGAGCATGGCCGGTTCGTGACCGCTGCCGCCACCCATGACCAAGCCGACTTTGCCGGCCGCTTTGGGCTGGGCGCGCAAGATTAGGCGGTCGCCCTGCAGGCGGACGATGTCCTTGTAGGCGGCGCAGAAGCCGGCCAGCATTTCATCGACTATATCGTCTGGCTCGTTAATCAGTTTGTGTGGGCGCGCGGCCATGAAGCCTCCTGTGAAATTGACGAGGAATTCGGGCGACTCCGGCAACGCCTGCCACCGGGTGTATCTGTAGGGGCGAGCCGCCGGCTCGCCCGTACGCACATTGAAATGCGAGTCGCCCGTACGCACATTGAAATGCGAGTCGCCTGTACACAGATTGCAATGCGAGTCGCCTGTACGCACATTGAAATGCGAGTCGCCTGTACGCACATTGAAATGCGAGTCGCCTGTACGAATTCTGGACTGCGTGTCGGCCCCATCAGGCGAGGACGCCGTCCTGCCGCAACCGCGCGATCTCGTCCGCGCTATAGCCGATCTCGGCCGCCACCTCGTCGCTGTGCTCGCCGAGGCGCGGCGGATGCCGGCGATACATCAGCGGCGACTCGGCCATGTGGATCGGCGTCGCCAGCGATTTGACCGGGCCCAGCGCCGGGTGCTCCAGCTCGATGATGAAACCGCGCTCGATCAGGTGGGGATCGCCCAGCGCTTCGGCCACGGTGTTGATGCGCCCGCAGGGAACGCCGGCTGCGCGCAGCTCATCCAGCCATTCGTCGCATGTTTTGCCGCGGATGATATCGCGCACGATGGGCAGCAGCGCGTCATAATTGGCGATGCGCTCGGCATTGGTCTGGAAGCGCGGGTCAGCCGCCAGGTCTGCTCGCTGGACTTGCCGGCAGAAGGCGCCCCAGACATTGTCCGAGGCGACGCCGAGCATAAACCAGTCGCCGTCGGCCGCTTGCACCGCTTCGTATGGCACGACCTGCGGGTGTCGATTGCCGCGCCGCGGCGGATCGCTGCCCTCGGCGAAGTATTCGGCGGCCAGGTTGGCCAGCCAGGTCATCTGCCCCTCCTGCAAGGACATGTCGATGAACTGCCCGACGCCGGTTCGTTCGCGCCGGTGCAGGGCGGCCAGAATCCCGATGACGGTGAACAGGCCGCAGGTCATATCGGCGATGGGCGTGGGGAAGCGCATCGGCGCGCCATCGACCTCGCCCGTCAGTGCCACCGTGCCCGATTCCGCCTGCGCGACCAGATCATAACCCGGCTGCCCCGCCCGCGGGCCGCGCCGCCCGTAACCGCTGATCGAGGCGTATATCAGGCCCGGATTAAGGGCGCGCAGCGTCTCGTAGTCGATGCGGTAGCGTTGCAGCGCTTCGGTCGTGCGCAGATTTGTGAGGAAGATGTCGGCGTTGCTCACCAACCGGTGCAGGAATGCTCTCCCGCCGTCAGCGCCAATATCGAGGGCGATGCCGCGCTTGTTGCGGTTGACCGCCAGGTAGTAGCAGCTCTGATCGCCGAGATAGGGCGGCGCCCATTGGCGCGAATTGTCGCCGACGCCGGGCCGCTCGATCTTGACGACATCGGCGCCGAGGTCGCCCAGTATCATCGTCGTATAGGGGCCGGCCAGCGCTTGCGTCTGGTCCACCACTTTGACGCCGCTCAGGGGGGCATTGTCGCTGTTCACTGTTGGTCTCGCCGCTTCTGTACGTCGGGCGACCCAATGGCTCGCCCCTACGCGTTTGCGCTTCGGCGGGCGACCAGGTTGGGCACGCCTACACGTTTGGGTTTGTGACGCACCATTATAACATTCTTCGGGCTTGTGGCGGGCTCATTCTTGCATGCCGTTCCGTCAGTCTTCTTCGCCCCGGCGGCGCCAGATCAAGATCGATGCCAGCAGCAGCAGCGCCCCCCACAGCGCGAAGACAGCGCTCCAGCCGCTGACATCAACCAGGCCGCCGATGCTGAAACCGGCCATGCCACCGAAAAACGTCGACATCATGTTGACGCTGCCGGTTGTTGACGAGGCGCGCCCCGCCGGCGCCAGCAGCAGGGGCATTGAGCTCACCGTCAAGCCGAAAGCGCCATTCAGCATCATCAAGGCGAAAGCGACCACGACTATGGCAACCGTTCCGCTGGTGACCGTCATCAGCAGCAAGGCGCAGCCGGCGGCCACGAACATCAGCACAGCGGTGACGAAGACCTGATTGCCGCGCACCACCCAAAAGCGCGCCAGCAGCAGCCCCAGTATCGCCAGCGCCTGCGTCAATGCGGCGACCGCGCCCACCATGCCCGGCGCGATCAATTCCGTGTCGAGAATATAGGTCGGCAGCCAGATGAGCGCGCCATTGAATACGTAGCCGCTCATGGCCGCGGCCAGCATGATCGAGGCGATGCCGCGCGCTTCCGCGATCATGGTTGAAGGGCGAATCCCGCTGGAAACTGTCTTGGGCGCGTCCGTGCCCGTCAGCCGCCAGAATGCCAAGACCACCAGCAGCATCAACCCGGGCAGCCAGAATGCAACTCGCCAGTTCTCGCCGGCCGCGACCGCCCCGATCAGCGTCCAGGTGATGGCCGTCCCGATGACGTAGCTGAAGGGCATGACCGTTGACACGGCTTTGATATGCCCGCGGTCGAGGCGCTCGGCCAGGATGCGGAACATGGGCGACCAGCCGCCGGATTGCGCGACGCCGTTCAGCCCCCAGAGCAGCAGCATGACGATGAGCGACGACTGAAAGGCGAAGACCAGGTTGATGATGGCGGTCGCCAGCAAGCCCAGGCTGACCAGGCGAAAAGGGCTGACGTGGCTGCCGATCTCGCCGCTGATGAAATGAAAGATGCCATAAACCCAGAAGAAGACCGTGCCCAAAGCGCCGACCTCAGCCCGGCTGACGCCCAGGTCAAGCGCGAGGCTGGGCAAGACGACGCTGATGTTCACCCGCCCGAGATAGTAGAGCGCGTAAGTGACCAGCAGGGTCGCCACCATAATGTTCTGCTGCTTCGTCAGGGCTGTTCGCAAGGGCGCCTCGCGGTTTGGCTGCGGTGCAAGATTCGCATGCCCATTTTATACATTTTCGGGCCCGCCGCCGCCCCGCCCCTACAAGGATTCCGTTTCGGCGCCGGACCATTTGTCTTCCGCGTGTCGGTGGCGCCAGACCAGTAGCGCAGCCAGCAATAGCAGGGCGCCCCACAAGCCGAAGACGGCGCCCCAGCCGCTCGACTCCACCAAGCCGCCTATGCTGAAACCGGCCAGGCCGCCGCCGAATGTCGCCATCATATTTAGCGTGCCGGCGATTGATGACGCGCGGCCCGGCCCGGCTAAAACAATGGGCAGGGACGACGACACCAGGCCAAATGCCCCGCCCAGCAGCAGCATCGCCAGGCACAATACCACCAGGGACAGCGCCTCAGCCGTCATGGTTAGGAGCAGGAAGGCGAGCCCGGCCGCGCCCAGCATGAGCACCGCCGTCGTTAAGACCTGGTTCGTATACACAACGCGGCGGCGCGCCAGCATGAGGCCGGGGATCGCCACCAATTGCGTGAGCGCCGCGACAGCGCCGACCAGGTTATCGGCGATCAATCCGCTATCCAGGATATAAGTCGGCAGCCAGATGAGCGAGCCATTTCGGACGAAGCCGGCCAATGCCGAAACCAGGAGCGCGAAGGCGACGCCCCGCGCTTCAGCGATGACTGCGGCGATACGGATGCCGCTCGTCTTTGGCTTGGGCGCGTCGATGCCGCCCTTCCACCAGAGCGCCGCCGCCAGCAAGAGAACCCCGCCCGGCAGCCAAAATGCCGCGCGCCAGCCGACGCCGGTCGCCACCGCGCCGATCAGCGCCCAGGTGACCACAGTGCCGATTACATAACTGAAGGGAATGATAGTTGAAACGCGCTTGACATGACCGGGGTCGAGGCGTTCAGCCAGGATGCGAACCATCGACGGCCAGACCGCCGATTGCGCGAAGCCGTTGATGCCCCAAAGCAGCAGCATGATCAACAGCGATGTCTGAAAGCCAAAGGCGAGATTTACGATAGTGGTGGCCAGCAAACCGAGGCCGATCAGGCGAAAGGGGCTGACCTGGCTGCCAATCTGACCGTTGACGAAGTTGCCGATGCCATAAATCCAGAAGAAGACCGTGCCCAGTATACCGACTTCGGCCCGGCCGACATTGAGCTCAACGGCGATGATGGGCAAGACGATGCTGATATTCACCCGCCCGAGATAGAGCAGCCCGTAGGTAACGCAAAGCGCGCTGACCATCAGCGTCGGCCGCTTCGCGAGCGAGGTTTGCCCCGTGTTCATCGGATTCAGCCTAGGGGCTATCTATAACGTCGTCCGGCGAGCAAGAAATCGCATGGACGACCCTTGGACCACGCGCCGAAGCATATTGTTGTAGGGGCGACTCTGTGAGTCGCCCACAAGTATTCACATGACGTACCGGTTTCTGGCCGGGCTATTGCTGGCTAACCCGCCGTGTAGATGAAGCGGGCTACATTCGGGTCATCAACGTTGTCGATGGTGATGACGGCGTAACCGGTGCCGACGCGCGCCGGCATCGACGTGACGCCGCGCAAGTTCGCGACCTGCGCCACCACGCCAAGATAACCCATATCGGCCGGCTTCTGCGCGATCACCAGCGAGACGATCCCGTCGCGCAAGTAGCTGATGTTCTCTTCGCTGGCGTCAAAGAGCGCCACTTCGACCGCCCCCTGCAAACCGGCGTTCTGGATGGCCGCGCCAGCGCCCAAGGCGCCGAAGGTATTGGTGGCGAACATGCCGACGATATCGGGGTTGGCTTGCAAGACGGCGGCCGTCTGCTGCTGCGCCATGTCGGCGCTGTTCTCGTTGTAATCGACGCGGGCGACGACCAAGCCGCCAGCCTCAGCCGCGGCCAGGCAGCCTTCCTCGCGCTGGTCGGTGGTGCTGATGCCCGGGCGCGTGTTGGTGACGTAGATCTTGGCGCCTTCGCCCAGCTTGTCCGCCAATGCCGAACAGGCGATGCGGCCGCCTTCGACATTATCGGAGCCGATATAGCTCAGCGGGAAGGTCACTTCGCCATCGGCATAATTGCCATCGCCGATGAAGGTATCGACCGTCAATACCGGGATGCCGGCCTCATGCGCGTCTTGCAAGACCGGAATCGACTGTTCCTTGTCGTTGGGCGCCGTCACCAGCGAGCTGATATCGCCGCGGGCGATCAGAGCTTCGATGATGGGCGCGGAAACGGTCACGTCAAAGCGTTCCGGGTCCTGCTGGATGACGTTGATGCCCAGGCGGCCGGCCGCGCCATAGACGCCGCGCGACATGGTGATGTAGAAGGGGTCGGGGTTCACGCCGGGCACGAAAGCCAGGTTGTAGCTGTCATCCAGTTGCGGCGCCGGGTCGCTGGTGTTGCTGGTGTAGATGAAGCGCGCCACATCCGGGTCATCGACATTGTCGACGGTGATGACGGCGTAACCGGTGCCGATGCGGGCCGGGATGCTGCCGACGCCGTCCAGGTAAGCGGTGGCCAAGGCGACGCCGAGATAACCCATATCGGCCGGCTTCTGCGCGATGACCAGCGAGACGATGCCATCATTCAGGAAGCCGATGTTCTCTTCGCTGGCGTCAAAGAGCGCCACTTCGACCGCCCCTTGCAAGCCGGCGTTTTGAATCGCCGTGCCAGCGCCGAGCGCGCCAAAGGTGTTGGTGGCGAACATGCCGACGATATCCGGATTCGCCTGCAAGACGGCTGCCGTCTGCTGCTGGGCCATATCGGCGCTGTTCTCGTTGTAATCGACGCGGGCGACGACCAATCCGCCGTCCTCAGCCGCGGCCAGGCAGCCTTCCTCGCGCTGGTCGGTGGTGCTGATGCCCGGGCGCGTGTTGGTGACGTAGATCTTGGCGCCTTCGCCCAGCTTGTCCGCCAGGGCCGAGCAAGCGATGTAACCGCCCTGCGTGTTATCCGAGCCGATATAAGAAATCGGGAAGGTCACTTCGCCGTCGGCGTAGTTGCCGTCGCCGATGAAAGTGTCGACCGTCAGCACCACGATGCCGGCGTCATGCGCCGCCTGCAGCACCGGAATCGACTGTTCCTTGTCGTTCGGCGCCGTGACCAGGGCGTCGATATCGCCCCGCGCGATGAGAGCTTCTATGATGGGCGCGGACACAGTGACGTCAAAGCGCTCGGGATCTTGCTGTATGACCGTTAGGCCGAGGTCTTCAGCCGCCTGGTTGACACCACCGGACATGGTGATGTAAAACGGATCCGGGTTGACGCCCGGAACAAAGGCGATGGTATAGCCATCGTCCTGCGCAATGGCGCCGGGTACAAGGCTCAGCGCAAAAAGCAAAAGCGCCGAGAGAATGAGTAGCTTCTTCACAATAGAGCTCCTTAAAATATGGCTGACAAAGGAATGCAAGCAACAACAAAGCGCGGTGCTTAGCTCGCCACAATAACTTATCCCATTTGCCGTTCAGATGCAAACGGCGCGCGCGCCATTGCGTGATCGATAAGGTGGATTCTCCACAGAGGCGCAGGGCGCACAGCGAAATGCCAAATTGTGTAGGGGCGATCCGGTGGCTCGTCCGCACAAACAACGATCTGTAGGGGCGAGGCGGTGACTCGCCCTGCCGCCTAACCATAGGCCAGCGGGCGTTGCGGCGCCGCGCGTAAACACAGCAGGTCAAACGCCCAACGAAATGCGAAAGGATATGCGGGCGTCTCAGCGAGACGCCCCTACGCTCTCGATGGCAATACGGTATCATCTTGAGACCAAGCAGCGCGACAGGATAGAAGCAGGGGCAAATGAAAACCTGCATCGTCATCAGCGGCGGCGACGCGCCGGGCATCAACGCGGCCATTGATGGCTATGCCCGCCTGGCGGCGCGGCAGGGCGACCGGGTGCTGGGCGCGCAGGGCGGTTTCGCCGGCCTGCTGGATAATCGACTAGTGGAGATTGATACGGCGCTCAGTTCGCTGTTGGCCGGGCGCGGCGGATCCATCCTGCAATCGAGCCGGGCGCCCGCTCTCAGGCAGCCCGATGCCCGCGAGCGGTTGGCGCGGGTGATGGCGGGCCGCGGCATTGACAATCTGCTTGTCTTCGGCGGCGACGGCAGCATTCAGCACATCAGCCCGCTGCTCGCCGACTGGGCTGTACCTTGCATCTTTTTGCCGACGACCATCGACAACGATGTGGCGGGCACGGACTGCACACTCGGCCATGACTCCGCTTGCAATTTTGCGTCTCAGGCGCTGGCGGGCATCCGCGCGACGGCGAATGCGCTGCCGGGGCGCATCTTCATGCTCGAGACTTTGGGCGCGCCGACCGGTCATCTGGCGCTGGCGATTGCTTATGCCGGGGGCGCCCATCTGGCATTGCTGCCCGAATACCCGCTGGAGTTGAATTGGCTGGCCGCGCGCTTGACGCGGATCGTCGAGCGGGAGGGTCATGCCCTGGTCGTCTTGTCGGAAGCCTATCCGGCGATTGATCGGCTGCTGAAAGAGATACCACAGCGGACCGGCATCCGCATTCGCTATTCGGCTCTCGGGCATGCCCAGCGCGGCGCCGACGCTTCGCATAACGATCGCCGCCTGGCGCGGGATATGAGCCGAGCCGCCTGGCGCGCATTCAAAGACGGCCTGCGGCAAGGCATCGTGGTCGAGCGAACGGGCGCGGTCTCTGTGCATGAGGGTGGCCTGCCGAGCGCAGCAAAGCCAGCCCCCGACCTCGACTTGCTCGAGTTTGTCAACCAGCTATGAGCGCGCGCCTGGCCATCGATTTCGGCGGCACACGCAGCCGCGCCGCCCTCTATGATGATCAACTGCAATTGCTGCGGCGGGCCGAGACACTCAGCCGCGTCGGCGACGGGCCGGCAGTTGTCTTTGAGCGCTTGATCGCGCTGGGCAAGTCTTTGACCGATGTCGCCGGCGAACCGGCCTCAATCGGCATCGCGGCGCCGGGACCGCTGGACACGGCGGCCGGCCTCATCATCAAGGCGAAGACTTTGCCCGGCTGGTCGAAGGCGCCGATCGCCCGCGTGCTTAGCCGCGCTTTTGGCGGCGTTCCCGCATTCGTGGAAAACGACGCCAACCTGGGCGCGATCGCCGAATATCACCGGGGCGCCGGGCAAGGCGCGGACCCCATGCTCTACCTCACGATCAGCACAGGCATCGGCGGCGGCGCGATCATCAACGGCGAGTTGTTCACGGGCGGCGGCGGGCTGGCGATTGAGCCGGGTCACATGCGCCTGACCCTGCCCGACGGAAGCGTCCGCCGGCTGGAGGAGCTGGCGTCGGGCACGGCGCTGGGCGAATGGGCGCGGCAGCGGCTGCAGACGAGCGCTGCACCGTCGACCCTGCGCGGCTTGGACCTTATAGATGGCCAGGCGGTTGGCGAGGCGGCGGCGACCGGCGACAAATTGGCGGGGCAGGTGGTTGCGCAGGCGGGCGAGTGGCTGGGTTTGGGCCTGGTCAATTTAATGCATCTCTTCAATCCGGCCGCGATTGTCCTGGGCGGGAGCGCGACCAAGCTGGGCGATCTGCTCTTGACGCCGGCGCGGCAGGTGATGCGCGAGCATGCTTTGTACGAGGGCTTCCTCCCGCGTGATCTTTTGCGCCGGGCGAGCTTGGGCGATGACAGCTGTCTGCTGGGCGCCGCGATTCACGCCCGCCGCCAAATGGATATTTAGGCTGTGTTCGGGCGAGCCAGGGTCTCGCCCCTGCAGGGCTTGTCCGCTACTCCACAATTTCGATTGTTTACGGGCGAGCGGGCGCCTAGCCTCTGCAACCGCGAATAGAGGAGAAGGCTTGTCCGGTACTGCAAAAGGCTTGCAACCCGCCCAGATTTACCCCTTCCCCGGCCCTTCCCCAGTGAACTAGGTGTATAGTCCCGAAGTGAGATGGTGCGGATCTGTATGAAAGATTTCCGA
>WTGN01000093.1:17722-27278 GCA_011523545.1 Chloroflexota bacterium | reverse complement strand
CTTGGTGAAGCTCCCCCTCCCTGACTCGTCGGATGCCCGCCATAGAGATGGCGGGAGGGGGCCGGGGGGTGGGGTTGTCTCGCCCGCCAAAATCATACAAAACCATGAAAAAGGACTACCATGCCAATTACCATTCTGATCGGCGCGCAGTGGGGCGATGAAGGCAAAGGCCGCGTCGTCGATTGGCTGGCGGCCTCCGCCGATATCGTCGCCCGCTATGCCGGCGGCGACAACGCCGGTCATACCGTCGCCCTCGACGGCGAAGTATACAAACTGCATCTGATTCCGTCCGGCATCTTGCACAGCAAGGTCGTCTCTGTCATGGGCAATGGCATGGTGATCAACCCGGTCAACCTCGTGCGAGAGATCAACGCGCTGCGCAGACTGGGTGTGCGAATCACGCCGGACCGCCTCGTCATCAGCTCGCGCGCCCATATCATCACACCAGCGCATATCGCCCTCGATCGCGCGCGCGAATCAGCGCTCGGCGAGTCCAAAATAGGCACCACCCTGCGCGGCATCGGCCCGGCATACCTTGACAAAACCGGCCGCGCCGGCATCCGCACCGGCGACATGCTGCTCGATGTTGAAGAGTTTGCCGAGCGTCTTGTCGCCGCCATCGAATCCAGCAATGAAGATTTGTACGCCCAGGGCCTGGAATCGCTGGATGCGCGCGAGGCTGCCCAAGTCTACCTGGATGCGGCCGACTTCCTGCGGCCCTACATCAGAGACGTGTCGATCTATTTGTATGAAGCGCTGAAAGCGGGCAAGAAGGTCGTCTGCGAGGGCGCCCAAGGCACTTTGCTCGATATCGACCATGGCAGCTATCCCTTCGTCACCAGCTCATCACCCACCGCCGGTGGCGCCTTGACCGGGCTGGGCGTCGGTCCACTATTCGTCGAGCGCGTGCTGGGCGTGGCCAAAGCCTTCAGCACCCGCGTCGGCGGCGGACCAATGCCGACCGAGCTTGATGGCCCTGTCGCCGAGCACTTCCGCGGCAGCGGCGCGAATTTCTGGGACGAATTCGGCACCACTACCGGGCGCCCGCGACGCTGCGGCTGGCTGGATGTCGTGATGCTGCGCTACGCCGTCGGCGTCAATGGCTTGAGCGAGCTGATGCTGACCAAGATGGATATCCTGTCCGGTTTGGATGAATTAAAGCTGGCGACCGCCTATGAAATCGACGGCGATCGATTTGACTATCCGCCCGTCACCAACGCGCAGCTGGAACGCGCCAGGCCAATTTACGAGACGCTGCCCGGCTGGAGCGCCGATATCAGCGGCTGCCGCCATTTCAGCGATCTGCCGGCCGCCGCGCGCGATTACATCGGCCGCGTCGCCGAGCTCTGTGATGTGCCAATCCACATCGTCAGCGTCGGCCCCGAACGCGACCAACTGGTCACGAACCAATCGAAATCGGTAGGGGCGACTCGGTGAGTCGCCCTAAAGTACGCGCTTTCTCAAGAAGGGGCCTTTGACCCGCTGTGTGCATGGTTGGCGTTGGCTTCCCAATCGCTGTGATATCCTACTCTCTACAATCCCCTCTGTGCCCTCAATAAAACTCGCTGTGCTCGGTGGTAAATTTTCAACTGCTTACACCTGCTTGCTTCTGTGTTCCCTATCGCAAATTAAACCCGAACATCTTGCGCCCGCCCATTATGAATAGTAAAATGCGAAACGTAGCGGCGTCTGGCGGAGGAGACCGATGAAAGCATTGGCTTCGGTAGCGATCATATTGGTGATACTGCTTGCGGGCGGCGCCATCACATCCAATTTGCTCTCGTCGGATCTGGCCATCCAACAGACGACCGACCCAAGCGGCGACTTTCTGACCGCCACGCCGGATCAAGCGGTCGCCTTCATTTTGGTAACCGGCTTCATCATCTTCAACGTCATCGGCGCCGGCTTGACGCTCACCATCCTCTTCTGGCTGCTAAATCGCCAGGTGACAGCTGTGCGTCAAGACGCCAATACCTAGCGTCCGTCCCGCGGCCGCCCTTGCGCGGCCCAAGCGCAGCCCGTCAATGACCAATAGCAAATCACCCGCAGGGCAACCGCGAACCAAGCTGTTTCTGCTGATTGCCGCCGCCGCTGTCGTCGCCTTCGTCCTGCTATTGGCGCTGATAATGAACGCAACGCAATCCTCAGAAACGCCATCCATCACAGTCGATTCCTACGCCGATGAGGTGGCGGCGGCCCTGGATGGAGCGGACGCCAGCATCGGCGAGAAGCTGATCGCAGACACCGAATGCGCAACTTGCCATGTGGCTGGCGAGGGTCGCGTTGCGCCGCTCTTTGCCGGGATCGGCTCGACAGCTGGCGACAGGCGGCCGCCACTCAGCGCCGAGCAATATCTCTACGAATCGATTGTTCTGCCCGCGGCCCATTTGGTAGCGGGCTATGCCAATGCGATGCCCAGCAACTATGCGCAGCGCTATTCATCCGCCGACCTGGGGCACATGATCGCCTATCTGCTCACCCTCGCCGAAACATGAAGTTCTAGGGCCGACATGCCTCGTCGCCCGCAAGGCAATCGAGACTTCGTAGCGGCGAGGCGGTGACTCGCCCGCATTTGCCAGGAAACACTGAAATGACCATGGACAACTTCACAATCTCAGCACTGCTTGATGAACTGAGCGCAGCGCTCACCGGTGGCCGCGTGCAGGACATCATCGATATCGATCCGCTGACGATCGGCCTCGAGGTCTATGCTGACCGCCGCCGACATTATCTCTACCTGTGCGCGGAGGCGGCGCAGCCCCGCGTCCACCTCGCCGGCGTCAAGCTGCGCCGCGGTCTATCCAAGCCGACGCAGCTCGGTCTGCTCCTGCGCCGTTACATCAAAGGCGCGCTCGTCACCGGCTTCACACAACCGGCCTGGGAACGGCTGCTGGAAATCGAGCTGGAGAGCCGCGAAGGGCCCTTCCGCCTCATCGCCGAATTGATGCCGCGCCGCGCCAATCTGCTGCTCCTGCGCGATGGCATGATATTGGATTGCTTGAATCGCGTGGGCCCGGATGAAAACCGCTATCGTCTCAGCCTGCCCAATCATGATTACGTACCGCCGCCGCCTCTGCGCGGTCAGCTCGATCCAGCCCATCTGACCGAAAGCGACATTCGCCGAATGCTGACGAAGGCTGAGCGGAAATCGACCCAGACGCGGCGCATCCTGCCCGGGCAGATCCTCGGCCTGAGCCCGCTGCTGGCCAAGGAGATCGTCTTCCGCGCGACCGGCGACGTCCAAAGCAAAGCCAATGAGACGGACAGCGCAGCATTGTTCGCAGCCCTTCAGGCCCTGATGCGGCCGCTGCTGCAAAGGCGCTGGCGTCCGGGCATCGGCAGCCTTCAAGCTGTGCCGGCCGCATTCAGCGTCTTCCCCCTGTCTCACCTGGATTGGACCGACGCCGAATCGGTCAGCGCGGCCATCAGCGGCTACTACGGCGCGTTGACCAGCGGCGACGCCTACCGCGAAGCCAAGAAGCCGGTGCAGGCCGCTCTCGAAGAGACACGGGCGAAACTGGCGGCCAAGCTCTGCTCGCTGCGGGCTGGCCTGCGCGACGACGCCGAAATGCTGCGCCTTCAGCAAGCGGGCGAGTTGATCCTGGCTTATCAATTCACGCTGTCTCCGGGACAGAGCGAATTGCGTGCCCAATATGAGCCCGATGCGCCTGAACTGGTGCTTGCGCTCGACCCTGACCGCAGTCCCCTCGAGAACGCCCAGGATTACTTCCGTCGTTACGAGAAAGCCAAGTCAGCGGCGAAATCGCTGCCAGCCCTCATCAAGCAAACGCGCCTGGAGATGCAATTTGTCAAACAGTTGGAGAGCGACCTGGCGGCGGCGGGTAGTTGGCCCGAAATCGATGATGTGATCCAGCTTCTGCAAGCCCGCGGTCACTGGCGCGGCCAGCAGCAGAAACGAATTGGCGGCGGTGGCCGTGCAGGTCCGCTGCGCCTGGTCAGCCGCGATGCTTATGTGATCTGGCTGGGCCGCAACAGCCGGCAGAACGAAATCGTCACATTCAAGACCGCCAAACCGCAAGACATCTGGCTGCACGCCCGTGATGTGCCCGGCGCTCACCTGGTCATCCGCAACGATGGCCGCCGCATCAAGCAGGCCCTAATCGCAGAAGCGGCCGCCGTTGCCGCCTGGTACAGCCAGCGCCGCAACGACGCCAACGTCCGCGTCGACTACACCCGCGTCAAATACGTCAAAGCGATCAAAGGCGCCGGGCCAGGCATGGTGACCTACCGCAACGAAAATACCATCATCGTGCAACCGCAAGACGAATCCATCCTCGCCTAACCCCGTCCCTCACCGTCCGTAGGGGCGATTCTGTGAATCGCCCGCCAACTTACCATCCGTATGGCCGACCCATCACGTCGCCCACACCTTCAGGCTCGCACGTAGGGCCTACCCGTCACGCCGCCCGCTTGCGCTGTCGAAACGCCTGCAATCACTGTTAAAAATTTGTTGTGCGTACGGGCGAGCCGGTGGCTCGCCCACCGAATCACCAATCTGTAGGTGCGACATATCACGCCGCCCGCTTGCGCTGTCGAACGCCTGCAATCCCTGTTAAAAATTTGTTGTGCGTATGGGCGAGCCGGTGGCTCGCCCACCGAATCACCAATCTGTAGGGGTGACAGTTCACGCCGCCCCCAACCCATCAGTCCTCACCCAACACCCGCTGCAAGGCCTCCAAAACTTGCCCCACGCCGATCTCCCGCACGCAAGGATGAAATCTCGGATCATCAGCGCGCCAGTCAAGTATGCGGCAGGGCCGGCAAGCGATGTCCGCCGTCACCACCGCGTGACGCCGCCGGTCGCCCCAAGGCGCGAATTCAATCGGGTCAGCCGGACCGAAGAGCGTGACAGTCGGGCTATGTACGGCGGCCGCCATGTGCAGCGCGCCACTGTCGACGCCCAAGACAGCCAGCGAACGCCGGTACAGCGCCGCCAATTGCCCGGGGCTGGTCCGTCCGGCCAGGCTGGCCGCGCCCCCCGTCATAAAGTGAATGATGTCGCCGATCAGCGCGCTTTCCGCCGCCGTGCCAGTTAGAATGATGGCGGCGCGGTAATCTCTCGAAATCGCATCTGCGACTTTCGCCCACTCCGCAGCCGGCCAAGCCTTGCTGGCGGCGCCCGAGCCCGGATGAATGCAGACGATCGGCCGCTCCCCGGCAATGCCCAAATCGGCCAGCGTCATGTCGATGCCCTCCTGGTCTCCCGGACGCAGCGGAAATTCGAGCTGAATCGACTCCGACGAACGCGTAACACCCATGGCTTCCACCAGGCGCAGATTCTGCACAACGACATGCTGATGCTGAAGCGGGCGCGCGTCGGTCAAGAAGGGCGCGACGCCCGGCAAATCATAACCGATGCGCCGCGGGATGCCGGCGAGGCTGGCCAGCAGCGCCCCCCACCAGTGATCCGGGCGCATGATGAGCGCGCTGTCATATCCGATCCGCCGCAGCAGACGCGCGCTTTGCAGCGCCAGTTTGTAGGGATTGCCCGCGGCCCCTTCGTCGCGCTGGAAGCCGGGGAAGGGCAGGGTCAGCACGCGCTCTGCTTCTCCATAATGCTCCAGCAGCTCAGCGCACCAGGGCCCGCAAAGCACATGAATGCCGAGCTCAGGCCGGGCCCGCTTCAGCGCCTTGATCGCCGGCGTCGTCAATAGCATGTCGCCAAAGTGATCGGGCCGGATGATGAGAACGCGCCCGGCTTCACCGACCTTGGGCGCGATTGGGGCATAAGCGATGAACCGCAGCAAGCTGTTGCGCAGGCGATGTTTCCGCGATGGCTGATTGAATGCCGCCGCCAGCCGCCGATTGCGCCTGACGAGCGCTTCTCTATCCAAGTCCCAGCTCCGCATACACCTGCAATAGACGCGGGATCAGCGCTGACCAATCGTAGTGCTTCTTGACTTGCCGCTGCGCCAGGGCGCCCATTTCCCGCCGACGCGCTTCATCAGCCAAAAGCGCACACACGGCATCCGCGAAGTCCTGCGCGCCATCAGCGATTAGCAGGGCGCCGCGCGTCTCTTCGTTCAAGCCGGCCGCGCCGATCGAAGTGGAGACGACTGCGCAGCCGGCCGCCATCGCCTGTAGTATTTTCAGGCGGGTGCCGCTCCCCATTCGCAGAGGCGCGATGTAAATAGCAGCCTCATGCAGAAACGGCAGCACCGATTCCACCCAGCCGGTGACCCGCACGTACTCATCGTCAGCGAGATGCTGGAGCCGCCGATGCGGATTCCGCCCGACGATGAGCAGGCGCGCTTGCGGGTTTCCTTCCCGTACGAGCGGATACACCGCGCTGTGAAACCACTCGACGGCGTCGACATTGGGTCGGTAATCCATTTTGCCGCTGAATACCAGCTGGCATGGCGCGCGCGCCGCATCCGCCACCGGCTTGTATTCGGCAACATGGATTCCATTGGACATGACGCGCACTGGAGCGCCGCCGTGTTTTAGTAGGAAGCCGCGGTCTTGCTCGCTGACGGCGATGACAGCATCGACAGCTCGGCAGATTGATCGCTCAAATTGTTGCAAGCGCGCCGACTGTATGGTCGAGTAAAGGGCAGTTGGAAGCCGGCGTGTCTCACCGCGATCCACGCGGGCGACGACGCGCTGCAGTTCAGCCTCTGCGTTCTGCGCGTCATACACGACCTTGGCGCTCTTCTTTGCTGACGTGATGAGCGGCAGGTAACAAGCCAGTTCAATACCGGCAAACTGAATTAAGTCGTAAGCATTCGCTTGCAAAAGCCCGCTTAGAACACGCCTGTACTCGGCGCTTGCCAACCGGAACGCCACATCGGCTTGCCCGCTTCCCAAGAGTTTGACGATGCGCTTTAGCTTGCCGTGACTTGGCGCGCGCACAACGTGGACTTCCTCGCAGAGGTCAAAGAGTGGATTTGACGCCGCGTCCGCAGCTTTCTCGGCGAAGCTCACGAGGCTGAGGCGGCGCCCGCCCGCAGCCAGCCCGCGAATGATGCCCATGTTGCGAATGGCGACGCCCGATTCGCTCGGATAGGGCAGGTCAGGCGTCAGCAGCAGGATCTTCATCGCGCCTCATCAACCCCTCCACAGCCCTGTCTGTAGGGGCGACTTTGTGCGTCGCCCACCTGCAAATCCCAACCCCGCTCTTCATAGCTCGCCCTCTCAATTCAGCACGGCGTTGTAACAGTCTAACACGCAGCGCGCCGTGTCGATCCAGCGGAAGCCCGCCGCCCGCTGCAGCGCCGCCGCCGATTGCGCCGCGCGCCAGTCGCTGTCCGTCAGCGCCTTTAATAGCGCGCCCCCAATCGAATCAATGTCATGCGGGTCGATAAGCAGGCCGACATCGCCGACAATCTCAGGCAGCGACGCCGCATCGCTGACGATGGGCACGGTGCCGCAGGCCATCGCTTCCAGCGCGGTTAAGCCGAAGCCTTCATAAAATGATGGCGCCAGCAAGGCCAACGCCCCGCTGTAGAGGGCGGGCAGCTGCTCATCGCTGACATCCAGTTTCAGCAAGAGTCGCTCGTTGATGCCAACGTCATTCAGGTCCGCCATCAGCTGCTCAAAATGCCAGCCGGGCCGCCCGGCGATGACCAGCGGCGGCGCATCGGGCAAGTCCAGCAGCAAACTGCGATAAGCCTTGGCGAGACCGATGAGGTTCTTGCGCGGTTCCAGCGTGCCGACAAACAGCGCGTATTCCGCCGGCAGCCCCAGCGCGCTGATGACCGGCGCTCTCTCTTCGGGCGGCAGCGGGCGAAACATGGCGTCGACGCCGAGCGTATGAACGGTGATGCCGCTGGCGGGCGCCTTGAGGATGTCAATCAAGTCCCGCCGGGTGGCTTGGCTGTCGACCAGAATATGATCGGCCCGGTCCACTGACGCCGCGATTTGTCCATTGTAATAGCGACGGCTTTCGGCGGTGATGTACTCGGGATAGTGGATAAAACTAAGATCGTGAACCGTGATGATGTGGCGGCGTGCGGCGCGGTAGGGAGCGATGAAATCAGGGCTGTGCAAAAGGTCGAATCGGCGCCCCCAAAGCTCCAGCGACAGGGCGGCGCGCTCCAGCCGATGATGCGGCGGCGTCCACAGGCGGGCGCTGGGGAAGCGCGCCGACAGCATCCGCCTTGACTTGCGGCTTTGCAATAATGTGATTTCCTGCGCGGGTTGAAGGTCTTCGAAGCCGCTGATGATCGCCGTGATGTATCTGCTGATGCCACCAACGCGATAGTGGGTCAGCCGGGCATCTAGTCCAATACGTGCCATGCCGCGAGTATAGCGGTATCATCAAAGCCACGCTAGCGGAAACCGTCCGCCGCGGCGCAGTTTGTAGGGGCGACTCTGTGAGTCGCCCGCCGCCAAATCACAGACCGTAGGGGCGAGGCGGTGACTCGCCCGCAACTAACACCAATTGGAGACCCGCATGTCCCGATACCAGGTCCTGACCTTTGGCGAATCGATGATGCGTTTGACGCCGCCGGGTTTCCTGCGCATTGAGCAGACGCGCAGCTTCGATATCTGGGTGGGCGGGACCGAGTCGAACACGGCGGTCGGCTTGGCGCGGCTTGGCATGAAAGCAGCCTGGCTGTCCCGCTTGCCGGCCACGCCGATGGGGCGCTACATCAGCAATCGCATCGCCCAGCACGGCGTTGACGTGAGCCATGTCGTTTGGGCAGATGAGGACGAAAGGCTGGGCATCTATTTTCACGAAAAGGCGCAGCCGCCCCGCGCCAGCGAAATCATCTACGATCGCATCGACTCCGCCATGAGCCGCATAAGCCCGAATGACTTGCCGGCCGGCCTGTTTATGCCAGGCGTCGCCGACATCTTTCATGTCACCGGCATCACGCTGGCGATCAGCGAGGGCGCGCGCGACACGGCTCATGCGGCGATAGAGCGAGCGAAGGCGGCTGGCTGGCGGACCAGCTTCGACAGTAATTATCGCAGCAAGCTCTGGAGCGGGACGGCGGCCGCGGCCGGCTGCGACCGGGCCATGTCGCAAGCCGATGTCATCTTCTGCCCGCTCGGCGATTACCAGGTGATGTACGGCGCTGCCACAGAAGACGAGGCCATCGACGCCCTGGCAAGCAAATACCCGAACGCGCTCATCGTCATGACCTTGGGCGCAGACGGCGCGCAAGCCCGCAGGAGCAGCGGCGACATCCCGCGCCAGCCTGCGATTCTGGCCGGTGAAGTCGGGCGGATCGGCGGGGGCGACGCCTTTGCCGCCGGCTTTCTCTACGCCTGGCTGCGTTTCGAAGACGTTGAGCTGGCGCTGAAGTGGGGCGTGGCGATGTCGGCGCTGAAATATACCATTCCCGGCGATCTGCCGCTGGTTGATCGCGAGGCGGTCGCCGCCCTCGTCGCCGGCGCCCCCGGCGGTGGCCTCATCCGCTAACCCCCGAGGGTCCTGTGCGTACGGGCGAGCCGGTGGCTCGCCCACTTCTCTCGACGACACTTGTGTCGCCCTCTCTGTGCCCTCTCTGCCTCTGCCGTGAGCCCCCCCGCCGTCGCCGGCGCCCCCGGCGGTGGCCTCATCCGCTAACCCCCGAGGGTCCTGTGC
>WTGN01000093.1:0-17622 GCA_011523545.1 Chloroflexota bacterium | reverse complement strand
GCGTACGGGCGAGCCGGTGGCTCGCCCACTTCTCTCGACGACACTTGTGTCGCCCACTCTGTGCCCTCTGTGCCTCTGTGGTGAATCCCCCGCCCCCCCATCTGGCGCGTCCGGTGGCGGCCTCATCCGCCAACCCCCGAGGGTCCTGTGCGTACGGGCGAGCCGGTGGCTCGCCCACCTCTCTCGACGACAATTGTGCCTCTGCGGCAAACTTCTTCACCCCATCTAGCGCGCCAGTTCGCAATTGCTTATAATTCAGGGCTTATGGTCAACTCAAATCTGGCGCGCGCGCATGCCAAAAGCTAAAGACAAGAAACGCCATCCCTTCATCCGCCTATTGAATTACGCAACCGCTTACAAACGGCGCGTCGCGCTGGCCAGCCTGTATTCGGTGCTGGGCAAAGTCTTCGATATCATGCCGCCGGTCTTGATCGGCATGGCGGTCGATATCGTGGTGCAGCGGCAGGACTCCCTGCTCGGTCGGCTGGGCATCAGCGACCTCTCGCTCCAGCTGCTCATCCTCGGCTTCGTCACCCTTGTCGTCTGGACGCTGGAATCCGTTTTCGGCTACATCCAGCGCATCTACTGGCGTAACCTGGCGCAATCGCTGCAGCATGACGTGCGCGTCGATGCTTATGACCATGTCCAGCATTTGGAAATGGCCTACTTCGAAGATCAGAGCACCGGCGGCTTGATGTCGGTCTTGAATGACGACATCAACCAGTTGGAACGCTTCCTCGATATCGGCGCCAGCGATGTGGTGCAGATCTTGACCACCGGCATTGTCATCGGCGGGATCTTCTTCTTCCTGGCGCCGAGCGTCGCCTGGATGGCGGCCATCCCCATTCCCATCATCATCTGGGGCTCATTCCGTTTTCAGGAATTGCTCGGTCCGCGTTACAGCGCCGTCCGCGAACAGGTCAGCATGATCAATCATCACCTGTCCAACAGCTTGAGCGGCATCGCCACCATCAAGAGCTTCACGGCCGAAGATTACGAGGCCGAACGCCTGCGCATCGAGAGCGATGAATATGTCGAGCGCAACCGGCGCGCCATCCGCCTCAGCTCGGCCTTCACGCCGATGATTCGCATGGTGATCGTTTGCGGCTTCATCGCCATCACCATTGCCGGCGGCCACTTGACGCTCAGCGGCGCGCTTGATGTCGGCGCTTATAGCGTGCTCATCTTCATGACGCAGCGGCTGCTGTGGCCGCTGACCAAATTAGGCGAGACCTTCGATCAATATCAGCGCGCCATGGCCTCCACCAATCGGATTCTCGATTTGCTCAGCATTCAGTCCATGGTCAATGACGGTTCGCTTCATTTGCCGCTGAGTCAGGTGCGCGGGGCGATGCGCCTGGACGCCGTCGACTTCGCCTACAGCGATGGGCGCCGCATCATCAAGGGGCTGACGCTGGATGTGCCGGCTGGCGATACGGTCGCCATTGTCGGGGCGACCGGCGCCGGCAAGAGCACCGTCATCAAGCTGCTGCTGCGCTACTATGACGTCACCGGTGGGGCGGTCTGGCTGGACGGCTATGACCTGCGCGACCTGAAACAAGTCGATATCCGCAACGCCATCGGCCTGGTCAGCCAGGATGTTTTCCTGTTCCACGGCACCGTGCGCGAGAACATCGCCTATGGCAGGAATGGCGCCGTGCCCGATCATCTCATCGAAGAAGCGGCCATGATCGCCGAGGCGCATGAATTCATAATGGAGCTGCCCCAGGGTTACGACACCATCGTCGGCGAACGCGGCCAAAAGCTCTCCGGCGGCCAGCGGCAGCGCTTGTCGATCGCACGCGCCGTGCTCAAAGACCCGCCGATTCTGATTTTGGATGAGGCGACATCTTCAGTGGACAACGAAACGGAAGCGGCCATTCAGCGCTCACTGGAACGGATTGTCGTCGGGCGGACGACCATCGTCATCGCCCATCGCCTGTCTACCGTGCGCAACGCCGATATGATCTACGTGCTGGGGGATGGCCGGCTGCTGGAGAGCGGCTGCCACGACGACCTGGTGCTGACGGATGGCTTGTACGCTTCGCTCTGGCGCGTGCAGACCGGCGAGCGCGTGCTGGCCAAGGCATTGCACTAACGCGCTTGCGCCAGCAGCTTGTCCACCACAAGCATGTTGTTCACCGCGTCTGACGGGGCGAAGCGCGGCGGCCGGCCCATGAGCAGCGCGTCGGCAAAATCCTCGACCATCAGCTGGTATTGATCGACCGCCGGAATGACGTGTTCGGTGAGCCCCTGTTCGCCCCAATGCCGGACGATGCCGTCGGCGGCTTTGTCGATGACGAAGCTTTGCGGCACGACGATCATGCCCCGCGAGCCTTTGAGCGTGTAGCTGTGCTGCCCGAAGGAGCGCAGGCCGCAGTCGAAGTGGCCGATGACGCCGGAGGGGAACTCAAGCGTGCCTGCGAGGGTCTCGTCGACGCCGGTGTCAGCGCCGATCCGGGCCGCGCCGGTGACGCGCTGCGGTTCTTCGCCGGTCATGAAGCGCATCAGATTGACGCAGTAGCAGCCGACATCCATCAGCGCGCCGCCGGCCAGCGCCTTGCTGAGGCGAATATTGGCGCCGTTTGATACGGGAAAGGTGAAGCTGCTGTTGATGATCTGCAAGTCGCCGATGCCGCCGTCGGCCAGAATCTGCTGAACTTTGGCATGCTGCGGATGAAAGCGATACATAAAGGCTTCCGTCAGTGGCAGACGATGTTGCTCGAAGGCGTCGACGATGCTTTGGGCTTCGGCCGCGTCACTGGCGAATGGCTTCTCGCTGAGGGTGGGGAAGCCGGCTTGGGCGCATTTGATGCTCCATTCGGCGTGCATGCTGTTCGGCAGCGGATTGTAAATCGCGTCGAGGTCACCGTCAGCGAGCAGCTCTTCATAGCTGCCGTAGGCGCGCGGGATGCCATGCCTGGCGGCCCAGGAACGCGCGCGCTCCAGCGAGCGGCTGCAAACCGCGGCGACTTCGCCATTGCGCGACGCCTGGATCGCCGGAATGACCCGCCTGCCGATACGGGCTGTGCTCAGTATGCCCCAGCGGATTCTTTCAGCCATGTTCAACTCCTAACCCGGACTAACCGCATTCAACACGCAGGAATGCCATCTGTAATCATATTGAAATCTGTAGGGGCGCCCCCCGTCTCGCCCACCAACCAGCCGAACCCTCAACAATTAAGGTCTGTAGGGGCGAGAGACGGTCAGTGTCTACGCGACCCTTGGCTCGCCCTCTTGCTGCCCTCGGTGGTCAAATGTTCTTCAGCGCCCTCTGTGTCGCCTCGTTTCCTCTGTGCTGAAGCCTTTAGAGCCGCCCGTCGACGATTCTACCCAGTTCGCCGGATTCTTTCAAAGCGGCCAGCGCGCTGTCGACGAGCTTCCAGGCATCGACGCGGTCGATGCGCAGGGCGATGGCATAGGGATCATGCGTTATGAATTCGCTCTTGGCGCTCCAACCGTTGCGGGCGCTTTGGTACAGCCTGAAGGTTGTCGCGTCGACGATGGCGGCCTCAGCCTGCCCCAGCCGAAGCGCGTCCAGGGCGTATTGCGGCAGCTCGTAGGGGCGGCGCGACAAATTCCTCCCGTCTTCTTCCCAAGCGCGAATGTGGCTCTCGGCGCTGCTGGCGTATTCATAAGCGATGCGCGCCTTGTCGAGCGCGTCAGGTTGCGCCGCCATATCATCAGCGTCAGTGACCAGGAGCAGGCCATTGTCAAAATAAGAAGCGGTATAGCGCAGGTCGTCCATACGGGCGGGGTCGACCCGCAGCGCAGAAATCAAGACGTCAACCTGGCCGCTGATGAGGGCGTCATGCAGGGCGTAAAAGCCGATATTGCGGAAGCGGATCGGCAGGCCGATGTCCCGGGCGATCGACTTGGCGAGGTCGATATCCAGCCCTTGCAGCGTCGCGCCGTCATCGAGGGCGAAGGGCGGAAAGCTGCCGTCCACGCCAACGACGATTTCGCCGGCCGGGAAGGCGCTGCTTACGTTCGGCGGCGCGGCATGACGGATGAGCGCGGCAAACGCTGCCGCGGCGATCGCCCCCAAAACCAGCATCGACAGACCCAAGGCGATCGGGCGCTTTAGGCCTCTTGCGGCGGCGGCAGCCACAGCGCCTCGCTTTTCGCCCGCTGGCGACTGAAATCTTGCAGGGCGAAATAGATCGGTTTCTTCCTGAAGTCGGCGCTCACTAGCGTGAAATTGTCGGGATAGCTGAGCAAGTCGGCCGGGTAACGGAGCGCCCACAGGCAGAGGCTCTCCAGCCAGTCCCAATTCGATTGGGCATAGTCGTAAGCCTGAATCGTGTAGGCGGAACGCTGGGATGGGCGGACGGCGCCGGTCCAGCGCGGGTGATCATTCCAGCCGAACTCGGTGATGAAGGCCGGCTTGTCGCCATCGTCATGCGCGATCATGATCTCGCGCAGCAATTCGGCGCGCCGGAAGTTCAAGCGCTCGCGATCTGGTTCGGCCGCCGGCGGGTCACGGAATCCATAAGTGTGGATGGCCAGCGCGTCGAAGACATCGCCCGCGCCATGGCGGTACATCGCGTCCAGGTAATCCAGCTCATTGAGCCCGGCGGCGCTGCCCTCTTTTTCCAGCGTGGGGGCCAAGGCGCCGGCCAGGACCAGCATGTCCGGGTTGGCCGCTTTGATTTGCGCATAGCTTGCGCGCAGCAGGCGCGCGTAAGCGGCCGGATCGACCTGGCGATAGCCCCATTCAAAGCTGAGATTCGGCTCGTTCCATATAATTAGGGCTTTGACGGCGCCGGCATAGCGCTGGGCGAAGGCGGCGGCATAGCGGGCGAAGTGCTCGAATGAGTCGGCGGGCAGATAGTTGAGCGTACTCGTCGTTTCAGCGCTGCTCGGGCGCGCCCAGGCCGGAACCAGGCCGAGCCGGGCGATGACTTGCAGTCCCTGCCGATTGGCGTGGGCCAGAATGCGGTCGGCGCGTTCCCAGTTGAATCGGCCTTTGCTCGGCTCATGATATGCCCAGGGGAAGAACTGCACGATGGTGGTCGCGCCCAGCTCGCGCGCCAAAATCAGCGAGCGCTTGATCTTGGCTTCCTGGACTTCATTCTCGAGCAGCGTATGCAGGCATAGCAGCGGGACGGTGGTCTCTACGCGCTGCTGGGCGCCAAGCGGGACATGATCCGGCGCCGGGCGCGGTACGGCCAGGGCTATGGCCAGCGTGAGCAGGGCGATGTAGATCGGAAGGCGTTTGCGATGCAGGTTAGGGAAGGACACTATTGACCTTTAGCGCATACGGCACGGGTAAATTCCGCCGGTGGCGCCGAGGATACAGGTTTTTTTGACCACCGAGTACACAAAGGCTCGCCCCTACGCACCGTAAATTCATGACATGGCTTGCCGCCCTTCGACAGCGCAAGCGGGCCTTTCATTGCCGCGCGTAGACACTGCGGGGCAAACGTCCGTACAACGTCGCTAGTGGGTAAACAATACATCCCTCTGTGGCCTCTGTGCCTTCCTCGGTTCCTCTGTGGTGAAGCTTTGGAAATCCGTTGCATGTTGTAGAGTCAGCATTGTGCCAACCACCACCAGACAAGCCTTACAGTTTGTGTTTGTGCTTTGAAGGGCGAGCCTCTGACAGTTTCCAGTATGACATCGCAATCGCAATCGGTTACAATAGCGGCAGTTGTGAAGCACTTACACTATAGACTGGACGAGCGCTTGAGGGCAAGCGGCGGGCTTTCGGTTTGTATTTGCAGATGGGCAAGGGCGAAGGGTTTTGTCGCAGCGAATCATAGCCATGTGGTCGGGGCCGCGCAATATCTCCACCGCGATGATGCGGGCTTGGGAGAGCCGGTCGGATACCCGCGTGATTGATGAGCCATTCTACGCGCATTATTTGCGCCATACCGGCTATGATCATCCGGGCGCTGAGGAGATTATCGGCTGCTATGAGACTGACTGGCGGGCGGTTGTGGAGGGTTTGCTGGCGGATGTCGCTGAGGAGCCGATCGTCTTTCAGAAGCACATGACCCAGCACATGCTCGAACATATCGACAGAAGCTGGCTTGGCGCCGTCTCCAACTGCTTTCTCATTCGCGATCCGCGCCGGATGCTGCTGTCTTTTTCCAAGGTGATACCCAACCCCGGCCTGGACCAGACCGGGCTGCCGCAGCAGGTCGAGCTCTTCAATTGGGTGCGGGCCGCCTCGGCTAGCATTCCGCCGGTGATCGAGGCCAAAGACGTCTTGCGCAATCCGGAGCGAGCGCTGCGAAAGCTCTGCGCCGCCCTTGACGTCAATTTTGACCGGGCAATGCTCAGCTGGAAGGCCGGCCAGCGGGAGAGCGATGGCATCTGGGCGAAGCACTGGTACGCCAGCGTCGAGAAATCGACCGGCTTCGCCCCATACAAAGAAGACGATACGCCGCTGCCGGCCGAGATGAATGGACTCTTGGAAGAATGCCGCCGATTGTATGAGCAGATGGCGCAATTTTGCGTCAATTAGGAAGGGCGATGAAACAGCAATTTAATCCCAAAAACAGCGACTTGCTCATCAACATCAATGGCGAGCTTTATCATCGCGATGTGGCCGGCATCAGCCCCTTTGATTCGGCGGTGCAGGGCGGCGACGCGGTTTGGGAAGGGCTGCGCCTGTATCAGGGGCGGATATTCAAGTTGATCCCGCACCTGGACCGCCTGCGAGATTCAGCGCTGGCGATGGCCTTCAGCCAGATCCCGCCGCAGGAGGCGATCATCGCCGAAATCAGCAAGACGCTGATCGCCAACCAGATGACCGACGGCGTGCACATTCGCCTGACGCTGAGCCGCGGCGTCAAGTATACCAGCGGCATGGACACGCGCTTGAACACAGCCGGGCCGACGCTGATCGTGCTGGCGGAGCATAAGCCGCCGGTTTATGACAAGAGCGGCATCCGCCTCATCACCTCGAGCATTCGCCGCATTCCGCCCGATTGCGTCGATCAGAATATCCATTCCTGCAACCTGATCAACTCGATTCTGGCCAAGATTCAGGCGAACGCGGCCGGCGCCGATGACGCGCTGATGCTGGACACACAAGGCTATGTGGCCGAGACGAACGCCACCCACGCATTCATCGTGCAGGGCGGCGAGCTGCTGACATCGGATACCGGCGCCTGCCCGGAAGGCATCACGCGGGCGACGGTGCTCGAGATCTGCGCCGGCGCCGGCATCCCGCATCGCGTCAAGAATATCTCGCTGAGCGAGGTTTATCGCGCCGATGAGATGTTCTGTACCGGTACGATGGGCGAGCTGGCGCCGGTGATTGAGCTTGACGGCAGGCGAATCGGCGCCGGCGAGACAGGCCCGATGACGCGGCGGCTCAGCCAGCTATTCCGCGAACGCACTGAGCGTGAAGGTTATCGAGTGGTAGAATTGGCGTCGCCGGGTTAGTATTTGGGGAGTGGTGAATTTCTTGGGTATCGCCATCTCTGGGCACTCACAGACATTCACCACCGAGAACACAGAGGGTTACGAGAACAGCGAGATTCTATCATGAGATTGCGCTGCATCCGCAGATAGGCATAGGCGCCAGGCGCAAAAGTTGCGTATTCATCCCTTAGTCAAGAGGAGCGAGTCAATGTCAGATTTCTCATTTGTTGGCAAACCAACACCCGTGATTGACGGCCCCGCCAAGGTCACCGGCAATTTGAAATACACTGGCGATCTCAAGCTGGCGGGCATGCTGCATGCGCGTTTCGTCTTGAGCACTTATGCCCACGCCAAAATCACCGGCGTCGATGCGAGCGCGGCGCTAGCTCTGCCGGGCGTTCAGCGCGTTTTGACCGGCTCAGACCTGCCGGCGGTGACGCCCTCTTCGCGCGCCAAACTGATGCTGGCCCGCGATCGCGTCATATTTGTCGGGCAGCCTGTTGCCATCGTCCTGGCCGATACGGCGGCGGCCGCGGCTGATGGCGCCGAGATGGTCGAGGTGGATTACGAGGCGCTCGATGCGGTGACGTCGATGGATGACGCCGCCGCGGAAGGCGCGAACATCGTCTGGCCGACCGGCATCCCGACCGGCGCGGGCGATGAGGCGGCACACGGCGCGGATACCGGCGGCGAATCGGAAGGCGACGAAGAGGAAATCTCCAATATCGCCGGCACAACCAAGATGGAAACGGGCGATATCGACGCCGCTTTCGCCGAGGCCGATGTCATCGTCGAGCGCAGCTTTGAAACGCCGATGGTGCATCAGAGCTCGATCGAGACGCAAGGCTGGGTGGCGCAGCCCAATCCGCTCAACGGCGGCATGACGATGTGGGCCAGCACACAATCGCCCTTCGGCGTGCGTTATGATGTCGCCGACGTGCTGGGTGTGCCCGAGTCAGATGTAACCGTTTACGGCATGCCGGTCGGCGGCGCGTTTGGCGCCAAGTTCGGTTTGTACGAGCCGCTGGTCGCCCTGGTGGCCGCTGCGGTGGGGCGGCCGGTGAGCCTGATTTTGACGCGCGGCGAAGAGCTGCTGAGCACCAACCCGGCGCCGGCGCTACGCATCTTCGGCAAGCTGGGCTTCAAGCGGGACGGCACCCTGGTCGCCATGCAATCGGATGTGACGGCGGACACGGGCGTCTATCCCAGCGGGCTCGGCGGCTTCGCGGCCATGCAATTCGCCAGCTTTTATCGCTGCCCCAATCTGCTGCTGGAATCGACCAATGTGGTGACGAACAAGCAATCTGTCGGCGCCTATCGCGCACCCACATCGCCGACCGCTTTCATGGCGGTGGAGACTTTGTTCGATGAAGCGGCCGCTCAATTGGGCATGGATCCGGTGGAGTTGCGCTTGAAGAATGCGGCGCGCTCCGGCGATCCGGCGCCCGATGGCGGCGACTTTCCTGTTATTGGCATGGTGGAAACGCTGGAGGCCGCGCGCGAACATCCGCTGTGGCGGAATCGCGAAGCATCGCGCTCGCAGGGGCGCGGCGTCGGCATCGCAATCGGCGGCTGGATGGGCGGCCTCGAACCGGGCGCGGCAGTTTGCAAGCTCAATCGCGATGGCGTCTTGCAGGTGCAGATTGGCACGGCGGACTTGTCCGGCACGCCGACTTCATTTGCCGTCCTGGCGGCCGAGAGCTTCGGCGTCGATGTGGACAAGGTGCGCTTCGTCTACAGCGATACCGACAGCGCGCCATACGGCGGCGGGGTCGGCGGCAGCAAGACGCTCTACACCTTGGGCAACGCCGTGATTCGCGCAGCGGAAGACGCCCGCCGGCAGACGCTGGCGATTGCAGCCGAGGAATTCGAAGTATCAGCGGAGGACCTGGAGATCGTCGATGGCCGCGTGCAGGTGCGCGGCTTCCCGGATCGCTCTGTGGCCCTGGGGGATTTGGCCGGCAAGGCGATGACATTCGGCGGCCGATACGATCCCATTCATGGCAGCGGCAGCCAGTCGGTTACCGATCGCGCGCCGTCCTTCTGCGCCCAGATCGCGGAGGTTGACGTTGATGAAGAGACGGGCGAGGTGGATTTGCTGAACCTGGCGGTTGTGCAGGAAGTTGGCCGGGCGATCAATCCCCTGACGGTCGAAGGGCAAATGCAGGGCGGGGCGGTGCAAGGCGTCGGCTGGGCCCTGTACGAAGAGATGCGCTATGACGATGACGGTCAGCTGTTATCGGGCTCCTGGATGGATTACGCGATGCCGGATGCGGTGCAAGCGGCGCCGATTCATACGCAAATCGTCGAAGTGCCTTCAAGCAGCGGGCCCTTCGGCGCGCGCGGCGTGGGCGAGCCGCCGGTGATTCCGACGGTGGCGGCGATTGCCAACGCGGTCGCGCATGCGACGGGCGTGCGCATGACGCAAACGCCGATGACCGCCCCGCGGGTGCTGGAGGCGCTCGAGCGGCGGTAATTTGCCTTGTAGCCAGGAGCTCATGCGGTTATGCGGGCGACTCACCGAGTCGCCCCTACAGCATCGTGCCAAAAGGTTTGTGCGTACGGGCGAGCCGGTGGCTCGCCCCTACAGTTGGCATTGCTGCAGAATTCTAAAGCCTCCCGCCGTCAATCGACAAGACCTGGCCCGTAATCCAGTTGGCATAATCCGACGCGAAAAAGAGCGCGCCATGGGCGATGTCTTCGGCCGCGCCGAGGCGTTTCAGGGCGAAGCGATCGATGAGCGCGCGTTGCCCTTCTTCGCCGTAAGACTCGAATTGCTTGATGGAGTTCGGGTTGGAGAGCACGAAGCCGGGCGCGATGTTGTTGACGGTGATATTCCAGGCTCCCAGTTCATGCGCCAGTTGGCGCGTTAAGCCGATTTGCGCCGCCTTGGCCGCGGCGTAAGCCTGGATGCCGGTGAGGCTGACGCCCAGGCCGGCCCCGCTAGAGATATTGATGATGCGCCCGAAACGCTGCGCTTTCATGCTCGGCGCGACCGCTTGCGCAAAGTAGAAGGCGCCGCGCGCATTGACCTCAAAGATGCTGTCCCAGTCGGCCTCGCTGATCGCTTCCAGCGGGCGGCCCACTTGCCCCAGGACGCCGCCGGCATTGTTGACCAGGATCTGCGCGCCGCCATCGGCCGCCAGTATCTCATCAACAAAAGTGAAGACTTCAGCGCGCTTGCGGATATCAACCACCTTGACGCGACACTTGCCGCCGGCTTCCGCGCAAAGTTCTTTGGTCTCTTCGAGTTCGCCGCCGAGCAGATCGCATGCCCAGACCGACGCGCCGCGTTCCGCCAGCGCCAGGGCGATCGCGCGGCCGAAACCATGGGCGGCGCCGGTGACGATTGCTGTTTTGTCTTCGAATTGGATGTTCATTGAAGCTCCGCATTCAGTTCGTCGAGGTTGGCCAGCGATTGCTCGCGCTTGCCGTCTTCGATCTCGCCGATCATTTGGATCCAGCGGCGGGTCAGGGGCAGGTCCTGGCCGATGGCCTCCGCTTGAGCGAGGATGGGCTGATACATGCTGACTTCCGTTTTGCGCTTGCGCACGGCCAGGTCCCGCCAGATGCCGCTGTGCGTCTTGGCCGATAACTTGTTGAATTCGATGAGTGTATCGAGCGAGCGGTTGATTTGCGCCCGCTCATCGGCGAGAAAGGGGGCCGGCTCAAAGCCGTTGAAGCCGACCGGCTGGATGCCGATTTTGTCGGCGAGCGCCAGGATTTCTTGGGCGGCGCGAATGTAAAGCTGTCGATAGCGCTGGTCAGCGAGCGCTTCGGCGATCGATTGATGCGTCAGGGCGCTCACGAATAGCATGGCGCCATAAGCTTCCTTGCCCCAGAGGTAGCCCCAGATATTGTCGGTGACCTGCGCATTGTCATCGAAGTCGCGCAAGATTGCGCCCATACGCTGGATGCGGTCGCTGATGGCGCCATCGAGTTCGCCGATAACGACAGCGCCGCGTCCGCCGAAGAGTATCTCGCCCGGCGCGTGATAATCGGCGCTGAAATTGACGAATGCGCCCAAGGTGCGCTCGCTGCCGACCAGCTGCGAGATGATCAGTTCGTTCAAGCCATTTTGAACCGACAACACGACGCCGTCATCGGCCAGGAAGGGCGCCAGCGATTCGCTTGCCGCCCGCGTATGTTGGGATTTGACGCAGAGCAGAATGGCGCCGTATTGCCCGTCCAGCTGCCGCGGCAGGCGGGCCTCCGCCTCAACGCGGAATTCATCGACCGGTCCATTGATTTGCAGGCCGGCGCTGTTGATTTGCTTGACATGTTCTTCGACGATGTCCACGAAGAGCAGGTCCTGCCCGGCTCTGACAAGATAGGCGCCCAGTGTGCCGCCGATAGCGCCGGCGCCCCAGATGAGTAAACGCATAAATTCATGCCCCTTTTTGTGAGCGAGCGAGGCGACCGGGAATTCCGCGCGTATATTCCCGTAAGCGCGCATTGTACAGATTTTATCACAACCAAGCACACAAGTGATTCCAAGTAAGTAATGAGAATCATTGCAGCATTGAATAAATCTCCAAAACAATCGAAAGTCTGTACGGGCGAGCCGGTGGCTCGCCCACTCCAGCCAGAGATTTGCAATGAGTTTCGCATGACTAACTTGGAACTACTCAGAAGCGGCTCCAATGAAGTAATGCAAAAATAAGGAGCATTGTAGGGGCGTCTCGCTGAGACGCCCGCTGTTCCAGCGACGCTTTTGGGCGTTTCGACGCAGAGTTTTCTTGTTTGCTTAAGAACGTTATCATACAGTCTGAACATAACCTGTCTCCAAAGCGCAAGGACGAGCCGATGCAACAGGAAACGCTGTCGACGATCAATCCAGCGGCGATGATTGTGCCCAAGCGGCGCATAACCGGGATTTCGGCGATCCTGCTGCCATTCCATGAGCAAGGCGAAATCGACTGGCCGGGCTTGGCGAATCTGGTGAGGCGGACGGCCGAAGCGGGCTTGACGCCGGCGGTCAATATGGACACCGGTTTCGCCAATCTGATCACGGAGGAAGAGCGCGCCAAGGTGCTGCGGGCGACGCGCTGCGCTCTCGGAGGCGGTGCTTTTGTCGCCGGCGCTTATGTCGCGGACAAGCCGGGCGATTCATTTGACGCCGATGCCTACTTCCGCCAGGTCGAGGGCATACAGAGCCAGGGCGGCACGCCTATCATCTTTCAATCTTACGGGCTGACGGGCGGCGATGTTCTGCGCGCCTACGAAGAAATCGGGCGGCGGACCGATCGCTTCATCGCCTTCGAATTGGGCAAGATCTTCGCGCCCTTCGGCGCCATTTACGACCTGGAAACTTATCGTGGTTTGCTGGGCCTGGTCGCCTGCATCGGCGCCAAGCATTCCTCGCTGAGCCGGCGGCTGGAATGGGAGCGGCTGCAACTGCGCGATGCGCTGCGGCCGGATTTCAAGGTCTTCACTGGCAACGACCTGGCGATCGACATGGTCATCTATGGCAGCGATTATCTGCTCGGCTTGAGCAGTTTCGCGCCCGATCTCTTCGCGCGGCGCGACGCCATGTGGCTGGCGGGCGATCCCGGCTTCTATGAACTCAACGACTTGCTTCAATATCTGGGCTTTCTGGCCTTTAGGCCGCCGGTGCCAGCCTACAAGCATTCGGCGGCCCAGTTTCTAAAACTGCGCGGCTGGATACGTTCCGACCGCAGTCATCGCGATTCGCCAACGCGGCCCGCCAGCGACCTTGCGATTTTGCGTGATATCGCGGCGCGCATGGGCGTCTTGAATGAAGGCTAGCCGATGGCGCTGAAGCGGATGGCGCAGCTGCGAAGCTACGCGCAGTTCATGGCCTACTGCGATTCTGTCGGGGCGGATTTGCCCTGTGACGAAGTCGCTGTACTTGGCCCCGAATCAGCCCTTGCGCAGCCCTATCGCTATCGCGGTCGCCTGCTTTCCAATCGCTTTGCCGCGCTGCCGATGGAAGGCTGGGATGGCAGCGCCGACGGACGGCCGACGGACTTGACGCGGCGGCGCTGGCGGCGTTTTGGCATCAGCGGCGCGAAACTCATCTGGGGCGGCGAGGCGGTGGCGGTGCGCCATGACGGGCGAGCGAACGCGCGGCAGCTTGTCATCAACGAGACGACCGTCGGCGACCTGGCTGACTTGCGTCAAGGCTTGTTGGAGGCGCACAGCGAGCGCTTCGGCAAAGCCGATGACCTGCTCGTCGGCTTGCAATTGACGCATTCGGGCCGCTTCTGTCGGCCAAACAGCGCCCGGCTTGAACCCGCCGTCCTGTATCGCCATCCGCTGCTCGATGAAAAGTTTCAAGTCGATGACGACTCCCTTGTCATGAGCGATGGCGAGATCGAAAGCTTGATAGAGGACTTTGGCCGGGCGGCGGTTCTGGCGCAGCAGGCAGGATATGACTTCATCGACATCAAGCACTGCCATGGCTATTTGGGTCACGAGTTTCTCAGCGCGGTCGACCGGCCTGGGCGGTATGGCGGCAGCTTCGAGAATCGCAGCCGTTTCCTGCGCGAGACAGTGGAGCTCGTCCGCACCTTGGCGCCGGGGCTGGACATCGGCCTGCGGCTGAGCGCGGTGGACTGGATTCCCTTTCAACCGGGCGCGGACCGAATCGGGGTGCCGGCCCCGTTCGATGGCGGACGCTATCCCTACGCCTTTGGCGGCGATGGCAGCGGCGTCGGCTATGATTTGAGCGAGCCGCGCCGCCTGCTGGCCTTGCTTCAGGCGCTTGATATTCAGTTGGTCTGCATCACGGTGGGCAGCCCCTATTACAATTTCCATATTCAGCGACCGGCGGTCTTCCCGCCCTCAGACGGCTACCTGCTGCCGGAGGATCCGCTGGCTGGGGTGGCGCGGCAGATCAAGATTACGGCTGAGCTCAAGGCGGGCTTCCCCGATTTGACGATCGTCGGTTCCGGCTATACTTATCTGCAAGATTGGCTGCCTAATGTTGCGGGCGCGGTCCTGAGCGCGGGCATGGCCGATTTCGTCGGGCTGGGGCGCATGATGTTGAGCTACCCGGAGCTGCCGGCTGACTTGCTGGCGGGGCAGCCGCTGCGGCGCAAGCGAATCTGCCGCACATTTAGCGATTGCACGACGGCGCCGCGCAATGGCATGGTCTCCGGCTGCTATCCCCTGGACGAGTATTACAAGTCCAGCGACGGCTACGAGCGGCTGATGGCGGTCAAGAAGGCGGCGACGGTCCGTTGAATCGGCTGGAGGCTTGTCTACCCCTCACCTCTTTCGTGATAAGCCTGCTAAATTCCGTCTTCATTCATAGCGCAATCTGTAGGGGCGACTCTGTGAGTCGTCCTAAAGCACGCACTACAGCAAGCGCAGGCGTTTCGCTGAGGCCGCGGAGGCTTGTCTACCCCTCTCCTCTTTCGTGATAAGCCTGCAAAATTCCGTCTTCATTCATTGCGAGATCTGTAGGGGCGACTCTGTGAGTCGCCCTAAAGCACGCACTACAGCAAGCGCAGGCGTTGCGTCGAATCGCCCCAACATAGGTTTCGTCGTTGGCAGGTCGGATAGGGCGCATCATAACAGACCGTTAATCGTCCCTGCAGTTGAACGCACAGTTAACGGGCGCCCCTACATTGTCGCATTTTGCTTAGAGCCAGGCGTATTCATTCGGACTGAAATTGACCATTCGGCCATGATAATAGGGCACGGTGGCCAACTCCGGCTCGGCGGCGTTATCCAGGCGGGCGTGGTCATCGGCGGTCAAGCTGATTGCGGTCGCGCCGAGATTGTCCTCCAGATGCGCCATCGTGCGCGGGCCGATGATTGGGCTGGTCACGCCGGGCTTGCTGAGGACCCAGGCCAGGGCGATTTGACCGGGGCTGCATTCTTTTTCGTCGGCCAATTCGGTGACCAGGTCCAGCAGGTCAAAGGCGGGATCGCTAAAATGCTGGTCGCGCCGGCGCTCGACTGCGGCCCCGCGCCCGGCATCGCTGGCGAAGCGGCTGTCGCCCGGGATGGCTTCGCCACGCTGGTATTTGCCGGTCAAAAATCCGCGCGCCAGTGGCGACCAGGGGATGATCGCCAGGCCATAACTCTGTGCCATGGGGATCAGTTCGCGCTCGATGCTGCGGTCGAGCAGGTGGTAGGGCGGCTGCTCGCTGACGAAACGGTTCAGCCCCAGCTCTTTGGACACCCAGAACGATTCCAGCACGCGCCAGGAGGGAAAGGTGCTCGTGCCGATGTAGCGCACCTTGCCCGCCCGAATCAGATCATCAAGGGCGCGCAGCGTCTCGTCGATGGGGATTTCCGGATTGGCGCGATGCAGTTGGTACAGATCGATGTAGTCTGTCTGAAGGCGTTTGAGCGAGGCGTCGCATTGCTGGATGATATGGCGCCGGTTGTTGCCGGCTGACAGGATGTCGTCATCGTCCATGCGCCCGTGGACCTTGGTAGCGAGCACAATCCGGTCGCGTTTCCCGTTGCGCTTCAAGGCCTTGCCGACGGTGACTTCGCTGCCGCCGCGCGAATATACGTTGGCGGTGTCGAAGAAGTTGATGCCGCCATCAATGGCTCGGTCCATGATGTCGAAGCTTTCCGCCGCCGGCGTTGGACTGCCGAAATTCATGCAGCCTAAACAGAGTTCGCTGACCATGACGCCGGTGCGTCCTAACGCGCGATATTCCATGCTTTGCTCCCGTTCACGTTTGATATGCGCGTTAATTGTAGTGGCTCTGGCGCTCCTGCCTATCCGCAATCGGCGGGCGCCAGCGCAATCGTACAAAACGGATCACCATAACCGCTCGCAAATCACCATTTGGCGCGCACAAATTAGTGTAACCGCGTCAACAAGAAGCTGTAGACTCGCGCGCGACAATGCCGCCGCCATCGCAATATACCTTGCGTCCCACAACGTTCAACTCCCCCTCCTCGAGGCATCTAGATGACCGCCATAGAGATGACGGGAAGGAGAGCTAGATCTGCGCGTATTCAGCGCAATTCACCCGTTCCTTGCAGGATTATCGCCAGAAATGACAAGTCGATTCCATGTGAGACGGCTTCCCCCCATTGCTATGGGGGGATTGAGGGGGGTAGACTGCCATGCGAACGCGGTATCATTTGTCTGCTTGGGCAAAAAAGGGGGGCAATATGCGCGCTTACGGCATAACGAAAGACGGGGAGACAGTTGAGGAGTACACGCTGCGCAACACGGCCGGAATGGCCCTGATGTGCATCAGCTTCGGCGGCATTTTGACGTCAATCAGGGTGCCGGACCGGCAGGGCAGATTCGCTAATGTCGCTTTGGGCTTCGACAATCTCGCCCAATATGAAGCCGAGCATCCTTATTTTGGCGCGATAACGGGGCGCTATGCCAACCGCATCGGCGGCGGCGCCTTTGAGCTGGACGGCGTCGATTATCGGCTCTTCAAGAATGATGGCGATAATTCCCTGCATGGCGGGGAAGTGGGCTTCGACAAGCGAATATGGACGGTCAGGGAAGCGGATGACGCGCTCGAGCTGAGCTATCGCAGCCCCGATTGCCAGGAGGGCTACCCGGGGGCGCTTGACGTGACCGTCCGATACCGCTTGAGCGAAGGCAATGCGCTGCAAATTGACTACGCGGCTGTGACTGACGCGCCCACGGTGGTCAATTTGACAAATCACAGCTACTTCAATTTGATGGGCGAGGGCGAGGGCACAATTTACGATCATATTCTGACGATAAATGCCGATCATTACACGCCGACGGACAGTCGCCAGATCCCGACCGGCGAGATCGCGCCGGTGGACGGCACGCCGTTTGACTTCCGCACACCGAAGGCGATAGGCGCCGGTCAGCGCTCCGCTCATCCGCAGGTGATCGCCGCTAAGGGATATGACCACAATTTCGTTTTGAATCGCGATGGATTGGCTGATGGCGAGCTCGGGCTGGCCGCGCGCGTCTATGAGCCGGTATCGGGGCGGGCGCTGGAGCTGTGGACGACCGAGCCGGGCCTGCAATTTTACGCCGGCAATTTTCTTGATGCGACGCTGGTTGGGGCAAGCGGGCGGCTCTACCGCCAGAGCGATGGCCTGGCGCTGGAGACGCAGCATTTTCCGGACTCGCCGAATCAGCCGGGATTTCCCTCGACGCTGCTCCGGCCGGGTCAGCGATTTGAGTCGACTACCGTGTATCAGTTTTCGACTGATTAGGGACGAGGGCGAATTTCCTGCTTCGGCGGGCGACATGATATGTCGCCCCTACAAGGCTTGTCCGGTACTCTAATTCGCCAAGCAAACCCCACC